>JBFWRV010000002.1:0-140674 GCA_050248715.1 Hyphomicrobiaceae bacterium | reverse complement strand
GGCCTCGGCGGGCTGCGGCGCGGTGACATCGTGTTCTGGAAGGGGCACGTCGGCATCATGCGCGACAGCGAGTGGCTGCTGCACGCCAATGCGCACCACATGATGGTGGCGACGGAACCCCTCTGCGGGGCCACAGCGCGCATCCTGCGCACCGGCGCCGAGATCACGTCGGTGAAGCGCTTCGGCTGAGGCGTCCTTGCACGGCGCTTTGGCGACGAGCTGCCGCCCGGGCGGCAAGCGTCACAGCGGCCGCTCGCCCACTTGCCGCTCCAACTCCGGGATCAGCCCGTGCCGCTCCTTCAGGAAGGGATTGACGGCGAGCGCGCGGCGATAGGCGGCAAGCGCCTCGCGCGGCTCGCCCTTCGCGATGCGGATGAGGCCCATGCCCGCGAGCGCACCGAAGTGCCGGGGCTCCAGCGCCAGGACGCGGTCGATGTCGGCCAGCGAGCGATCGTGCTCACCGACGAGATAGAGCGCTGTGGCGCGTTTGTTCCAGGCCTCGGCCCAATCCGGCGCCTTCGCGACGATGTCGTCGAACGTCGGCATCGCCAGCACGGAGAGCCCGCTGTTCATCAGGTTGGTCGCTTGCTGCATGGCCGCATCCAGATCGGATCTCCCCGACTGCAGCCACAGCCGCCAGATCTCCGCCACCATGGCGTCGCCCTCCTCTTCGACCTGCGTCGTCTTGAGGGCGGAAAACAGGGCGTCGATGCGTCGGGCGCGCCCTGCCGACTCTTCATCTGTAGGTGGCGACTGAGCTGCGGTCCGGTCCGCAACCGCCGTCGCGGCCACCAGCAACAGGATGCAGACAAGTCCCGCGAGCCGCTGCGGCAGGATACGAACATGCATGGACGCCACCTATGCCAACACCCTGAATGTCGCACTGGCGCGGGCGATGGTCGAGCCGTCAGCTGTGACCAGAGCATCGGCAAACGCCATGGACTTGCCTGTCTTGATGACCCTCGGCTCGATCTGCAGCCACTGACCGAGCCTGGCCGCCCCGACGTAGTCGAGGCTGAGACTGACCGTCACGGCCTCCCGCCGAGGCGAGTTCGCCCGCACAGCTGAGCCCCATGGCATTGTCGGCGAGCGCGGCGATGACCCCGCCGTGCAGGAACCCGCCCGAGTTGCAGTGCTTGTCGGCGAGCCTCAGTCCGATCTGCACCGAGCCGTCGACGCGGCGCGAGAACAGCGGCTCCCACGCGTCGGTGACGAGGCTCTTGCGGAAGTGCGGCGCGAAGCCCTGGGGTGGAAGGGCGGTCGGGGACGTCGCGTCGGACATGCGAGCCTCACATGTGGATTGCGCGCCTGTCGACGGCGAGTGCTGCTTCCTTCACCGCTTCCGCCAGCGTCGGGTGGGCGTGGCAGGTGCGCGCCAGGTCCTCCGCCGAGCCGCCGAACTCCATGATCACGCAGGCCTCCGCGATCATCTCGCTCGCCTGGTCGGCGATGATGTGCACGCCGAGGATGCGGTCGGTGTCGGCATCGGCCAGGATTTTCACGAAACCGTCAGTGGTCTTGTTGACCTTGGCGCGGCCGTTGGCGGTGAAGGGGAACTTGCCGACCCTGTAGGCGACCCCGGCCGCCTTCAGCTCCTCCTCCGACTTGCCGACGGTGGCGACTTCAGGGGCGGTGTAGATCACGTTGGGGATGACGTCGTAGTTCACATGACCCGCCTTTCCGGCGATGATCTCTGCCGCCGCCATGCCTTCGTCCTCGGCCTTGTGTGCCAGCATCGGCCCCGCGATCACGTCGCCGATGGCATAGATGCCGGGCACGTCGGTCTGGAAGTGCTGGTCGACGAGGATGCGCCTGCGGTTGTCGAGCTTCACGCCGGTGGCCTCGAGGCCCAGGCCCTCCGTGTACGGTACGCGGCCGACGGCCACCAGCACCACGTCTGCATCCGCCATCATGCCGTCGCCATCGCTGTCCCCGGACGCGGGCTCGATGGCGACCTTGTTGCCGAGCGGGCTCCGGGCCACCGCGGTCACCTTGCTCGACAGCTTGAATTTCATGCCCTGCTTCATCAAGAGGCGCTGCAGCGTGCGTGCGACGTCGGCGTCGGTGCCGGGGAGGATGCGGTCGAGGAACTCCACCACCAGCACCTCGCTGCCGAGGCGCCGCCACACGGAGCCGAGCTCGAGCCCGATCACGCCGGCGCCGATCACCAGGAGCCGCTTGGGCACTTTCGGCAGCGACAGTGCACCGGTGGAGGACACGATCACCTGCTCGTCGATATCAATAGCCGGCAGGCGCGCGACGTCGGAGCCGGTGGCGATCACGATGCTCTTGCACTCCAGGCGCTGGATGTCGCCGTTGGGGAAAGTGACCCCGACGCGGCCTGCTCCGAGCACGGTGGCCTTGCCGTGGATCGCCTCGATGTTGTTCTTCTTGAGCAGATAGGCGACGCCGTCGACGTTGCCTTTGACGCCCTCGTCCTTGAAGGCGAGCATGCGCGCCAGATCGAGTCTCGGCTCGGCGTCGATGCCCATGGCGGCGAAGCCGTGCCCGGCCTCCTCCAAGGCGTGCGAGGCGTGCAGCAGCGCCTTGGACGGGATGCAGCCGACGTTGAGGCACGTGCCGCCGTGGGTGGCCCGCTTCTCCACCACGGCCACCTTGAGGCCCAGTTGGGCGGCGCGGATGGCGCAGACGTAACCGCCCGGTCCGCTGCCGATCACGATGAGGTCGTAGGCTTCAGGCATGCGCAGTCCCCGTTGCGTCTCGGCCGTGCACGCTCCCTGATCCGAGGGCCAGCCGCTTGTGACGATGCGGGGAAGATATAGGCCGCGTTGGTCTCAGGCTAGCGACATGGACCCGCGGGACTGCCAGCCATGCCGCGTGCGCGGGTGCTTGCGTGACAACACCGGCAGCACGCGCTGGCGCTTGTACCTCCCGGCACAGCGCGTCCGCCGTTTCCCGTCTTAAGGTTACGGAAGTTCGAGCCCACAGGGAGTTCAGCGATGTCGATCCTTCAATCCAACAGCGATGCCCCGGTGAGTGTCCTTGCTGCTCTGGTCGACGCCCTTAGCGAGCCTGGCCGGTACACGATCGTCTCGCGCGGCGGCGAACTCTTCATCCAACCGTCACGCGTGCACCGCTTCGCGCGGCGCAGGCGATGGCAGGCGATGTTGCGGCCGACAGCCGCACTCTAATGTCCTGGTCGCGAAATTCGTGTGACCGAGATCGAGAAGCAACCTAGCCGCTAACGATGCAGCGGACTTCTCGATCATCACGCTGGTCCGCTGCGTCAGACCGACCCGCCGGCCTTCAGCACTCCTGACATCCCCCGAATGTTTGCAGCCCGCCCGGGTGATCGCTTGGGCGGGCTTACGCAAGAGCACTGCTGCCGGTGCACAAAAAAGCAAGGGCCTGCCGTTGCCGGCAGGCCCCGCATTCGTTACGGCGAACTCGAGTGAACTCAATCCGGGCAGGGAAAGGTGATCACCGCGAAGGAAAGGTCGACCTTGCAGTCCTTCTGCTTGCTGGTGGAAGCCGTCTTCTTTGGCGGCTCAGCGCCCTCCGGAGCCGGCGTCGGCTCGGGCTCGACCGGGGGCGGATTTGTGACGGTCGCCTCTCGCTCCTTCCGGGGCTCCTGCTCGGCGGGCGGCGTATCGGCGGGATTGGGTGTCGATTCGGGTGCTGTCGAGGTCGTCGTGCTGCACTTCCTGATGTCCGGCCTGGCGCGTGTCCAGATCATGGTCTCGCTCAGGAACTTGATTCCGGCGTAGCCCATGACCTTGAGCTTCTGCTCGTTCAGCAGCGTGATCTCGACGTCGTACTTCTTGTCGGGGTCCTTCTCGGGGTCGACGATCCAGCCGCCGTCCCACCTGTTGGCGGCGACCGGCTTGACGTCGCCGATGATCTGGAAGTTGCAGCCGTCCTTGTTGTTTTTCGGGTCCTGGAACCAGACGAGCTTGCCGCACAGCCGGCCGCCGCAATCCATGATCTCGACCGCGCCGCGGCCGGTATGATCGATCCAAACGCCTACGGCGCTGGGCGCTGCCAGGGCCGGGGCGCAGGTGGCCGCGAGGGTGATCGCAAACGGTGCAATTGCACGCTTGATGATCGCAATCATGAGGCTGTTCCTTCGGGTTGCAGGCTTGCCGGGACCATCGAACACCGACCCGTTCCGACGGCTCTGATAAAGGGTTTGAGGCGCCAGGGCTGTTCCGCTAGATACAATCATTGCTGCTTCACCGCAAAATCGAACTTCTGTGGGGGTTTACCCAAGCTGGCGCATAGTGTTGATGAATCATACTGTTTCGGCGGAAACAGTATAGAGAGGGGCTGTGGCATAGGATCATGGCAGCAAATGGCATGATTCCGAATTTTCCGTGTGTGCCGCGAACCGACGGAGGAACCCAGTGTCCGACGCTGCCGCGATCGCTGAGCCGGCCTCCGCCCGGCCTGCCGCCCGCCCGGGGTTCCTGCGAGGCTGCTACACCTTCATCACGGGGATGTGCTCGTTCTACTTCGTGATCGCTTGCTGCTCGCTCTACTGGCTCGTCGGCGCGGGTGCCTGGCTCTTCAGCAAGATCCTGCCGCGCTCCATTGTCGAGCGTGCCCCGTTCGCCTTCCTCCTGACCTCGACAGTGCTCATGTCGGCGGCGACGCAGACGATCCCGAACTTCTTTCCCAACTATGCATATCCGGGCGAGATCGCCGCCGAGCTCGCCATGTGGTTCTCGATCGGCATCTTCGCGCGCTGCTATCTCATCTACATCGCCTACCCCGAGACGTTCGAGGGGCTGAAGCAGACGATTGCCTCGCGCCCCTTCGACCGCTGGATCTCCACCCATCTGCACCATCCCATCGATGCGATCTACACGCGCATCTGGGTCGGCAACTCGGTGGCGATGATCCCGCTGACGCTGCTGCTGATCCTGCCGCAGACCAACAACTACTTCGTGCTCGCCGCCTATGGAACCGCGCTGCTGCTGCTCCAGTTCCCGCACGAGCTCGCCGACCACGTCAACATTCACACGCGCATCTTCCAGCCGAAGATCGGGGCCTCCGAGCCCATCAAGAAACTGTTCGCCGCGCTGCAGTTCTATTTCGAGTACGTGCTGGCGATGCTGGTCGCGCGGGCGCCCAACTACTACCGGGTGCAGCACGTCTATGTGCATCACGTCGAGGACAACGGCCTTCTCGATTCGCAGACCACGGCGCATCTGGACCGCACCAGCTTCCTCGACTTCAGCCGCCACGCCTTCAAGCAGGGGCTGGATCTCGTCTTCGGCGTGTCGATCTACCGCTATATCAAGGCGAAGGGGAAGAACCGCCAGCTTCGCGATCTGGTACGGGGCATGGCGATCTGGTGGGCCTTCGTCATCATCGTCGGGATATTCAATCCCGTGGGTGCGATCATCCTCTTCGTGTCGCGCTTCATCGGCGGCAACATGCAGTCGCTGGTCGCCTTCTGGCAGCACGGGCTCGTCGATCCCAAGGATATTCAGGACAACTACGGCAACACCACCAACTACGCCGGTCCCGAGCACGGCAACCTCGGCAACGACTACCACGTCGAGCACCACGTGCGGCCGGGCCGGCACTGGGCCGCCTATTACGAGGACTTCTCCAAGGAATCGGCGAAGGAGACGGGCCACCGCTCCGTGGTGATGCACAAGGAAACGTTCAGCCCTCTCACCTTCGTCGCCGCGCTCTGGGGCAAGGACTACGCGGCAATTGCCTCCTATGGAAACCTCGGCGGGATACCGAAGGGAGACAAGGCGGCGCTCGCCCGCGTCGTCGAGGAGCGTACCCGCCCGGTCGGGCACTACATCGAGCGGCTGGGGGCGGCGTCCCGGTTCGACCTCATGTTCAGCCGCGCAATGGCGTTCCTGCTGCCGACCCGTTTCCAGGTCTGAGCCCGGTGCTGCGCCCCGGGCCGTATGGCCCAGGCGCCCCCTCCGCCCGTCCGCTCCTCAGTGCGCCGGCCGCTCGGCCGCGGCATCGCCCGCGGCCGGGGCCGCGGGTGCGGCAGCCGGGGCGCCGTGGGTGCGGTGCTCGCGGGCGACATAGGTGTAGACCACAGGCGTCACGAACAGCGTGAAGAGCGTGCCGATGGTCATGCCGGCGGCGATCACGAGTCCGATCGAGAAGCGGCTGGCTGCACCGGCGCCGCTGGCGATCAGCAGCGGCACCATGCCCACCACCATGGCGGCGGTGGTCATCAGGATGGGCCGCAGGCGGATGGCGGCCGCCCGCTCGATGGCCGCGCGTCGGTCGAGGCCCTCCCTCTCCTGCAGGTGGTTGGCATAGTCGACCATCAGGATGCCGTGCTTGGAGATGAGGCCGATGAGCGTCACGAGCCCGACCTGCGTATAGATGTTGATGCTGGCGAGCCCGAAGTTGATCGGTATGAGCGCCCCGAAGATGGCGGTCGGCAGCGCAATGAGGATGATCAGCGGGTCGCGGAAGCTCTCATACTGGGCCGCCAGCACGAGGTAGATGATGATGAGGGCGAACACGAACGTGATGACCAGCGTTCCGCCTTCCTGCACGTATTGCCGGCTCTCGCCCTGGAAGTCGTAGGAGAATCCCTCGGGGAGCTTCTGGCTGGCCGTCGTCTTCAGGAAGTCGATGACCTCGCCGATGGTGCGTCCCGGAAACGGCACGCCCTGCAAGGTGGCCGAGTTGAGCTGCTGGAAGCTCGTCAGCGCGTTCGGCTGCACCGATTCCTCCACCGTGGCGACGCTCGAGAGCGGAACCAGAGTGCCGGTGCTCGTGCGCACCTGGTAGCGCTGCAGCCAGTCCGAGGTCAGCCGGTACTCGCGCGGCACTTGCGGGATCACCTGGTAGCTGCGGCCGTAAAGATTGAACCGGTTGACGTAGTTGCCCCCGAGCAGCGTTGCCAGCGAGACCCCGATGTCCGACATCCTCACGCCGAGGCGGTTGGCCTTGTCGTGATCGATCTTCAGCTCGACCTGAGGCGTCTGGAACTTGAGGTCCGTGTCGGTGAAGATGAAGAGGCCGCTCTTGGCGGCTTCGGCCTGAAGCTCGGTCAGCACCTGCGCCAGCTGCTGGTAATCGGCGGTCGTCTGCACCACGAACTGTACCGGCGGTCCGCCGCCCGCCGCGCCCGGCAGCGAGGGCAAGGGGAACGAGATGGCCAGACCGCCGGCGATGCCCCCCATCTTGGGCTGCAGGCTCTGCAGGATATCCTTCTGGCTGCGCGTGCGCTCCTCCCAGGGCTTGAACAGCATGCCGGCGATCGCCATGCGCACATCGCCGTTCATGCCGTTGATCAGGAACACGTGCTCCTTCTCGGGCACCGTGTCGAACACCTTGTTGAGCTCGGTGGTGGTCTGCTCCAGATAGTCGAGGTTGGCGGTCTGCGGCACCTTGACGATGTTGAACAGGATGCCCTGGTCCTCCTCGGGCGCCAGCTCCTTCTGGCTGGTCGTGTACATGATGCCGACCGCGGCGATGACGCCGGCCAGGGTCAGCACGGTCACCGGCCGGCGGTCGAGCGTACGGTGCAGCCTGCGCTCGTAGCGCCGGCGCACGCCATCGAACACGCGGTCGAGGAACCGGTTGAAGGCGCCGCTGGAGGTGTGCGGCTTGAGCAGCAGGGAGGCCATCATCGGCGACAGCGTCAGGGCGATGACGCCGGAGACGATCACGGCGCCGGCCAGCGTGAACGCGAACTCGCGGAACAGCGCGCCGGTGAGGCCCGAGACGAAGCCGATGGGCGCATAGACCGCCGCCAGCGTGATCGTCATGGAGATGACGGGTACGGCGATCTCGCGCGCTCCCGTGAGCGCCGCCTCGAAGGGCTGCATGCCCTCCTCGATATGCCGGTGGATGTTCTCGACCACGACGATGGCGTCGTCGACGACGAGGCCGATCGCCAGCACCAGCGCCAGCAGCGTGAGCAGGTTGATGGAGTAGCCGAGCGCCAGCAGCGCGAACATGACGCCGATGAGCGACAGCGGGATCGTCACGATCGGAATCAGGGTGGAGCGGAGGTTGCCGAGGAACAGGAAGATTACCACGACCACGATGAGGGCCGCCTCGAGCAGCGTCGCCTGCACCTCGCGGATGGAGGCATCGATGAACTTGGTGGCGTCGTAGGCGATGGCGCCTTCCATGCCGGCGGGGAGCTGGCGCTGGATGTCGGGGAAGGCCTTGCGCACGTTGCCGATGACGGTCAGCGGGTTGGACGTCGGCGTGGTGAAGACGCCGACGAACACCGCCTTGAGGCCGTCGAACACGGAGGAGGAATCGGCGTTCTCCGCCCCGAGCTCGATGGTGGCCAGGTCGCTGAGGCGGATCAGCGCGTCGCCGCGGGTCATCACCACGAGCTTGCCGAACTCGACGGGATCGTTGAGTGCCGTCTCGGCGTTGATGGTCGTCTGCGTGAAGTCGCTCTTCACCTGTCCGGCGGCGCTGGTGAAGTTGTTGGCCGCCAGTGCATTGCGGACGTCGAGCGGCGTGACGCCGAGCGCCGCCATCTTGTCGGGGTTCAGCCAGATGCGCATGGCGAAAGTCTGCCCGCCCAGAATCTGGGCGTTGGCGACGCCATCGATGGTCTGCAGACGCGGCTGCACCACGCGCGTCAGGTAGTCCGTGATCTGCGAGGCCGATATCACCTTGCTGTTGAAGGAGAGATACATCAGCGCATACGGCTCGCCGGTCTGCTTGATGACGATCGGGTCCTGCGCCTCGGCAGGCAGCACGCTCTTGACCTGCTGGATCTTGGACAGCACGTCGGCAACCGCGCGGTCGGGGTCGGCATCCAGCCGCAGGTTGAGGGTGACCAGGCTGGTGTTCTGCTGCGAGGAGGACGTGAGCGTGTCGATGCCCTCGGCGCTGGCGACCGCTTGCTGGATCGGTGTGGTGATGAAGCCCTTGATCAGGTCGGCGTTTGCGCCTGGGTAGGCCGTCGTGATGGTGATCGTGGTGTTGGATGTCTTCGGGAACTGCCGCACTGGCAGGTTGAAGGCCGAGGCGAGGCCGACAAGCAGGATCAGCAGGCTCACGACGCTGGCGAGGACCGGCCGGCGGATGAAAATGTCGGTGAACGACATGGGCTCGTCGCTCCGCTATTGCTTGGGCCGCTCTTCCGGGCGGACCAGGGGCTGGGTGTTGTCGATGCGGATGGCGGCGCCCGGGTTGAGCTTGATCTGCCCGGTCGTCACCACCTGCTCGCCGACCGCAAGGCCGGACAGGATCGCGACACGCTCCTCCCGCACCTGGCCTGTCTTGACGAAGCGGCGCTCGGCGATGAGCCCCGGCTCGGCGGGCTGGGCCGCGGCGGCCGCCGCCGGCGGGGTCGGGCTCTCCTTCGGAGGCGCAGGCTTCACCACGTAGACGCTGTCGCCGTAGAGGCTGTAGGTCACGGCGGTGCGCGGCACGGTCGTGACGTCGGCTGGGTCGCCGACGAGGACCGTGAGGTTGGCAAACATGCCGGGCAGGAGTTTGCGCTCCCGGTTGGGGAGGATGGCGCGGACGAGAAGGGTGCGCGTGTCCTGCGCCACGCGCGCGTCGAGGGACTGGATCTCGCCCTTGAACACCTTGTTGGGATAGGCATCGACGGTGAGCTCGACCCTCTGGCCCACACTCAGCTTGCCGATCTGCTGCTCTGGCACAGGGAAGTCGGCGCGTATCGGATCGAGCGCCTGCAGCGAGACGAGCGGCAGGCCGGCCGACACGTACTGGCCCTTCTCGACTTTTCGGATGCCTACGCGGCCGCCGAATGGAGCCGAGATGGATTTCTGGGCGATGACCGCCTCGATGCGCTTGACGGCTGCCTGGGCCGTGTCGCGCTTGGAGCGGGCCGTGTCGAGGTTCGCTTCCGAGGTCACTTTTTTCTGGAGCAGGTCGGCCTGGCGGTCGTAGGCCACCTCTGCTTCGCGCACGATCGCCTTCGCGCTCGCCAGGTCGGCAAGCTCCACGGCGATGTCGAGCTGAACCAGCTTCGTGCCGTGCTCCACCTCCTTGCCGCTGTCGATCAGCACCTCGGTGACGATGCCGGCGACCTGACTGGTGATGTCGACGCCCTGCGATGCGGTCAGCGTGCCGATGGAGGTCAGCCGCTCGACCCAGCGCTCGGCCTTGGCAGGTTCCGCCGTCACGGTGGCCGGCGGCGGCGTCATCTGCGACAGGAACTGGCGGATCATCTGCGGCTTGAAGATGAACTGAAAATAGGAGAGGCCGCCGAGCAGGGCGGCGATCACCACAGCCGTTATGAGGAAGCGTGTCTTCATGGCGCTGGAGCTGACGAGCGAGGTTGCGACGGTCTGGGTGCGACGACCCCGGTTCGAGAGCGGTCGGGCAGGGCCCTTCCCGCGGAATCGGGCCGGGGTGCGGGAAGACGTTGGCGGCGGCGGGTGTCCATGGTGCGTCCGGGTGGTTGGGGAATTGGCACGCCTCCTACACGTTCAACGGCCGCGAGTCATAGGCCGTTGATCAGGAGAGCCGGGCAAATACGGAAGTCAGGGCCGCAGCTGGGTATCTGATCGACGTCCCCGCGGCCGGCGCGGCTCTCCAAGAGCTGCTGAAGCCTATCCAGCACCCGAAGATCTTGGCGGCATTTTGGTGATGTTAACCGTCCTTCGCTGGTCCGCGGCCCTCGCCCGGCTCCGTTAATACCTCCCGTATTAGGGTCCGGGCCTGAGCGTGGGATGGCGGGCGATGATTTGGAGGCGATGCATATCAGCCCCTCCAAGTGGCGGCATAGTGAAAGATCGTAAGCTTGCTTATAATGAGTACATGAGCCGCACCCCCAACATCCGCCGCGAGTTCCTCTTCCAGCTCTCCGATGTGGCGCGGTCGATGCGCACCTACATCGACCAGTGCGCGCGCGAGCATGGCATGACCCGGGCCCAATGGGGCGTGCTGTTGCGCCTGGAGCGGCATGAAGGGATGACGCAGTCGGAGATGGCCGAAAGCCTGGAGATCCAGCCGATCTCGCTCGTGCGCCTCATCGACAAGCTGTGCGAGCACGGTCTGGTGCAGCGCCGGCCGCATCCCAGTGACCGACGGGCGAACCGGCTCTACCTTACGGACAAAGGGCGCGCGACGCTCGTGCAGCTGGCTCCGCTGGGCCGTGAGATTGCGGCGGGCATCCTGGCGCCGATGGACGACGCGGAGGTGGCCGAGCTGCTGCAGGTGCTGCTGCGGCTCAGGAACAACATCCGCATCGCGTCCGGCAAACGCATCGCCTCCGGCAACGGCGCGAACGGGAAACTGCGGCAGGGGCATCCGTGATGACGGTCGATGCGTCCGCCCAGCTGCGAACTTCTGCCGCGCCCGCGCTGCGCCTGCCGACGCTGCGGGTCACGCTGATGGTGATCTTGCCGGCGCTGGCAGCTCTGCTGGGGGGATACTTCTACCTGACGGGGGGACGCTACGTTTCCACCGACAACGCCTATGTCGGCGCCCAGAAGGTGCTGATTACACCGGAGGTATCGGGCAAGGTGATGCGCATCGCCGTCGTCGAGGGGCAGCAGCTTGTGCCCGGCGACGAGCTCTTCGCGATTGATCCCGTACCCTATCGCCTGGCGTCACAAGAGGCCGAGGCCAAGGTCGCGCGCGTCAAGACCGAGTTCGACAATCTCAAGAGCACGCACGCGAGCCTCGGCAAGCAGATCGAGCTGGTCCGCCAGAGCGTTGCCGCCAACCAGGCCGACTTCGATCGCAAGACCTCGCTTCTCAGCAGTCGCATCAGCACGCCATCCGACCTCGACAAGTCGCGCGTGCTGCTGATGGCCTCCAAGGCACAACTGGAGCAGCTGGAGCAGCAGGAGGCGGTCACGCTCAACCAGCTGCAGGGCGATGTCGCCCTTCCGCTCGACAAATATCCCCAGTACGTCGAGGCCCACACCGCGCTCGAGCGGGCCCAGCGCGACCTGGCCAACACGGTGCTGCGCGCGCCCATCGCCGGCGTCGCCACGCAGGTGACGAGCATCCAGATGGGGCGGTATCTGACGGCAGGCATGGCCGTGTTCAGCATCATCGGCAGCGAGACGGTGTGGGTCGACGCCAACCCCAAGGAGACCGACCTGACCTACGTGCGGCCCGGCCAGCCCGTGACGATCACGGTCGACGCCTTCCCGTCGCGCCACTGGACCGGCAGGGTTGCGGCCATCAGTCCCGGCACCGGCGCCCAGTTCGCGATCCTTCCGCCGCAGAATGCGGCCGGCAACTGGATCAAGATCGTGCAGCGCGTGCCGCTGCGCGTCGAGTTCGAGCCGGGCCAGGACATGGGCCGGCTGCGCGCGGGCATGAGCGCGACGGTGGAGATCGATACCGGCCGGCGGGGCCGGCTCGCCAACTTCTTCGGCGTCAGCTCCGCCGCCTTGGATACGCGCAAATGAACCCGGAGCGCGCGCGCCAGCTTGCAAGCCCGGCGCTGCAGCGGCTGCTGGTCACCATCTTCATCATGATGGCGACCATCATGCAGGTGCTCGACATCACCATCGCCAACGTCTCCCTGCCGTACATGCAGGGAAGCCTCTCGGCGACGCTCGACCAGGTGAGCTGGGTCCTCACCTCCTACGTGGTGGCGGCGGCGGTGATGACCTCGCCCGTCGGCTGGCTTGCCACGCGCTACGGCATCAAGAAGCTGCTGATTGTATGCGTCACCGGATTCACCGTCGCTTCCATGCTGTGCGGCGTGGCGCAGAACATCGAGGAGATGGTGCTGTTCCGCGTGCTGCAGGGCATGTTCGGGGCTGCCCTCGTTCCCCTGTCGCAAGCCGTGATGCTGGAGATCTACCCGCCGGAGCGGCGCGGCTGGGCCATGTCGCTGTGGGGCATGGGCGTGATGATCGGGCCCATCATGGGGCCGATCCTCGGCGGCTGGCTGACCGAGTACTACAACTGGCGCTGGATCTTCTTCATCAACCTTCCCGTCGGCATCGTCACCGTGCTCGGCATCATCACGTTCATGCGCGAGACGCAGGAGAACCGCGGGCTCGCCTTCGACTGGATCGGCTTTGCCACCCTCAGCATCTCCATCGGCGCGCTGCAGCTCATGCTCGACCGCGGCGAGCAGCTCGGATGGTTCGAGGCCGACGAGATCGTGGCCATGGCCATCGTCTCCGCCGCTGGCTTCTATTTCTTCATCGCCCACTCGCTCACCACGGCCAATCCGTTCATCTCCATCGACATCTTCCGCGATCGCAACTTCATCCTCGGGCTCACCTTCATGTTCGTGTGCGGGGTGATGCTGGTGGCGTCGATGGCGCTGATGGCGCCCATGCTGCAGGGGTTGATGGGCTACCCCATCATCGATGCAGGGCTTCTGCTGGCGACGCGCGGATCGGGCATGGCGATATCCATGCTGTTCGCCGGCCGGATCATGATGCTCCTCGATGCCCGCTTCATCCTGGCGTTCGGCCTCCTGTGCTGCACGGTATCGCTGTACTTCGCGACCGATTTCACGCCGGATACGGCCATGTACACCATCGTGTGGACCAGCATGCTGCAGGGGCTGGGGCTTGGCTTCATGTTCGTGCCGCTCAACACCATCGCGCTGGCAACGGTGCCGGTGGCGCTGCGCACGCAGGGAACGGCCATGTGGACGCTGATCCGCAACCTCGGCAGCTCGATCGGCGTATCGATCGTCATCGCCAACCTGACGAACAAGACGATCATGATGCGCGCCCATCTGGCGGAGAGCATCACGCCCTTCAACCAGGCGCTCGCCGATCCGGGCGCGGCGATGCTGGACCCCGCGACGGAGACGGGGCGGGCGCTGCTGGAGAACCTGATCACCCAGCAGGCGACCATCATCGCCTATGCCAACGACTTCAAGCTGATGATGGTGGCAACCCTGCTGGTGCTGCCGCTGATCGTGCTGTTCCGTACCAGCAAGCACGACTATGCCGCCGCGCGCTGAGCGCGAGGGGCCTCAATACCCGCGGGCGAGGTCCACCACGTTCTCGAGCCTCGCGCCGGCCCGGTGCGCCTCCATCTGGCTCAGCGTGTAGCGCACGATGGCCTTGGGGGCGCTCTCTGCAGCGTTGTGCGGGGTGACGACGACGCGGGGGTGCGCCCACAGCGGGCTCGAATGCGGCAGCGGCTCGGACTCGAACACGTCGAGCGAGGCCGCATAGAGCGTGCCGGCCTCCAGACAATGGAGAATATCGGCGTCGACCTGCAGGCCGCCGCGGCCCGCATTGATCAGCACGGGACCCGGAAAGCGCTCGTCCCGCCCGCGGCGCGACAGCTTGCCGATCAGATGGCGGTCGAGCAGGCCACGGGTGGCGGGCGTCAGCGGCAGGAGCACCGCCAGGATGTCCGTGTCGGCCAGGAAGGCATCGAGCTCGTCCATGCCGGTGTAGCAGGCGATGCCGTCGAGCGTCTTTGGCGAGCGGCTCCAGCCGCGGAGCTGGTAGCCGAACACCGACAGCGCGCGGGCAGAAGCCATGCCCAGGACGCCGAGGCCCATGATGCCGACGCGAAGCTCATGCGCGGCGGGCTCGGGCAGGTACTTCCAGATTTTGCGCTGCTGTAGCTCGCGGAATTCGGTCATGCGGCGGTGGTGATAGAGAACATGGAGCGCGACGTATTCCGCCATGCGGCCCGTCAAGTCGGGATCGACGAAGCGCACCATCGGCACGTCCGGGAGATTGGGGTCCTTCAGGATGTGATCGACGCCGGCACCCATCGAGACGATGAGGCGCAGATTGGGCAGTCGCCTGAGGAGGCCGGGCTCGGGATGCCAGGCCAGGGCATAGTGGATGTCCTCGGGGCGGCCGAGGTCGGGGGCGATGCGCACATCGAGGCCGGGGGCGAGGTCGCGCGCGAGGGCGGCGAACTGGTCGGCGCGCGAGCTGCAGGCGATGAGGAGAGACATGGCGATCCGGATTTTCAGGAGCCGGCATCTTAGCGCAGTCCAGCAGGGAGCAAAGCCACCCTTGACCGCAGCGCTCTCGGCCGGCGGACGTCAGCAGTTGTCGTGGAGGGTCCGGCGGTAGCGCGCTCCCGAGGTGGCGGACGCGCGAGCCGGTCTGCGCCGCGGGGCCGGTCTCGGATCGGGCTGCTTGCCCGCCGCCATGTCGGCGAGCGTATGCTGGTCGAGCACGTCGATGAAGGCGTCAAGTGCGTTGTCGAGGATCTGGTTGACCCCGTGGCCGCGCTTGGTCCGGCGTCCCTCGTCGCCGCCTTCGATCTCGACGTGGGTCACCTCCGTCGCCCGCACGACGTCGCCGATGCGGATCGACCCGGCAGGGCTGGCAAGGCGCACGCCGCCGTTGCGTCCGCGCAGGGCCTCGATGAGGCCGGCGCGGGCGAGCAGGTTGACGATCTTGAAGACGTTCTGCGGAGTGATCTGCAGATGCTCCGACAACTCGGCCACCTTGAGCAGGTGGCCGTCCGCGCGCGCGCAGGAGATCAGGATGCGGATAGCGTGGCTCGTCGACTTGGTGAGACGCATCGGAGCGGGTGCCTCAGGAGAGCACGGTTGACGCCAACATATCGCACGAGAAGCCTGCAAAAGCGAGCCTTCCGCGATGGCGAAGCTCGACCAAGGGGTTGTCCAAAGGAACCCCGTTGTGGCAAAGCATCACCGGCCGGCATCGGCCCGACCGACGCGTTGGGCTTGCGGCAGAACTTCGCGGCGGGAGCACGGGAAACAGGCTGGCCCGATTATTGACTCCATTAGTCAGGAAACCTAAGCTTGGCAAGCTTTTGGTCGGAGCGGACAGCGGGTGGTACGTGCCTGTCCGAGCAAGCCCGCGATCCCGGCGCCGGACGGCGCCAGCCAGCTAGCCAACCCATAGCATCGACCGGCCCGTGGACCGGCGCGGCACCCGCGAGGTGACGCCCGCTCCCGCCACCTCTTCGGGGCTCCGCCCGGCAACGCGAATTGGTTCGAGGAGATGCCAGACATGTTCATCGCGATGAACAGGTTCAAGGTTCTGAAGGATGCAACCGATGAGTTCGAGAGCGTCTGGTTCAACCGCGAGAGCCACCTGCACGAGCTGCCGGGCTTCGTAGCCTTCCATCTGCTGCGCGGGCCGGAGCGGGAGGACCACGTGCTCTATGCCTCGCACACGGTGTGGCGCTCGCATGCCGACTTCGAGAACTGGACCAGGTCGGAGGCCTTCCGCAAGGCGCATGCGCGGGCCGGATACAGCAAGCCGACGACCTTGGGTCATCCGGAATTCGAGGGCTTCCACGCGCTGCAGGAGGTCACGGCGGAGGGCGGCATGCGGCGTGTCGCGGCCGAGTAGTCCGGCGCTGCGGGGCTGCGCGCTCCACTCCCCGTGCTGAGCTAGATCCAACCCCGCGCAGGCCTTGCTCCACCCCCCGTGCTGAACTTGCTCCCAACCCCGTGCTGAGCTTGCTCCAACCCCGTGCTGAGCTCGTCGAAGCACGGCTTGGTGTGCGTCACCGTCTTTCGACGGGCTCAGGACGGTTCGCGACGGGCTCAGGGCGGGTCGGGGCAGGCCGAGGAGGGATCGCGCGGGCTCGCGCGCGAAGGACGAGCCGGGGTAGGACCGCTCACGCACACGTCATGCAGGTTACGGACTGGTAAGTGTCGGCGGAGGCGGACTGCCGCTAGCTTTGGCCGTGCCATCCTTCCTGGTCAGCAACGCGTCCGGAGCCTGAATGAGCAGCAGAGGCAATCGATCCCGCGTGCGCGCTGCCGCGCTGCTCCTGGCGCTCATGGCGGCGACCGCCTGGCCAGGCTTGACGCACGCCCAGCTGCAGCCGTCCGCGCGGCCGGGCGGCGCGCCGCGTGCCGCGCCTCCGGCAGACCGGGCAGCCGATGCCGCGCGCCAGTTCCCACCCGACGCGGTCTCGCGGCGCGGGCTGATGCGTGGCGAGCGGCGTCTCGCCTACACGGCGACCGCGGGCTCGCTGCCGCTCACAAATGCCAAGGGCGAGGTGACGGCCAACGTCTTCTTCGTCGCCTACGCGCTCGACGATCAACCGCCGGGTCGGCCCATTACGTTCGTGTTCAATGGCGGCCCCGGCGCGGCCTCGGCCTATCTGCATCTGGGCGCACTCGGCCCCCGCGTCGTCAACTTCACGGCCGATGGCTCCGCGGCCCTGAGGCCCCTGGAGCTTGCTGACAACCCCGATGCCTGGCTCGACTTTACCGATCTGGTGTTCGTCGATCCCGTCGCGACCGGCTACAGCCGCAGCGCGGGGGGAGAGGAGGGCGACAAGGCCTTCTTTGGCGTCGAGAAGGATGCCGATGCGCTGGCCGATTTCATGCGACTCTACCTCGCGCGCACCGGGCGGACGCTCGGCCCGCTGTTTCTGGCGGGCGAGAGCTACGGCGGATTCCGTGCGGCGGTGCTGGCCGACCGCATGACCGGCGGCGGGTTGCCGCTCAAGGGGCTCGTGCTGGTCTCGCCAGCCCTGGAGCTCTCCATGCTGCGCGGCGACGTCTTTGCACTGCTGCCCACGGTCCTGGCGCTGCCGTCTATTGCCGCCACGCACCTGGAGCGGCGCGATGGCGTGCAGGGCTCGCTCGACAGCCTGCGGGAGGTCGAGCAGTTCGCGCGCTCGCGCTACCTCGTGCACATGGCGTCCGGCCTCAAGAGCAATGCGGAAATCGACCGGATGCTTGCCGGCTATACCGGGCTGCCGGCAGCCGTCATCAGCAGCCATCACAGCCGCGTGTCGGTTCGCACCTTCACGCGCGAGTATGAAAAGAGCGGAGATCGCGTGCTGAGCCGCTACGACGCGACCGTCAGCACGTCGGTCCCCCGCCGCAGCGACGTGCGGTTCGATCCCATCCTCGACCGGGCCGTCACCGTTCTGGCGCCGGCATTCACCCAGTACGCGCGCGACGAGCTCGGCTACAGGACGGACCTCGACTACAAGCTCCTCAACCGCGAGGTCAGCGGCCGGTGGGATTTCGGCACCTCGCCGACGCGGCAGGGCTATGCCGGCGCGCTCGACGAGCTGCAGAAGGCGCGCGCCCGCAATCCGTCACTGGGCGTGCTGGTCACGCATGGCTACACGGACCTCGTCACGCCCTACGGGGTCTCGCAGTACCTGATCGACCAGCTGGCGCCGCTCGACGGGGCGCGGCCGATCGCGCTCAAGGTCTATCGCGGCGGGCACATGATGTACCTGCGGCCGGCCTCGCGTCGGGCGTTGTCGGAGGATGCGCGTGCCTTCTACGCCAGCGTTCTCTCGGAGAAGTGAGGTCCGTCAGGCTCGCGCGGCCCAGCTCTCGAGTTGCGGGCGCAGGCGCTCGCCTGCATTCGCACCCAGGCGCAGCGCCGTGGCATTGGCGTGCGAGATGACGCCGTCCGCGTAGATGGACGCGGCATCGCCGATGCGCCCCGATGCTGCGGATACGGTGAGGCCGGCAATGCCGCGCTCATCGAGCGCCGGCAAGCGCGTGATGCCGGCATCGTCGGCGCCGATGCCCGCGTCGCTGAAGACGGCCGCGAAGCCGTCGACGCGGAGCGCCATGGCCGGGCTGCCGCCGACGAGGGCGCCGTGCGAGGCAGCAACGATGATCTGGCCCTTGTCCTCGGGTGCGACGAGGGAGGCCGAGTCGATCAGCACGATGCGGCGGTGCCAGCGAGGCTCGGCGAGCACGCGCCGTGCCTCCTCGACGGGCTCGGGGTCGCGGCCGGTGGCGCGAGCCGCAAGCAGGCGCAGGGCGGCGTCGCGGCAGGTCATGCCGGCGGCTACGCCAAGAGCGAGGGACGCGGCATTGGCGTCGCGGATCACGCCGCGTGCCATCATGTCCGCGGCATCGCCGATGCGGCAGCTTGCGTGCGAGACGGTGGCTGCGGCAACGCCCAGCGCTTGCGCCATGGCGAGGACGGCGATGCCCGCGTCATCCTTGCCGATGCCGGCGTCATTGTGGATGACGGCGCGGGGGTGCGCCTTCAGCGTGAGATACGCCGCATAGCGGCCGCCGTGCGAGCCGGTGACGATCACGCTGCCCCCGGCGTGCGGTCCGAGCTTGGTGGCGGTGTCGGCGACAACGATCTCCTGAGGCAGGTCGGTCGGCGCCATGGGTGAACCTCCGTGCGGCAGGTCGGCTCGGCTGGCGGGTTTCTTGCGGGCCTCATACTCCAACACCGCGGCGAGCTTGTCGAACCGCGCTCGCGTCGGCAGTCCCGCCCTTCGACGAGCTCAGGAGGGCCTGTGCATATTCGGCGTGGGGCGAGCACGCGGCGGGGTTGGCTCCAACCCCGTGCTGAGCTTGTCGAAGCATGGCTTGTGTGTGCGGCTTCGCCCTCCGACGAGCTCAGGGCGGCCAGTGCGTACTCAGCGTGGGCGAGCGCGCGGCGGGGTTGGCTCCACCCCGTGCTGAGCTTGTCGAAGCACGGCTTGTTTGTGCGGCTTCGCCCTTCGACGAGCCCAGCAATCATGCAAGGGCGGCCAGTGCGGACTCAGCGTGGGCGAGCGCGCGGCGGGGTTGGCTCCACCCCGTGCTGAGCCTGCCGGCCCTCGGACTTGTTCCGAGGATGGAAGCACGGCTTGGCGTGTAGGCATCACGAGGAGTGACGCAAAAAACGCGACCCTGGCGCGCGTTGACAGGCAGTATGGCCCCTCCCATCATCCGCCCGCAAAAAATCCGCCGGAGGACACTCAATTGCCTGCCAATTCGGCTGAACGGCGCCAGGGGAGCGGGGGGCGCCGCGCCGCACCCGGCAACCTCGATGTCGCGCGCCTGCTCAACTCCTATCGTACCATGCTGCGCATCCGCGCTTTCGAAGAGGCGGCGGTCCGGGGACTCGACGAGAAGCTGGTGCTCGGTGCCATTCATCCCTCCATCGGCCAGGAAGCGGTGGCCGTGGGCGTGTGCGCCAACCTCGAGCCGTCCGATATCCTGCTCTCCACCCATCGTGGCCACGGGCACACCATCGCCAAGGGCGCCGATACGCTCGCCATGATGCGCGAGTTGTTCGGCCGCGAGGGCGGCACCTGCCAGGGCAAGGGCGGCTCCATGCACATCGCCGACTTCAAGGTCGGCATGCTCGGCGCCAACGGCGTGGTGGCTGCCAACATCCTGATCGCAGTGGGTGCCGCGCATGCCGTGCGCCTGAAGAAGGGCAGGGAGATCGTCGCCTGCATCTTCGGCGACGGCGCCATCAATCGCGGGCCGTTCCTGGAGGGGCTCAACTGGGCGGGCGTATGGAAGCTGCCGATCCTGTTCGTGTGCGAGGACAACGGCTTCGCCGCCACCACGCGCACGCACGCAATGACGGCGGGCGGCGGGCCGGCGGCGCGCGCGGAGAGCTTCGGCATTCCATCGGCGACGATCGACGGCAACGACATCCTGGCCGTGGAGGAGGCCGTGCGCCGGCTTCTGGCCGAGATCCGCGCCGGCGGCGGGCCGCGCTTCCTGCTGTGCCGTACCTATCGCCTCACCGGCCACACGGCCGCGGACGCGGCCGGCTATCGCAGCAGGGACGAGGTGGAGAAGGCTTGGGGCGGGGATCCGGTGGCGCGCACGCGCGATCTGCTTCTGACTGCAGGTGTCGCCGCCTCCGACATAGCCGACGCGGAGAAGGCCGCGCGCAGCGAGATCGCCGCCGCTTACGACGGGGCCAAGGCTTCGCCGTTTCCCCCGCTCGAGCGCGCGTTCGCGGACGTGCAGGACGTGGGCGATCCGCGCCGGGAGGCGTTCTGATGACCAGGCTCACCTATGCCGAGGCGGCGCGCGATGCGATCGCCGAGGAGATGCGGCGCGATGCCACCGTCTGGGCCGTCGGCGAGGACCTGGGTCGCGGCGGCGTATTCGGCCAGTACAAGGGGCTGCCGGAGGAGTTCGGGCCGGAGCGCATTGCTGACGCCCCGATCTCGGAGGCCTGCATCATGGGGGCCGCCGTCGGCGCGGCGTTGATGGGGACGCGGCCGATCGTGGAGCTCAGGTTCTCCGACTTCGCGCTGTGCGCCGTCGACGAACTGGTCAACCAGGCCGCCAAGGCGCGCTACATGTTCGGCGGCCAGGGGCGCGTGCCGCTGGTCGTGCGCGAGCCCATCGGCATGTGGCGTTCGTCCGCCGCGCAGCACTCCCAGTCGCTGGAAGGCTGGTACACCCACATCCCCGGTCTCGTCGTGGTGGCGCCGGCGACGCCTGCCTGCAACAAGGGCCTGCTGAAGGCGGCGATCCGCTGCGACGATCCCGTCGTCTACCTCGAGCACAAGAACCTGTGGCCGCTGCAGGGCGAGGTGCCGGACGGCGAGCATCTCATCGAGATCGGGAAGGCCCGCATTGCCCGCGCCGGCAGGGATCTGACGCTCGTCTCCTGGTCGGCGGCCGTGCACACGTGCGTGGGGGCCGCAGAAGTGCTGGCGGGCGCGGGGATCGAGGTCGAGGTGATCGATCTGCGAAGCCTGTGGCCCTGGGACAAGGCGGCCGTGCTGGCAAGCGTCGAGAAGACCGGCCGGCTCATGGTGGCGCACGAGGCGGTGCGTGTCGGCGGCTTCGGCGCGGAGGTCGCGGCGACGGTCGCCGAATGCCTGCACGGCGCCCTCAAGGCTCCGGTGAAGCGCCTGGGTGCGCCGCGGGTGCCGATCAGCTATGCGCCGAACCTGGAGGACGAAGTGCGCGTAACAGCCGAAAAGATCATTGCGGCGGCCAGAGCCATGATGGCAAACGGCCGCAGCGCATAGCGAGGAGATAGGGAATGCATTCCAGACTGAGCTTTCTATTGGGACTTGCGGCTGCGGCCGCGCTGTTGGGGAATTGGTCGGTCGCGCCCGCGAAGGCGCAGACGGTGAAGCCCGAGTACAAGATTTCCACGGTCGTCGGATCACCCTTCCCCTGGGGCCTCGCCGCGCAGCGCTGGGCCGATATCGTCAAGGAGAAGAGCGGCGGCAAGGTCAACATGAAGGTCTATCCCGGCTCCTCGCTGGTGGGCGGCGATCAGACCAAGGAATTCACCGCCATGCGCCAGGGCGTCATCGACATGGCGGTCGGCTCCACCATCAACTGGTCGCCCCAGGTGCAGGAGCTCAACCTGTTCTCGATGCCCTTCCTGATGCCGGACTACAAGGCGATCGATGCGCTGACCCAGGGCGAGGTCGGCAAGAAGCTGTTCGAGATCATTGCGGCCAAGGACGTGGTGCCGCTGGCGTGGGGCGAGAACGGCTTTCGCGAGCTCACCAACTCCAAGCGCGCGATCAAGACGCCGGAGGACCTCAAGGGCCTGAAGATTCGCGTCGTCGGCTCGCCGCTGTTCAACGACACGTTCACTGCCCTCGGCGCCAACCCGACGCAGATGAGCTGGGCCGACGCGCAGCCCGCGCTTTCCACCGGAGCCGTGGACGGCCAGGAGAACCCGCTGACGATCTTTACGGTGGCCAAGCTGCACACCGTCGGCCAGAAGCACGTCACGCTCTGGCACTACGTCGCCGATCCTCTGATTTTCGCCGTCAGCAAGGATGCGTGGGCGACGCTGTCGACCGACGACCAGAAGATCGTGCGCGAGGCGGCCGTGCAGGCAGCCAAGTACAACATCGAGCTCGCGCGCAAGGGTGTGACGCCCGAGGACCAGTCGGTGCTGAAGGAGATCGGCGGCCTGGGTGTCGACATCGTGTCGCTCTCGCCCGAGCAGCTGGCGGTGTTCCGGACGGCGACGAAGCCGGTCTACGACAAGTGGAAGGCGCGCATCGGTGCCGGTCTCGTCGACTCGGCCGAGAAGGCGATCGCCGGCAAGTAGTGCTTGGGCGACTGCTCCCCTATCCCTCGCGAGGAGAGCAGTTGTCACCCCACCCCCAGCCCCTCCCCGCCAGGGGAGGGGACCGCAGGGCGCCTCATGAGCGCAGATATCGATCCCACGCGTCCCGAGGAGTCGGAGCAGCCGCGATGGCTCCGCGCGGAGGAGATTATCGCGGCGGCGGCGATGGCGGCGCTGGGACTGATCACGCTCGCCAACGTGATCGTGCGATACCTCACGAACTATTCCTTCGCCTTCACCGAGGAATACTCCATCGCGCTGATGGTCGTGGTGGCGATGCTGGGCGCCAGCATCGCCGCGGCACGCAACCGGCACATGCGCATCACCTGGTTCGTCGATAACATGCGGCCGGGGCTCAGGGCGGCCGCGGACGCCGTGGCGATGCTGGCGACGGCCGCCATGTTCGTGCTCCTGGTGGCGCTGGGGGCTCGGCTCGTTTGGGACGAATACCGCTTCGAGGTGACGTCGCCGGGGCTCGGCGAGCCGCAGTGGATCTACACGCTGATGCTCCCGGTGCTGTCGGTTCTGGTCGTGGCGCGGGCCGTGGCGTGGTGGTGGACGCACCGCAAGGCGCCGCCGGCCGACGCCGCACCCCCGCCCGGCGCGGAGATCTAGCCCGTGATCTCCGCCGCGCTGTTCCTGAGTTTTGCGCTGCTGTTCGTGGTGGGGGCGCCGATCGCGGTGGCGCTGGGCGTCGCGGGCAGCCTTGCCATCTGGCTCGGCGGCCTCGGCGTGCTCTCCATCCCGACCAGCACCTACACCGGTATTGCCAAGTATCCGCTGCTGGCCATTCCGATGTTCGTGCTGCTCGGAGCGCTGTTCGACCGTTCGGGCGTCGCCTCGCGCCTCGTCAACTTCACCGCTGCCCTGATCGGGCGCAGACCCGGCTCGCTCGCCGCCGTCACGGTCATCGTCGCCATGTTCCTGGGGGGCATTTCGGGCTCGGGGCCCGCGAACGCGGCAGCCGTCGGCGGGGCGATGCTGGGAGCGCTGTCGCGGGCGGGCTATCCGAAGGCCTTCTCGGCCAGCATCATCGGCGCGGCTGCAGCAACCGATATCCTCATCCCGCCCTCGATCGCGCTCATCATCTATTCGGTGCTGGTGCCGCAGGCGACCGTGCCGGCGCTGTTCGCGGCCGGCATGATCCCGGGCATCCTCGCCGGCGTGGCGCTGCTGGTGCCGATCTTCTGGCTGTCGCGCAAGCACGGCTTTGGCCTGGCCGAGAAGGACATGCCCCGGCCGCCGTTCTGGAAGTCGCTGCGCGAGGCGATCTGGGGCCTGATGGCGCCGGTGCTGATCCTCGGCGGCATGCGCGCGGGCTGGTTCACGCCGACGGAGGCCGCCGTCGTCGCCGTGGTCTACGGGCTGTTCGTGGGCTTCGTCGTCTACCGCACGCTGACCCTGCGCGGCGTCTACGAGATGCTCGTGGAATCGGCCGAGATCACCGGCATCATCCTGATCATCGTGGCCCTGGCCTCGATCTTTGCCTGGGCGGGCTCCACGCTCGGGGTGTTCGACCACGCCGCGCGGCTGCTGGTCGGCTTCGGCGGCAACCAGTACGTGGTGCTGGCGCTGCTGATCGTGCTGCTGATCGTCATCGGCATGTTCCTCGACGGAGTGTCGACCTTCCTCATACTGCTGCCGCTGCTGATGCCGATCGCCAACGGCTACGGCTGGGATCCCGTCTGGTTCGGCATCCTCATCACCATGAAGGTGGCGATCGGGCAGTTCACGCCGCCGATGGCCGTCAACCTGATGGTATCGTGCCGCATCGCCGGCATTCCCATGGAGGCGACGCTGCGCTGGGTATTCCCGCTCATCCTGGCGATGTTCGTGGTACTCATTCTGCTCGTGATCGTTCCGGATACGGCGCTGTGGCTGCCGCGGTACCTGGGCTACGTGAAATAGGAGCGAGCCATGTCGGCGAATGAGATGACGGGCGGCGAGGCGATGGCCCGCATGCTCAAGGCGTTGAACGCGGGGCCCATGTTCGGCATGGGCGGCTTCCAGCTGCTGGCGTTCTACGACGCCGCGCGCAGGCTGAAGCTCGATCATCACCTCATCAACGACGAGCGCTGCGGGGCGTTCGCCGCCGACGCCTATGCCAAGGTGTCGGGTCGCGTCGGGCTGGTGGATGCAACCCTGGGCCCCGGCGCCACCAATCTGGCGACGGGCCTGGTGGAGGCGCTGAACGCGGGGTCGCCGGTGGTCGCCTTCATCGGCGACAGCAACCGGCTGCACGCCGGCAAGAACATGACCCAGGAGGCGAGGCAGACCGAGATCCTGCGTCCCGCGGCCAAGGAGCTGCTGCGCATCGAGGATGCCTCGCGCATCCCCGAGCTCATCCGTCGCGCGTTCCAGGTGGCGACCTCGGGCCGGCCGGGGCCCGTGGTGGTGGCGGTGCCGGAGGACGTGTGCCACGGCACGCTGCCGTTCAACGAGGACGAGTTCGCCGTCGACGCGCGCTGGGAGCAGGCGCCATCGCTGCGCTGTCGGCCGGCCGCCGACGACGTGGTGCGTGCGGCGAAGCTGCTGGCGGCGGCCAAGCGGCCGATCATGCTGTGCGGCGGCGGGGTGCACATCTCCCAAGCTGCCAAGGACGTAAGCGCGTTCGCCCGCGCGCAGTCGATCCCCGTCGCGCACACCATGACGGGCAAAGGCGCGATAGCCTGCACGGACCCGCTGAGCCTCGGTCTCTTCGGACGCTACGACCGGATCGCCAATGCGCTGATCGATGATGCCGACGTGATCCTCGTCGTCGGCTGTAAGCTCGGCGAGATCGCCACCAAGCGCTTCACGATCCCGAAGAAGGGCAAGACGGTCATCCACCTGGACATCCTGCCCGAGGAGTTCGGCCGCACGTACCAGCCGACGGTGGCATTGTGGGGCGATGTGCGCGAAGGCATTCGCGATCTCGCCGCCGCGCTGGCGGGTGACGCCAGGCGGCTTGCCGGCGAGCGCAGCGGCTATGCCGCGGACATCGAGAAGCGCATCGCGGCGTGGCGCGCGGGCGTCAAGGAGCGGCTCACGTCTGCCGAGAAGCCCATCAACGTCGCGCGCATGCTGCACGAGCTCAACGGCGTGATGCCGGCCGACGGCATCCTCGTCGCCGACGGCGGCTTTGCCGCGCATTGGGCCGGCATGATCTACGACACCAAGCGCCCGGGCCGCGGCTTCGTGCCGGACCGCGGCTTTGCCTCCATCGGCTACGGCCTGCCCGGCGCCATCGGCGCGGCGCTGGCGGCCAAGGGCCGTCCTGTGGTCTCGCTGACGGGCGACGGCGGGTTCAACATGTCGCTCGGCGACCTCGAAACGGCGCGGCGCATGGGGCTGTCGCCGGCGATCGTCATCTTCAACAACGGCGCGTCGGGTTACGTGAAGGCGCTGCAGCACCTCATGTACGGGGCAGGCGCCTATCAGTCCTCCGATCTCGCCGAGATGAACTACGCCAACGTGGCGGAAGCCATGGGCTGCACCGGCATTCGTGTCGAGAACCCTGACGACCTCGCCGGCGCTTTCCGCAAGGGGATCGAGGGCACGGGCAAGCCCACCGTTATCGACGTGGTCGTCACGCGCGATCCCGCCCGCATGCTGCCCGCGGTCGACAACCGCACCGTGCAGGCCAAGAAGGGCGACCGGGTGGCATAGCCGTCCGCCCGCCCACACCAGGCAAGTGTGGTCGACATTCGCGGGGGAACGACGCAACGTATCAAGGCACGGCAGGCGGATTTTGAGCGTTGGATTGGGCCGGTTGAATCGAGGTTGGCCGTAATGAGCACGCAGTCTGCAGGCAGGACGAGACCGGACACGGATGGCGCCGCTGCTTCAAATCACGGGCACGCCGCGGGCGTGGACGCTGTCGCCCGCGCCCAAGGCGTGGCCGAGTTGCTGCACAAGTCGGCCGACCGGATCGAAGCCGCCCGCGCCCTGCCGGCCGACATCGTCGCGGCGCTGCACGAGGCGAGGCTCTTCCGGCTGCTGCTGCCGCGCTCCCTCGGCGGCGCCGAACTGCACCTCAAGACGCTGGCCCAGGTGATGGAGACGGTGGCCGGCGCCGACGCCAGCACGGCCTGGTGCCTCGGCCAGGCTGCCGGCTGTGCGATGGCGGCAGCGTTTCTGAAGCCCGACGTCGCCCGTCGCCTGTTCGGCCCTGCCGACGCCGTCCTGGCGTGGGGGGCGGGCATCCAGGGCAAGGCCCATGCGGTGGAGGGCGGCTACCGCGTCACCGGCAAGTGGATGTTCGCCAGCGGCTGCGCCAACGCGACGCTGCTCGGCGGCCACAGCTACGTCTTCGAGCGGGACGGCTCGCCGCGCATGCGCCCCGACGGGCGCCAGCTCGACCGCAGCGTGCTTTTCCCGATCTCCAAGGCCACCATTCACGACAATTGGCACACGCTCGGTCTCAGGGGCACGGCGAGCTACACCTACGAGGTCAAGGACCTTTTCGTGCCCGAGGAGGAGACGGTCGATCGCGAGGAGCCGAAGGAGCTCGTCGAGTGCGGCACGCTCTACCTGTTTCCGGGGACGCTCGCCTATGCGGCGGCCTTCAGCGCGCTGATGCTCGGCATCGCCCAGGCCCTCGTGCGCGAGCTCGAGACGCTGGCGCTCACCAAGACGCCGCGCGGCGCCCCGTCGGCGCTCAAAGAGAGCCCCGTCTTCCAGGGCCAGCTCGCCCAGTTCGAGGCGCAGCTGCGCGCCAATCGCGCCTACCTGCATTCCACGCTCGACCGCGTCTGGGACAAGGTCGAGAGCACGCGCGAGGTGACAATCGGGGACGCGGCCGACGTGAAGCTCGCCACCACCTATGTCATCAACAGGGGTGTCGAGGTCGCGACCGAAGCCTATCGCGCCGCGGGGCAGACCGCCATCTTCCCGACCAATCCCTTCGAGCGGCGACTGCGCGATGCCTTGTCGGCCTCGCAGCAGATTCAAGGCCGGCCGTCCAACTTCATCACCATCGGCCGCGTCATGCTGGGCCTGCCCCCCGATACGCTGCTGCTGATGTAGGCGGGAGGGACTCGCTGCGACCCTGGGCGAGGCCGGAGTCGGGATGCTTATTTCTCGTCGTGGATCGCAGGCACCCAGCGCAGCGCCCATACCTTCGCGCCGGGATTGATCTTCTTGTAGACCTCCTGCACCGGCCCTTCCTGCTTCAGGCGATGGCCGGTGAGCCAGTATTGGATCTCCTCGGCGAAGCTTGTCGAGCAGATCAGCTTGTCGGAATTCTCCTCCACGGCGAAGAAGCACTCCTTGAGTGCGGAGGCCGGAATGTCGCTGAACTTCGCACCGACCCGTATGCCGTTGGAGTCGAGGATGTCCGGCGTGAAAACCATGATGTCGCGGATTTTTCCGTTCTCGCCCATCACCACGAAGGCCTTGCGGCCGTTCTTGGAAACGACGACCTCCGGATTGCTCAGGCCTTCCGAGCGGTTGTTGTTGAGCACGACGCTGTGTCCCGGGAAGGCTTCGCGGATGGCGGCGACGTCGACGGTCGTATCCGCCCCGAACGGGCCGAGGCCCGCTTGGGTCAGCAGCAGTCGGCGATCCTGCGCGGGCAGGCGTGTGGCCGGTCCGGCGGCGACTGCGGGCCCGGGTGCCCCTGCCAGGTAAATCTGAGGCAGGGCAGGCAAGGACAGCCAGGGGTCCTGCTGGATGTCGCGCTTGACCCGGATCTGCACCGCGCGAAACATCGATACGGCCTCGACTCCCGGCCGCACCAGCTCTTCCGCGAGCACGCGCGCGTAGGGGCCACCGCCCTCGCCGATGTCCGACGCCGTCCGGTTGGGTGCCGTCGAATATGCGATCAACACCCCGCTCGTCTGCTGGACCGGGAGGAAGCCCTTGTCGGCACTGCCAATGGACTTGGTTCCGCCCGACGAGAGATTGAGCTCGTTGCGGCACGCGTCGAAGACGACGAAGTGCGTCGAAGCCGGCGCCTGCTTGCTCAGGATATCGATAAGGACGTTCTGCTGGAGGCCTTCGTCCCAGATCGTGTCGCGATCCGGGTCCGAGATGTCGATCGGCAGCAGGTAGTTGATGCGGTTGTCGGGATTGGCGACGCCGTGGCCCGAGAAATAGAAGAAGCCGATGGCCCCTGCGCCGGCCTGCTTCAGTTCGCGGGCGTGCCGCTTGATGGCGACATCCATCTGCTTGTAGCTGGCATCCCTGAGGATATTGACCTTGAACCCGAGCTTCTGCAGCGACGCCCCCACGATGGTCACGTCGTTGTGGGGGTTCTTGAGCGCGCCGACTTTTTGCGAGTAGCCCTTGTTGCCGATGAGGAGGGCGAGACGGGCGGGCTCCTGCGCCGAGGCGTCCATCGCGAGCACGATCTGAACAATTATCGCCAGTGCGGAAAGTGCGACGCGCATGCGAGAAAAACCCCCTCGAGTCTGGAGGGCATTCTATCAGTCAGCGTGTGTTGCGCCAGTCACCGCCGGTCGCGAGGCGGTGCCCTGCGTCGTGCGGCTGTCTTCGTACGGTCCAATTCAGTTGCTTTGACGGCGTGGCGGGAGTTGCAAAGCCAGGATTGAGGGTCAGCCATGTCGCTTCGTCTCGCCGTGCGCTTCGCCGCGGGTCTTGCAAGCATCGGTTTCGCCGCGCTGGTCCTCTGTCTGCCGGCGGCCGCGCAGAAGCGGGTCGCGCTGGTCGTCGGCAACTCGGCCTACGTGCATGCGGGCGCGCTCGCCAACCCCGTGAACGACGCCAACGAGGTGGCGGCGGTGCTCAAGGACGCGGGCTTCGGCGTGATCGTGGGGCTCGATCTCGACAAGCGGGCCTTCGACGCCAAGGTGCGCGAGTTCTCGCGCGTTCTTGCGGCCGCCGATGTCGGCATCTTCTACTATGCGGGCCATGGTCTGCAGGTGGCGGGTCGCAATCACCTGGTGCCGGTCGATGCCCAGTTGCAGAGCGAGCGCGATCTCGACTTCGAATCCGTCTCCCTCGACTTCGTCCTGAAACAGATGGAGCTCGAGCGCGAAGGCAAGACCAACATCGTGTTTCTCGATGCCTGCCGCGACAACCCGCTGGCGCGCAACCTCGCGCGCTCCATGGGCACGCGCTCGGCCAGCATCGGTCAGGGGCTGGCGCAGGTCCAGACCGGCGTCGGCACGTTCATCGCCTACTCGACGCAGCCCGGCAATGTCGCCCTGGACGGCCAGGGAGCCAATTCCCCCTTCACCGCCGCGCTCGCAAAGGCAATCAAGCAGCCGGGGCGCAACCTGACGGCCGTCATGATCGACGTGCGCAGGCAGGTGCTGGCCGCAACGAATGGCCGCCAGGTGCCGTGGGACCATTCGGCATTGACGGGCGATTTCTATTTCCACCAGGCTTCGGCTCCCGGGATGCTGCCGGGGGCCGCGCCCGCGGCGCCGGCGGGTGCCGATACCGAGGCGATGCAGCGGCGGCTCAAGGAGCTCGAAGCGGAGCTGAAAAGCAGGCCCGATGCGCGCCAGGCCACGAATATCGCCAGGCTCGAGCAGCTCCGGGAGCGCGCGCGGCAGCTGCAGGAGGCCAATCGCGCGGATCAGTCGCGGATCTTCGATACCTACCGCAAGCAAGGCGCAGCGAGCGATCCCAAGGCGCGCAGCGAGCTGAACCGCGAGATCGGCAGCATCCAGATGCAGATTGCGCGCCGCGGCCAGGAGCAGAGGACCCTGGGGGAGGAGATCGCCAAGCTCGAGTCGGAGCTGGGCCTCGCGGCCCAGGAGCGCAAATAGGGCGGCCTACGCCGCCCTTTCGCAATGCTTCGCCGTGGCAAAGCGGGCTCCCGACGAGGGAGCCCGAGGAGAGATTGCCCGGCAGAGAGAAGCAGGCCGCAGACGCTAGCGCGCCGGCTGCTGCGTTGTGGGACCGCCGAGCTTCAGCGGGGCATATTCCTCACGCCGGCAAGCAGTGAGCGCGACGAGGGCACACAGGATGGTGACGACTGCGATCTTGCTCTTCACGGTTACTTCCTCCGCCTAACAAGTCATACACAACGCAGTAAGGCGCAGATCGTTTGATTGCGCAAAAGCGGGGTGCGTGGAGCGGGCGTGTATCTGTTGATAAGTCAGAAATGTCACATGACTGCGGTGCCCATAAAGAGGGCGATTCTTTCGGTTCGGCGCATGCGGGCCGGGGTGCAGAGCATCCGCGGCTAGGGACAGGCGGCGGACTTGGACGGTTTGCCCTGGCCCTGCTTGCGATCGTGCTCCTCGCAGACCGCCGCGTCCCAGAGGTGGCGCACAGTGCCGGTGGCAAGGAGCCTCGGTCCGCTGACGAGCCGGGGTGGCGCGTCCGAAGGGGCCGCGCCGGAGGGCGCGCTTGCGACCCTCCTTTCCTCGGGCGGGCCCGCTGTCGGCGTCGCAGCCGGAGCGGCAGCCTGAGCCGCTGTTGCAGTCTTGCTCGCCTGAAGCTGGGCGACGGCGGTCGCGAAGCACTTGTCGAGATTGCTGCAGCGCTTGCGGCCGGAGGGATGCGTCGCCGTCGGAGGCGCGTCATCGAAGGACTGGCAAACCTGGCTCAGGCCTTTGGCGTCGAGCCACCCTTCCCGGACCCCCCGCCTGACGGCCCAGCAATCGGCCCCAAGCTCGCTGCCGCCGACATGATGATGACCGCATTCGTGGCTGAAGACGAACAGGCGCACGACCTGGGGCAGGCGATTGAGGAGCCTGGGGTTGAGCAGCAGGACGCCGGGCGCGGCGGCGCCTTCGCTCGGCAGGTGATTGTCGTTGGCGATCCGCACACCCTTGCATTGCGCCGTGCGTCCGGCGAGTTGGATGCTGTCGCGGCCGCCGCCCTGTGCACGCGCCGCCCCAAGCGGGAGGAACATGCCGGCCAGCAGAATTGCCAGGGTGATTGCGGCCGTACTGCGGGCCGAACGCATACTGTGATCCCTCGTCCCCGATCCCCAGGTGCCGTAGGCCAGACGAATACGCCCGAATTGCGACGATAAACGTGGCCTTTGCAGTGGTCGGACACCTGCCGGCTGGCAAAGATGCTGCCCTGGCCTTTAGTATGCGTGCGGGAGCCAGCCGGGAGGCCACGATGAAGTTCGGCATTTTTTATGAGCTGCAGCTGCCGCGACCCTGGACGGAGAACGGCGAGCTGAAGCTCTATCAGGACGCTCTGACGCAGGTGGAGCTGGCAGACCGCACCGGCTACGACTACGCCTGGATGGTCGAGCACCATTTCCTCGAGGAATACTCCCACTGCCCGTCACCTGAGTCCTTTCTCGCTGCCGCCAGCCAGCGCACCAGGAATATCCGCCTGGGACACGGCATCTTCCAGGTCACTACCAACCATCCGGCCCGTGTCGCCGAACGGGTGGCCGTGCTCGACCTTCTAAGCAATGGGCGCGTCGAATTCGGCATGGGAGAGAGTGCTTCCATCACCGAGCTCGAGCCGTTCGGCCGCAGCATGGAGGACAAGCGCGAGGTTTTCGACGAGGCGGTGCAGGCCATTTTCCCGATGTTCAAGCCGGGCGGCAGCGAGCATCACGGAAAGTATTTCGACATGCCCCTGCGCAACGTGGTGCCCAAGCCCCTGCAGAAGCCGCACCCGCCGATCTGGATGGCCTGCTCGCAGCTCGACACGATCGAGCGCGCGGGGCGCTGCGGCATGGGGGCGCTCGGCTTCCAGTTCGTCAGCGCCGATGCCGCGCATGCCTGGGTGCACGCCTACTACAACGCCATCACCAAGCGGCTGACGAAGCTCGCCGACTATGAGATCAATCCCAACATTGCACTCGTCAGCTTCTTCATGTGCGCCAAGACCGACGAGGAAGCCAGGCGGCGCGCGGACGGGGCGACGTTCTTTCAGTTCGCCTTGCGCTTCTACGGCGCCTCCAGGGACCGCAAGCGGCCCGCGCCCGGCGCCGTCAACATGTGGGACGAGTACAACGCTTGGAAGCGCGCCAACCCGGATGCCCAGGAGGCGGCCCTGCGGGGCGGTCTCATCGGCTCGCCGGAGACCATCCGTCGCAAGCTCGCCAAGTTCGAGACCTCGCACATCGACCAGGTGATTTTGCTCAACCAGGCCGGCAAGAACAGCCACGAGCACATCTGCGAGTCGCTGGAGCTGTTTGCCAAGGAGGTGATGCCGGAGTTCCAGGGCCACCACGCCGAGCAGGAGGCCTGGAAAGCCGGGGTGATGTCGGGCGAGACCCTGCTGGAGGAGATCGAGACGGCAGCGTTCCGCGACCGCTTCGGCAAGGCCATGCCGGGTGAGCTGAGGAAGGTAGGCGGCAGCGCTTGAGCGACCGCAGCTGACGCCTCCTGACGCCAGAGATACCCGTAGATTGGGCATCCAGGCGCCGTCCACACGCGCCCGAGCTGCCATTTGCTGGCCCCCGACGTTTGGGTTAGACCCAGGCCCATGAGCAAGATTGCCAAGTCCGCGTCCATCGCTGCCGGCAGGGGTGTCGCGCCCGGCGACGCCCACAAGACCATCCACGTCCGCGGGGCGCGCGAGCACAACCTGAAGAACGTCGATCTCGAGATTCCGCGCGACGCGCTGGTCGTGTTCACGGGGCTGTCGGGCTCGGGCAAGTCGTCGCTCGCCTTCGATACCATCTATGCGGAGGGACAGCGTCGCTACGTCGAGAGCCTGTCGGCCTACGCGCGCCAGTTTCTCGAGATGATGCAGAAGCCCGATGTCGACCACATCGACGGGCTTTCCCCGGCCATCTCCATCGAGCAGAAGACCACGTCGAAGAACCCGCGCTCCACCGTCGGCACGGTGACGGAGATCTACGACTACCTGCGGCTGCTGTTTGCCCGCGTCGGTGTGCCCTACTCGCCGGCGACCGGACTGCCGATCGAGAGCCAGACCGTCACGCAGATGGTCGACCGCTTGCTGGCGTTGCCGGAGAGCACGCGGCTCTACCTGCTGGCTCCCATCGTGCGCGGACGCAAGGGCGAGTACCGCAAGGAGCTGGCCGAGCTGCAGAAGAAGGGCTTCCAGCGCGTGAAGGTCAACGGCGCCTTCTACGAGATCGCCGACGCGCCCAAGCTCGACAAGAAGTACAAGCACGACATCGACGTGGTCGTGGACCGCGTCGTCCTGCCGAAGGCGGGCGACGAGAAGGCGCGCAAGGACGCGGCCACGCGCCTGGCCGACAGCTTCGAGACGGCGCTGGAGCTGGCCGACGGAATTGCGATTGCGGAGTTCGCTGATCTGCCGCTCACGGGTGGTGGGAAGAACGCTTCGCGTTCAAAGCATGCGACCGGTTCCCCTCCCCCTGGTGGGGAGGGGTTAGGGGTGGGGGGAAGCCCGACCTCAGGCGTTCTGGAATCCCCCCCTCCCCGACCATCCCCCACAAGGGGGGAGGGAGCGCAGGCGGACAAGGACGTGCTGCGCAACAAGAACGAGACGCACGAGCGCATCACGTTCTCGGCGCGGTTCGCGTGCCCCATTTCCGGCTTTACCATCGACGAGATCGAGCCTCGCCTTTTCTCATTCAACGCGCCGGCCGGCGCCTGCCCGAAGTGCGACGGGCTCGGCACGGAAATGCGTTTCGAAGCGGACCTTGTGGTGCCCGACCACACGCTGAGCCTGAAGCAGGGTGCAGTCTATCCCTGGGCCAAGACGGGCAGCACCTCGCCCTACTACGAGCAGACGCTGGAAGCGCTGGCCAAGCACTTCAAGGTGCCGATGACGACGCCCTGGGAGAAGCTGCCCAAAAAGGTGCAGGACGCCATCCTCTATGGCACCGGCGACCAGGAGGTCGATTTCGTCTACGAGGACGGGGTGAGGCGCTACACCAACACCAAGCCGTTCGAGGGCGTGATCGGCAACATCGAGCGCCGCTTCCGCGAGACCGAGAGCGACTGGGTGCGCGAGGAGCTCTCCCGCTACCAGGATGCGCATCCCTGCGACGCCTGCAGCGGCTATCGCCTGAAGCCCCAGGCGCTGGCCGTGAAGATCGACGGCCTGCACATCGGCCAGGTCACGGACTTCTCCATCCGCGCCGCCAACGACTGGTTCGCAGCTCTGCCGGCCAAGCTCACCAAGACGCAGGCGGAGATCGCCACGCGCATCCTCAAGGAGATCCGCGAGCGTTTGCAGTTCCTGGTCGACGTGGGACTCGACTACCTCACGCTGTCGCGCTCCTCCGGCACTCTGTCGGGCGGGGAGAGCCAGCGCATTCGCCTGGCCTCCCAGATCGGCTCCGGGCTCACCGGCGTGCTCTACGTGCTGGACGAGCCCTCCATCGGCCTGCACCAGCGCGACAACGCCCGCCTGCTCGAGACGCTGAAGCACCTGCGCGACATCGGCAACACCGTGATCGTGGTCGAGCACGACGAGGACGCGATCCTGACCGCCGACCACGTGGTCGATATCGGACCCGGCGCCGGTATCCACGGCGGCCACATCGTCGCGCAGGGCACGCCCGACGAGATCATGGCCAGCGCCGACAGCGTCACCGGGCAGTATCTTACGGGCGTGCGCCAGATCCCGATGCCCAAGACGCGGCGCAAGCGCAACGGCAAGTCCCTGAAGGTCGTGGGGGCGCGGGAGAACAATCTGAAGGACGTCACAGCCGAGGTGCCGCTGGGTCTGCTTACGTGCATCACCGGCGTGTCCGGCGGCGGCAAGTCCACGCTGCTGATCGATACGCTCTACAAGGCTGTGGCGCGCCGCCTCAACAATGCGCGCGAGCATCCGGGCGAGCACGACCGGATCGAGGGTCTGGAGCACCTGGACAAGGTGATCGACATCGATCAGTCGCCGATCGGCCGCACGCCGCGGTCGAACCCGGCCACCTACACCGGCGCCTTCACCCCGATCCGCGACTGGTTCTCGGGGTTGCCCGAGGCCAAGTCGCGCGGCTATCAGCCGGGCCGCTTCTCCTTCAACGTCAAGGGCGGGCGCTGCGAGCGCTGCCAGGGCGACGGCGTCATCAAGATCGAGATGCACTTCCTCCCGGACGTCTACGTCACCTGTGAGGAGTGCAAGGGCAAGCGCTACAACCGCGAGACCTTGGAGGTGAGGTTCAAGGACAAGTCGATCGCCGACGTGCTGGACATGACGGTGGAGGAGGGCGCCGAATTCTTCAAGGCGGTGCCGTCGATCCGCGACAAGCTGGAGACGCTGGCGCGCGTCGGCCTCGGCTACATCCACATCGGCCAGCAGGCGACCACGCTGTCGGGCGGCGAGGCCCAGCGCATCAAGCTCGCCAAGGAGCTGTCACGCCGCGCGACAGGCCGCACGCTCTACATCCTGGACGAGCCGACGACGGGCCTGCACTTCCACGATGTGGCGAAGCTGCTGGAGGTGCTGCACGAGCTGGCCGACGCCGGCAACACGGTTGTTGTCATCGAGCACAACCTGGAGGTCATCAAGACCGCCGACTGGATCATCGACATGGGCCCCGAAGGCGGCGACGGCGGCGGCCGCATCGTCGCCGAGGGCACGCCGGAGGACGTGGCCAAGGTGAAGGAGAGCTACACCGGTCAGTATCTGCGCGAGCTGCTGGGCAGGCGCGCCAACGCGGGTCGCGGAAAGCGGCAGGCGGCGGAGTAGATGAGGCGTCCATAGACCAAGTGTGGTATGGTTTTTGATCATGAACCTGACCATTGAAACCGAGCAGGAAGACGACGGCCGCTGGATCGCGGAGGTGCCGGAACTCGCGGGTGTGCTGGCCTACGGCGCCACGCGCGAGGAGGCGATGGTCAGGGCGCAGGCGCTCGCGCTCCGCGTGCTCGCTGAGCAGCTTGAGCATGGCGAAGCGCGGCCCGTTGATCTCTCCATTTCCGTCGCGGCGGAATGAGCCGCTTTCCCGCGACCAAGGCGCGCCGCGAGCTGGCGGCGCTGCTGCGGGCAGGGTGGGTCGTTAAGAGGCAATCCGGGTCGCATCGCACGCTGTCGCGCGACGGCTGGCCCGATGTGGTGTTTGCCTTTCACGATCACGAGGAACTCGGTCCGGCCATGCTGGCACGCATCGCCAAGCGAACGGGCCTGAAGCCTGATGATATTTGAGCCGCAACGCGCACTAGGGTTGGCGTACCAACGTGTGCTGGGGGAAGCGGCAGGCAGGAGAGCTGGCTGCGGGACCGTCAGCTACGCGCGGCAGGCTCGAGGCCCACCGTCAATCGCTTCAGAACATGAATGATGATGGCGAAGGTGACGAGGAATGCGAGCAGGGCATAGCCAATGAACCAGCCAAGCGGCAGAACGATATCCCACCACCACTCGACCAGACGGGGCAGGAGCACGACGAGGGCCATGGTCGCGGTCAGCGAGAAGAGGGCCAGCCGCCGCACGCCGGATCGCACGCTCGCCTGGCGCTCGGGCGGTACGCGATAGCCGCCCGCGGCCACGCCATAGGGAGAGAAGATCGTCTCGCCGCGTTCGGTCTTGTGGAAGAGCTGGTCGACAAGCAACCAGTCGAAAATGCGCTTCACGGGCATGCCCCTCTCTCCTGCATCACGACGCCATCCGCCGTCCGTGCGGCAGGATAGAGGAGCGGCGGCGGCCGTCTGTTTTCGAGGGAACAGCAGGGGCAGCCGAGGTCAAGCAGGGCTGCGCCGGGCAATACCTGAAGCAGTTACCGGGTCGTCGGCTAACGCAGGGCGGGGGACGCGGCAGGCGGCGGAGCAGGGTCTGGCTTCCCTCTCCCCGCTAGCGGGGAGAGGGCCAGGTTGAGGGGCAGCCCCACTGCGAAGGCTGCGACGAGATCGAACCCCAACTTGCACTGCCAAGTCTGTTCTGCTAATGTTCCTGTATGGCAGGAGCGAGGGCGGCGATGGATGTCGAGGCGGAAATTCGCGATTTGAAGCGGCGCGTCGGCGAGTTGGAAGGTGGCTTTGGCTTCCTGACGCAGCAGGTGCAGGCCGTGCACCGCGACCTGCTGGGGTTTCAGGAGCAGACCGACCAGCGCTTCGACACGGTCGATGCTCGGCTCGACAAGGTCGAGGCCGAAATTCGCGGCGTGAAGGCTGATGTCACCAGCCTGCGCAAGGACCTACCCACCATCGTCGGCGACGCAATGCGCGAGGTTCTGCGCGAGCAGAAGCGCTAACCGCAAAGGTTGGCAGGGCGGCAGGGTGAGCAGATCGTTGCCCCAGCGCGCCGGATGACACCCCACTGCGATCCGCACGCTCAACGGTCATCCTCGGCCTTGTGCCGAGGATCCAGGCCTCCGCGCGGGAACAGGCGCAACGCCGGGCAGCGTGGGATACAGGTCGGACCAATGCGGGTTGGTGCGGTCGATCAGGTTGATCTTCCAGGCGCGGGTGTAGTGCTTGAGCGTCTTCTCGCGCTGGATGGCTTGGCGTACGTCGGCGAATTCTTCAAACCAGACGAGCAGGTGCACGCCATATTTGCGGGTGAACTCTGAACCCTTGCCGGCGCGATGCTGCTCGACGCGATGGATCAGTCGTTGGTGACGCCAATGTAGAGCGTTCCATGGGGCTTGCTGGCGAGGATGTAGGTCCAATAGCTGCGCATGGTTTGCACACCCTGAGCGTTCGGAGCATGCGGCGGGATGGATCCTCGGGACAAGCCCGAGGATGACACTCTTGGTTCCGTCGCGCCTATGGAGCATGTCGAAGTCCGTGCGGCACGCCATGACAATTTGATCGGCAACACTGGCTGAGCTGGCGCCATCGCGCGCCTCAAGCTCAACGGTCATCCTCGGCCTTGGGCCGAGGATCCCGGCCATCAGCGCGGGAGAAGCGCGGTGGCACATGCTATGCTCGGGGTCATGCTCGCAATTCCACCAGTCTTGTTCTTCGCCGCCCTCGCGGCGACTCTGATTGTGCTCGACATTGCGGGAGGCGGCATTGCAACGTCCGCCACCGCCCAGCCCGCTGCCCTCACCAAAGAGCAAGCATCGGCCGTCGCCGCCTACGACAAGGCGCTGCGCGAGTTCCGCACCGTCCTGGCGCAGCGGCGCGCACAGATCGACGGCAAGCAGAAGCTGCCCAACCTGCCGGGGCAGGCGGTGTACCTCGCGCGCCTCAAGGTCATGTCTACCTACAAGGACCTCACCGACGCCCTCCCCTCGCGCATCGGGCCGCCGAACAGGTTCGGTGTGCCGCCAGCCTACTTCGAGGCCGGCATCGAGCCGCTGATCGAGGAGTACGCGGCGCTCTTCAAGATCATGCAGGCGCCGCCCGCTGGTGCGCAGGCCTCCGACACCCCCTTCAAGGATGTCGCCGACCTGGGTCGGGCGATCGCGCGCGCCAAGCGCCTCGATGCCGCCACCGTGGATGCCGCTGGCCGCATCAGCCTCGGGCTGTTCTTCGCCGAGACCAACGGCAACCAGAACATCGGCAATGCCCGCTCCAATATCTACAAGGGAAGTCTGCAGACGGGCGTGGCAGAGGATCGGAGGGGGCGCGCGGCATGGGCGGCGCTCAAGCCCAGGGTTGCGGCGGTCGATCCCGCGGTGGCCGCCCGCGACGACAAGGAGACGGCGCGCATCGGCAACGGCGATCAGCGCTACAACCATTGGACCGCCGTGCGCAACGGGCTGATGAACGCGCATGCCGACCTGTTCGCGCGGATCCCGGCGATCACGAAGATGCTGCCTGACGAGATCGATCAGATGAAGGTGTTCCAGCTCATCCAGATCATCCCCTCGCCGACGCGCTCGGCACTCGCCTCCGGCAACTTCGAGGCCTATCGCATCTCGGACGCGCGGATCATGGGCTACCTGCGCAACAACTCCATGTTCACCTTCGGCAAGGCGGACCGCGCGAGGACCTCTGCGACGTTCCGCGAGATCCTCGAGGCCATGTGGCTGTTCAACGAGAAGTTCGCGCGCGCCCGGTCGAGGTTCGAGGAGATCAAGGCTCAGGAGAAGGGCCAGGCCCGATAGCCCTATGGTCTGAGTGCGCGCCACAGCGTGCATCTTTGTGATAGGCTGTGGCCATGACCAAGATCGAAGACATCGAGAAGGCCGTCGAGCAGCTGTCCGCCGAGGACCTCGCCAGGTTCCGCGAATGGTTCGAGGAGTTTGATGCGCGCGTGTTTGACGCGAAGATTGAGCGCGATGCCAGGGCCGGCAAGCTCGACAAGATGATAGAAGAGTCGCGGGCTAACCACGGCACCGGCCGGAGAGAAGAATTCTGAGCCGGTGCCTTCATGCGGCACTACAAAGATCCGAGATTCAGCCAGTCTATGACGCCTTGCCGACCCATGTTCGCGAGCTGGCCGACAAAAACTTCGCGCTGCTCAAGCAGGACCCGAAACATCCCTCTCTGCATTTCAAGCGCGTCAGCGGTGAGCTTTGGTCGGTGTGCGTCGGTCGACGCCACAGGGCACCCGCTGTCGAAGGCAAGGACGGCTTCCAGTGGTTTTGGATCGGCTCACACGCCGACTACGATCGCCTGGTAGGCCAATAGTCTGCATGTCCCAACGCAGCGCAGGCATTCTGCTCTTTCGGCGCCGGCGTGGCGCCATCGAGGTGCTGCTGGCGCATCCGGGCGGGCCGTTCTGGGCGAAGAAAGACGAAGGTGCCTGGAGCATCCCGAAGGGTGTCTACGAGCCGGGCGAGGACGCGCTGGCAGCGGCGAGGCGCGAGTTCGCGGAGGAAACCGGCGCGCAGCCGGAAGGCGAGGCGGTGGCGCTCGGCGCGTTTCGGCAGTCGTCGGCCAAGACGGTTGATGTGTGGGCGATCGAGGGCGAGTTCGATCCGGCGCGCCTGAAGAGCAATACATTCACTTTGGAATGGCCGCCCCGGTCGGGCCGCAGGCGCGAGGTGCCCGAGATCGACCGGGTCCAGTGGTTCGCGCTGGACGAGGCCTCCCGCAAAATGCTGAAAGGGCAGCGTCCGATCCTGCAGGCCCTCCTGCGCGGGCTGGACATCAGCGCCTAGCGGGCATCGCGGCGGAGCATCGGTGACGCGCTGCGCGCCAAAGCGACGGGGAAGTCCCATGCCGAAATCACTCGCCGCTCGGTTCCGCATCGCCCCGGGGAAACGGGTGCAGCTTGCCAAGCGCGATGCTGCGGATGCGTCGGCGTTTCCGGATCGGGCGGCCGCGGAGGAGCAGAGCAGGGCCGATGGCAAGGCCATCAACGTCCTGCAGGATGCGCTGTTCGCGGAGGGCAGGCGGGCACTTCTGGTCGTGCTGCAGGGAATCGATACCGCCGGCAAGGACGGCACAGTGCGACACGTGTTCAACGAGACGGGGCCGCTGGGCGTCATCGTCACGGCCTTCGGGCAGCCGAGCAAGGAGGAGTTGGCACGCGATTTCCTGTGGCGGGCGCATCTCGCGTGCCCGCGGCGCGGCTACATCGGCATCTTCAACCGTTCGCACTACGAGGACGTCCTGGTGGGCCGGGTGCGCAAGCTGGCGCCGGCGGAGGCGATCGAGCAGCGCTACGCGCAGATCAACGACTTCGAGCGCATGCTGACCGAGAACGGCACCACGATCCTCAAGTTCATGCTGCACATCTCGAAGAAGGAGCAGGGCGAGCGCCTGCAGGACCGCCTCGACGAGCCCAAGAGCCGTTGGAAGTTCAATCCTGGCGATCTCGAAGACCGCAAGCTATGGAACGAATACCAGAAGGCCTATGAGATCATGCTCAACCGGTGCTCCACTGCGCATGCGCCCTGGCATGTCATTCCGGCCGACCGCAAATGGGCGCGCAACGCGGCCGTCGCCGCGATCGTGCGCGAGACCCTGGAGGCGATGGAGCCGCAGTATCCGAAGCCGGACTGGGACCCGAAGGACTTCAAGGTGGAATGATCGGCATGGTGTCTCCAAAGCTCGACCTCTCGAACGTCCGGCCGGACCTCACGGGCACGGCGAGCCTTGTGGTGGCGGCGGAGCACACCGCGCCGCGCGTTGGCTCGGGTCGCATCGCCGTGTTGGCGACGCCGGTGATGATCAACGTGATCGAGGCCGCAGCCCTCGCGGCAGTGGAGCATCTGCTGCCGGCCGGATATCAAAGTCTCGGCATACGCCTCGACGTGCGGCATTTTGCGGCGACGCCGGTCGGGCTCACAGTGACGGCGGCCGCAGAGGTTGTGGCCGTCGAGGGTCGCACCATTAGCTTCCGCGTCGCGGCCCGCGACGAGCGCGATGCGATCGGCGAGGGCACGCACGAGCGCGTCGTCGTCAACGTGGCGCGCTTCGACGAGCGCGTGCAGCGCAAGGTGCGGAGCGCGCCCTGAAGCGGCTCGTGCGGCGAGCCTCTGCTAGCTGCACTCGGCAAGCGCGAGCAGATTGTTCTGGCGACTGTCGTCGCGCTCCGTGCGGATGTATTTTCGGCCACTGTGGGAATCGACGACGACATCGGCGCGATTGCCGCCGACGCTGACCCAGAACGTGTCGCTGTGCGCTTCGATCAGCCGGATGACTTCGTCGGTGGATTTGCGCCAGCCATTGCTGCCGCCGACCCGGCGGATGCGCTCGTGCGGGCTGGTGCGGTCCGTCTTGTTGATGCAGGTGATCTGCCAGTCGGCCATCGTGTCCTCCGCCGTTTCGTATCGCGCGCGCAATGTGCCTGCTCAGGCTCCCCCGCAGTTCTGGGCGATCCAGGCTTCGCATTTGGCATAGGTGTCCGGCCCATAGGCGCGCGCGAAAATCATGGGTACGACGGCGTCAACAGGAGCGATCATGCAGTTGGGAAAGCCGATCTGCTTGTAGGCGAGGAAGGCCGGCTCCTCGTTGATGCGCTCCCTCGGCGCGCCCAGCATCATGCTCGCCTGGATCTTCACGATGTGCCGGCCATTGGCATCGATGACCGTCAATTCGTCGATGTCGGTCGGGTAGCCGACGAGGGTGGAGACCACGAATGGCCGTGTTGCGGGGAGGGTGATCTGGGGATGCTCGAAGAACAGGCCGAAGTGCGGCGGGTAGATTTTCCAGGGAAGCTGCTCGATCGTGACGCGCGTGTTGAGGTTGGGTGCTTCGCCGGTGGCGGCGATGGCGACCGCGACGCCGGCTATCCGAGCGGCTTGATAGGTATGGGCGATTCCGAATTCTTTGAGCATGGAACCTCTCACTCACGAGTTTTGGAAGAAATATGCAAAAATCAAAGATAACGGCAAGCAGCCATCTCTACAAGGATGGGTTTCAAGGTTCTAGCATCGCTGCGCTGCCGCGGATGACACCCATGGCTCCAGCCTGTCTCCACCGCATCCGCATCCATGAGCTCCCAACAGCCTCCCGAGACGACGGCGGTGCCGAAAATCCATGCGGCCTGGATGCGCTCGCCGCCGTCCGGCACGACTTCGCGCGCTTGCCGACCGAGAACGGCACGACGATCCTCAAGTTCATGCTGCACATCTCGAAGAAGGAGCAAGGCGAGCGCCTGCAAGACCGCCTCGACGAGCCCAAGAGCCGTGCCCGGCGCTGACTGTCACTCCGAGGGCTTCGTGCGGCTGTCGACCTCTGCGGCGAGCAACTCCACCAGCTCGGCCAGGTCCGCCAGGTCGCCGTAGGTCACTGGGTCGCCGATCCGACGATCGCGCAGGAATGTGCCGCGGAGGGATTGGGCTCGGGCGGCGAGAATCAGGGCGTTGCTCGCGTCAAGTTGGGCGCTTGGCTGGTGGCTGCGGTTCTCGCACCCGTTATCCGAGTGACTTGATAAGCATGGGCTATTCGGAATTCCCTTGACCATCGAGCCCTCGCTCGTGAGTTTTGGAAGAAATATGCGAAAATAGAAGATAACGACTTGTCGCCATCTCTACAAGCGTTTGGCTTCCGAAGGCCTTGCGCGGCTGCGCCCCCGCGGTTGATACCCGATGGTGATCGCCCGCCTCTCCACCGCATCCGCATCCATGAGCTCCCAACAGCCTCCCGAGACGACGACCGGTGCCGAAAATCCATGCGACCTGGGTGCGCTCGCCGCCGCCGCCCGGCACGACTTCGCGCGCCTGCGCTATCCGGGGGCCAACTGGGTGCCCGCGGCGATCGGACCTGACGGGAAGCCGGTGCTCGACGTGCTGATCGTCGGCGGAGGCATGTGCGGGCAGACGGCGGCCCTCGCGTTGCTGCGCGACGGCGTGCGCAACATCCGCGTCATCGATCGCGCGCCGCGCGGCCGCGAGGGGCCGTGGGGCACGTACGCGCGCATGGAGATCCTGCGCTCGCCGAAGCACCTGACGGGACCGGACCTCGGCTTTCCCGCCCTCACCTTCCGCGCCTGGTACGAGGCGCAGCACGGGGCCGAGGGCTGGGAACGGCTCTACAAGATCACGACGGCGGATTGGTTGAGCTATCTGCTGTGGGTGCGCGAGGTGGCGGCCCTTCCGATTGAGAACGGCATCGAGGCGAGAGCGATCGTGCCGATCGGAGGGCTCGTCCGCGTCGAGCTGCAAGCGGCGGGCGGCAGCGAGACCGTTTGGGCGCGCAAGGTGGTTCTGGCCGGCGGCCGCGACGGCAGCGGCGCGCCGTACCTGCCGGCGTTCCCCTCGCTTCGCCGCGACGAGGTGGGTGGCGTTGACGCGCGCGTCTTCCATTCCTCCGATGCGATCGATTTCGCGCGGTTCGCAGGTGGCAAGGTCGGCGTCCTGGGGGCGAGCGCGTCGGCCTTCGACAATGCGGCGGCGGCGCTGGAGGCGGGAGCCAGCGAGGCGCGCCTGTTCTGTCGCCGCGCCGGCCTGCCGCAGATCAACAAATCCAAGGGTACGGTGTTTGCCGGCTTCTTCGAGGGCTACCGGCAACTCGACGATCGTCGGCGATGGGCGATCTACACCTATATCCTGTCCGAGGGGACGCCGCCCCCGCACGAATCCGTCCTGCGTTGCGACCGGCTTGCGGGGTTCGCGCTCCATTTCGCCGAGCCGTGGCTGGATGTGGCCCCCCGGGCGGATGGTGTGGTCGTCGTCACGCCGAAGGCGACATACGCCTTCGACGCGGTCATCCTGGCGACGGGCTTTGCCGTCGATCTGCGCCAGCGGCCGGAGATCGCCGGCGCCCACGACCAGGTGGCGCTGTGGGAGGACCGCGTCGGAGCCGACGCCGCCGCGCGGTTTCCTGAGTTCGCGCGCTTCCCCTACCTGGGCGCCGGCCTCGAGCTGACGGAGCGCACACCCGGCGCCCTGCCGGGACTTGGCAACATCCATTGCTTCAACGCGGGCTCGACCATGAGCCACGCCGCGGTCGCCGGCGACATTCCCGGTCTCGCCTATGGTGCCAACCGGCTATCGCGGGCGATCGCGAGCGCGCTGTTCGCCGCAGAAGTCGACAGCCTGACAGCGGCGTTACACGCTTTCGACGACCGCGAGTTGGAGCCGACGCGCTATTTCCTGCCGCGGTGAGTCCAGGTCCCTTGGGCGGAAACCGAGTGGCCGAAACCGAGTGCAGCCTGTCGAAGCACGGCGCGGCGTCGTTTCCGTCCTTCGACAAGCTCAGGACTGGGGCTCGCGCGATCCGGCAGCGGATCGCCAGCTTCAAGCGGTTTGCAGGACTTTGAAATCGACGAGAGTCTCCTCGCCCTCCTCCAGGATGGTCACGGCGGTGACACGTGACGTGGGCGGGCCTTCGCGGCAGCGATCCCTCATCTGGCGGACGTCGGCGGCGGGGCCGGCGAACAGGGCTTCGACGCTGCCGTCGCGGCGGTTGCGCACCCAGCCGGTCAGTCCAAGGTCCGCCGCGACGCCCTCGGTCCAATAGCGGTAGCCGACGCCCTGCACGCGGCCCTCGATGCGCACGCGCACGCTGATATGCCGGCCATCGGAATCGTCGCTCATGCCGCTCCCTTCAGTAGCCCAGCGCCAGGCCGTCCTTGCGCGGGTCGGACGCGCCGATCAGCACGCCGTTGGCGCGGTCGATGGCGACGACCTGGGCGCCGCCCCAGGGCAAGGGGCGCACGCGCAGGGTGTGACCGAGCGCCTTCAACCCATCGCGCACGGACTGAGGCACCGATTCCTCGATCACGGTCTCGCCGCCCTCGAAGAATACGCGCGGGCAGTCGACCGCCTCCTGGTGATCCATGCCGTAATCTTCGAGGTTCGACATCAGGTAGACGTGGCCCATGGGCTGGAAATGCGCGCCCATCACGCCGAACGCCATGGCGACCTCCCCGTTCCGCAGGGCGAGGGCGGGAACCAGCGTGTGCATGGGCCGCTTGCGCGGCGCGATGCAGTTGCGGTGGCGGGGATCGAGCACGAAGCCCTCGCCGCGGTTGTGGAAGTTGACGCCCGTCTTGAGCGTGCAGATGCCGGTGCCGAAATCGGCGTAGAGCGAGTTGATGAAGGAGACGGCGAGGCCCTGCGCGTCGACGATGGAGAAACACACCGTGTCGGATCCCGCGGGCTGCGGCACGGGGCCGAGGTCGTCGCGGCGCCGCTTGGGGTCGATGCGCGAGACGAGGGTGGCGATGACCTTGTCGTCGAGCATGTGCTCGACCGGCACCTTGGCCATGTCGGGATCGGCGAGGAACGTGTCGCGCATGGCGAAGGCAAGGCGCGCCGCCTCGGTGATGGTGTGATAGCGCTCGGCGGAGACGGCTTCGCCGGTGCGGCCGAGCCTGGCCAGCATCTTCAGCATGACGAGGGCGACGATGCCCTGGTTGCTCGGCGGCAGCTCGACGAGATCGAGGTCGCCGTAGCGTACCTTGATCGGCGTGACGTAGCTGGAGGACTGGGCGGCGAAGTCATCGAGCGTATGCAGGCCGCCGAGCGCGTTGAGCTCGGCCACCATGTCGGCTGCCACCTCGCCCTTGTAGAAGCCGTCGCGCCCCTCTTTGGCGATGCGCTTGAGCGTGGCGGCAAGCGCCGGCGAGCGCATGACCTCGCCGACCTTGGGAACGCGTCCATCCTTGAGCAGGTTCTGCCGTGCGCCCGCGCCAACGAACTTGCGCGCACCGTTGGCCCAGTCCGTGGCAACGCGCGATGTGACGGCGAAGCCGTCCTCGGCCAAGGCGATGGCGGGCTCGAGCAGGCGTGCGAGCGGCATCGTGCCGTGATCGGCCAGCAGCCGGCACCAGCCATCGATGGCGCCGGGCACGGTGACGGCATGCACGCTGGTCGTCTCGATCCGCTTGACGCCTTTGGCGGAGTACCAGTCGGCAGTGGCCGCCATGGGCGCGCGTCCGGCCGCGTTGAGCGCAACCGGCGCCTGGCCCGGCTTGGCGAGCAGGGCGAAGCAGTCGCCGCCGACTCCGGTCATGGGGCATTCCACTACCGCCAGCACCGCCGCCGTGGCGATCGCCGCGTCGACCGCGTTGCCGCCCTGCTTCAGGACGTCGATGGCCGTCAGGCTGGCGAGCGGATGCGAAGTCGCGCACATGGCCCGGCGCGCGTAGACCGGCGAGCGGCCAGGAAAGTGAAAGCTGCGCATGCGGGCCTCCGGGTGTGCTGGAATCGAGACGGTAGGTGTGGGTGCGGCCCGCAGTGATACGGAACTATCGCGGCGCAACGCAAGGTGTGTGAGGTGCCGCCTGTGGCGGTCCTTCGACAGTCTCAGGAGGAACGCGCGTGCGCGGCCAGGACGAAGGCGGGCGCACGGCCAGGACGCTCTCCCCCGTGCTGAGCCAGTCGAAGCACGGTTCCGGTGGCGCGAGGCTCACGCGAATTCCATGATCACGGCGTCGACGGCGAGGCTGTCGCCTGGCTTGGCCTTGATGGCTTTCACCGCACCGTCGCGCTCGGCACGCAGGATGTTCTCCATCTTCATCGCTTCGACGACGCACAAGGCCTCGCCGGCCTTCACCTCCTGCCCCGCGGCGACATGGATCGCCTTCACGAGGCCCGGCATTGGGCAAAGCAGCAGCTTGGAGGTGTCGGGCGGCGCCTTCTCCGGCATGAGCGCGGCGAGCTTCGCCTCCTGCTCCGTATAGACATGCACCTTGGCGCGGATGCCACGGTAGGCGAGATCATGGCCGTTGAGCGTCGGGCGGACCTGTACGGACACCGGGCGGCCGTGCACCTTGCCGCTCCACACGGGTGCACCCGGCCACCAATCCGACTCTAACTCGAGCGCCTCGCGCTGCTTGCCCTTGGCATCCTGCAACGTGACCTTGATCGGCGCACCGAGGCCGCCTTCCACCAGGGCCGCAACGCGTTCCGTGCCGACCTGGGCGATGCGCTTGGCTGCGAAGCGCACCGCCGGTCCGCCCATCTGCTGCGTGATCTCGCGGCGGCGGGCATTGCCCAGATGATCGATGGCGATCGCCACGGCGGCGAGGACGTCGAGCTCCGCACCTGCCGGGGCGCGCGGCTTGAAGCCTCCCTTGAACTCCTCGGCGATGAAGCCGGTGGAGAGGCGGCCCTCGCGCCAGCGCGGGTGCTGCATCAGCGCGGCGAGGAAGGGGATGTTGTGCTCCACCCCGTCGATGACGAAGGCATCGAGCGCATCGCCCTGCAGGTCGATCGCCGTCTCGCGCGTTGGGCCATGGGTGACGAGCTTGGCGATCATGGGATCGTAGTACATCGAGATCTCGGCGCCCTCGAAGACGCCGGTGTCGTTGCGCACCGTGCCGCCGTTGGCAGAACCCTCCTGCGGCGGGCGGTAGCGGGTCAGCCGGCCGATCGAGGGGAGGAAATTGCGGTAGGGGTCCTCGGCGTAGACGCGCGATTCCACGGCCCAGCCGTCGAGCTTCACGTCCGCCTGCCTGAGTGTGAGCTTCTCGCCGGCAGCGACACGGATCATCTGCTCGACGAGGTCGATGCCGGTGACGAGCTCGGTCACGGGATGCTCGACCTGCAGGCGCGTGTTCATCTCCAGGAAGAAGAACGACTTGTCCTGGCCGGCGACGAACTCCACGGTGCCGGCGCTGTCGTAGCCCACGGCCTTGGCCAGCGCGACCGCCTGCTCGCCCATGGCCCTGCGCGTCTTGGCGTCGAGCAGGGGCGAGGGCGCCTCCTCGATGACCTTCTGGTTGCGGCGTTGGATGGAGCATTCGCGCTCGCCGAGATGGATGACGTTGCCGTGCTTGTCGCCCAGCACCTGGATCTCGATGTGGCGGGGGTTCTCGATGAACTTCTCGATGAACACGCGGTCGTCGCCGAAGCTCGACTTGGCCTCCGAGCGGGCGAGCGCGAAGCCTTCCTCCGCCTCCTGCGGCGAGTAGGCGATGCGCATGCCCTTGCCGCCGCCCCCGGCCGAGGCCTTGATCATGACGGGATAGCCGATCTCCGCTGCGATCTTGAGCGCCTGCTTGGCATCGGCGATCTCCCCGAGATGGCCTGGCACCGTCGAGACCCTGGCCTTGGCGGCGGCCTTCTTGCTCTCGATCTTGTCGCCCATGGCGGCGATCGCCCGGGCGTTCGGGCCGATGAAGACGATGCCGGCTTTCTCGAGCGCCACGGGAAAGGCTTCGCGCTCGGACAGGAAGCCGTAGCCCGGGTGCACGGCCTCGGCCCCCGTCTGCTTGCAGGCGTCGACGATCCTGTCGATCAGGAGATAGGACTGGGCCGCGGGGGGAGGGCCGATGGCCACGGCCTCATCAGCCATTTCTACGTGCAACCCGTCCCGGTCGGCGTCGGAGTAGACGGCGACGGTCTTGATGCCGAGCTTGCGCGCGGTCTTGATGATGCGGCAGGCGATCTCGCCACGATTGGCGATCAGGATTTTCTTGAACATGTGTGCTGGTGTGCCCGAGTGGGGATAGGGGCTCGCCCTTGGCCCGATGATAGGGAAAATTGCCCGATACGGAAGGGGAAACCCTCGCGGCGGGGTGCGGCGGTTGTGCGTTTGCCGGTATCCGAAATTTCTCGGGTCCTGCCTCGTTTGCACGCCCCTGCTGAGGCCGATCCGCGTTGGCGAAGGCCGGATCGGCGGTTGCAGGCGCGCCCGTCGAATTTGACGATCCGCGTAAACGCAATCCTCATGATGAAAGGAGGTCGAAGGCACGAAGAGGCTGCGGATGCACTATGTTGGATGGTGCGGAGTTCCGGTCATGGCATCGAGCGTCAGCCTGCAGGTCGTCAGTACCGAAAAGAGCGTCGTCCCCCTCTCGGAGCCGGGCGAGATCGCACGCTTGGAGCGCTGCATCGCCAATGCGGAGCGGCATGTCGAGGAGCAGGAGTCGCGTCTGAGGCAGGCGTTGCTGGACGGCTGCAACACGGCCGTGCACGAGTTCGACCTGCAGAAGATGCAGTTGCTGCTGGCCATCCTGCGCGAGGGCCGCGACCGCGTGGCCCGGCAACTCGATCCCGCGTCCTGAAGGTTTCCGCGGCAGGGCCGTCGCGTCAGGCCGGCAGCACCATCTGCGTCTGCGTGACGACGGCGCACAGCCGGCCCGACTCCGAGCGGATCATGGTCTGCCAGACCTGGGTGGTCTTGCCGCGGTGGAGCGGCGTCGATTCCGCCGTCACGTGCGTGTTGACGGGAGCGGCGCCGAGGAAGTTGGTCTTGGATTCGATCGTGGTGGTGCGGGTGTTGGGCGGCAGGTTCATCACGGCGCCGATGGCGCCGACGGTATCGGCGAAAGCCATGTAGGCGCCGCCGTGGCAGATGCTGCCGGCCGTGCACAGATCGGGCCGCACGAGCATGGTGGCGATGATCCTGTCCGGCGTGACGTCCTTGAACTCGATGCCCATGAGCCCGGGGAACAGCGATTGAATGCGTTGCTGCATGTCTTCGGCGGCCGTGGGCATGCGTGTTCTCTCCCTGAGCTGTGTGCCTGATCCGCGTCTGCGAGGGGCCACGTATAGGTTGGGTCAAGCGAAGCGCAGACCCAACACCGGCAGACTCGGATACTTGCGTTGGGTCATCGCTCCGCTCGACCTAGCCTACGAGGCCTGCAAGGCCTCGCGCAATGCCGTGGTGAGGCGCAGCGGTTTGCCTGAGGCGGAGATCAGCACCACCATGACCTCGGCGGTAAAGAGATCGACTCCGCTGCGGGCAACGCGCTGATCGAGCGTCAGGGTCGCAGCCGTCAGCTCCCTGGCGCGCGTCGTCACCTCCAGCACCTCGTCGATGCGCGCGGGCTTCAGGTATTCGAGGCGCATGCGGCGAACGACGAAGGCCGCCGGCTCGCGGCCCGCCCCGCCGGCAATGAGGGCCTGATGGTCGTTGCCCATCAGGCGGAGGAAATCGGAGCGGCCGCGCTCGCACCAACGTAGGTAGGTGGCGTGATAGACGAGGCCGGAGAAGTCGGTGTCCTCGAAATAGACGCGGACCGGCAGGACGTGGCGGCGCCCATCGCCGTCGCGAAGCATGCGGCCGGCAAGGTCCGGCCACGCAGCAGCGGTCAGGTCAGGCGGCGGCGACATCGACCATTACGATCTCTGGCGGCACTCCGAAGCGCACGGGCAGGATCGAGCACCCGAGCCCGCCCGAGACGACGAGGTGACGCCCATCCTCGATGCAGTGCCCGTAAGCATAGCGGTTGCCGTAGCGCGAGGGTACCAGGGGCGAGTAGCCGAGGAGGCGGACCTGGCCGCCGTGCGTGTGGCCCGACAGTGTCAGCGACACGCGCGATGGGACGCTCGGGAAGATGTCGGGCTCGTGCGCCAGCAGAATGACGGGCGCCGTGTCGTCAGTCACCTTGGCAAGCGTGCCGTCGAGGTCGTCGACGCCTTCGAACGTGCGCCACGTCTTTTTGCGCCGTCCGGTGATGAAGGCCAGCTGGTCGCCGAGGCCCGCCAGCCAGAAGCGCTGTCCGTCCTTCACGAGGCGCGTTGCATCGTTCTCGTAGACGGGGATGCCGCAGCGCTCCAGCATGCGGCGGCCCAGCACGGGACCCTTGCGCGCGCGCTGGGCGGAAAGATCGTCCCACCAGTCGTGATTGCCGAGGATCGCGTGCACGCCGAGCGGCGCCTTGAGCTGTCCGAGGGCTTCGGACCACTCCTCGGGCGCCACCGAGCGCATCTTGAACTTGTGGCTGGCGGCGAAGTCGCCGAGCAGCACCACGATGTCGGGCTTGAGGGCGTTGGTCTGCTCGACCACGCTCTCGATGCGCCCGATGGGCATGGCGGGGCCGCCGGCGTGCACGTCGGCAATGACGGCGACCGACAGCTTGAGGTGGCGCGGCCAGGCGGGCGGTGCGACGCGGTAGCGCGTGACGTCCAGGCGCCACATCGGCTCGATGGCGAAGCTGTAGCCCGACAGGCCCACCATGCCCGCACCGGAGATGCCGAGTGTCTTCAGGAAGCGGCGGCGGGAGATGCGTTTCACGTTGCGTGAGCCCCCAGTGGTGTCTCGCGTCCCGCTGTCGCATGCCTGAAGCGGCATGGCGAGAGGGGACATGACGGCGCGGCGCGATGATGTGGCGGCAAAGGATGGAAATCTTGGGGCGGAGGCAAGTTTGTCCATCCCCTCGGGTTAACCGGTTCCGGCCTTCCCGTCCGCATCGCCGGCCTCGGGATCGTCGAAAAGGCTGATCTGAGGCGTGGCGGAGCGGGACGGGCCTGTGAGCCCCAGGTGCTTGTAGGCCTTGAGGGTCAGGACGCGGCCGCGCGGGGTGCGGCCGATGAACCCCTGTTGCAGCAGGTAGGGCTCCACGATCTCCTCGAGCGCGTCGCGTGGCTCGGAGAGGGCGGCCGAGATCGTTTCGATGCCAACCGGGCCGCCGTCGTAGTTTCGGGCGATGCAGGAGAGGTAGCGATGATCGAGGGCATCAAGGCCTTCGTTGTCCACTTCGAGCTGACGCAGCGCCTTGTCGGCCACCTCGGCCGTGACGATCCGCGCGCCGGCCACCGCTGCAAAATCGCGCACGCGGCGGAGCAGGCGGCCGGCGATGCGCGGGGTGCCGCGCGAGCGCCGTGCGATCTCCACCGCGCCGTCCGGGCTCATGACCACCTTCAGCACGCCGGCGCCGCGGGTGACGATCGTTGTCAGCTCGGCGTGCGTATAGAAGTTGAGTCGGACGGGAATGCCGAAGCGGTCGCGCAGCGGCGTGGTGAGGAGGCCCGAGCGTGTGGTGGCGCCGATCAGAGTGAATTTGGCAAGGTCGATCTTGACCGAGCGGGCGGCCGGGCCTTCGCCGATGATGAGGTCGAGCTGGTAGTCCTCCATCGCCGGATAGAGGATCTCCTCCACTGCCGGATTGAGGCGGTGGATCTCGTCGATGAAGAGGACGTCGCGGTCCTCCAGGTTGGTCAGTAGCGCGGCGAGGTCGCCGGCCTTGGCGATGACGGGACCGGAGGTGGAGCGGAAGCCGACGCCGAGCTCGCGCGCCATGATCTGGGCAAGCGTGGTCTTGCCGAGGCCGGGGGGCCCGGCGAACAGCACGTGATCGAGGGCGTCGCCGCGCGCCTTGGCCGCCTCGATGAACACCTTGAGGTTGGAGCGCGCCTGCTCCTGGCCGATGAACTCGCGCAGCATCTGCGGGCGCAGAGATTGCTCTGCGTCGTCCGCGTCGCGCTTGGCACCGGTGACGAGGCGGCTGTCTTCGGTCATGGTTTGTTCTGTGTGAGGTGGTTCGCGGGGGGAGTCAACTCAATAGCGGTCGTCGCCGGGATGTCGGGACGCCGGCACAGAGCATGGTTTGCCACTGTCGTTGTGGCGAGGCGGCCGCCCGCGCCGGCTCGCTCATGCCTGCATGGGATTGGCCTTGTTGCGACAGAGTAACGCTGTAACAGAAATCGCGCAGTCGCAAACGTGCGCAGGCCTGCGTCTTCCTCGGCTCGGCGCTCCGGATACGCATCATTGCGAGGGAGGCGCCAAATGAGACTACGCCGGAACCTTCAAATTCCTTTGGCAAGCGCGCTGATACTTTTCTCCCTGCAATACGCGGCCGAAGCGGCCGACGATAAGAACGCGAAGCCGGCAACCAAGCCGTCACCGGCGCCGTCTCGGGCGGCGGCCCCGCGACCGGCTCCTGCGGCACCAGCAGCGAGGGCGGCGCAACCGCCGGCACAAGCGAGGAAGCCCGACCCAGCGGCAGCGGCGCGCGCGCAGCAGGCGCAGATCTACAGGCGCCGGGACGCCGAGGCAGCCGCTCTCAGAGCGCGCCAAGCCGCGATCAACCAGCAGAACGAGCAAAAGCTGGCAGCGGCAAGGGCAAGGCAAGCCGAGATCAACAAGCGGCAAGCTGCCGAAGCGGCAGCCAGAGCAGCGGCGGCAAGAAACGGTCGTCCCGCGGAGAAGCCGAAACAGATCATCTCGAAGGACAGCGCGCTGGGGCAGGCCAGCACTGCCGCCCGCGGGGCAGGCACGGCCGCCAAGGTATTCGACGGCAGCAGGTGAACTCGACGCTCCCGCGCGCGGGGTCGGGTCATCGCACCGCGCAATGCAACTACGTCTCGACGCATCCGGCCTTCTGGCCTCTCCGAACCGTCGTCTGCGCCCCCATGCTGAGCCCCGTCGAAGCACGGCTGGCGTGCCGGGCCGCCTTCGACAGCTTCAGGGCGGGGTCGGCGACCACGTTCTCGGCCGCTTGTCGACTACGCGCCGCGCCTTGCCCTGGCTGCGCTCGATGCCGCCGGGATCGGTGACGGTGATGCGGGCCGTCACGCCGACGATGCCCTTGACGTGATGCGCAAGCTCGGCGGCGGACGCGGCGCGGGCCTCGGGGTCCGCTGCCGCGGGCGCGGCCTCCACCAGCACCTCCATCTCGTCGAGGCGGCCCTCGCGCGTCAGCACGAGCTGGTAGTGCGGGGCGAGGCCCCTCACCTTGAGGATCTGCTCCTCGATCTGGGTCGGGAAGACGTTGACGCCGCGCACGATCAGCATGTCGTCGGAGCGGCCCGTCACCTTCTCCATGCGCCGCATCGAGCGAGCCGTGCCCGGCAGCAGGCGCGTCAGGTCACGGGTGCGGTAGCGGATCACCGGCATCCCCTGCTTGGTCAGCGTCGTGAAAACCAGCTCGCCTCTCTCGCCGTCGGGGAGCACGCGGCCCGACGCCGGGTCGATGATCTCGGGATAGAAATGGTCCTCCCAGATGTGCAGGCCGTCCTTGGTCTCCACGCACTCGTTGGCGACGCCGGGTCCCATGACCTCCGACAGGCCGTAGATGTCGACCGCGTGCATGTCGAAGGCCGCCTCGATCTCGCGGCGCATGGCGTCGGTCCAGGGCTCGGCACCGAAGATGCCGACTTTGAGCGAGGTTGAGCGCGGGTCCAGCCCCAGGCGGCGGAACTCGTCGAGGATCGCCAGCATGTAGGAGGGCGTCACGGTGATGATGTCGGGCTTGAAGTCGCTGATGAGCTGCACCTGCCGCTCGGTCATGCCGCCGGAGACGGGAATGGTGGTGACGCCGAGTTTCTCGGCGCCGTAATGCAGGCCGAGGCCGCCGGTGAACAGGCCGTAGCCGTAAGCATTGTGCAGCTTCATGCCGCGCCGGCCGCCGGCGGCCCGGATCGAGCGGGCCACCAAGTCGGCCCAGACTGCGATGTCGCCCCTGGTGTAGCCGACGACGGTCGGCTTGCCGGTGGTACCGGAGGAGGCGTGCACACGCACGATCTCCTCCTGCGGAGCGGCGAAGAGGCCGAAGGGATAGTTGGCGCGCAGCTCGGCCTTGGTGGTGAAGGGAAACTTGGCGATGTCGGCCAGGGTGGTGAGGCTGTCGGGATGCACGCCGGCGGCATCGAAGGCCTTCCAATAGTGGGGAACGTTGTCATAGACGTGCCGCAGCGTGCGCTTGAGACGCTCGAGCTGCAGGGCCGCGATCTCGTCGCGCGAGGCGGTCTCGATGGGGTCGAGCTCTTCGCGGCGGGGTGTCAGGTCCAGCATCGCCTTGGCTCCGGCTGATCAGCCCGTCGATACCCACGTGCCGGGTATGGCGCGGCTGTGGCCGCGGAACTCGGCGATCCTCTCCCCGTCCTCCGTCTTCACGGTGACGTCGTAGATGCCGCTGCGCTCGGCGCGGTGGCGCTCGTGCGCCTCGGCCACTAGGCGCGCGCCGAGCCGCGCCGGCGCCACGAACGTCACGGCGCAATGCTGGGCGACGGCGCGCTGGCCGTGGCCGTTGCAGGCGAAGGCAAAGGCGCTGTCGGCAAGCGTGAAGATGTAGCCGCCGTGGCAGAGGCCATGGCCGTTGGTCATGTGCTCGGCGACCGTCATGGCGAGCCGCGCATAGCCCGGAGCGATTTCGAGAATCTCCATGCCGAGCGCCTGGCTCGCCCGGTCCTCCGCCCACATGGCATCGGCGCTAGCCTTGGCGATCCGGGCCGCGTCCGCGGTCATCCCTTGCGCCCCGTGAAGCGCGGCGGCCGCTTCTCCAGGAATGCGGCGATGCCTTCCAGCGCGTCGGGGGAGGAGCCGGCCAGCTGCTGCAGGTCGCGTTCGAGGTCGAGCTGCTCGGAAAGCGTATTGGTCGAGGAGAGCGCAATGGCGCGCTTGGTGAGGCCGAGCCCGTACGTCGGCGCCACCGCCAGCCTGCCGGCGACAGCCGAGACCTCGGCTTCCAGCTTGTCGTCGTCGACCACCTTCCAGATGAGTCCCCAGGCTTCCGCCTTCTCGGCCGTGAGCGGCTCGGCCAGCATGGCGAGGCCGCGGGCGCGTGCCGGGCCGACGAGGCGCGGCAAGGTCCAGGTGCCGCTCGCGTCGGGCACGAGGCCTATGCGGGCGAAGGCCTGGAGGAACGTGGCGCCGCGCGCGGCATACACCAGGTCGCAGGCGAGAGCGACATTGGCGCCGGCACCGGCGGCGACCCCGTTGACGGCGCAGACCACCGGCTTCTCGAGGCTGGTGATGAGACGGACAAGGGGATTGTAGTACTGCTCGAGCCGGCTGCCGCCATCGGCGCCGCCGCCCTTTGCGGTCGGGCGGGTCTCCGCCAAATCCTGGCCGGCGCAGAAGGCACGCCCCGCTCCCGTCAGGACGACGACGCGGCACGCGGGGTCCGCGGCCGCGGCCTCGAACCCGGCACGCAGCTCCGTGTGCATTTGCTGCGTGAAGGAATTGAGCTTGTCGGGGCGGTTGAGCGTGAGGCGTGTGACGCCGCCCGTGCGCGCAACCAAGACCGTGTCGCCGCTCACTCGTCCATCCTCCCGGATCGCATGTCTTATTTGGCAGCGGGTGCCCGGCAGATGTTGTAGCCCAGCCTGTCCCCCGCACAAACAGGTGCTGCGACATGAGCATTTCCGCGCCATTCGGGCGTGGGGTAGCGGCTTGGAATGGGACGGGGGGTTGTCTATAGTGCCGCCGCAAGAAAGCTCAGGGGCAAACTCGAAGGCGATCAGACCCGCGCGGGGTGCGATCCGGCCGGTCCCGGCACGGCGATCACGATTCATCGGTGTGGGAACGTCTGGAGGGAGCGGATCGCCAGGATCCGGGGAGCCTTACAAGAATGCGATGCAACTGGTGGCGCTGGCTTTGGGGGATCGTCCCGCTCCTCGTGCTGAGCTGGGTGGCCGTGCAGGCAGAGCACGGACGATTGGAGAAGGACCTCACGGAGCGTAGTGCATTCCTGCTGGCGGAGCAGGGCTACAACTGGGCCATGGCCGAGTTCAAGGGTCGCGATGCCGTGCTCACGGGACGCGCGCCGCAGGAAGGCGAGCCGGGCAAGGCTGCCGACTCTTTGGGTGCCATGTACGGCGTCCGTATCGTCCACAACCGGGCTAGCCTGCTCGAGAAGGCCGACAAGTACACGTGGGTCGCAAGGCGGCGCAACAACCGCATCCGCCTCACCGGCTTTGCCCCGAGCATCAACGCCCGCCAAGCCATTCTGGGCGTGACCAAGGCAAGCTTCCCGGGCTTCGAGGTGGTCGATCGAACCACGCTCGCGCGGGGCGCGCCGTCGACCGACGTGTGGCTTGCGGGCGTGAGCTTCGTTCTCAAGCAGCTGACATCGCTGCAAAACGGCGCCGGGCGGCTCGAAGACCTCGATCTACATATGGCGGGCGAGGCCGAGGACATCGCCGCATATCGCGCGGTAAAGCAGGCGCTGGCGGGCGGCCTGCCCAAGGGGATCAAGCTGCAGGGCGACGAGGTGACGGCGCCGGCAGTGAGCCCTTACGTGTGGTCGGCCCAGCTGAGCGACATGAGGCTCGTCCTCAGCGGCTACGTGCAGAACGACGCCCAGCGCGCCGAGCTCGTCAACGCCGCCAGGGCGAGCTTTCGCGGCGCGGAGATCGTCGACGAGATGGAGCCCGGCGAGGGTGCGCCCCCCGGTTGGATAGCGGCGGCGAGTGCGGCCCTGCGCGGGCTCGCCCGCCTCGAGGGCGGCAGCCTCGGCATGAAGGATGCCTCCATCGCGCTCTCCGGTACGGCCGAAGACCCGGCAACCGCCGAGGCGATCCGCGCCGGCCTGCGTGCAGTCCTGCCGCAGGGGATCAAGTTCAACGACCAGATCAAGGTGAAGGAGCCCCCTCCGCCACCTCCTCCCCCTCCACCAGCGCCGGAAGCGTCGTCCGCGCCCGCACCAATGGCCCCGCAAGCTCCCCCGGCCCCGATGCCCCAGGCGTCGGCCGCGGAGCCGGCCGGAACCGGCTCCGGCGCTGCGGCGCCGCCGCCGCCCCCGCCGGCACCCGAGGTCGTTGTGAAGGCGAAGGCGTGCGAGCGCGAGATGGCCGGCCTCGTGGCTACGGGCCAGATCCTCTTCGACCGAGCCAGCGCCGAGCTCGACAGCGTGAGCTTTCCCACGCTCGATAAGCTCGCTGAGGCGGCAAAATCATGCCCGGGCATGTCGATCGAGGTGGCGGGCCACGCCAGCGCCGAAGGCGATGCGGAAAGCAACAAACTGCTGTCGCTGAAGCGGGCGCAATCGGTGGTTTCGTATCTGGTGCGCGCGGGGGTCGAGCAGAGCCAGCTCACTTCGGCGGGCTATGGCGCCGAGCGTCCGGTCGCGCCCAACGACACGAGCGAGAACATGGCGCGCAATCGGCGCATCGAGTTCACCGTGCGGCCCAACTAGTGTGACGAGTTGCAGACGGCGACGGACTTCCCGCCGGCACGCAAGGTACGAGGCACAGCGCAATGGACTATCTCATCGCCAAGCTGTTCTGGTGGCTGGTCGTCGCATTCGCCATCGGCCTCATCATCGGCTGGCTGTCCTGCAGTCGAACGGAGACCGACAAGACGTAGGCGCTGCCGAGGCGCCTGGAAGGGGTCGAGGGCTGAGTAATGGTTGCGTTGTTCGTGCAGACGTTGCTGCTCATGGCGGCGGCCTACTTCATCGGCGCTGCGGTCGCGTGCATCGTGCGGCGCAGCCTGCATACGGGCCAACCCGTGGCCGCGGACGTGGAGCGCAGGGTCGATCCGCTTCCCGAGATCCAGAGCCGGGTCAGCGGGGCGGAGCGGTTCGGCCGCAGCGGGGGCGGCGAGGCCACGCCCATCACGGTGCCCGCGGGCATGCTGCCGGGGCAGCCGCCGATCACGTTGCCGGCGGGCGGAGCGCCGGCGCGGGCTTCCGCCGTCACCGTGCCGGTCGTGGAGCATGTGCCGGCCCAGGACCTCAAGCGTATCCGCCGCATCGATGCGCGGTTGGAAGGGGAGCTCAATAAGCTTGGAGTTCTCCGTTACGATCACATCGCCGGCTGGATGCGTGCCGACATCGAGCGTATCGGCAAGGCCCTCGGGCTTGCTGGCCGCATAAGCCGGGAGAACTGGATCGAGCAGGCGCAGGTTCTGGCGAAGGGCGGTGAGACCCACTATGCAGCGCGCCTCGCGCGCGGTGAGTCCGCCAACGCGTGGCCGACGCCTGACGAGGGTGAGCCGCGTCGGGTCGTGGCAGCCGCGCCGAGCGCCCCCCCGGCGACGCCGCAGGTCTCGACGGGGGGGGCGGCGGGCGTGGTGGCGCAGATTGCAACCGCGGCTGTCGCAGCGCCTGTGCAGGCCGCTCCCGTCCCCTCTTCCGAGCCGCCGCGCGTGTCGGAACGCGCGGCCTTCGCCATGCGCCTGATGGAGCCCGCTCCGCCTCCGCCGCCGGCCGCCGCTCCGGAGCCCGTTCCCCCCGGCCTGCCGCCGGCCGTCGCCATTCGCCCTCCGGCTGCGACCCCGCAGGACAACCTGCAGCGCATCAGCCAGATCGATGAGGCGGCCGAGATCCTGCTCGCGGCCCAGGGCGTGAGCCGCTATTCGCAGATCGCCCACTGGTCGCCCGCCGACATCGCGCGCTTCGATGCGCTGCTTGGAGGCACGGGCCGCGTCGGGCGGGAGAACTGGGTCGAGCAAGCGCAAATCCTGAGCCGAGACGGTGATACGGCCTACTCGCGTGAATACGACCGGCGGGCGGCTGGTGGTGCGGAGGCGAGCGCCGATGGTGACTCCCCGCGCCAGCCCCGCATGGACTTCGCAGGAATGCGCTCGGTGCGTTCGGAAGCCTATCAGGCTCGCGATGCGGCCGCGCAGGCAGGGCCGCGCGCCGGCTACCAAGCCGCGCGCTCGGCACCGGTCGAGGACCTCAAGCGCATCCGCGGCATCGGCGTTCTCATCGAGAAGAGGCTGAACTCGATGGGCGTACTGAACTATGAGCAGATCGCCAACTGGACGGCGGCGGATATCGCCCGCGTCAGCCAGTCCCTGGACTTCAAGGGCCGTATCGAGCGCGAGAACTGGGTGGAGCAGGCCCGCATCCTGGCCTCGGGCGGCGCGACGGAATTCTCCCGCCGGGTCGATCGCGGGGAGCTCGAGACGAGCCGCTACAGGCCGTAACCGCTGTGCCGCAGCGAGCAACGCGCCCGCCCCCCATGCTGAGCTTGTCGAAGCACGGTTGAATTTACGGCTCGTCCTCCGACGGGCTCAGGACGAAGCCGCAGATGACCCGCCGCACCAAGAACATCCTCTTCATCATGTGCGACCAGCTGCGCTGGGACTACCTCTCGTGCTACGGCCACAAGAGGCTCGCCACGCCGCACATCGACGCGTTGGCCGCCCGCGGCGTGCGCTTTACCCGGGCCTACGTGCAGTCGCCGGTGTGCGGGGCCTCGCGCATGAGCTTCTACACCGGCCGCTACGTGCAGTCGCACGGCGCCTCCTGGAACGGCGTTCCGCTGAAAGTCGGCGAGCTGACGCTCGGCGACTATCTGCGCCCCCTCGGAGTCGAGACGGTGCTCGTCGGCAAGACGCACATGCGCGCCGACCGCGAAGGCATGGAGCGCCTCGGCATCGACCCCGGCTCCATCATCGGCGTGCGCGTAGCCGAATGCGGCTTCGATCCCTACGAGCGCGACGATGGTCTTCATGCCGTCGGCCCCGACGGGCGCTATGATCCGCAGCTTCCGCGCTACAACCGATATCTCAACGACAAGGGCTATGCCGGCGACAATCCCTGGCACGACTGGGCCAACGCCGCACAGGGCGAGGGCAACCGGCTGGCCTCCGGCTGGGCCATGCGGCATGCGAGGAAGCCCGCGCGCGTCCGCGAGGAGGACTCCGAGACGCCCTACATGACCGAGCGCGCCATGGCGTTCATGCACGAGGCCGGCGAGCGTCCCTGGTGCCTGCACCTCTCCTACATCAAGCCGCACTGGCCCTACATCGCGCCGGCTCCCTACAACGTCATGTTCGGCCCCGACGACGTGCAGCCGGCGGTGCGCTCCGAGGAGGAGCGCCGCGACGCGCATCCCGTGTTCGCGGAGTTCATGGACTTGCGCGTCAGCCGGAGCTTCGCGCGCGAGGAGGTGCGCCGCGAGGTCATTCCCGTCTACATGGGGCTGATCAAGCAGATCGACGACCAGCTAGGCCGCCTGTTCGCCTTCATGGGAGAGCGGGGCCTGCTCGACACGACGATGGTGGTCTTTACCTCCGACCACGGAGACTATCTGGGCGATCACTGGATGGGCGAGAAAGACCTCTTTCACGAGCCGTCCGTCAAGGTGCCGCTGATCGTGTTCGATCCCTCGCCCGCGGCCGACACCGGGCGCGGTACGGTTTGCGACGAGCTGGTCGAGGCCATCGACCTGGCGCCGACGTTCCTGGAAGCCGTCGGCGGCGACCCGACAGCGCAGTCGCACCGCCTCGAAGGCCGCTCGCTGCTGCCGCTTCTGCGGGGCGAGCGTCCGACCTGGCGACGCTTCGCGGTGAGCGAATACGACTATGCGATGCTGCCCGTGGCGGCGAAGCTCGCCCGCGAGCCGCGCGATGCGCGTCTTTTTATGATCGCCGACAGGCGCTGGAAGCTGGTGCACGCCCTGGGCTTCCGGCCCATGCTGTATGACCTCGAGACAGACCCCGGCGAGCTTCGCGACCTGGGCGCCGATCCCGCATTCGAAGGCGAGCGCCGCCGGCTGATGGCGGCGTTGGAGGCCTGGGGCTTGCGCATGTCGCAGCGCACGACGCTCTCCGAGCAGCAGGTGCGCGAGCGTCGCGGCAAGTCGCAGCGGCGCGGCATCCTGATCGGCGTGTGGGACGAGAGCGAGCTGGCCGACGAGTTGTGGGGCAAGTATCTGGGTGACGGGACGAAGCCTGGCTGATGTCCGGCGCGCGCCCCCGCGTAGGAGGAGCGATGGGTGACTGGTTTTTGCGCATAGTGGCGGGGGTCTGCGCGGCCTGGGCTGCATTCGCCGTGCCGGCGCCCGCCTCAGCGCAGGTCGGGGCGGAGCCGATACGCATCGTCTTTCCGTTCGCGGCGGGCGGCTCGGGAGATGCGCTGGCGCGGCTGCTGGCGGAGCATTTGCGCACGGCGCTGGGCCAGCCGGTCATTGTCGAGAACCGGACCGGAGCGCAGGGCCGCACTCGGTGTGCAGGCCGTGAAGGCCGCCGCCGGCGACGGCAAGGCGGTGCTGCTGACGCCGGTGGCGCCGATGTCGGTCTACGCCCACGTCTACAAGGCGCTGGCCTACGATCCCGTCGCCGACCTCCAGCCGGTCGCACAGGTGGCTACCTTCGACTTCGCCCTCGCCGTCGGGCCGCAGGTTCCCGCCAAGTCGCTCAAGGAGCTGGTCGAGTGGATCAAGGCGGACCCCGGTCGGGGCAGCTACGGCACGCCGGCGGCGGGAACGCTGCCACACTTCTTCGCCGTGCAGTTCGCGCACACCGCCGGGCTCGACCTGCGCCATGTCGGCTACCGCGGATCGGCGGCGGCGCTCACCGACCTCGTGGGCGGCCAGATCGCCATCGTGGTTACGACCACCAGCGACCTGCTCGAGCAGCACAAAGCCAGCGGCATCCGCGTGCTGGGGACCTCCGACAAGGCCCGCTCGCCGTTCCTCCCGGACATCCCGACCTTCCGCGAGGCCTGCTACGAGATCGAGGGCTCCGGCTGGTACGGGGTCTATGCCCCGGCGGCGACGCCGGCGGAGATGGTCGAGCGGTTGAACAAGGCGGTCGTGGCGGCCGTGCAGGTGCCGGCCACCAAGGAGAAGCTGCTGGCCTTCGGGCTCGTGCCGACGGGCACGTCGGCGGCGGGACTGGCGGCGATCCAGAAGGCCCACTCCGAGCTCTGGGCGCCCGCGGTGAAGGCGTCAGGCTTCACTCCGGAGCAATGACGGGAGCGGACCGGGCAACGCATGACTATCGCAGATAAGGTCACCCGCGCGGCCATTGCCGAGACGCATGCGGTGATCCGCGAGCACATCCGCCGGACGCCGGTGCTGGTGGCTCACGCGCGCGACTTCGGCCTGCCCGGCGGCGAGCTCAGTCTGAAGCTCGAGTTCACGCAGCACTCGGGGTCCTTCAAGGCGCGCGGCGCGTTCGCCAACCTGCTGACGCGCAAGGTGCCGGCAGCGGGTGTCGCAGCGGCATCGGGCGGCAACCACGGCGCGGCCGTCGCCTACGCCGCCATGCGGCTCGGCCACAAGGCCCGCATTTTCGTGCCGGAAATTTCCTCACCGGCGAAGATCGCGCGCATCCGCGGCTATGGCGCCGACCTGGCGGTGGGCGGCAAGGTCTACGCGGAGGCGCTGGCGGCGTGCGAGGCGTATGTCGCGCAATCGGGCGCTCTGTCGGTGCACGCCTTCGATCAGGCCGAGACGATGCTGGGTCAGGGCACGGTCGGGCTGGAGCTGGAAGCACAGGCGCCCGATCTCGACACGCTGCTGGTGGCGGTCGGCGGCGGCGGACTGATCGGAGGCATCGCCGCCTGGTACCGTGGCGGCATCAGGATCGTCGGCGTCGAGCCGCGGCTGGCGCCGACGCTCGCCATGGCGCTGGCGGCCGGTCGCCCGGTCGATGCGCCGGCCGGTGGCGTTGCTGCGGACTCGCTGGCGCCGCGCCGCATCGGTGACGCGGTGTTTCCCCTGGTTCAGCGCTATGTCGCCGAGGCCGTCCTGGTGGAGGATGATGACATCGTGCGCGCGCAGCAGGCGCTGTGGGAGACGGTGCGCGTCGTGGCGGAGCCCGGCGCCGCCGCGCCGCTCGCGGCGTTGATCGGGCGAGCCTATGTTCCGGCCGACGGCGAGCGCGTGGGCCTGCTGGTGTCCGGCGCCAACACCACGGCGGTGGCGTTCGCTTCACCCGCCGCGCATTCTTGATCCGGCAGAAAGCAGCTCAGGCCGCCTGCACGCTCCGGGCAGCATCGAGCCAGGCTTTGATCTTCTCGATGTCGGGAGCATCGCCGTTGCGCAGGAGGCGCTGCCCCGGCCCGGACGCGGCGTAGGCCAACACGGCGGCGCACAGCTTGTCGGGGTCGGCCGCGCCCACGGCGGATGCGGAGCGATAGCCCGCGCCCACCAGGAGCTGGGCGTGCGTGCCCCTGAGCTCGGGGACCGTGCACACGAGCCGCGCCTCGTCCTGCCAGTCGGCGATGGCATCGGCAGTGATGTGGCGGACGTCGAGCTGCTGGGCCAACGCCGCCGGGTCGGCCCTGATCAGGTCCCCGACCGTCTTGATGCCGTGCGCGTAGAGCCGATCCGCCGTCTTCGGGCCGATCGCGGGGCCGTCCACCACGTCGTGATCGAGGGCGAGGTGGAACCGTGCCGCCTTCGGGGCAGCGGCAGGCCGGGATTGTTGCGCGGGCTCGGTCGCGGCCTTGGCGTCCCTGGGAACCAGCGGTGCGATGGTCATGCTCTCGAGCTGGGCCATCAACCCCGATGCAGGGCGGCTGCGCGCGGCGGCCGGCGGTGCGATGTCGGGTTCGACGGCCACATCTCCGTCCGCGTCGGCCGGCTGCGGCCGCGTGGAGGTGTCGTCGGGGGGCGTGGCCGTCGCCGTGGGCGCGATGATCGGAACCGACGGAGCGCTTGGCGGCACGGTCGTTGCGGCAGGTGCGGGTGTGCGCAGGGGCACGACGTTGGATTGCTGAGCCGTCGCATTGGCAGCCGGTGCAGGGGTGGGCGCCGGCGCAATGGTGGATGCCGGCGCGGGCTCGCGCGGCTTGAAGGCGAAGACCTTGGAGGCGTCACGCTGCGGCGCCTTTTGCGACAGGACCTCCAGGGCGTGCAGATCGCGCACCATGCGGTCGTCCTCGGGCAGGTGCGTTTCCACTGTGCCCGTGGCGATCAGCTCGTCGTACATGCGTTCAATGGCGCGCCGCTCTTCGGCGTTGGCGATGCGCTTGGCGATGAGCTTGAAGGGCGCCTGCGCCATGGCTGCCACCGTGGCTGAGGCAAGCGACACCTCGGGTGGCCGGACGCCGGCGTCGGCGATGGCACGATCGAGGACGACGGCGTAGCTGAGCGCAGCGTAGCGGATGAGTTGCGCGATCAGGCGGCGTGCGACGCGGTCGAGGCCGGCGGGAGGATCGACGACACCGCGCTGAATATCGTAGTGCGCGATCAGCTTTTCGTAGCGGCTGTTGGCCATCTCGGCGCCGCGGCAGAGGAGTTGGGTCAGCCAGTCGGAGCCGGGCGGCACCTCGACGGCAAGGTCGCGGAACTCGACCTCGCCTTGCGTCGAGAGCGCATCGTAGGCTCTGGAGATGCTCCATTCGACGGCGCGGTGAATGTTGTTCTCGGCTTCCGACTGCGCGGTGTGAAAGGGATGCAGCGGATCGGTGTAGTAGTGGCTGAGCACGCCGGCAGCGTATACGGCGGTCTGCCAGTCCCGCCGCGTCAGCGCATCCACGAGCCGCCGATACCAGCTCTCGACCTTGTCGGGTGCGCCGCCCCAATAGTCGTCGCGCGTGTGCAGAACGTGGTTCTTGAAATCCTTGAACGCATCGTCGGGGGCCTTGGAGCCCTGCATGTAGAGCTTGGCATGCTCCAGGAACAGCCGCTGCCAGAGCTCGGCGTCGGTCGTCTGGAGATGCCGCAGGGCATCGAGCGCGAGCTTGTGATGCGTGCCCGTGGCGTGAGCGGCATAGACGATGCGGAAAAGCAGGTTCATGGAGCAAGGTCCGCGCGGAGGGGCCGGAAGCACACGCGAGGCGAACGCGTGACGCTAGATGAGTCCCCATTGAGCGCGAAAGGCGATATCTCCGGGGGTGCACAGCTTTTGTGCATGTGCCGCGGCGCGTCTCCATGCCGCTGCCGTGGAGGACGGAGCGATGGCGGCATTGCGCGGTCGCAACACCTGCGCAAAAAATCGTGATGCTGGGATTCAATTGCAACTCGATATGACGGCCGCGATGCGCGTGCGCAAGCCCTGAGAGACGCGCAATTGCGCCTGTCGATCGGGTGGTATGCCAGACTTGTGCGCGCGCGCTGTTCACGGTGGCGAATCTCGACTTTCGGTGACGTCCGTAGTAGGACGATCAGGGTGCAATAGCGCTGCCGTGAGCAAGCCCGCGGCCATCGATGTGCCGGCGCGCCCCGTGCGCTCGTGATGCACGTTATTGCCCCAATGGAAGATGTGGTGGCGATCGGCATCGCCGGCTGTCGGTGAGGGCATTATGAACAGGACCGACGGGACCGCGGGGACCGACACGTCTGCGCCGCTGCAAGGCGATGTGGAGCCTGGATCAGGCAGCCTATCGGGCGGAGCTGTGGATTCCAGACGCAGCGGTAAATCTTCGGGGCATCACACCCGGTGTCCAATCTGCGGATTGGCCCTGCAGGTCGTATCGCAGGGATCGGTTCTGGAGCTTCACTACGATTTCGCCGTATGGGATCGGGCGTGCAAGACTCCCGATCTCGGCGGCCCGTCGATCTGCCTGGCGCGCGCGTGCGAGCCGGCAGCGGAACCCTACGACCACGATCCGCTGCATCGGGTCGACCGCCTCAGCGATCGCCGCTAGCGTCCTGATCGCGAAATTCGTCTTGTTCTGCCGCAGGCGTTGAACGAATTTCGCGATCTGAAGCACACGAGAAAATCATGATGCTCGTGTGGTTCAGATCGGGAAGTCCGTCTCCCAACCTAGCCGCAAACGATGCAACGGACTTCTCGACCATCACACGAGCTGGCTGAATGGGTGTCGGACATTGCAACTCACCGACGAGCGCATCAGGGCCCTGCTGAGCGATTCCGCCCGGCATCCGCCTTGCGCGCGCCACCTCGGCTTCGAGCTGATCGATTTCTCGGTTGAGGCGGGCTGCGCCGAAATGGCGTTCACGCCGCGGCCCGAGTTCGCCAATCCTGCGGGCGACGCGCAGGGGAAGTGCTGCGCATGGGCAGTTCGACCGCGCATCTGCAGGGTGCCCTGCGCCTGGAGGACGGCACCCTGCTCGCCACCGCATCGGCCAGCGCCGTGCCTCGCCCCTTCCCCAGGCCCTAGGCGCGCCGGGACGGGGCCCTGCAGCGTGTCCCCTTGAGGCGTGAGCTGCAACGTGCATGGAATGTGTCAGAGGTGACTCCATGGCGAAGGGGCAAACGATGAGTGGCACCTATGCAGTCGATCCGGCCAGTCTCGGCGCGATGCTTGAGGCGTCCGCCCGCATCGGCGCAACGAACAAGGGCGGCCTCAGGCGCCTGGCGCTCACGCGCGAGGACAAGGCCGCCCGGGACCAGCTCGCGGACTGGGCGAGGCACGGCGGCTGGCGCCTCGCGGTCGATGGGCTCGGCAACATGTTCGTGCGCCGGGAGGGTAGCGAGCCGGCCTTGGCGCCCGTGCTCGTCGGCAGCCACCTCGACACCCAGGCCAAGGGCGGACGGTTCGACGGAATTCTCGGCGTGCTCTCGGGCATCGAGATACTGCGCACGCTCGATCGCCTCGGCATTGCCACGAGGCGCGCCATCGAGGTCGTCAACTGGACCAACGAGGAAGGCGCGCGCTTCCAGCCGCCGATGATGTGCTCACTCGTTTTCTCGGGGCAGCAGAGCGCTGCATGGGCGCATCAGCGGCTCGACAAGGAGGGCGTGAGCTTCGGGGCCGCTCTCGACGGCATCGGCTATCGGGGCGATGCCGCGGTCGGCGGGCGCGGCATCGACAGCTACTTCGAGCTGCACATCGAGCAGGGCCCCAAGCTCGATGCGGCGGGCATCCCTCTCGGCATCGTCACGGGCGGCTTTCCGACCCGCGGCATGCGCGTCTCCGTGCGCGGCGAGACCTCGCACGTGGGGCCGACGCCGATGGCGCTGCGCCGCAATGCGCTGGTCGGCGCCGCATATCTCGCGGTCGCCGTCGACGACATCGGCTGGCGCTACGCGCCGCAGGAAGGCAAGACCACGGCGGCGCGACTAGATCTCGCGCCGAACCTTCCGGGCATCCTTTCCGACGAGGCCGAGCTCTATATCGACTTCCGCCATCCTGCCAGTGCGGGGCTCGCAGATATGGAACGTGAGGTCGAGGCCGCCGTTGCCGAAAGCGCGCGCCGGTCGCGCACCGAGATCGCGATTGCCGAGCGCTGGGGCTTCGGCGGGCTCGAGTTCGATGCGGGCCTGATCGCGTTGGTGCGCGCGACGGCAGGCCGGCTCGGTGTCGCGTCGATGGACATCCGCTCGCAGGCGGGCCACGACGCCTATCACATGACGAAGGTGTGCCCGGCCACGATGCTGTTCACGCCGTGCCGCAACGGCATCAGCCACAACGAGGCCGAGGACATCGACCTCGCCATCACCGTGCCGGCCGTCAACGTGCTGCTGAATGCAGTGTTGGCGCGCGCGAACGGGTAGGTGATCGGCACCCGGGCTAGGGCTGCACCGGGGCCGCGCCTGATGCTTTCCTCATCGCCGAGGCGTCGATCTCTGGCAGCGTCTCGAGTGCGAGCTGGAGTCCTTTGCCGAACCGATTCGGCAGCGGTTGATCGCCGGGTCCCTTGTTGAGCTCCCACAGCCGCCACGTATCGGTGCGCCCGGGCGTCAGGGCGCGAAGCGAAACGACGTGGCGTCGCACCGTTTCCCAATCTCCCGTGAGTGCGCTGAAAGCCGCGACGCCGGCAACCAGGTAGGGATTGAGCGGCTGCGCCTGGAGCGCCTCCAGGAAGGCCTCGCCTGCAGCCTCGTCTTGACCGAACTCCAAGAGCGCAATCGCCTGCCACAAGGCCCAGCCGGACGGCCCCTTCCCTTCCGTGAGACGCTTCGCGTAGCGCACGCTTTCGAGTGCTTCCTCGTAGCGGCCGAGCTTGAGCAGCACGCGGCCCTTGTGCGCATGCGCGGCCAACATGCTCGGATTGAGCTCGACGGCGCGTTCGAACTCGCGCAGCGCGGCGACGGACTCGTTTCTCAGATTGTGCAGCACGCCGAGGTTGTAGCGAAGCGAGTGAGTATCCACGTCCTTGGCCAGCACTTTCTGCAACAGTGCCTCCGCCTCCCGCATGAGTTGCTCGCGGTCGCCGATGTGGTTGGTAGTCACGATCATCTTGAAGGCGGCGAGGCCGACGGTGGCGCTGACGGAGTCCCGGTCCCGCTTCAGCGCGCGAGTGAAGTGGCGCGCGGCTTGCGCGAACTCGACCGTGTCGGGGTTCGACACCGGGCCTTTCCAGCCCCGGCCGATCAGTTCTGCGACGGACGGTTTGTCGGGCACCGCGTAGGGTCTGCTGGCTTCGCGGCGGACTGCTTCCAGGTTGATCAGGCTTGCGACCTTGCGCAGCACGACCTCGCGCGGAACGCCCATTCAGCCACCGGATATTCGAAGTTCCGTGACCACACCTGCAACCGCGAGCTCACATCGATGAGCTGCACGCTCAACCGTTGACTGCCGTCCAGCGTCCAGACGCTGCCGCTCACCGCGTAATGAAGGCCCGCCTTCGACCAGAAGGAAAGCTGGTCGTCCGCGCCGGTCGTCGCCGGCATCCTTGCGGCAGTTGCCGCGCTCAAAAGAATTGCTGCCTTTGCGCGCACACCGCGGAGAGCGCGCGTTGCCCCGGCGTCGCAAGTGCCGACGCTGTCACCTTAGTCGGTGCCCCCGCGCCCAGCCTTCCGCCGCGCGCGTGGCGAACGAGGCTGCTGCGGACTCCAGAGCGCCGGCACTCTAGATCTGGAGCACGAGGCAGGTCGTCGTGCCATGCGCCAGCAGCGTGCCGGCCGCATCGAGGATGCGTCCCTCAGCGGTGGCAGCGCGGCGGCCCACGTGCAGCGAGCGACCCTCGGCACGGATCCGGCCGGTCGTCTCGGTGATCGGCCGCACCAGGTTCACCTTGATCTCGAGGGTGGTATAGCCGGTGCCGGCTTCGAAATGAGTCTGGATGGCGCAGCTCATGCAGGAGTCGAGCAGCGTCATGGCAACGCCGCCGTGCACCGTCCCGATCGGATTGTAGTGCTTGAACTGCGGCGTCATGGTGAAAAGCGCAAAACCCGGCGCCACCTCCGTGAGTGCGAAGCCCAGCGTGTGCGTGACCGGCGGCGTCGGCAGGCTGCCGTCGACGATGCCCTGCAGAAAGTCGATGCCGGGCATGCTCTTGAGAGTTGCCAGCGGCGGCACGCCGACGTTGGGGCGGCAGTCGTCATTTCGCTTCTGCTCCGAAGGGCTCTGTCCCGGGTCGGCAGGAACCGGTTCAGGCACGCTGCTTGGCGGCCATTTTCTCCCACTCGCGCTCGTCACGCCTGATGGCAAAGTCCAGCGGCAGGGCGGTGGTGTACTTGATCTGCTCCATGGCGAATGCAGACGACACCTTGGAGATGGCGATGCGGGAGATCAGCTTCTTGTAGAAGGCATCGTAGGCGGCGATATCGGGGACCACCACGCGCAGCAGATAGTCGACCTCTCCGCTCATGCGGTAGAACTCGATCACTTCGGGGAAGTCGACGACTGCGGCATGAAATTTCTCCAGCCAGTCGAGGGAGTGCTGGTCGGTCTTGATCGACACGAACACGGTGACGCCGGCGTTCACGTCCGGTGGGTTGAGGATGGCGACCCGGCGCTGGATGACACCGGCCTCCTCCAGCTTCTGGATGCGACGCCAGCAGGGCGTTGTGGAGAGGCCCACCTCCTTGCCGATGTCGGCAACCGATCGCGTGCAGTCCGTCTGCAGGATCTTGAGGATTTTTACGTCCATCTCGTCGAGCATTTTGGCAGGGGCCTCGAAACGGCGTCGGTCGGGAAGGGGCGGCGAATGGAATATTTTTCCTGGTTTTAGGTAGAGTTGGTGCGTATCGCAGTATTTTTGTTCCGTCAAGCTTCCCTCAGGGCATTGTTATTCTCTCATGCGCAGCCATATTGTGCCTATGCATCCCCACCGGGATCGCCGGATCGTGCCCATGGTCAAAATCATCCCCATCACTCCCAATTTCGCCGTCGCGGGCGCGCTCCAGGCCGGCGATTTCGCGCAATTGGCCGCGGCAGGTTTCAAGTCGATCCTGTCGAACCTGCCCGAGGGTGAGTCGGTCGCGCACCTGACGGCGGCCGAGGAAGCCCGGCTGGCGGAGCAGGCGGGCCTTGGCTTCCGCCATGTCCCCGCCACCAAGCACGATGCCCTGAGCGAGCGCGTGGTGGAGGAAATGAGCGAGGCGCTGAGCGCGCTGCGGGCGCCGGTGCTGGCACATTGCGCCTCGGGCCTGCGCTCGGCCGTGGCGTGGGCGGCGGCGGCCGTGCGCGGGCAGCCGGTTGATTGCGTGCTGGCGCGGCTTTCGGCGGCCGGCTTCGATCTCGCGGGCATTCGCGACCAGCTCCAGGACGAGCACGACCCCGGACACGTCACCCCCATCCCGGCAGCGCTGTTTGCCGACTGCGCGAGCCTCCGGCGGCCGAAGGTCTAGCAGCTGGAAACGGCATCGGCGTTGGCGCATTCTCGGCCGTAGCTCATCCAGCTCGGATGAGGGACTGGCCGGAGGCCCTGCATGACCGACCGCTACAGCCGCTATAAAGCCCTCAAATTCGCTCGCCCGCGTCCGCGCGTCCTGGAGGTGATCCTGTCGCGTCCCGGCAGGCTCAACGCGCTGGATGCCGACGGCCATCGCGAACTGGCCGAGGTGTGGCGCGACATCGACCGCGACCCGGACGTGTCGGTGGCGCTCCTGCGCGGCGACGGCGGTGCGTTCTCTGCCGGCGGCGACCTCGGCATGATCGAGGAGATGGCCCGAGACTGGGCGACGCGCACGCGCATCTGGAAGGAGGCCGGCGACCTCGTCTACAACGTGATCAACTGCACCAAGCCGGTCGTGGCCGCCATCGAGGGGCCCTGCGTCGGCGCGGGTCTCGCCGCGGCCATGGTGGCGGACATCACCGTGGCGGGTCGCAAGGCGCGCATCATCGACGGGCACACGCGGCTCGGCGTCGCCGCCGGCGATCATTCGGCGATCGTGTGGCCGCTGCTCTGCGGCATGGCCAAGGCCAAATACTACCTGCTGCTCTGCGATACGGTGACGGGCGAGGAGGCCGAGCGCATCGGCCTCGTCTCGATGGTGGCCGACGACGGCAAGGTGGTGGAGACGGCGCTGGCCGTGGCGGAGCGGCTGCGCGACGGTCCGCCGGCGGCCATTCGCTGGACCAAGCACGCCCTCAACAACTGGCTGAGAATGGCAGGGCCGACATTCGATGCGTCGCTCGCCATGGAGTTCATGGGCTTCTCGGGGCCCGAGGTTCTGGAAGGCGTGGCCGCGCTCAAGGAGAAGCGCCGACCGAAGTTCGATCCCAAAGACCCGTTCTAGTGTGATGATCGAGAAGTCCGTTGCATTGTTTGCGGCCAGGTTGGGAGACGGACTTCTCGATCTCAATCACACGAGCATCATGATTTTTCTGGTGTCCCTCAGACCGCGAAATTCGTTCACCGCCTGCGGGAGAACGAGACGAATTTCGCGATCAGGACACGAGGTCCTATACTGCGCGAAGAGCGGGCGAGGGCGCAAAACCGCGGAGAAGCGCAATGTCAGCCACTGTTCACACAGGCATCGTATCGCCCGCCGGCGCAGCGCTCCTGCCGCGAACCTCCGACCAGATCCTCGGTCCCTTCTATCCGCTCTCCGAGCCGGCCAAGGGGGGCGATCTCACGCGCGTCCCGGGTCGGCCTGGCCGCGCTCAGGGCCAGGTCATCAGGGTGACCGGCCGCCTTCTCGATCGCACCGGCGAGCCGGTGAGAGGGGGGAAGCTGCAGATCTGGCAGGCCAACCACTTCGGTCGCTACGCGCATCCCAACGACGACAATTCCGCGCCCCTCGACCCCTGCTTTGAAGGTTTTGCGGTCATCAGCACCGACAATGACGGGCGCTATGATCTGCGGACGATCAAGCCCGGCGCCTATCCCACTCCGCGCGGCAGCATGCGCCCCTCGCACATTCATTTTGAAGTGTTCGGCAAGCGCGAGCGGCTGATCACCCAGCTCTACTTCGCCGGCGACCCGCACCAGGATACGGACACGTGGCTGCGGTCCTCTCCCAACCCCGACACCATCGTCATGCCGGTCCGGGAGCCCGCTGCGGGAATGGAGCCAGAGGAAAAGCTCGTCGTGTTCGACATCGTGCTGATGCATGGCTGAGCAGCCCATGCGGGAGCCGATCCCGGAACAGGTGCCCGCCGCCGAAGGGTTTGCGGCCGTACCGGGAGCGAGGCTCTGGTATTGGGATACGGGCGGGCAGGGAGAGCCGCTGGTGCTGTGCCATCCAGCCTCCCAGAGCAGCCAGGTCTGGCTCTACCAGCAGCCCGCATTCGCCGAAGCGGGCTACCGGGTCATCGCCTACTCCCGCCGCGGCTACTACAAGTCGGACCGCGGACCCGAGGAGGACCCGGGAACGCTGGTGGGCGATCTCGCGGCGCTCTTCGACACTCTGCGGGTGCAGAGAGCCCATGTCCTCGGCGCCGCAGCCGGCGGCATCGCGGCGACGGCATTTGCAGTTGCCCACCCGGCGCGGGTCATTTCCCTGATCCTGGCGGGAACGATCGTTTCGCCGGACGAGGACGAGTGGAGGGCATTTTACGGCCGCCTCGGCATGGCCCGGGTGCGGGAAGCCTTGCCGGCAGTGTTCCTCGAGCTTGGGCCCTCCTACCGGGCGCTCAACCCGGAGGGCGTCGACCGGTTCGTAGAGCTGGAGCATGCCGCCAAGCCCGGCAGCGTCCTTCGCCAGCTGCCTGGCGTCACGGTCGATTGGCGAGCGATGGAGCGGCTCGAGATGCCCGTGCTCCTCGTGACGGGCGAGGCCGATCTCTACGCCCCGCCGCCGCTGCAACGCATGATCGCGGCGCACCTGCGCAATCATGAGGCGGTCACGCTGCGCGAGGTCGGCCACGCTCCCTACTGGGAGGCTCCCGCCGAGTTCAATCGCCTGGTGCTCGACTTCCTGCGACGCAATCCTTGAGGCCGCCCGCTTCTCTCTGCGTCGCGGCGGGCATCGCGCGCATTCCTTCTGAGGAATGCCGTGATCGCAGCCCAGCCGAAATGATCCCTAGCGCGACCGTCGCTCGGCCTCGCGTGCGAGACCGGCGAGATCGGCGGCGATCTCGCGCCTGACACTGCCGACGACCAAGAGCGCCAGGGGCGTCAGCAGGCGGGCGAGCAAGGTCATAGGACGGCCTTCGAATTGCACGGTCATGCGCGTTCCCTCGCCGTCGGGCTCGAAGCGGTGCTCGGCCCGGAAGCGGGTGCCGTGCGAAAGGGCGCTCAGCACGAAGAGGCGGGGTGCTTCCAGCTCCTCGACGGCCATCTCCTCGGTGGCGGTGCGGCCGTGCATCAGCCGCGTCTCGCGGAAGCGGGTGCCGACGGCGACCGGCCCCGTCGTCAGGATTTCAACGCTGTCGATGCCCGTGATAAACTGAGGCCAGCGCGCGATGTCGGTAGCGGTCGCGAACGCGACCTCGGGCGCTGCTGTGGTCGCTTCTTCGACCTCGATCCTCATGGCTGCGGGCCCTATGTGACATTGCGCACATGCAGGGGGCGGAGCGCCTGGGCTTTCTGCCGATGCAACCGAACTTAAGGCGCAGAGTCTAGCATGCAGAAGCTCCAATCGCAGGGCGTCCACCACATCACGCTGGTGGGGGCCGACCGGCAGACCTCCGTCGATTTCTGGCAGGGTGTGCTCGGCATGCCTCTCGTGTTCGAGCAGCCCAATCTCGACCAGCCCGACCAGAACCACCTCTATTTCGATCCCGGCGACGGCCGGCTGATCACCGTGTTCACGAACGAGGCCTGGAAGCCGGATTCCAGCCCCAATCCGACCGGCGTCGGCAACCTGCATCATCTGGCGTTCGCCGTTTCACGCGCCGTCTACACCCAGGCCGTGACCCGGTTGAAACAGCGCGGTTTCCCCAACTCCGGCGAGATCGACCGCGGCTTCATGGACTCGATCTATTTCCGCGACCCGCTCGGACAATTGCTTGAGCTTGCCTGCTACAAGTTCGAGCCGCCGGCGGGTGCGACGCACGCCGACGTGCTGCGCGCGGCGCACAATATCCGCCTCGCGCGCGGCGCCTATAACATCGCCGACGAGCACCTCGCCGATGCCATCGAGGTGCTGTCCCGGCGGCCGGCCCCGGACAAAAAAGGTGCTTGAACCGAGGCCGGGTCTTGAAGGATTCTAAGCTTTGGGAGTTTGGGGTCGGGAAGCCTAGCGTAGGCCTAGTACGGACATGAGTTGGCAACCCACGAACGATCCCGTAGCCGGTGATCCCCGCACCTGCGATGCAATCGCGCACGTCATCGTCCCGCGTGCCCGCGACCTCGGCGGCTTCCAGGTCCGCCGCGCGCTGCCCGCGGCCGAGAAGCAAATGGTCGGCCCGTTCATCTTCTTCGACCAGATGGGGCCGGCGGAATTCCTGATCGGCAACGGCATTGACGTGCGCCCGCATCCCCACATAGGTCTTGCCACCGTCACCTACCTCTTCGAGGGCGAGGTCTATCACCGCGACAGCCTCGGCACATCGCTCGCGATCCGGCCGGGCGAGGTCAATCTCATGACCGCCGGGCGCGGCATCGTGCATTCCGAGCGCGAGACCAGCGAGGCCAAGGCGGCGACGCGCCGCCTCTTCGGCATCCAGGCCTGGGCGGCGCTGCCGAAGACGCACGAGGAGAGCGAGCCGGCATTCGCGCATCATGGAACGGATGAGCTTCCGCGCATCGCCGGGGAAGGCAAGCGCGTGCGCCTTGTCATAGGCGAGGCCTTCGGCGTCCGCTCGCCGGTCGTCTTCCCGCACGAGGCGTTGTTCGCAGAAGCCGTGCTGGCGCCCGGGGCCGTGCTGCCGCTCGATCCTCTCTACGAGGAGCGCGCGATCTACGTCGCTTCCGGCGAGGTCGACATTGCCGGCGAGAAATTCGGCGAGGGGCGGCTGCTCGTGTTCAAGCCGGGGGACCGCATCTCGGTGCTGGCGACGGTGCAGTCGCGGCTGATGCTGCTCGGCGGCGAGCCGATGGACGGTCCGCGCCACATCTGGTGGAATTTCGTCTCGTCGTCCCAGGACCGCATTCGCCAGGCCAAGGAGGATTGGCGCAGCAAGCGTTTTGCCGTGGTGCCGGGAGACGACAAGGAGTTCATCCCCCTGCCCGATTGACGGTGTGACTGCGGGCGGGTGGACGGGGGGGGGAAGCATGGAGTTTGGGTGGCTCCTGCGGGATGGGGCTGGTCTGCTGGGGGCTCTGTCCCCTTGGCTGGCATGGCCGTCGCTCGGCTTCATGCTGGCTCTGGCCGCGATCGGCTTTGCCGGCCTCGTGGTGGCGGGGCTGGTTATCGGGCGCCGCCGTCGGCACGAGGCCCAGGCACAGAGCGAGCGCGTGCGCAGCACGGCCATGAGCCTCAAGGAGCAGCTGCGCCAGCGCCTCTCCGAGCCGCCCGTCTTGTTTGCCGGCGTTGCCAACGTGGCCCCCACCATGGGTGCCAGCGAGGCCTTCGCGAGTGACATCGAGGCTGCCGCGCATACGGTGCTGATCGAGGCGGGCGGGCATCGCGCGAAGGCCAAGCAGCTTCTGCGCAGGCGCATGCACGGCCAGCCGGACGTCGGCGGCAAGCTCAACGGCGGCGAGGCGTCCTGCTGGCGTCAGCTCGGCGCGCTGGCGCTGCTTGACGGCAGCGACGATGCGCTTGCCGCCTACGCCAGGGCCGCGGATCTGGCTCCCGAGAGTGCCGATGCGCAGATGCTGGTCGGGGTGCTGCACCTGCGCGCAGGCAATCTGTCCGCCGCGGAGGCCGCATTCCGGCGCCAGATCGCGCTCGGCAAGTCCGGCAACGGGAGCACCGATGGTGCCGTCGCGCGCTATCGCGGCAACACGATGCTCGGCGACGTGTTGGCCGCCCGCGACGATCATGCCGGAGCAGTGGACGCATACACGGCCGCACAGCAAGAGGTGAAGGGGCTCCTTGAGCGCGACGCGGTCAGCGTCGCACTCAAGCGCGACCTGTCCGTGACGTGCGACCGCATCGGCGACATGCACGCGGCGAAGGGGGACATAGCGGGCGCGCTTGCCTGCTACCGCCAGAGCCTCGAGATCGCCGAGGAGCTGGCCAAGGGCGATCCCGCGAGCATGGTGTGGCAGCACGACCTGTCCGTAAGCTACGACCGCATCGGCGACCTGCTGGTGAAGGCCGGCGACCCTGCCGCCGCGCTGGAGCGGTTCCGCAAGGGCCTCGACATCGCCAAGACCCTGGTGCTGCACGACCCCGAGAACGTGCAGTGGCAGTGGGACCTCTCGGCCAGTCACGACCGCATCGGCGACGTGCTGATCGCCGAAGGCAAGCTCGACGAGGCGATCGCCAGCTACGGCCGCAGCCTCGCCATCGCCGAGGCGCTGGTGAAGCGCGATCCCGGCCATCCCGGCTGGCAGCGCGACCTGGCCGTCAGCTATCACAAGATCGGGTCGCTCGAGGCGCTCAACAACCCGGGGGAAGCGCGCGAGCACCTGGAGAAGGGCCGAGCCATCATCGACCGCCTGCTGCGCATCGCCGCGCACCAGGCGCAATGGCGCTCGGACCTCGCGCAGTTCGACGAGGTGCTGAGGACCCTGGACACGTGATCGGCTGAACCCGCCTGCGAGCCCCTACGCCACGGGGATGGCGCGCTGGTTGTAAAGGAGCTTGCGGATGCGGGCCTGCTCCTCCGCCGGCAGCTTGGTGACGTCGGTGGAGAGGTTGGCGCCGACGGCCATTCCCTTCTGCACGGCCGGCCGCTTGGCGATCTCCTCGTGCCAGCGCTTGAGATACTTGAACTCGTCGAGGTCCTGGCCCTGCACCTTGTAATTGATCGTCCACGGATAGCAGATCATGTCGGCGATCGTGTAGTCCTTGCCGGCGAGCCAGGGGCGGTCGGCGAGGCGGTTGTTGAGCACGCCGTAGAGACGGTTGGCCTCGTCCGTGAAGCGGTTGACGGCATAGCTCTGGTTGCCCTCGCGATCGCCGAGCCGCCGGAAATGCCCGCACTCGCCGAGCTTGGGCCCTTGGTTGGCCATCTGCCACATCACCCACTGCACCACGTCGTACTTGGCGCGCACCTCCTGGGGCCAGAATTTTCCGGTCTTCTCGGCGATGTACATCATGATGGCGCCGGACTCGAAAATGCTGATCGGGGCTCCGCCGTCCTTGGGCTTGTGGTCCACCAGCACGGGCATGCGGTGGTTGGGGTTCATCCCGAGAAAATCTTTGCTGAATTGGTCGCCCTTCTGAATGTTGACCGGCGTGATCTTGTACTCGAGCCCGCACTCCTCGAGGAGGACGGTCACCTTCTTGCCGTTGGGCGTGGGCCAATAGAAAACTTCGTACATGACGCGACACTCCTGTTGGGGCCATGCAGCCTACCCGACCACACTCGTCAGGCAAGGCACGTCGCCGTTTCGCGGTGCCGGCGGGAGGCTGCCCATGCCGCGATTGATCTTGCTGGTGGGGGGAAAAACCGACACTCTGCCAGGCAATCAAGAAAGTCGCGTAGGCCCCGGACCAAAAGGGGCGAGGAGGTGACGCATGCCGGGAGATGCAACGGCTGACAGGCCGGCTATCCGCTTCGAGGTGGAGGACGGCATTGGGCTCATCCTCATCGACAATCCTCCCGTGAACGCGCTCTCTCCCGACGTGCGCGAGGGTATCGTCGCGGCGTTGGAGAAGGGTGAAGCGGCCCCCGACGTGAAGGCGATGGTGATGCTGGGGGCGGGGCGCAGCTTCATTGCCGGCGCTGATATCCGCGCCTTCGGCAAGCCGCGCCCAACGCCGCGGTGCACCACCTATGATGCACTGGACGGCAGCTCCAAGCCCGTCGTGGCGGCGATCCACGGCTATGCGCTGGGCGGCGGCCTGGAGACTGCGCTCGCTTGCCACTATCGCATCGCCGTGCCGACGGCGAAGGTAGGCCTGCCCGAAGTGCTGATCGGCATCCTGCCCGGCGGCGGTGGCACGCAACGCCTGCCGCGCCTGATCGGGCCGAAGGCGGCGATGGAGATGATCGTCTCGGGCCGTCACGTGCCGGCGGAGGAAGCCAAGTCCCTTGGCGTCATCGACATGGTCTTGCCGGGCAAGGACCTGCGCAAGGAGGCGATCGCCTTTGCAAAGGGCATTGCGGACAAGCGGCCGCTGCCGCGTGTGCGCGACAGGGCCGAGAAGCTGGCCGAAGCCAAGGCCGATCCGGGCATGTTCGATGCCATGCGCAAGTCGATCGCCCGCAAGGCCCGCAACCAGAAGGCACCCTATCATTGCATCGACTGCGTCGAGGCCGCCGTGACGCAGCCGTTCGACGAAGGAATCGCAACCGAGCGGCGCCTCTTCGCCGAGCTCGAGAACTCCGACGAGGCGAAGGCGCTGCGCTACGCCTTCTTCGCCGAGCGCGAGGTGGCGAAGATTCCGGGGGTGCCCAAGGATATCCAGTTGCCGGAAATCAAGACGGCGGCGGTGATCGGCGCCGGCACGATGGGCGGCGGCATCGCCATGAGCTTTGCCGACTCGGGCTTCCCGGTGAAGCTGCTGGACGCCAACCGCGAGGTCCTCGAGAAAGGCCTCGCCCGCATCCGCAACAACTACGCCGTCAGCGTCAAGCGCGGCAGCCTCTCCCAGGAGGAGATGGACAAGCGCATGGCGCTCATCGAGCCGGTCGAGGCCTATGAGGCCATCGCCGACTGCGATGCGGTCATCGAGGCGGTGTTCGAGCAGATGCCGGTGAAGAAGGAGGTATTCGTCAAGCTGGATGCAGCAATGAAGCCGGGCGCGCTCCTGTTCACCAACACCTCGGCGCTCGACATCGACGAGATCGCCAACGTCACGAAGCGGCCCGAGGTGGTGGCCGGCACGCACTTCTTCGTGCCCGCCAATGTCATGAAGACGTTCGAGGTGGTGGAGGGCGCCAAGACGTCGCGGGCGACGCTCGCGGCCGCCATGAAGCTCGGGCGCGACATCGGCAAGATTTCTGCCTACGCGGGGAACTGCGACGGCTTCGTTGCCAACCGCACGCGCATTCCCTTCAATCTCGAGCAGGGCCTGATGATCGAGGAGGGGGCCCTGCCCGAGCAAGTCGACAAGGTGATGGTCGAGTTCGGCTATCCGGTCGGGCCGTTCGCGGTCAACGACATGTCGGGGCTCGACATCAGCTACGATACGAGAAAGCGCCGGGCGGCGGCGAACCCCAGCTACCGCGGCCTTCCCATCACCGACCGGCTCGTCGAGATGGGCCGCCTCGGCCAGAAGACCGGCAAAGGCTGGTATCGTTACGAGAAAGGCGACCGCACGCCCATCGTCGATCCCGAGACGCACGCCATCATCAAGCAGGTGGCGGCCGAGAAAGGTTTCGCGCAGCGCACTTTCACGGACCAGGAGGTCCTGCGCCGGCTTCTGTTCTCCTCCGTCAACGAGGCCTGCAAGATCCTCGAGGAAGGCAAGGCGATCCGTGCCAGCGACATCGACGTGATGTGGCTCAACGGCTTCGGCTTCCCGCGCTATCGCGGCGGGCTGATGTTCTGGGCAGACACGATCGGTGCGCGCGAGGTCTACAACCAGATCGCCATATGGCATCAACGCTACGGCGCGCGCTGGCGGCCCTCGCGCCTGCTGCAGGAGCTGGCGGAGACCGGCGGCCTTCTGCGCGAAGCCAAGGGGCGGATGGCGAAGTGAATCCGATGTTCGCCGCCCCGATGGTTGTCATCCCCGGACTTTCGCGCCGGCCCTCGGGCTTGTCCCGAGGGAAGCGAAATATCGGGAACCCAGGGGTTCCAGTCGCGGCCGTGGGTCCCGGCTCTCGGGCGGATGCCCTCGGCCGGGATGGCAAGGAGTGAAGGAGAGGTGCGATGAAGCTTGGTCTGCACATCGGCTACTCGAAGGCGCGCCTGGAGGTGCCGGTGGCGCTGGTGCAGCGCGCCGAGGACCTCGGCTACGACTCGGTGTGGACCGCGGAGGCCTACGGCTCGGATGCGGTGACGCCGCTCGCCTACCTCGCCGGCAAGACCAGCCGCATCAAGCTCGGCACCGCCATCATGCAGCTCGCCGCCCGGACGCCGGCCAATGCCGCCATGTGCGCCGCCTCCGTCGACGCGATGGCAGGGGAGGGCCGCTTCATCGCGGGCATCGGCGTTTCGGGTCCCCAGATCGTGGAAGGCTGGTACGGGCAGCCCTGGGGCAAGCCCTACTACCGGATCAAGGATTACGTCTCGATCATGCGCAAGGTGTGGGCACGCGATGAGCCCGTCGTGCATGAAGGCAGCGAGATCAGCCTGCCCTACACGGGCGTCGGCGCCATGGGCGTCGGCAAGCCCCTGAAGTCGATCCTGCACATGAACCCGGATATTCCGATCTACCTCGGCACCGGCAACGAGGCGACGGTGAAGCTCACCGCCGAGATCGCGGACGGCTGGCTGCCGCTGGGCTTCGTGCCCGGCTCCATGCCGGAGTACAAGCCGTGGCTCGACGAGGGCTTCAAGCGGGCGGGCGGCGGCAAGAGCCTGCGCACCTTCGCCATCCAGGCCTCCGCACATGTCGAGGTCAGCGACGACGTCAAGGGCGCGCTCGACCGGCTGAAGCCGGAGGTGGCGCTCTACGTCGGCGGCATGGGCCACCGCAACAAGAACTTCCATAAGGACATCATGGTCCGCCGCGGCTACAAGGCGGAAGCCGAGCGCATCCAGGAGCTGTTCCTGTCGCACCGCAAGGATGAAGCCGCCGCCGCCGTGCCGGACGAGTGGGTCGACGCCAAGTCGCTGGTCGGCCCGCCGGAGCGCATCAAGCAACGGTTCCGCGCCTGGGAGGAGTCCGGGATCACCGGGTTGACGGTGCGCTCGCGCCAACCGGAGGCCATCGAGGTGATGGCTGCAGCGGCGGGCCTCACGACCGACTACCGCCGCCGGGCCTGATGACCGGCTGCAGAAGCTGTTCCTTTTCAACGCCTACCATCTCGGAAGCGCAGGAGACGATTGTAATGCCGAAATTCCGCATACTCACGCCGGCCGGGCTTTCATTCAGCAACAGCGGCGGCGGCTACAGCTTCGAGATGGAAGCGCTCGAGGGGATGGACGCCGAGATCTTCGAGTGTCCGACGACGGAGGACGGCTTCATCGCCGCCTGCAAGGGCGTCGATGCCGTCTACGCCAAAGGCATGAAGTTCACGCGCAAAATGATCAACGCGCTGGACACGTGCAAGCTGATCGCGCTCGGAACAGTCGGTGTCGACTATGTCGAGGTGGCCGCTGCCACGGAGAAGGGCATTCCCGTGACCAACTGCCCCGACACGTTCATCGAGGAGGTGGCCGACCACGCCATGATGCTGCTGCTCGCCACGCATCGGCGCGCCATCGAGCAGGATCGCATGGTGCGCGAGCAGCGCTGGTCGGAGGGGCGCCCGCAGCTGTTGCAGGTGCCGCGCCTGATGGGCCAGACGCTCGGCTTCATTGCCTTCGGCCGTGTTGCCCGCGCTGTGGCCGAGCGCGCCAAGCCCTTCGGTCTGCGCCTGATGGCGTTCGACCCCTTCCTCGACGAGCTCGCCATCTCCGCGCATGGCGTGCAGCCGGCGAGCCTCTCGGAGGTGCTGAGCCAGTCGGACTTCATCTCCATGCACCTCCCGGCTACGCCGGAAGCGGTGGGCTTCCTCAAGGAGCAGCATTTCCGCCAGATGAAGAAGAACGCCATCTTTATCAACACGGGACGCGGGCCGACGGTGACGGAGAGCGCGCTGGTCAAGGCCCTGCAGGAGAAGTGGATCGCAGGCGCGGGTCTCGACGTGTTCGAGGTGGAGCCGGCCAAGCCCGACAACCCCATCCTCAAGATGCCGCACGTCATCCTCTCGCCACACAACGCCTCGGCTTCGGCCCGCTTCGATGCGGGCCGCCGGCGCCGCGTCGGTCAGGAGCTGGCGCTGGTCCTGTCGGGGCGCTGGCCGATGTCGTGCGTCAACCCCACCGTGCTGCCCGCGAGCAGGCTGCGCCGCTGGCAGCCGGTGTCGATGGAGCGTGGGCCCAACTCCTGACCGGAGCTGGCATCCCGACCGGAGCGCGATAGCGCGCGGAGCCGGGAGCCGGGTCCCCAAGTCGCGCGCCGAGTTTGTGCCGTGGGTTCCGGATATTTCGCTTCCCTCGGGACAAGCCCGAGGGCCGGCACGAAATTCCGCAATGACAGAAGTCAGGCCGCTGCCGGTGGCGGCAGGCTGCTGGCAACGCGCTGCACGGACATGGGGTCTTCCGAGCGGCGCGACTTGCCCTCGAAGAACGCCCCCTGCTCGATCGCCAGCGATTTGTGGAAGACGTCGCCCTCGATGCGGCTGGAGGACTGGAACGTCACCTGATTCCCGCGGATCGATCCTTGCACGCTGCCGCGCACCACCACCTCCTCCGCGATCAGTGCACCGATGATGCGTGCCCGCTCGCCCACGACGATGCGCTGGGCGTGGATGTCGCCCTGGACCTCGCCCTCGATCTGCACCTCGCCTTTGGATTCCAGATTGCCGGTGATGACAAGGTTGGCCCCGATCACCGACGCCGCGCCGCTGGCGCGCGAGGCGGGAGCAGCCCGGTTGCTGGAAAACTGGGACGGTGCCGCCGGCCGCAGGCTTGCCATAGGCTTGCCGGAGTCAAGGTGCGACGCATCCCGATCGGGCTTTTTGGTGAACATCTGTGCGCATCTCCTCCACGCCTGCGCCTACCCCCCAACCAACGGGCCTCTTAGCACGGATTGGCGCGGCGGTCATCGCCATGCTGAGCTTGGTTTCCCGTCCGGAATGGTTTTCGGTGCGGCGCGGTGCTAAGACGCAGGCCACGGCGGCGCGCGGCCGCGCCAGCACGAGAGCAAGAGCTGAAAGACGTTGGCGAAGGGAATCTATGCCCGCCCGGTCGGACGCATGGAGCCTTCCGTGCGCGGGTCGACATTGCCGGCCTTGACGCTCGCCGGGCGGGCCGCGGCGCCCGCTTTCGCGGCCATCGAGCTCATATGGCGCGACGAGGCGGGAACCCGCCGCCGTCTCGTGCGGCCCGATGAGGTGCCGGCTCTCGACCCCGCGGAGCAAGCCCTGCTGCGACGCATGCGCGAGGGGCGCGCCGACGTGGCTGGCCTGGCGCTCGACCGGCCCCGGATCATGGGCGTCGTCAACGTCACGCCCGACAGCTTCTCGGACGGAGGGCGCTATCTTGCCGCCGACGCGGCCATCGCGCATGCCCTGCAGCTGGAGGCGGAAGGCGCCGACATCCTCGACATCGGCGGGGAGTCCACGCGCCCGGGCTCGGAGGCGGCGGACGTCGAGGAGGAATGCCGCCGGGTGCTGCCGGTCATCGCTGCGTTGGCTCGACGCAGCCGCGCCCGGCTCTCCATCGATACGCGCAAGGCCGAGGTGATGCGCCGGGGCGCTCTCGAGGGCGCGCATATCATCAACGACGTGTCGGCGCTCACGCACGATCCGCTCGCCCTCGAAACGGCGGCCGGCCTCGGCCTGCCGGTGATCCTCATGCACGCGCAGGGCGATCCGAAGACCATGCAGCTGCAGCCGCATTACGAGGACGTGGTTCTCGACGTCTACGACGCCTTGGCGGACCGCATCACCGCCTGCGAGCGGGCGGGCATCCCACGCGACCGGCTGATTGTCGATCCCGGCATCGGCTTCGGCAAAATGCTGGCGCACAACCTGCAGCTGCTGGGCGGCCTCGGCATTTTCCACGGCCTTGGCTGCGGCGTGATGCTGGGCGCCTCGCGCAAGAGCTTCATCGGCCATCTGACGGGAGCCGGGACAGCCGACCGCCTGCCAGGCTCGATCGCGGCGGCGCTGCTGGGGGTCGCCCAGGGCGTGCAGATCCTGCGCGTGCACGACGTTGCAGCGACGCGCCAGGCCCTGGCGATTTGGCAAGGCGCGCTGGACAAAACTCCAACCCCCTGCTGAGCCGGGTATTCCAACCCTCGTGTTGAGCCGAATACTCAACCCCGTGCTGAATACTCAACCCCGTGCTGAGCCTGTCGAAGCACGGCTCAGGCCCTGCGGCTCCGTCCTTCGACACGCTCAGGACGGGGGCGGTGCTGCGGCGCTCTCCGCGCGCAACCACCTCCTACCAGATGTTGAAGCGCAGGCCGACGCGCACCTGGTGTTCCCAGTTGGAGCTCAGGGAGGCCGTCGAGACTTGAGCCGGTGTGGACGGCACTATCCTGGCCTTGCTGTCGACGCCATCGAGAAACATGGCGCGATAGCCGACATCGACGGCCCAGCGATGATCCACGGCAAAAGTCATACCGGCCATCAGAGCGGCGGCGAGACCAGCGGTGTTGTCCTTGCCGTTGCCGGTTCTCGTAGCCCCGACTGGATCTCCAGCGATATCGAATTCGCTGTTCGTATAGGTCCGCGTGATGTCTTGATAAACAAAGCCGATGCCCGCGCCGACGTAGGGTGAGAACATGCCGCGGGGCAGCGGTTCGAAATAGATGTTGGCCAGAGCGACGGTGCTTCTCACTTTCAAGGAGTCGACGACTGTGCCTGTAACGGCCGGACCAGCAGGGGTGTAGTTTCCGGTGGCGACAGTTTCCTGGTCGCCGCGGAAGTCGATGGTGAGATCGCCTCGGATGCGCGGCGTGAAGTAGGCGCCGATGCCGACGGTGCCGAGGAACGTGTTGTCCGTTCGGACGGAGAACGGGATGCCCGCGGACGTGATCGTTCCCAAGAGCCCGTCATACTCCGCTCCGGACTCCGAGAAAGATTTGTCGCCAGACCAGCCATACCCCAGGTCACCCCTGAAGTAGTAGGTGAAGCCTTCCTGCACCGGAATGGGAGCCGGGACAGGGATTGGCGCCGGCACGCCCATGTCCTTGGCGCTCGGCTGCGGGATGTAACCGTCGGCTGCCACGTCGGCGCTCACGGCGAGAAGTGTGCCGAGCGCCCCCACAATCAGTCTCAGTCTCATAGTGACTTCCCCTGCCGATCCGAGAGGCTGGCTGCAGCGCAAGCCTCCTCGCGTTGAACGCGGTCACTCGGTTGGCTGGTCGGCCGGAGGGGAGCAAAAACGAGTGTCCACCGGTTCGACGTCCCTGGTGCGCCCTCTACTGGAGCTGCACCGATACGCACGACACTGATCGCCGGAAAGACCGGCCGCGGGCCGCGGACCCAGGCCGGTCTCTCTCATCTCACGGGCGCCGGCTCGAGATGCCGGGCCCTGTACCTTACGCGCCGGACCTTGCGGCGGCCCGACGCGACGCTTCGGTCAGCGGATATCCCACCGCAGTCCGATGCGGATTTCATGCGCCGTGATGTCGTCCACCCGCGGGCCGGGCGTGGGCGGCGCGATGGCTATGGCGTTGCCGGCGTGCGCGTCGCCGAGATAGAGGAAACGGTAGCCGACATCGATGTGCAGGCGGCCGGGCTCGGCAACGGCGACCGGGCCGTCCTTGATGCTGACGGGGGCGCGGTGGCCCCGGTCGATGCGGAAGCTGAAGCCCGCCATCAGCGCGCCGGCGGCAGTCCAGTTCGAGTCGCTGCCGAAGTCGCAGGTGCCACCGCAGGCCGTGACAATACTGCCGCCGCTGGTGCGATGATGGGCGGCGCCGACGCCGATGCCGATGTAAGGCGTGAAGCGCTCGTAGGGGCGGAAGTCGTAGTAGAGGCTGGCCAGCAGCAGCGAGCTCTGGATATCGAAGTTGGTGGTGGCAATGGTGCCGCCGTGGACGTCGGCGGAGCCGCGGTATTCGTAGGTGATGTCACCGCGCACGCCGCGGCCGAAGTAGTAGCCGAGGCCGCCGCCGACCGCCCAGGTGTTGTCGATGGAAAAGGTCTCGAAGGGAGCGGTGGCGCGGTTGAGATCGCCGACGTCCTGCCAGACGTAGCTGTAGTCGCCGCGGACGTACCAGCTGGCCGGCTGGGCGACGATGGCGGGCATGTCCTTCATCCCGCGGTAGTAGTCGGCGCTGGCGCCCGTGGCGCCGGCGACAAGCAAAGCCGCCCCTGCAACGATGGACCGGTACGTGGCGACCATGACTTCTCCTCCTCCAGCACCCGAACTCGTCCCAGGGCGCTACTGCCCGTCGGGAGGTGGGTACACCTCTGAACAGAGGCAGCATCGCCAAGAAGGCTTAAGAAGCGCTTAAGCAACGTTTCGGAACGAGACGGGTCGTTGCGCAGGCGCCTCAGATCAGGAGCAGGTGCAGCGGGCCGCGCCATGCCAGGAGCGGCGTCGTCCGCCAGCCGGGTGGCTTGCAGGGCGACCGGAGCGATGTCAGGCGGCCTGGGCGGCCTTGCGCACGGCTTCGACGATCTCGCCCACGACCTGCTGGACGAGGCGCTCGTCGTCACCCTCGGCCATGACGCGGATGACGGGCTCCGTGCCGGAGGGGCGGATCACCAGTCGGCCGTTCTGGCCGAGTCGCGCCTTGCCATGGTCGATGGCTTTTTTCACTGCGTCCTGCTCCAGGGGGGCGCCATCCTCGTAGCGCACGTTCTGCAGGAGCTGGGGCAGGGGATCGAAACGCTTGCACACCTGGCTCACGGCCTTGCCTGTGTCGACGACGACGGAGAGAACCTGCAGCGCGGTGATGAGCCCGTCGCCCGTGGTGGTGAAGTCCGACAGCACGACGTGACCGGACTGTTCGCCGCCGACGTTGTAGCCGTGCTTGCGCATATGCTCGACGACGTAGCGGTCGCCGACGGGGGTGCGCACCATGGTCAGGCCCAGCCCTTTGAGGTAGCGCTCCAGGCCCAGGTTGGACATGACCGTGGCGACCACGCCGCCCGCGGTCAGCTTGTCGCTGCGGTGCCAGCTCTCGGCGATGACCGCCATGATCTGGTCGCCGTCGACGATCTGGGCCTTCTCGTCCACGATCACCACCCGGTCGGCGTCGCCGTCGAGTGCGATGCCGATGTCGGCGCGCAACTCGCGCACCTTCTCGCAAAGCGCTTGCGGCGAGGTGGATCCGCACTTGAGGTTGATGTTGTGGCCATTGGGCTCGACGCCGATCTTGACGACTTCGGCGCCCAGCTCCCAAAGCGCTTCGGGCGCCACCTGGTAGCCCGCGCCGTTGGCACAGTCGATCACGACGCGCAGGCCGTTGAGGCGGATGTTTCGCGGCAGCGTGCGCTTGGCGTATTCGATGTAGCGCTCCTGGGCGCTCTCGATGCGCTTGGCACGGCCGATCTTTTCGGCTGGCACCAGCAACTCTTCGCTCGGCGACGCCATCAGCGTCTCGATCTGGGCCTCGGCCTCGTCGGAGAGCTTGTAGCCGTCGGGGTCGAACAGCTTGATGCCGTTGTCGGCGGAGGGGTTGTGCGAGGCGGAGATCATCACCCCGAGGTCGGCGCGGAGCGAGCGCGTGAGCATGGCGACCGCCGGCGTCGGCATCGGGCCCAGCAGGAACACGTCCATGCCCACGGCCGTGAAGCCGGACATCATCGCCGACTCGATCATGTAGCCGGACAGCCGCGTATCCTTGCCGATGACGACGCGATGGCGGTAGATGCCGTTGGAGGAGTAGACCTTGCCCGCGGCCATCCCGACCTTCAGCGCGATCTCCGAGGTCATCGGATGCCGGTTGGCAAGCCCCCGGATGCCATCTGTTCCAAAGTATCGCCGTGACATGGCTGCCTCTCGTTCCCCCGCAGCGCCGCCGGCCGTGCTGCGGCGGTGCAGATATCTGCGACCTGCATAATGCCCCGGACCGCCCGAACTGACATCAAAATCGGTGAGCAAAGATTACAGCCCGACTCGGCGCCCCGCCACGGCCGCGGCGGGGTCAGCGGGGGGACAGCGTCCAGGTTCCGGTGGAAAGCTTGCCGATCTCGGCGCGGCGGGTGGGAATCTCGATGTAGTCCACATTGGCCCAGCGTTCCGCGAAGGAGCGGTAGTGGGGAGAGAACGGGTTGCCGGACTGTCCCGTCGTGTGGATGAAGAGCGATCGCTCGAGGTCTGCGAGGTCGTAGATGGCGCGGAAGCTCGACGCCATGCCATTGACGAACAGGGGTTCCTGGCGAAATTCCACCATTCCGCGGTTGAGCGTGTACATGCCGCCCGGGGTCGGCACCTCCACGTTGAAGAACCGGCGGATGCCCGCAAACATGCCGAAGGGGCGATGCTCACCCTTGGCGTAGTGCGCGTCTGCCCATCGCCAGCGGGGCCGATTTGAGCCGAACCGCCGGTCGAGGTCGGCGAGCGCGGAGTTGAGGGCGCGGCCGATGATGAGGTCGCATCCCTCGCGGGCCGGCGTTGAACGGTTGTCGCACCAGTCGCGGCTTCTGGCCCTGCCTTCCAGCAGCTTCGTCATGGCGAGGGCGCGGGGATCGAAGAATCGGTCGAAGGCGGCGCCGAGATCGTCTTGATAGATGGAGCGCACCACCTCGCGCTCCCAGGCCATGAAGATCAGCGGCTCCGGGACGTCGCCGCGCATGGTCGCGTCCCAGCGCTCGAGTTGATCGAGCGCGGCGGCATCGCCGCCGGCCCGGCGGGCCGCGGCGATCATCAGCGGTTTCAGCCGCACGAAGGCTGGAGAAAGCACATCCGCCTGGGCGTCCCGCATGCTGGCGACAGTGTGCGCGGTGCGGTCGAGGATGAGCTCCTTGATGCGCTGCTGGCGATAGGCCGTGTCCCAGTCGTAGGTCAGGTGGAAGGGATAGTCGGGACCGACGATCCGCGCATTGGCCGTGCCGATGCCGCCGCTCGCCGGGTTCACCGTCCTCGGCAGGTCCTCGAACCTGAGGTAGCCCTTCCAGTCGTAGGTTGCGTCCCAGCCTGGAACGGGTGCACGGCCGGCAACGGTGTTGGCGGGGTCGCGGATGGGGACGCGGCCCGGCGCGATGAGGCCGATCGATCCTTCCGAGTCGGCCACCACCATGCTCTGCATCGGCACGACGTACTTGCGCATGCGCTCGATGTAGTCCTCGACGCGGCGCAGCCTGGAATCGAACGCGCCGGCCTCGATCGTGGTGTCGTCGTCGCTGAGGGCGGTCCATTGCAGGGCCGCGACGTGCCCCGGACCCAGCAGGCCCTCGAGATTGCGATAGAAGCCCGGCAGCACCGGGCCATGGCGCGTGCGCCGGCGCTCCACGCTGCGCACGCCCGCACCCCGCACCGTGATCCGCATGGGCTCCACGACGAACGGCCGCCAGCCGTCGGGAGTGAGGTATTGCTCGGGATCGTGGGGGTTGATCTTCTCGATGAAGAGGTCCTGAACGTCGGGCCCGGTATTGGTGAAGCCCCAGGCCAGCGTATCGATCCGGCCGAGCACGACCAGGGGCACGCCTGCCAGCGAAGCGCCGACGATGTTGACCGGCGAAGCGCCGTCAGTCTCTACGGCCAGGTGGGCGAGGTACCAGATCGAGGGAGCGCTGAGCCGTAAGTGAGGATCGTTCGCCAGAAGCGGCTTGCCAGAACGCGTGCGGGCACCAGAGACGACCCAGTTGTTTGAGGCGCCGCCGCCGATGAGATCGTCGACGGGGTCGGCCGTGGCGTGGCGCTTGCTTGCCGGCGTGCGCTGGAGCGGATAGAGGCCGGCCAGCTCAGGAAGGGGCGGCGGCGTGCCTTGGTCGTCCCGGGGCAGGAGGTCATCGATCTCGGCGGAGCTCAGGCCCTCGGCGGCGAGCGCCAGGCGCAGGGTTTCATGGTTCAGGTTGGTGCTGAGGTCCAGCGCCATCATCTTGACGACGACCATGCTGTCGGCTGGCCGCCACGGCTCGGGCTCATGCCGCAGCAGCAGGAATTCCGGTGGCAGGCGCGGTTCGGCGAACCCCGTATTGCGGCTCATGAACGCGTTGACGCCGCGTGCATAGGCCTCGAGCATCCGGCGGGTCTCCGGAGAAAGCACCGCCAGGGAGCGCTCGGCGTGACCGTAGAGGTCGAGTGTGCGCAGGAACACGTCTGTCGTGTAGGTTTGCTCGCCGAACATCTCGGACAGACGGCCCTGGCCGGCACGCCGCGCCAACTCCATCTGCCAGAGGCGATCCTGCGCATGGACGAAGCCGAGGGCGGCGAAGGCATCGTCGACGCTCCTGGCAAAGATGTGGGGGACGGCCTCGCGGTCGCGGGTGATCTCAACGGGGGCCGACAGGCCGGCGATGGCGAGCGTGCCCGAAAATGGGGGAACGGTGTTCCGCAGGACGACGTAGGTGCCAACTGCCGCGATGGCAACAAGCAGGATCGCCAGCGCGGCCAAAGCCCCAACCCACCTCAGCAGCCGCCGCATGTCATCTCACCTGTTCCTGCCGTGTCCGGCCGTGCGCCGAGGCGTAAGCTTTGCCAGCCTGACACCTCATCCTAACTCGCGACGCGGGCAAACGGTTGCCTCCGCGGCTGCAGGACGCGGGGGCGGCCTTCCGCAGCAGACCTCGGTTCGCTCAGAACAGGACGACGCTGCGGATGCTCTCGCCGGCGTGCATGAGGTCGAAGCCCTTGTTGATGTCACCAAGCGGCAGGGTGTGAGTGATCATCGGATCGATCTGGATTTTGCCCTCCATGTACCAGTCGACGATCTTGGGCACGTCGGTGCGGCCCCTGGCGCCGCCGAAGGCCGTGCCCTTCCAGACGCGGCCCGTCACCAGCTGGAACGGCCGGGTGGCGATCTCCTGGCCCGCCCCGGCGACGCCGATGATGACGCTCATGCCCCAGCCGCGGTGGCAGGCCTCGAGCGCCTGGCGCATGACTGCGACATTGCCAGTGCAGTCGAACGTGTAGTCGGCACCGCCGATCTGGTCGGCGCCCTTCTTCGTCATGTTGACGAGATAGGGAACGAGGTCGGCGCCGACCTCGGCCGGGTTGACGAAGTGCGTCATGCCGAAGCGCTCGCCCCAGGGCTTCTTGGCGTTGTTGATGTCGACGCCGATGATCATGTCGGCGCCCGCGAGCCTGAGGCCCTGGATGACGTTGAGGCCGATGCCGCCGAGGCCGAACACGATGGCCTTGGAGCCGGGTTCGACCTTGGCCGTGTTGATGACGGCGCCGACGCCGGTCGTCACGCCGCAGCCGATGTAGCAGATCTTGTCGAATGGGGCGTCCTCGCGGACCTTCGCCACCGCGATCTCGGGCAGCACCGTGAAGTTGGAGAACGTCGAGGTGCCCATGTAGTGGAAGAGCTTCTTGCCCGAAAGAGAGAAGCGGGAGGAGCCGTCGGGCATCACGCCCTGGCCCTGCGTCGCACGGATCGCCGTGCACAGGTTGGTCTTGCGCGAGAGGCAGGAGGGACACTCCCGGCACTCCGGCGTGTAGAGGGGAATGACGTGGTCGCCTTTCTTCACGCTTCTGACGCCCGGGCCGACCTCGACGACGATGCCGGCGCCCTCGTGCCCGAGGATTGCCGGGAACAGGCCTTCGGGGTCGGCGCCGGACAGCGTGAACTCGTCGGTGTGGCAGATGCCGGTGGCCTTGATTTCGACCAGGACCTCGCCGGCCTTTGGACCCTCCAGGTCCACGTCCATGATCTCGAGCGGCTTGGCCTTCTCGACGGCGACGGCGGCGCGGGTTTTCATCGGCTCTACCTCTTCATCATGCGGGCGCGTCGGACCCTCCGGGTCGAACACGCTGTCCAATGGCGCGACATATATGGTGTCAGACCCTGAAGGTCTGACACCATGTCTCCTCAGCGCCGATACTGCACGAATGGCGATTTGGCCGCCATCTTGTCGTAGAGCGCGCGCGCCGTGGCGTTGGTCTCCTGGGTCATCCAATAGGTGCGGCTGCAGCCGTGCATATCCGCTTGCGCGTAGACGGCCTCGATGAGCGCCCTGCCGGCGCCGCGTCCGCGCACGGCAGGGTCGACGAACAGATCCTCGAGATAGCAGTACCAGCCGGCCGTCCAGGTCGAGCGGTGCATGAGGATATGAGCGAGGCCGATCGGCCTGCCGGTCTCGTCGACGGCGACCACGGCCGAGTGGAAGCCCTCCCCACCCTGCAGCAGCCGCTGCCAGAGCGTCTCGATGACGTCCTCGGAAACAGAGGCCTTGTAGAACTCAATGTAGCCCTTGAACAGCTCGAGCCAGCGTCGCTTGTCCTCCGGCTCGAGGGGGCGCACGCGGACCGTCATGGGGAGCTCCCGCACGCTGCATTCCCTGGATCTCGGTGCATCGCATCTGCCTCCATCCGCAGCCTGACAAATTTGGACACGCCACCGGTTCGGTCCGTATCGATTTCCGATGTCGCGCCCGCATACTACCTGCAGAAGTCGACTGTTGCAGCGAAGCCTTGACGCGGGCCAGATAGATTCCACCGCGCTGTCAAACGCTTGCGCTTCCGGGCGGCGCATGCAAGAAGCGCTTGGGGCATGGGGATGCAGGGCGGGCCACCGAGGGAAGCATGCAAACGATTTTGAGGGCCGTCGGGCTTGTATGTTGCATGCTCGCGGGAGGGACGGCGTCCAGCCTTGCGCAGGAGGCCTGCGCGCCTGGAGCCAATGTGCTCGGCACGTCGCGTACGATCGAGGTCGACACGGCATCGGCGCCCCGATTCGGATTCCAATACAAGGAGCTCGACCTGCTCGCCGAGGGCGAGGTGGTCCTCACCTTCGACGACGGCCCGCTCAGAGCCTACACGCGACCGGTGCTCGAGGCGCTCGCCGTGCAGTGCGTGAAGGCCACGTTCTTCCTGGTCGGCCGCATGGCCGTCGCAGACCCCGAGATGGTGCAGGAGGTTGCCCGGCAGGGGCATACGGTCGGCATTCACACCTGGTCGCATCAGAAGCTCAGTGCCTTGAGCCCGCAGCGGGCGCGCGCGGAAATCGAGCTGGGTTTCAGCGCCGTGCAGCAGGCGCTAGGCCAGCCGGTGGCGCCGTTCTTCCGCTTCCCGTATCTCGCCGACTCCGGCCCGATGACGGCACATCTGCGCGACAGGCAGGTGGCGATCTTCTCCATCGATGTGGACAGCAAGGATTTTCGCACGCGGGACCCAGGGCACGTGCACGGCCGCGTCATGGGAGACCTCGCTCGCAAGCGCAAGGGCATCATCCTCTTCCATGACATCCAGCCCTCGACCGCGCGGGCGCTTCCCGGCCTGCTGTCCGACCTCAAGGCGCGCGGCTACAGAATCGTCCACCTGCAGCCGAAGGCTGCTGCGACGACGGTTGCGGACTTCGATGCCATGGCGCAACAGCAGCTGGACCAGCGGCGGGCCTCGGCGAAGGCGCGGCCGATGGTCAGGCGCGCCTTCACGTGGCCAGCCGCAAGCGGTGTGTCGGCGGAGCCCGCGAACACGAAGCCGTCCGGTGCGGTCAAGCGCGCCCCGCGGCAGGGTTCCAGCACCGCAAGCGATATCTTCTCCAACATGCTGCGCTGGTAGGGGCTCGTCCGCGCGCGGACGAGATGCCCGCTTCTCACGTGGTGCATCGCCAGGCGGGGCGAGTGCCGCGCCGCGGCTGCGCATGCACGTGATCGGCTGTCTTGACCGTAGGTATCCCAACTAATACGCTTCCCCCAAAGAGAAGACTGGCGTTCGCTGCGGAACTCGCAGCAACAAGGGAGGAGGCAATGAGTAGATTTCCCGGTTTTGCAGTTGCGTCGGCGTTGCTTGCGGGCGTCGGTTTCGCTGCCGGCGCCTTTGCGCAGGAAGCGCCAAAATCCATCAAGGTCGGCTACGTCATCTCGCTTTCGGGCCCGCAATCGGCGGGCGCCATGCTCACCACCGTTCCCAACTACCGGCTGTGGGTCGACGAGGTGAACAAGGCCGGCGGTCTGATGTTGAAGAAGTTCAACAAGCGCGTGCCGATCGAGGTGAGCGAGATCGACGACCGATCCAATAACGAGGACATGGTCCGGCTCGTCGAGCGTCTCATGACAGTGGACAAAGTCGACATCGTGCTCTCCCCGTGGGGCACCGGGCCCAACCTCCAGGTCGCGCCGACCTTCAACAAATACGGCTATCCCCACATCATGGGCACGGCCGCGACCGACAAGATCCCGGAGCTTGCACCGCGCTTCGGCAATGCCTTCTGGCTGCTCGGCCGCCCCACCGAGGGCGTCAACGCACTCGTCGACCTGCTGAAGGGCCTGAAAGCGAAGGGCCAGGTGAAGGACAGCGTCGCGCTCTTCACCGTGCAGCACCCCTTCGGCTCGGAGTTCCTCACGCCCGCCAAGCCTGCCCTGCAGAATGCCGGGTTCAAGATCGCCTACGAGACCACCTATCCCCTCGGCGTGTCGGACTTGAGCGCGCAGATCAAAGCCGCCAAGGCTGCCAATCCGGACATCATGATCGCGTTCTCCTATCCGCCCGACACGTTCATGCTGACCGAGCAGGCGATGGCCAACGATTTCAACCCGAAGTTCAAGTTCCTGTCGGTCGGCGTGGCGTTCCCGAGCTACAAGGGCAAGTTCGCCGGCAAGGTCAACGGCACCTTCGGCCTCGGCGCCTGGGATCCGAACGGCCCCGGCGTGAAGGAGTGGGTGGCGCGGCACAAGGCGGTCAACAACGGCGCCGAGCCCGACCGCTGGGCCAGCTCCAATACCTATGCGGGGTTGCAGGCCCTGCAGCAGGCGATCGAGACGGTCGGCGAGATCGACCGGGAGAAGATCATTGCCGAGCTCAAGTCCGGCACCTTCAAAACCGTCCTCGGCGACATGAAGCTCGACGGCAACCGGCTCACCAAGCTCTGGTGGGTCGGCCAATGGCAGGACGGCGAGTATAAGGGCATCGCACCGGCGAGCCTGCCGGGAGCCTCCGCTCCCGTGATCAAATAGCACGGGAGTTGATGCAACCCACGGGCTCGCGCGGCTGGGTCGCGCGGGCCCCGTTTGCGCTGGCTCGATTGCTCAGTCGGGTCTTTACTAGAGTTCGACGGGCCTGGCCCAATCCTGGCGGGCATCGCGTACTCTGCAGGGGATGCGCCCCTCCGCCACTTCCGCACACCGATGATGCTGTTCGATTTTCTGCTCGCGGGCCTGGTGATCGGCGGCATCTACGCGCTGGTCTCCATCGGCCTCAATCTGCAGTACGGCGTCGCGCGCGTGCTCAATCTCGCCTACGGCGAGTTCCTGATGCTGGCCGGTTACGGCGCCTTCTGGGGCTTCACCCTGCTGGGTGCGCCGCCGCTCCTGACGCTCGTCGCCGGGGCGCCGCTGGCGTTCGGCTTGAGCTGGCTGCTGTTCCGCTGGGTGCTTCGCCCGCTGCTCGCCCGCGCGCAGGATCAGGGCAAGCGGGAAATCGATTCCATTCTTTCCACCTTCGGCCTGCTGTTCGTGCTGCAGGGGATCGCGCTCGTAGCCTGGGGCGGGACGGATCAGGCCTACAGCTACCTCAGCGTGCCCATCAACATTTTCGGCGCCGTCATCACGGCCAACCGCCTGGTCGTTCTCATCGCGGCGCTGGCGTTCTCCGTCGCGGTGTATCTGTTCCTGGGCTATTCGACCGCCGGGCGGGCTATGCGCGCCATCGCTGTCGGCCCGCGCACCGCGCCGCTCGTCGGCATCGACGTGGAGCGCTACAGCGCGCTGGCCTTCGCCACCGGCGGCGCGCTCGCTGCGGTTGCCGGCATGCTGGTCTCCTCCTTCTGGCCTATGAACCCCACGATCGGCGCCGCCTTCACCATGAAGGCGCTGATCGTGATCGTCATGGGGGGCATCGGCCACGTGCTGGGCGGCCTCGTGGCCGGGATCATCCTGGGCCTTGCCGAGACGCTGGCGGCGCTGCTGCTCGATCCGGGTCTCATCACCGTCATCAACTTCGCCATCTTCTCGGTCGTGCTGCTGTGGCGGCCCGAAGGCCTGTTCGGCCGTGCCGGCGTCCGCGGTGGCGAAAGGCGGGTGCGTCTCGATGCAAGGACCATGGCGTTGGGCGCTGCGGTCCTGGTGCTGGCCGTTGTCCCGCTCTACGCCAACCCCTACTGGCTCTCGCTGCTCGTCAACATCCTGACCTACGTGGCATTGGCGACGGGCTGGGCCTTCTTCTCGGGCGCCACCCGCTACGTGTCCCTGGCGGCCTCCGCCTTCTTCGGCGTCGGGGCCTATTCGGTGGCTGTTCTGGCGCCCGATTATTCCTACGCCGCGGCGCTGGCCGCAGCTGTCGTGATCTCGCTCGTGCTGTCGGCTTTCGTCGGCCTTGCGACGCTGCGGCTGTCGGGCATGTACTTCGTGATCTTCACGTTCGGCCTGGCGACGCTCGTGCGCGAGACCGTGACGTGGTGGGAGTTCAACATCGCGCAGAAGGCGGGCCGCCATCTCTTCCTGTCGATCACCACCACGCACATCTACTACCAGCTGCTGGCGCTGTGCGTGGCCATCATCGTGCTGTGGATCGTGCGCGACCGCAGCCGCACGGGCTTCGCGCTGAAAGCGCTGGGGGCCGACGAGACGGTCGCACGCCAGGTCGGCATCGGCACGGTCGCGCTGAAGATCGGCACGTTCGTGGTGAGCTGCCTCGTCATGACGCTGGCCGGCGCCATCCTGGCCCCGCGCTGGAGCTACATGGACCCCACCGTCGCCTTCAATCCCAACATCTCCTTCCTCACCGTCATCATGGCGCTGCTCGGCGGCGCGACCTCGGTGTGGGGGCCGATGCTCGGCGTGGTGCCGCTGGTGCTCATCTCCGACTATCTGTCGGTGACGGTGCCCAGCTATTTCAGCGTGGTTCTGGGTGCCGTGCTGCTCGGCATCGTGTTCTTCGTGCCGAACGGGCTGATCGGCCTGCTGGACGGTGCCCGTGCCCGCACGGGCAAGGAACGCCTCTCGCGCCTGCTGCACCGACTGGCCGAGCGCATCGGCGGCCATGCACCTGACGGTCGAAGCCCGGGCTCGGATACCGCTGGGGGCCGTCCCGCAAAAATCGAGCTGGCCGGCAAGGCGGATGGCGTGAGCAGCCCATGAATGCGTTCGCCGCACCCTTGCTGGAGGTCAAGGGCGTGAGCCGCCGTTTCGGTGGATTGGCCGCGCTCGATCGCGTGACCTTCAATGTCGCGCGGGGCGACGTGGTCGGCCTCATCGGCCCCAACGGTTCCGGCAAGACGACGCTCCTCAACATCGTGTCGGGGCGGCTTGCGGCGAGCGGCGGAAGCGTGCGCTTTGCGGGCAAGCCCGTTGCCAGCCTGACGCCCGAGGCCGTCTGCCGCGCAGGGATCGCCGGCACCTTTCAGCTCGCGCGCATTCCTGATGCTCTCGACGCGCGCGACAATGTCGCCGTCGCCGCCATGTACGGCCGCAGCGGTCTCGACGTGTCGGCCGCCCGGGACGAGGCGGAGCGGCTGCTGGCGCGTGTCGGCTTCGAGGGTGCGCTGACCGCCCATGCCGATGCATTGCCCTACTTCGACCTGAAGCGCATCGAGCTCGCCCGCGCGCTCGCCTGCGCGCCCGAGCTGCTGTTGCTCGACGAGTGGCTGGCAGGCCTCAACCCGACCGAGCTCGAGGCCGGCATCGCGCTGGTGCGCTCGCTGCATCAGGACGGCATGACCATCCTGATGGTGGAGCACGTCATGCACGCGATCCGCTCGCTGTGCGGGCACATCGTGGTGCTCGATGCCGGCCGCCTGATCGCCTCCGGCACGCCGGAGGAAGCCCTGGCGCAGGAAAACGTCATGCGGGTCTATCTCGGAGAGACCGCCTGAACCCCCCCGGCTAAGCCTGCCGGCGATGCTTTCCCGGCCCCAAATGCGGCCTCGCAGCTTGTACCGGCGGCGCCGCATCCTACCTTATTCTCAGACATGCGCACTGCCACGCTGGAGCGCTCTTAGGCGGGTGACCGGTACGTGCGGGAGGCGCTTCAGCGTCGACATCGCACCATGGTACGCGCGACGTACTTGCGAGAGCATCGCACCTGGGAGGACTGGGCCATGATCGTGCTTGGCCTCGTCATCGGGCTCACGCCCTGGTTTGTCGCCGGAGCGACGAGTGAACTCATCGCCCTGAACGCGGTCGTCGTGGGGGTTCTGGTGCTCGCCCTCGGCGTGTTCGAGCTCGTCGACTTGCGGCGCTGGGAGGAGGTGGCTCAGTTTGCCTGCGGCCTGTGGCTGATGGTGTCGCCGATGGTGTACGGCTATGCCGGAGCCGGGGCGCTTGCGACCTGGCATGTCGTGCTGGGCGCGATCGTGGTCGTGCTTGCCGCGATCGAGATCTGGCAGGACTGGGGCCTGAGCCGGGACGATCTGGCGAAGCGCGGCAGGTAGGCCGGCTTGATCGCCGGCGCCCGCAGGCGGACGCCTGACTGCGCTGCTGATGGAATTGGCCCTCCGGCCGGTGCTGCGAGGGCTTGCGGGCACGTCGTTTCCCGAGGCACTCTGGAGCGAGGCATCCGAACCGGGAGGAACGCCATGGCCGAGCCGCAACGCAAAGTCGTCCACACCGACATCAGGCCGAACACCGATCCCAAGCTCGCCTCGCACTTCCTCGACGTCCCCAACATGCCCTGGGAGGCGACCAAGTTTCCGGGCATCCAGATCAAGGTCCTCTATTCCGACGACGAGGGCCGCACCACCGCGATGTTCAAGCTGGCGCCGGGCGCCGTCGTGCCGCTGCACGAGCATACCGCCCTGGAGCAGACCTACGTGATCGAAGGCACGCTCGAGGACCACGAGGGTGTGTGCGGGCCGGGTCAGTTCTGCTGGCGTCCCGCCGGCAACCAGCACGAGGCGGTCGCACCCAACGGCGCGCTCATCATCGGCTTCTTCCTCAAGCCCAACCGCTTTGCCTACGGCGAGAAGTTCTTCACCGAGGAAGGCCAGCGGTAGGGCGAGCTAGACCGGCCCGAACACGCGCGCGAAGACCGTGTCGACGTGCTTGAGGTGGTAGTCGAGGTCGAAGAGGGCGGCGAGCTCGGCAGGCTTCAGGGCCCTGGTCACGTCCGGGTCGGCCTGCAGCAGGGCGAGGAAATTGCCCCTGCCCTGCCAGACCTCCATGGCGTGACGCTGCACCAGGCGGTAGGCCTCCTCGCGCGAGACGCCGTGCTGTGTCAGGGCGATGAGCACGCGCTGCGAGTGGATGAGGCCGCCCAGCCGGTCCATGTTCCTGGCCATGGCCTCGGGGTAGATGACGAGTTTGTCGATGAGCCCTGTCATGCGCGCCAGGATGAAGTCGAGCGTCACCGTCGCATCCGGTCCGATCATACGCTCGACGGAGGAATGCGAGATGTCGCGTTCGTGCCAGAGTGCCACGTTCTCGAGCGCCGGCAGGCAGTAGCCGCGCACGACGCGGGCCAGCCCCGTGATGTTCTCCGACCCCACGGGATTGCGCTTGTGGGGCATCGAGGAGGAGCCCTTCTGTCCCTCTGAGAAGTATTCCTCCGCCTCCAGTACTTCGGTGCGCTGCAGGTGCCGGACCTCGATCGCCAGCCGCTCGAGCGAGGAGGCGATCACGGCCAGCGTGGCGAAGTACATGGCGTGGCGATCGCGGGGGATCACCTGCGTGGAGATGGGCTCGGGCGTCAGGCCGAGCTTCTTGGCCACGTAGGCCTCGACACGAGGGTCGACATTGGCGAACGTGCCGACGGCTCCGGAGATGGCGCAGGTCGCAACCTCGGCGCGCGCGTTCAGCAGTCGCTGGCGGGCGCGGGCGAATTCCGCGTAGGCCTGGGCGAGTTTCAACCCGAAGGTGGTGGGCTCGGCATGGATGGCGTGGCTGCGCCCCACCGTCGGCGTGAGCTTGTGCTCATGGGCGCGCCGCTTCAATGCCGCGAGCAATCCGTCGATGTCGGCGATCAGCAGATCGGCGGCGCGCACGAGCTGCACGGCAAGACAGGTGTCCAGCACATCGGAGGACGTGAGCCCCGCGTGCACGAAACGCGCCTCCGGCCCCACGTGCTCGGCAAGGTGCGTCAGGAAGGCGATGACGTCGTGCTTGACCTCGCGCTCGATGGCGTCGATGCGGGCCACGTCGAACTCGGCCTTGCTGCCCTTCTCCCAGATCGCGCGCGCAGCGCTCTCGGGGATCAGGCCCAGCTCCGCCATGGCGGTCGCGGCATGCGCCTCGATCTCGAACCAGATGCGAAAGCGCGTGGCGGGCGCCCAGATCTGCGCCATCTGCGGACGTGTGTAACGTGAGATCATGCCGCATCCGGTAGCAGAGACGGGCAGGTGCATCAATGCCGGCGAGACCATATATAATGGGAGAACAGACCTGTTTTCCAGCGACTCATCCCTACAAGTTCCGAGATACAACGTGAGCGAACCCTCCAACGCGGATGTCATCGTGCTCGGCGCCGGCATGGTCGGCGTGTCGACGGCCCTGCACCTGCAGAAGCGCGGGCTCAGCGTGGTTCTGGTCGACCGGCGCGGGGCAGGCGAGGAGACGAGCTACGGCAACACCGGCATCATCCAGCGCGAAGGCGTGGTGCCCTATCCGTTCCCACGCAATGTCTTCCTGATGGCGCAGTACGCCCTCAACATGCGCTCGGAGGCCAACCTGCACTGGAGCGCGCTGCCGAAGATCGCGCCCTATCTCTTCCGTTACTGGCAGGCCTCGACCGCCGAGGGGGTGGCGCAGACCGCGCGCGGGGCGCGGCCGCTGATCGAGCGCTGCGTCATCGAGCACGAGGCGCTGATGCAGGAGGCCGGCATCGTCGGCATGATGCGGCGCACCGGTTATCTGCGGCTCTATCGGTCGGAGCAGACGCTGGCGGCCGAGACCGTCAGGGACGAGGCCTGGCGCAAGACGTACGGGGTCAAGTACGAGGTCGTCGACGCGCGCAAGCTGGCGGAGCTCGAGCCGCATCTGCGGGGCCCGGCCGCAGGGGGCGTGTGGATGCCCGAGCCGGTCAGCGTTGCCGACCCGGGGGGCGTCACCAAGGCCTATGCCAAGCTGTTCACCGACAAGGGCGGCCGCTTCCTTGAAGGCGACGCGCGCTCGCTCGCGCCGTTGCGCAGCGGCTGGCAGGTGCGCACGAGCGCCGGACCGATCTCGGCCGCTTCGGCCGTCGTTGCGCTTGGCCCGTGGTCGGACGACGTGCTGCGTCCGCTCGGCTTCAATTTCCCGCTCGGCGTCAAGCGCGGCTACCACATGCACTTCAAGGCCGAGGGTAACGCCACGCTCAACCGGCCGCTCATCGACATCCAGTACGGCTTTGCGCTGACGCCGATGGTGAAGGGGATCCGCCTCACGACGGGTGCCGAGTTCGCCCTGCGCGATGCGCCGCCGACACCGGTGCAGCTCGCAAAAGCCGAGCCTCTGGCCCGCGAGATCTTTCCCCTCGGCGCGCGGGTCGACCCTGAGCCGTGGCTCGGGCGGCGGCCCTGCCTGCCGGACATGTTGCCGATCGTGGGCCGGGCGTCGATGAAGCACGAGAGCCTGTGGCTGAACTTCGGCCATCACCACCTGGGCTTCACGATGGGCCCGGTAACGGGCCGGCTGCTGGCCGAGATGATGACCGGGGAGGCCCCGTTCACCGATCCGCAGCCCTATAGCTCGAACCGGTTCTAGCTAGCCAAGACTGAGCAGTGGTATCGTCGCCCCCGAATGAGTGCCGGACGGGGGGTTCCGATGCATGTTTGTGCTCGCCTGTGCGTCCTTGTCACCCTGGCCATGTTCGCCGCGCCCGGGGCGACACCTGCGGAGACGACTGTCCAGGCTGCATCCAAGTGGGGTCTGCTCGGCACCTGGAGGCTCGATTGCAGCAAGCCGATGGGCAGGAACAACCCGGACCTCGCCTACGTGGTGAGGGGTGGCAAGCTCTTCCATGATCGCGATTTCGGCGACACGCGGGATTCGAACGCGGTCGTCCTGGCCACGACCAAGGCCGATGGGACCTTCGAAATCGTGGTGAACTTCGCGTCGATGTCCCAGACCCGGCAATTCTCATTCTTCAAGGCAGACAGCCGTCGTATCCGCGCAATGTCGAACCGAAACGTGGATACCAACGAGTACTCGGTGCGCGACGGCAAATTCACGGCCAACGGCAACGCCACACCGTGGCAGACGCGCTGTCGTTGAGCTGCCTCGACGGCTCTACGACCGCTGCAGGTCGCGCAGCAGGATCGGTCGGCTGGGCGGCGGTCCACAGGAGTTTCCGGTCCAGGCGCCGCCGCCGGCAAGACACGCTTTGACGAGTTCCTCTCGCCGGACCTGCCAGCCCAGCAGGAAGATCAGCAGCGCCGTGAGAATGGCGGCCACCAGCAGCCGCGTGCGGGTCATGGGGCGGACCCCGCGCGCACGAGGCCGGCGAAGCGGTCCTTCCAGGCCGGCAGGGCGCCGGGGAAGGGGAGGGCGGTCGCCTCGTAGACGCCGCGCGCAACGGCGCGGCAGAGGCAGTCGGCGGCGGCCAGCCCGATCTCGGTCAGGTCGCGGGCGGGATCGCCCAGGGGCTTGGTCAGCGTCGCTGCGGCAAACACGGTGTCCCCGTCCATGGGGGCATGCGCAGGGCGGATGGCGCGGGCGAGGCCGTCGTCGGCCATGATCGCGAGCCGCTTGGCCTGCGACTTGGTAAGGATCGCGTCCGTGACGACGAGGGCGATGGTGGTCGAGGGGGGTGCGCCGCCCTTGATCCGCATCTTCAGGATCTCGGGGGTCACGTGCGGGGGCATGCCCAGTCCCCCGAACTCGGCACCGGCCTCCCACGGCGCGGCCCAGAAATGTGCAGTCTCCCCAAGTGTCGCGGAGCCGACCGCATTGACCACGACGATCGCGCCGACCGTGAACCCCGACGCAGTGACGACGCTGGCGGACCCGAGGCCGCCCTTGAGGGTGGAGGTCGTGGCGCCATAGCCGCCGCCGACGGTGCCGAGCTCGAAGGGGGCGGCGGAAGCTGTTGCGGTTGCCTGCCAGCCGATCTCCCAGTAGGGGGGCATGCGCCCCCAATCCTTGTCGCCGCCGTTGAGCAGGTCGAACGTGATGGCCTGCACGGCGATGGGCACGCGCACGGAGCCGATGGCGACGCCGCGGCCCTGTCCGCGCAGGAATGAAAGGGCGCCGCCGGCTGCATCGAGCCCGAATATCGAGCCGCCGCTGAGCAGCACGGCATCGACGCCCGCAACCGTCATCTCCGGCTCGAGCAGCCCTGTGTCGCGACCGCCGGGCGCGCCGCCGCGCGTCACGACCGAGGCGACGTTGGCCACGTCGAAGACCACCGCCGTCACCCCGGTGGCAATGCCGGCGTCGTGGGCGTTGCCGACGCGCACACCGGGCAGGTCGATGAGGAGGTTGCCCAAGGCGGCCACGTCAGCCTCCGGGCGCGAATGCCGGCCTGTACTGCACCTGCGGCATGCGGCGTCTCAGCTTGCGCGCTCGCGCGACAATTCGCTGCTGCCCGTGGCGGCGGCGAGGATGGACTGGCAGGCATCGAGCTCGGCGACCACCTTGCGCAGAGTTGCAACTTCGAGCGGGCTCAGGCGCATCGATGATACTTTGCCCGGCGGGGGCGGAGCGGATCGGCGTGAGGATATGGCGCTTGGCGGCTCCACGGCGCAGTGCACACCGGCCGCCTTCACGTGCTCGACACCCTCCTCGCGCAGGAGGCGCTGCACACCCTTGATGGTGTAGCCCGAATTCTGCAGCAGGTCGCGAATGCCGCGCAGAAGCTCGACATCGGCCGGCCGGTAGAGGCGGCGGCCGCCGCCGCGCTTCATGGGCTTGAGTTGTGGAAACCTCGCTTCCCAGAAGCGCAAAACGTGCTTCTTGACGCCGAGTTCCTCCGACACCTCGCCAATATTGCGAAATGCTTCGATTGCCTTCGACAAGGCGTTTCCCCCCCCGCTAAAAGTGCGTTTGCCGCCTATTCTGCCGCGTTGCGCCGGCTGAGTCCGGCGTTGATGCGCTGTTTCATGATGTTGCTGGGCCGGAAGACGAGCACGCGCCGCGGTGTGATCGGCACTTCCTGCCCCGTCTTGGGGTTGCGCCCCACGCGCTGGCCCTTGCTGCGGATCCCGAAGGACCCGAACGAGGAAAGCTTCACGGCCTGCCCTGCCGCCAGGCTGCTGGAAATCTCGCCCAGGATTAGCTCAACGAGTTCCTGCGACTCGTTGCGCGGCAACCCCACCTTCTGGACGACCGCCTCCGCAAGATCTGCGCGCGTGAGTGTCTTACCACCCATGATACCAGCCCCTCCCCTTACGCTACCGGCACGGATGCTAGCGGGGCCAAATTCGGGGGTCAACAACAAGCAGCTGAAATTGCACACATAATCGGGACGCTGTGGACTTTTACCAACGCGCCAGGGCGGCGCCCCAGGTCAGCCCGCCGCCCATGGCCTCCATCAGCACCAGGCGCCCCTCCGACAGCCGGTGATCCTCGAAAGCCTGGTTCAGCGCCAGCGGGATGGAAGCGGCGGACGTATTGCCGTGCTTGGCAAGCGTATAGACGATCTTTTCGGAGCCGATCCCGAGGCGATTGGCGATGCCGTCGAGGATGCGCTTGTTGGCCTGGTGGGGCACGTAAAGGTCGATCTCGCCGGGAGCATAGCCGGTCATAACGAGGGTCTCCTCGATGACGCCGGAGATCTTCTGCACGGCATGGCGGAAGACTTCCCGCCCGTTCATGCGCAGGTAGCCGGTGGTTTTGGTCGAGCCCGGTCCGCCGTCGACGTAGAGCAGCTCCTCGAAGCGGCCGTCGGAGCGGATGCGGGTGGCCAGGATGCCGCGGTCCTGCCGGCTGCCGAGCTGCGTCTGCGCCTCCAGCACCACCGCTCCGGCGCCGTCGCCGAAGAGCACGCACGTGCCTCGGTCCTTCCAGTCGAGGATGCGCGAGAAGGTCTCCGTGCCGACAACGATGGCGCGCTTGAACTGCCCGGCCTTGAGGAAATTGTCGGCGATCGACAAGGCGTAGACGAAGCCCGAGCATACCGCCTGGATGTCGAATGCAGCGCCCTTGTTGATGCCGAGCCCAGCCTGGATGCGCACGCCGGTGGCCGGGAAGGTGCGGTCCGGCGTCGAGGTGGCGCAGACGACGAGGTCGATGTCCACCGGATCGATCCCTGCACGCACGAGCGCCTTGCGCGAGGCGGCGATCCCCAAATCGGAAGTCAGCTCGCCGTCCTCGGCGATGTGGCGCTGCTCGATGCCCGTGCGCTCCCGGATCCATTCGTCGTTGGTGTCGACGAGATGCGCCAGGTCGTCGTTCGTCATCACGCGCTTGGGCAAGTGAGCGCCGACGCCGCGGATCACGGATCGAATGAAGGCCACGGTTCCACCTCATCTTTCAAGCCCAAGCATCAACGCTGGACTGCCCCGGATGTCAAATTGCTACGGGGCCGCAGCCCTAGTGCCCTGATCGCGGAATTCGTTCCGAGCGAGCTGAACACTGAGACGAATTTCGCGATCAGGACACTAGCAAAATCAATGACTCTGGTGTGATTCAGATGGAGAAGTCCGCCGACCGACCCCTCTGAGAGGAACGTGGCGGACGTCTCGATCATCACACTAGGACGAGCGGGCTTGCTGCGGGACGCCCCCCAATTTTCCGTGTAGCGCCTTCAGGTCGGCGGCAAGACGCTCCAGGACATTGCTTTCGGCCATCCGGTAGCCGACCTCGATGGCGCTGGCGTATCCGAGCGCGTCCGTTCCCCCGTGGCTCTTGATGGCAATGCCGTTGAGACCGAGGAACGGCCCGCCGTTCAGTCGCCGGGGATCGATGCGTTCTCTGAGGGCCTGCAGGCCGCCCTGTGCGAGAAGGGCGCCGAGCTTGGCGGCGAGGGAGCTGGTCAGCGCTTCGCGGATCCATACCGCCATTTGCTTGGCCGTGCCCTCCGCGGTCTTGAGCGCGATGTTGCCCGCGAACCCCTCGACCACGACGACGTCGGCGACGTCGTGGCCGATCTGGTCCCCCTCGACGAAGCCGCGGTAATCGATCGGCAGGTCGTTGTCCTTGAGAAGGGCGTGGGCTTGGCGCACCTCCTCGATACCCTTGATCTCCTCGACACCGATGTTGAGGAGCGCGACACGTGGCCGCTCCAGGTTGAAGACGGCGCGGGCCATGGCGGCTCCCATGAGCGCGAAATCGGCGAGCTGGCTTGCCGTGGCGCCGATGTTGGCGCCGAGGTCGAGGACGATGCAGGCGCCCGTCAAAGTTGGCCATTGACCGGCAATTGCGGGCCGCTCGATGCCCGGCATGGTCGTGAGCACAAGTTTTGCCATGGCCATCAAGGCGCCGGTGTTGCCCGCGGAGACGACGAAATCGGCTTGGCGTTTCTGTACCGCCTCGAGCGCGAGCCACATGCTGGAACTGCGCCCGCGGCGGACTGCCTGGCTCGGCTTGTCCTGCATTTCCACGACCGCATCGGTATGCATGATGCGCGACCGGGCGGCGAGTGCGGGGTGCTTCTGCAGCAGCGGCGCGATGCGGGCCTCATCGCCGAACAGCAGGAACTCGAGTTCGGGGTGGCGCTCGAGCGCAATGGCGGCCCCGGGCACGACAACCACCGGCCCCGCATCACCACCCATGGCGTCGAGCGATATGGTTCGAGGTGCTGCCATGACCCCCTGTCCGACCTGTCAACCCTGACCGTTCGGTCGGGATGGCCCCGGCCGGAACCCCTGCTCACCCCAAAGCTGCCCGAACATATCCGGTTGCCATCCCGAGAGAAACAGATTCTGGGCGGTTTGGCAGGCCGGATCGCGGGCTGGGGGCATTTGCAGAAAGCAGTCGATTCAGGTTTTCGGTTTGATTTTTGCGAGAACGGCAAATGGGCTTTCCGGCTTGCTCGCCTCGCCTCCGGGCGGACCCGAGGTGCGCTGCTCGAGCTCGGCTCCAGGCTTCCTTGGGAAGGGGTCGATGGCCGCCGCAAGGCATTCGAACACGATTCGGCCAACCGCGATCTGGCCGTCCATGATCGCCTCCGGCTCCGGCTCGTCATCGAGCGTGATGGCTCCGCCCTCGGCGGCCGGCACCTGCTCCGACGGCCAGAAGGTGGCGTCGAAGCCGTCCTCGATGGTGCTGTCGACAGGCTCCAGCGTTACGACGCAGGCCTGGGTGACCTCTGCGGCAAACGTGCCGGAGACCCTGTAGCGGCCGTCCAGTGACGGCTTGACCGTATACTCCGCTTTCAGGGCGGCGCAGCCGGCAAGCTCGAGCGCGCAGGCAATGTGCGCGCGTTCCGCCGGCGTTGCCTCCCGCTGCTCCTTGATCCCCCGCTCGGGGATGTCGAGCACGGCATGGTCCCACGCGAGCTCCGAGGTCGATGTCTTCGTCTGGCTTGCCATTGCGGTATGTCCTGCGTGCTTACGCGCGCTCGCCATGCTGCGGCCAGCCCAGTCGACCGGAGAGGACCTCCGTGGCAGGCATGCGGCCAAGCGTCTCCGCGCACTCCCGCACATACTCGGCCAGGGCCTGCGCGTCGAGGCTGCTGGCAGAGATCAAGTAGGCCAATTGTCCGCGCAGCGTGTCGGCGAGCGACGCATCGTGTGGGGTGGAGAGCGCTGCGTGGTAGGCCGTGTGCCGGTCGAAAAGCGCGGCGGCGGCGCGCTTTATCTCCTTCGGCACCCGCAGGTCGCCGAAGGTGAGCTCGCGCATGTTGTCGTCCATGTCCACGACGAAGGCCTCGGTGAGGGACTGGCCCAGGGCCCGGCCTTCCTCGCCCTCGCTGCCGAGGCGGCGCAGCACCAGAGCCAAGTGCAGCACGATCATCTCGAACCGCCCCTGCAGATTGTCGGGCACACCCCAGGCCTCATAGAGCACGGGGCTGCGGGCCTGCGTCACACTCGAGCCATAAAGGCAGCGTGCAACTTGGCGGCGGTCGCTCTTCTTCTTCAGGCTGGCGAACATGGCCAATCCGCGGCTCTCTCGGTCTTCGTGCGCATTTGCGCAGCGGGACCGGTTTGTCCTGGGGTCATCTCGTACTGGGGATGAGGCCGCGTTGCAAATTTCGGGTTGCCGGGTTAGGCCCTGAGGCCATGGGTGCAGGAGCGATTCCCCCGAGGGGCGGCGAAAGCATGGAGCGTTCGCGGAGCATGCGTCAAAAAGGCGTGTGCCATGCTGCTGCAGCCCGGGTGCCCCGGCTGCGAGCCGCGCGCGGCCCGATCCTGGCTGCCATGGCCGCGCTGGCGCTGGCGGCCTGCTCCGAGACCGTCACCAGGCACGGGCATCTGTTCCAGGAGAACGACCTGCAGCAGATTTCGGCCGGCATGAGCCAGGAGCAGGTGAAGACCAGCCTCGGCACGCCCACCACGACGGCGCCTGTCGGCAGGGGTTCGGCCTACTACTATATCTCCAGCACCGAGAGCCAGTCCCTGTTCCTGTCGCCCAAGGAGAAGGACCGCACGGTGGTTGCGGTCTATTTCACGCCGACGGGATCGGTGGACCGGGTGGCGCAGTATGGGCTCAAGGACGGCAAGGTCTTCGACTACGTCAAGAACGAGACGCCGGTCCACGCCAAAGACGAGGGCCTGGTGAAGCAGCTGTTCCGCAATCTCGGCGTGAAGCAGCTGGGCCTCGAATAGGCCGGCCGGCGGCCGGGCCGGTGTGCGCCGTCTCCTGCGCGATCGTCGCCTGCGACATCCCGGAAAGGCCGAATCGGAAAAGCCGAAGGGGCGGCCCTTGGAACCGCCCCCTCGCAAACGCTTCGCAAAGCAGCTCGCCGCCAAGGCGATGTGCCGCCCTCAGTCCTGGGTGTAGGTGATCTTGCCGCCGGCGCCCTTCTTCCACGTGTACATCACGTAGTCGGGCCGGGTGATGTCGCCCTTCTTGTCGTACTTGAGATCGCCGATCACCGTCTTGTACGGCTTGCCGCCGCGCACTTCGGCAGCAACTTTCTTGGTGTCCAGTGATTTGGTTGCTGCTGCCGCTTGGGCGATCACTTCCATCGCCGCGTAGCTGTAGAGGGTGTAGGCTTCGGGATTGAACTTTTTGGCCTCGAACTTGGCAACGACTGCCTTTGCCTCGGGACGCTTGCGAGGATCGGGCGCGAACGTCATCAGGGTTCCCTCGACGCCGGCACCGCCGATGGCGGCGAACTCGTCGGACGCGATGCCGTCACCGCCCATCAGTGGCGCCTTGACGCCCTGGTCGCGCATCTGGCGCACGAGCAGGCCGCCCTCCGTGTGCAAGCCGCCCCAGTAAACCAAGTCGGCACCGGCCGCCTTGATCTTGGAGACGAGTGCGGAGAAGTCCTTCTCGCCGAGGTTGACGCCCTCGTAGAGCACCTCCTTGATGCCCGCCTTCGTCAGCGCCTTCTTGGTCTCGTCCGCGAGGCCCTGACCGTAGGTGGTTTTGTCGTGAACGATGGCGATCTTCTTGCCCTTGAATTTGTCGGCGATGTACTTGCCCGCCACCGCGCCCTGCTGGTCGTCACGGCCGCAGGTGCGGAAGACGTTCCAAAGGTTGCGCTCGGTGATTTTGGGATTGGTGGCTGACGGCGAGATCATGAAGATGCCGTTCTCGGCATAGACGTCGGATGCCGGCATGGTCACGCCGGAGTTGAAGTGGCCGATCACGAACTTGACACCGTCACCGACGAACTTGTTGGCGACCGACACGCCCTGCTTGGGATCGGAGGCGTCGTCACCGAACACGAGCTCGATCTTCTGTCCGTTGATGCCGCCCTTGGCGTTGATGTCCGCGGCGGCCTGCTCGGCTCCGTTCTTCAGCTGCGCGCCGAACGCGGCGTTCGGGCCGGTCAGCGGACCGGCAACGCCGACCTTGACCTGCGCTGAGCCGCTGCCCGCAGCCATGACCGTCGCAGCAGCAATGGCCAGCGCTGGCCACAACACCTTCTTCATCCGAGGCCTCCCGGGGTTTCCGTGCTTTCGCACACCATGCGCGCACGTGCGAACGTGCGCTCGTCACACAGCTGATGATTCAACGAAAGTTAGACAAAGTCACGGCCAATCGGACAAACCGGGCACGTTACGACGCGGCAAGACTGCTGTCGGGGGCGCCGACCGCCGGATTGTGAAGCCGGCCTCGGTGTGGACCGCGGCGGAACGCATTTCACGATCCGGACGACGCCGGCCAGCACATTGATTCTAGTGCGATTCAGACCGTGAAGCCCGCTTGCGCGCCCGACCGTTCGCGGCGGTGCGCATGTCTCCATCGTCTCGCTTGACTATGGCAGGCTGCGCCAGCCGAACGGGCCGCGGCGGCGGAAGAGCCAACTGTACTGGACCGCCATTTGCCGGGCCCTGGACAGGCGGTAGCCCAGAGACCCCGCCGCGAATGTAACGGCGAAATCCACAAGGTATCCCTCAGCCGAAAGCAGCGGCTCCTCGAACAAGGCGAAATGGCAAAAGCGAATGGCGGCGGCGAGCAGCAGCATATAGATCGGGACGTGCCAGAACGGCCGCCAGGTCTGGGCCATTGCCCGCCCCGATGCGAAGGCCGCCCCGCCCCCCATCAGCAGGGTGATGAGGACGAGCGTCCACCACGAGGTCGTGCCGTCCATCCCACCCTCCTAATGTCGACCGCCCTCGAGATAGGCCTGACGTATCTCCGGGCGCGCCAGCAGCTCCTGGCCCGTGCCGCTCATGGTGATGAGGCCGCTCACCATTACGTAGCCGCGGTGGGCGAGCTTCAGGGCATGGAAGGCATTCTGCTCGACGAGGAAGATCGTCATGCCTTGCCGGTTGAGCTCCGAGAGCACCTCGAAAATCTGCTTGACGATGAGCGGTGCGAGACCGAGCGAGGGCTCGTCGAGCAGCAACAGCTTCGGCCGGCTCATCAGCGCACGCCCGATCGCGAGCATCTGCTGCTCTCCCCCAGAAAGGGTCCCGCCGCGCTGGTCGATCCTGCGCGCCAGCACCGGGAAGAGCGCACAGACTTTCGCCAGGTCCTCCTCGAAGTGCCTGCTCTGGTCTATCTCGGCGCCCATCTGCAAATTCTCGCGCACGGTCATGCGCGGGAAGATCCGGCGGCCCTCGGGAGACTGGGCAATGCGCAGGCGGGCGATCTCGTGGGTGGGCAGATCCGTGATGTCGCGCCCGCGATAGATGATGCTGCCTTCCCGCGCCCGCGGGTTGCCGAAGATCGTCATCATCAGCGTCGACTTGCCCGCGCCGTTGGCGCCGATCAGCGTGACGATCTCGCCTTCGTTGACATCGACGGCGACGCCTTTCAGCGCCATGACGTTGCCATAGAAACTTTTCACGCCGCGCACGGCGAGCAGCGGCATGGTCATGGCGCCGCCTCGCGCCCGCCCAGTGCGGCTACCGGCCCGGCTCGCTTCGACGACCGGAGCTTGAGGACGGAGTGGGACGAAGCGCCCTCTTTCCCAGGCTGCCGCCGGCGATCCCTCTCCGCAAGAGAGGGAGAGGCGGGCATGAGCGGGCGTGGCAGGCTGCGCGTCATCGCGCGATCTCCGCCTCGACCTTCTCCACCTCCCTGTCCTCGACGCCCAGGTAGGCGGCGATCACCTTGGGATCGTTGCGCACGTGATCGGGGGTGCCGTCGGAGATCTTCTGGCCGTACTCGAGCACGATGATGTGGTCGGAGATCTCCATCACCACGGACATGTCGTGCTCGATCAGCAGAATCGACGTGCCGTCCTCGCTCTGGATCGACTTGAGGAATATCGTCAGCTCTCCCGATTCGCGCGGATTGAGGCCGGCAGCGGGCTCGTCGAGGCAGAGCAGGGACGGCCCCGTGCACATGGCCCGCGCGATTTCGAGGCGACGCTGGGCGCCGTAGGGCAGGTCTCCCGCGGGATCGTCGGCGCGGTCGGTCAGGGCGATCCGATCCAGCCAGTGCTTTGCGCGCTCTACCGCATTCGCCTCGGCATCCTTGTAGCGCTGCGAGCCGAGGAGGCCGAGCACGGTCCATCCCGATGCGGCCATCAGGGCGTTGTGCTGGGCGACGATGAGGTTCTCGAGCACGGTCATGCCGGGAAAGAGACGGATGTTCTGGAAGGTGCGCGCGATGCGGGCGCGCGCGGCGATCTGGTAGTCGGGCATGCGCTCGAGCAGGAAGGTCTCGGCGGAACCCGGGCCGCTGAAGCGCCGGCCGGAGGCGGTAAGCGCCGCGACGTCGGCCTCGGAGATGGCGTCGCCGGGGCTCAGGAGGAGACGGCCCGAGGTCGGTTTGTAGAAACCGGTGATGCAGTTGAACACCGTCGTCTTGCCGGCGCCGTTGGGGCCGATGAGGGCGGTGATCTCGCCGCGGTTGGCGGCGAAGGAGAGGCCGTCGATGGCGACGAGGCCGCCGAAGCGCATGGTCAGGTGCTCCACGCGGAGCAGCGGGACCGGCGTGGCCTGCATCAGCCGTGTCCCTCCTTCACCATGTCGGACCGCACCATGCGGCGCTCGCGCAGGAAGATGGATGGCGCGCGGAAGGAGACGAGCCCGCGCGGCCTCCAGATCATCAGCAGCACCATGGCGAGGCCGAACAGCAGCATGCGGTACTGCGTCGGCTCGAAATCGGCACCGAAGATGCGCTTCAGCCAGTCCAACTCGCGCAGGATTTCGGTGCCGCCGATCATGGCAAGCGCGGCAATGGCGACGCCGATCTGGCTGCCCATGCCGCCGAGCACCACGATCGACAATACGACGGCACTCTCCATGAAGGTGAACGACTCCGGGCTGATGAAGCCCTGGCGTGCCGCAAAGAACGAGCCGGCGAAGCCGCCGAAGCCGGCGCCGATGGCGAACGCGGTGAGCTTGGTGTTCGTCGTGTTGATGCCGAGCGAGCGGCAGGCAATCTCGTCCTCGCGCAGCGCCTCCCAGGCACGGCCGACGGGAAGCCGCCGCAGCCGCAGCGTGACCCAGTTGGTGAGGAGCGCCAGCGCCACGATCAGATAGAACAGGAAGAGGGTGCGGTAGAGCGGCGTGAACTCGAGCCCGAAGACGGCGGCAAAACCCTCGTCGTTGGCGTTGAACGGCAGCCCGAAGAAGGATGGTCGCGGAATGCCGGAGAGGCCGGCGTAGCCGCCGGTGACCGGGACCCAGTTGATCAGCACTAGGCGGATGATCTCCCCGAAGGCCAGCGTGACGATGGCGAGATAGTCGCCCCGAAGCCTGAGTACCGGGAACCCCAGCAGGATTCCCCAGAAGGCCGCCATGAGCCCCGCAACCGGTAGGCAGATCCAGAACGCCCAGAGCGGCCAGAAACTTGGCCCCAGCCAGGCCGTCATGAACTCCTTGACCGGATCGCTGGTGGCAAGCAGCGCGTAGGCATACGCGCCGACGGCGTAGAAGGCGACATAGCCGAGGTCGAGCAGGCCGGCGAGCCCGACGACGATGTTCAGCCCCCAGCCGAGCATCACGTAGATCAGGATCTGGATGCCGAAATTGTCGACCCACTTGATGGCGCCGGCCTTGCCGACGAGGGCGAGCGCGATGGCGGGGTAGAGCAGGAGAAGGACAAGGAGAACGCCGGAGATGGCGCGGCCTAGTCCGGCGGGGACGGACAGGCTGCGGCGCTTGAAGCTTATCCGGGGCGCCATCAGGTAGAGGAAGCGCGCGGCGAAGGCCGCCAGCACGGCGATTGCGACATAGGTCCAGCGGGGTTGCAGGACGAGCTCGTTGGACATGTCCTGCTCGGTGCGCAGGGCCAGGATCGGCACCGCCAGTCCGAGGGCCAGCAGGGCGGCGCCGAGGGCGTCCTTGAGCGCGGCAGCGACTTTGGAGGTGGCCTTGGGGCGGTGCTCGACGGCGTCCACGGCCATGGGCGTCACACCTTCTCGACGTCCGGTTTGCCGAGCAGCCCCGACGGCAGGAACACCAGCGTGATGGCGAGGATCGAGAAGGTGGCGACGTCCTTGTAGTCGATGGAGAAGTAGGCGGACCAGAGCGTCTCGATGAGGCCGATCAGCAGTCCGCCCAGCACGGCGCCCGGAAGCGAGCCGATGCCTCCGAGCACGGCCGCGGTGAACGCCTTCACGCCGGGAACGAAGCCGTCGTTGAAGTTGACGACACCGTAGTAGATCATGAACATCAGCCCTGCGACGGCCGCGAGCGCCGCACCCATCACGAACGTCAGCGAGATGGTGCGGTCGACATCGACGCCGAGCAGCGCCGCCATGCGGCGGTCCTGCTCGCAGGCCCGCTGGGCGCGTCCGAGCGCCGTGCGCTGCACGACATACCAGAACGCGAACAGCAGCACGGCAGTCACCACCATGATCATGATTTGCTTGTAGGAGAGCGTGACGGGGTAGACGTCTCCGCTGCTCAGCGTAATCACCTCGCCGAGCATGGAGGGGACGGGTTTGTTGCGCGGGCCCTGCGTCACCTGCACGAGGTTCGACAGGAAGATCGACATGCCGATGGCGGAGATGAGAGGCGCCAGCCTGAACGAGCCGCGCAGGGGCCGATAGGCGAGCCTTTCGATCGCCCAGGCCCAGAGCGAGGTGAGCAGCATGCCCAGGATCAGCACGATGAACAGGGCGACAGCGAGGGAGCCGAGGCCGAGCGTCTGCGTGAGCACCAGCAGAAAGATCAGGGCGATGAAGGTCGAGACCATGAAGACATCGCCATGCGCAAAGTTCACCATGCCGATGATGCCGAACACCATGGTGTAGCCGATGGCGATCAGGCCGTAGATGGAGCCCAGCGTGACACCGTTGATCAACTGCTGGAGGAAGTATTCCATGCGCTGAAGCCGCCTTGTCCCTTGAATCGGTGGGTCAGGCTAGCAGGGGCGCGGAGGCGCTACAACGCAAGAGGGTGAAGTGGACGCCGACATGTTGCCGGAATCGGCCATCCGGCACCGGTCGGCCCTCGGCATGCCGGTCTACAGCATGTTGTGGGAGCCGTCGCAGAAGGGCCGGTCGTCGGTGGTCTTGCAGCCGCACAGATTGAAGGTGCCAGAGCTCTCCGCTACGAAGCGGTGCGGCTGCAGGGTCGTCACCTTATGGGAACCGTCGCAGAAGGGCTGCTTGGCGGACCGCCCGCAGGTGCACCAGAAGTAGGGTCGGCCGGCCTGGAGCGTTACCTGGTAGGGGCCCTTCTGAGCGCAGATTGGCTCATCCGTAACGGGTTCGTCCGACATTGTCTTCGCGTCCCTTGTCGGTGCTGGAAGCCTGGGTCTCGCGGCCTAGACGACGTTGAGCTTGGTTCTCTCGACGACTTTCGTGCCGGCATCGTCGATCCAGGTGAATTCGAACTCGCCGGGGCCTGGCACCTTCATGTGGAAGGCGATGTAGGGGTTGGCGGAGATGCCCGGATGCAATTCCGCCCTGAAGACTTCCGCGCCGGCGTACGTGGCCGTGAAGGTATTGATGATGTGGCGAGGGATTGCCTTGCCGTCGGCGGACTTGCGCTGGCCGGTCTCCATCAGGTGCGAGATCAGCGTCTTGATCTCGATGAGGTCCCCGACCTTGGCGCTGTCGGGAAGCTTGATACGCGGTCGCGTCGTCATGCCTTCGTGTCCTTCCGGGCTAGCCGCCGCAGCCGCCGATCGTCACCTTCACGTTGCGCTTGCCGCTGAGGAAGCGGCCGTCGGGCAACTCGGCAATGGCGATGATGTCCTGCGTCCGGGCAAGGCGCATGCGGCTCGTCACCGCCGCCTTGCCGGACAGGGGAGAGAAGCGGAACGTGGCCACCCCCGGCTGGGGGTTGGCGGTGGCGATGACATGGATCGCCTTCACGTGGTCCTTCTCCGTCATGGGGCTGTCGACGGAGATCACGAAGGGGACGGTATTGCCGTTCTCGGCGATCTCCGGCATCTCGATCGCGACCTTGCCTTCGACGGGCTTGGCATCGCCGAGCACCTTCTTGACCAGCTCCTCCCACGCCTGCTGCTGATCCTGAGCCAGCAGGGTGGAGGGCAGCGTCGCCGCGGCCACGGCGGCGGTGGAGCCGAGGGCGAACGCGCGTCGGCTGACCGCCCTGGACTGCTTCGTGTGCGTCATTTCGCTGGCGTCCTCGTGTCCCGAGCGGATCGGCGCGAGCAGACGGTGCCGGGGCGGCGGAGCGGCTGCTTCGGCAGGCCGCGCATCGTGGGCCCGGCAACGCGGTGTCTCGCATTGCCAACAGCCCCTAACATCCTAGAATGCACACACGCAAGCTTCAAAGCACACGCGACCGTGCCGGGGCTCGGATTGGCTTTTTGGGGAGGCGACGATGACGGGAATCTCGCGAAGAGACTTCACCCGGATTGCCGGTGCGACGGGGCTCGGTACGCTGGCCGGCTCGGTGTGGTCGCCCTTCGTTGCGGCGCAGGGCGCGGCGAAGGTGGTGATCGTCGGCGGCGGGGCTGGCGGGGCGACCGCGGCGCACTACATCAAGAAGGATGCCCCCGAGCTCGACGTCACGCTGATCGAAGCCAACCCCATCTACAGCTCCTCGTTCTTCTCAAATTTGTACATCGGGGGTTTCCGCACCCTGGAATCACTCAATCACACGTACGGCGGCCTCAGCCGCCTCGGCATCAAGGTGGTCCACGACACGGCCACCGATGTGGATGCCGCCAAGAAGACCGTGAAGACGAAGGGAGGACGCAGCTACAGGTACGATCGCCTGATTCTCTCGCCCGGCATCGACGTGAAATACGACAGCGTGCCCGGCTACTCGCGCGAGGTATCGCGCACGATGCCCCACGCCTACACTACCTCGGCCGAGGGCAAGAGGCTGCTGAAGCGCCAGCTGCAGGGCATGCGGGACGGCGGTACGGTCGTGATGGTCACGCCCAACAACCCCTTCCGCTGCCCGCCAGGGCCCTATGAGCGTGCCTGCATGATCGCGCACTTCATCAAGACCAAGAAGCCGAAGTCGAAGCTCGTCATCTTCGATCCGAAGAAGGCGTTCTCCAAGCAGCCGGTGTTCATGGAGGCGTTCCAGAAATATTACAAGGACATCATCGAGCTCAACCTCACGACCGACTTCGACGATTTCGCGATCGCGAGGCTCGATCCCAAGACCCGGGAGATCATCACCAAGGCAGGCAAGAAGGCCAAGGCGGATGTCGCCAACATCATTCCCCAGCAGCGCGCCGGCGAGATCGCCGCCAAGGCTGGCTGCACCGAGGGAGACTGGTGCCCGATCAATCCGGAGAATTTCTCCTCCAAGAAGGTGAAGGACGTTTACGTGCTCGGAGATGCCTCGGTTGCTGCCGCTATGCCCAAATCGGCATTCTCGGCCAACAGCCAGGCCAAGGTGGTGGCGGCCGATGTTCTGGCCGAGCTGGCCAAGAAGGAGAGGTTCCCGGCGCGCTATCGCAACACCTGCTGGTCGCTGCTGGCCCCTGACGACGACGTCAAGGTCGGCGGCAACTACGCGCCTCAGGAGGGCCGGCTCGCAGAATCCCAGGGGTTCGTGTCGCAAAGGGACGAGGCGGCCGAGGTGCGCAAGCAGAACTATCAGGAAAGCATCGGCTGGTACGCCGCCATCACCTCGGAAATGTTCGCACGCCCGCACGCTAACCCCGCCGCCGCGGATCAGAAGAAGGCGGGATAGGCGTGGGCCCGTCCTACTTCCTGGCGGGCCTGGCCAGTGAGCCGTAGTAGGTGGCGAGCGCCCGTGCCTGCTCCTCGTCGAGGGACTTGGCAACGGACACCATCACCGGATTGCTCCGCGCCCCGGACTGGTAGAACCCGAGCGTGGCGATGAACCGGTCGGCGTCCCATCCGACGATGGAGGGAATACCGTTGTCGATGCCGTCGATCCGGTGGCAGCCCGTGCATTCCTGGGCGAGGTGCTGGCCGTAGCGCTTGAGCCGAGCCTCGTCGCCAAGGGCGGAGACACCCGTCATGGCGACGCCGAAGCCCGTCACAAGCACGACCAAGCCCAGTCGCATCGAGGTCTCCCAGGCAAAAAGCAGCAGTCCGCCATGGGGCATGCAGCGGCATAGCCAACGGGAAGCTTGGGGTCCGGCCAACAAACCCGCTATACTAAATAATAGCAGTCCTTCGTTTACGCCTTTGCCTGTGTCCGGCCGGCGCCGGCGCCACGCGGGGGTGCGGAAAATTGACGTAAACGTCAACTTCAGATACTGCAAATATCCTGATCCCCTAAGCAGGGACGCCGCTTTGGCGTCGGAGGAGCGGCAACTATGGCGGAGATCGTGTTCATCGTCCTCTGCGTGGCCGGTGCTTTCGCTCTGGCGATGCGTCGGGCGCCTTTGTGGGCATGGGCGGCGGCATTGGCGGCGGCGACGCTGGTCTGGCAGAGCGGCCTGCTGCACGGCGAGTTCGAGGAGCCCGAATTCGGGGCGCTCGGGCTCCTGGCCTGGGTGCCGGTGGTGGTTCTCGGCGGCCTCTCCATCCCGGCGCTGCGTCGCATGGCGCTGATCGAGCCGCTGTTCCGCAAGATCAAGGGCATTCTGCCCAAGGTCTCTGCAACCGAGCAGGAAGCGCTCAACGCGGGCACCATAGGCTTCGACGCGGAGCTGTTCTCCGGCCAGCCCGACTGGGAAAAGCTGCGCGCGGTGCCGCCCATCACCCTCACCGAGGAGGAGAAGGCTTTCCTCGACGGACCGACGGCCGAGCTCTGCCGCATGGTCAACGACTGGTCCATCCGCCACAACGAGAAGGAGATTCCCAGGGAGGTCTGGGACTTCGTCAAGAAGCACGGCTTCCTCGGCATGCTCATCTCCAAGGAGCACGGGGGCTTGGGCTTCTCGCCGCAGGCGCAGTCGCTGGTGCTCGGCAAGATCGCCTCGCGGTCGCCCGATGTGTGCACCATCGTCATGGTGCCGAACTCGCTGGGGCCGGGTGAGCTTATCGAGAAGTACGGCACGCCCGAGCAGAAGCACTACTACCTGCCGCGCCTCGCCAAGGGGCTGGAGGTGCCCTGCTTCTCGCTGACCGGGCCCACCTCGGGCTCGGACGCCGCCACCATGCGCGACGTCGGCTACGTCACCCGCGGCCGGCACGAGGGCAAGGACGTCGTGGGCATCCGCCTCTCCTGGGACAAGCGCTACATCACGCTGGGACCCGAGGCGACGCTGGTGGGCCTGGCGTTCCGCCTGTTCGATCCCGAGAACATCCTCGGCCGCGGAGAGGACATCGGCATCACGGTGGCGCTCATTCCGGCCAAGCATCCCGGCGTCAACATCGGCCGTCGCCATCTGCCGTCCGGCACCGCGTTTCCGAACGGTCCCAACTGGGCCAAGGACGTCTTCATCCCCATGGACTGGGTGATCGGTGGCGACAAGATGGCCGGCCAGGGCTGGCGCATGCTCATGGAATGCCTGGCGGCCGGCCGCTCGATCTCGCTGCCGTCCTCGTCGGCGGCCGGTGCCAAGTCGCTGCTGCGCAACACGTCGGCCTATGCCCGCATCCGCAAGCAGTTCGACCTGCCCATCGGCAAGATGGAGGGCCTGGAGGAGCCGCTGTCCCGCATGGTCGAGGTCGCCTACGTCAACGAGGCGGCCCGCGGGGTGACGGCCTCCATGGTGAGCCGCGGCGAGAAGCCGTCGGTGATCTCGGCCATCATGAAATACCAGACCACGGAGCGCATGCGCCGCTCGCTCAACGACGCGATGGACCTGCACGGCGGACGTGCCATTTGCGACGGCCCCACCAACTATCTGCAGTCGGCCTACCAGATGATGCCGGTCGGCATCACGGTCGAGGGCGCCAACATCCTCACGCGCTCCCTCATCACGTTCGCCCAGGGCGCGCTGCGCTCGCATCCGTATCTCTACAAAGAGATTCAGGCCTGCCAGGATACGGATGACCGGCGTGGGCTGGCCGCGTTCCAGACGGCGTTCGCCGACCACGTGTCGTTCTCGCTGTCGAACGTGTTCGGCGCCCTCTTCCACAACATCACCTTCGGCCTGTTCGCCAAGGTGCCCGAGAAGGCTTACGGCACCGCGGAATGGTATCGCCAGCTCTGGCGCGCCTCGCGCAACTTCGCCCTGGTCGCGGACCTGACGGTTGCCGTGCTGGGCGGCGGCCTCAAGACCAAGCAGAAGCTGACGGGGCGGCTCGCGGATGCGCTCTCGGAGCTCTACCTGCTCTGCTGCACGCTCAAGCGCTACGAGGACGACGGCAAGCCGGCCAACGACCGCTACATCGTCTCGCTGGCCGCCCAGAACGGCCTCTACCGCTTCCAGGAGGCCCTGCGCGGCACCATCGACAACTTCCCCGTCGGGCCCGTGCGCTGGCTCATGCGCGTCCTCGTCTTTCCGTTCGGCGCCCACTACAAGCCGGCCCCCGATTGGCTTGGGCACAAGGTGGTCGAGCTGGTGCTGACCCCCGGCGAGGTGCGCGACCGTCTGACGCGCTTCATCTACGTCACCCACGATCCCAACGATCCCGTCGGGCTGCTCGAGGCGACGCTGACGAAGGCCGTCGCCGCCGAGGCCGCGGAGAAGAAGCTCGACCGTGCGGTGCGCGCCGGCCAGGTACGCCGGGTGCACGGCACGGACTGGATCGGCGACGCGGCCAAGCAGGGCGTGATCACGGACGTCGAGGCACAGCTGCTGCGCGATGTCGAGCAGCTGACGGCGCGCGTCATCGCGGTCGACCATTTCGATCCGGCGGAGGTGAAGCCGCACTACATGACGGCGGGGCATAACGCACGGGCGGTGCAGAGCGCCGCAGAGTAAGGCGGGTACCATGCTTGATATGAACGCGTTGCGGGACTGGCGTTTCTCCGTGGACATGCAGGGCATCGCCTGGGCGGTGTTCGACCGCGAGGGCGAGAGCCAGAACTCGCTCAGCCGGCGCGCCCTGGAAGAGCTGGCGATGATCATCGAGCGCGTCGATGAAGGTCAGCGCGCCAAAGAGATCCGCGGCCTGGTGTTCATCTCGGGCAAGGAGAAGGGCTTCATCGTCGGCGCCGACGTGCGCGAGTTCGAGGCGCTGACGGGCGAGCGCGAGATCATCGACAGCGTCACGCAGGTGAATGCCTACCTCGACCGCATCGAGAAGCTGCCGATCCCCGTCGTGTGCTGCATTCACGGCTTCTGCCTCGGCGGCGGTCTGGAGCTGGCGCTTGCCTGCCACTGGCGCATCGCCACGCGCGATGACGCCACGCGGCTGGGCTTCCCCGAAGTCCGGCTCGGGATCTTTCCGGGTTTCAACGGCACGGCCCGGTCGATCCGGCAGGCCGGCGCGTTGGCCGCCATGCCGCTGATGCTGACGGGCTCGATGATCCGCGCCACCGCGGCGCGCGGCATGGGTCTCGTCGACGAGCTGGCGCCGAGCCCCCTGAACCTTCCCTGGATGGCGCGCAAGGCGGTCGACAGAAAGCGGAGGTCGAAGTCCGCCCCGTTGTGGAAGGACCTCGCGCGTATGTGGCCTGCGCGCGGGCTGCTGGCCGGCAAGTTCCGCTCCGAGACCGCCAAGAAGGTGCGCGAGGAGCACTATCCCGCCCCCTTCCGGCTCATCGACCTCTTCGAGACGCACGCCGCCAACCTCGAAGGCATGAAAGCGGCCGAGACGCGCGCCTTCGCGCCGCTCATGCTGAGCGATACGTCCAGGAACCTGCGCCGCGTCTTCAAGCTGTCGGAGATGATGAAGGCCCAGGCGCCCAAGAACCTCGCCTTCAAGCCGCTGCGCGTGCATGTGATCGGCGCGGGCGTGATGGGCGCCGACATCGCGGGGTGGTGCGTCGCCTCGGGCATGGAGGTATCGCTGCAGGACGTGAGCGCGGATCAGATCGTCAAGGGCATTGCCGCCCAGAAGAAGCTGTTCGCGCGCAAGTTCAGGACCAAGCCCTTGCGCGACGCGGCCATGGCCCGCCTCATCGCCGACCCGCAGGGCGAGCACATCCCCCGCGCCGACGTGGTGATCGAGGCGATCGTCGAGAAGGTCGAGGTCAAGCAGAACCTCTTCAAGTCGATCGAGGGCAAGCTGAAGCCCGGCGCGGTGCTCGCCACCAACACCTCCTCGATCATGATCGAGGACATCGCCGAGCCGCTGGCCGATCCCGGCCGCCTGATCGGCATCCACTTCTTCAATCCGGTGGCGCAGCTGCCCCTGGTCGAGGTGATCAAGGGCGAGCGCACGCGCGAGGAGGCGGTGGGCAAGGGCTGCCTGTTCGTAACCGCGATCGAGAAGTTCCCGCTGATCGTCAAGAGCAGCCCGGGCTTCGTCGTGAACCGCGTGCTGGCACCCTACATGATGGGGGCGATGCAGCGCGTCGAGCGCGGCGAGGCCAAGGAGAAGATCGACGAGGCCGCGCGCATCTTCGGCATGCCCATGGGGCCGGTCGAGCTTGCCGACACGGTGGGGCTCGACGTGTGTGCCCATGTCGGCAGGATCCTGAAGATGGCGCCGGCGGGCGGCGGGGCCAACAAGCTCGACGACATGGTGGCCGCCGGCAAGCTCGGCAAGAAATCCGGCGAGGGCTTCTACGTCTGGAAGGACGGCAAGCCCGTCAAGACGGAGCCGGAGAAGCCCTACGACACCTTCGAGATGGAGCGGCTGGGGCGCGAGCTCGTCGATCCGCTCATTCGCGAGGCCGAGAAGGTGCGCGACGAGCGCATCGTGGAGAGCGCGGAGCTTGTCGACGCCGGCGTCATCTTCGGCACGGGCTTCGCGCCCTTCCGCGGCGGGCCGCTGCACTTCAAGGCCACTGAGCAAAAATCCAATGTCGAGGTGCTGCGCCGCACGGCAGCGGAGTAGGTGCCGGACCCGTCGGGTCGGACACCATGCCACAACGGTCGCAGTAACGGTGTCGGACCCGGGGTCTGACACCGATCGGAGGGCACTATGGACCAGACCCTGAGGCGCGTGGCGGTGATCGGCGGGCTGCGCATCCCGTTCTGCCGCTCCAATACGCTCTATGCCGACAAGTCCAACCTTGAGATGCTGACGGGCGTCCTCAACGGGATGGTCGACAAGTATAGCCTGAAGGGCGTGCACATCGACGAGGCCGTCGGCGGCGCCGTCGTCAGCCATTCCAAGGACTGGAACCTGGCGCGCGAGGCCGTGCTCGGCACCAAGCTTGCGCCGACCACCCCCGGCATCACCATCCAGCAGGCCTGCGGCACCAGCCTGCAGGCGGCCATGATGATCCAGGCCAAGATCGCCACCGGGCAGATCGAGTGCGGCATCGCCATGGGCTCCGACACGACGTCGGATGCACCCATCGTCTTCAAGCAGAAGTTCGCGCATCGGCTCGTCGAGGTGCAGAACGCAAAGTCCATGGGCCAGCGCTTCCAGGCCTTCAAGGGCTTTTCGCCGTCGGAGCTGGCGCCGCAGCCGCCAAGTGTCGGCGAGCCGCGCACGGGCCTCTCCATGGGCCAGCACGCCGAGCTGATGGCGCAGGAGTGGAAGGTCACCCGCGCCGAGCAGGATCAGCTCGCCTTCGAGAGCCACAAGAAAGCGGCCGAGGCCTACCGCTCCGGCTACATGGACGACCTCATCGTCCCCTTCGCCGGCGTCTTCCGCGACAACAACCTGCGCGAGGATATCAACCTGGAGCGGCTGGCCCAGCTCAAGACGTCGTTCGACAAATCCGAGCGGGGCACGCTGACGGCCGCCAACTCGACGCCGCTCACCGACGGCGCTGCTGCCGTGCTGCTGGCGTCGGAGGAATGGGCTACGCAGCGCGGCCTTCCCGTGCAGGCCTACCTCACCTACGCCCAGACTTCGGCCAACAACTTCGTCGAGGGCGAGGGCCTGCTGATGGCGCCGACGATCGCCGTCTCGCGCATGCTCGAGCGGGCGCAGCTCAAGCTGCAGGACTTCGACTTCTACGAGATCCACGAGGCATTCGCAGCCCAGGTGCTCGCAACCCTCAAGGCCTTCGAGGACCCGGGCTATTGCAAGAAGGTGCTGGGCCGCGATCAGCCGCTGGGCTCGATCGATCGCTCCAAGATGAACGTGAAGGGCTCGAGCCTGGCCTTCGGCCATCCGTTCGCGGCGACGGGGGGACGCATCGTCGGCAACCTGGCGAAGCTGCTCGCCGAGCACGGCGGGCGCGGCCTGATCTCCGTGTGCACCGCCGGCGGCATGGGCGTGGCGGCCATCATGGAGAGCCGCAAGGCGGCCGAAGTTCGCCTGGCGGCGTGAATGCATCCAGAGCGGCGCGATCAGCGGGCCGCCCCCTGCATTCTCACTCTCGCCGCGTCACTCGACACACGGGATCACGACCGATTTCCCGAGATTGGGCAGGAACTTCGTGCAGGCCGGCCCGTCGCTGACGTCTGCGCCCGCCTTGGCGGAAGCGGCCTCGGGCGCCGGCGCGGGGGTCTCGGGTTTGCCGTCGGCGGCGACCCGGCTGTCGTCCCGCGATGGCCGAACCTTCGCCTTGGGACGCGCTTCGGACGGAACCGCCTGGCCGGAGGGGATGCCCTGGCGCATGCCGGGAACCCTCATGGCGCGCATGCAGGCCTTGAAGTCGTCATCGTCGGGGTCGCAATCCCCGCGGACCGCAGCGGCCGGGGCACGCACCGCGGGAGGGACGATCGCGCGCAGGCTCCTCAGTTTGCGCTCGGCCAGGCACCTGGCGAACTCGGCCGCACCGTCATCGGGGTCGCAGTCGTCCGCGTGAGCCGCCGGGACAAAGGCCATGCTGGAAACGAGAGCCGCGAGCGCGAGAAGAGATTTTTTCATAACCGTTGCCCTTCCATTCGATGGGGCAAAGTCGCAATGCCGGACAGTCTAGTCTGTTCCGAGGGTAACATCTTCGCCAATTCGCGGGCGAGGCGCGGCCGCCGGCCTTGCGGCTAGCCTAGCCGACAAAGCCCGTGGCGAGGGCCTGGGCCCATTCCTGGCGGCCGTTTTCCACGGCTCGTCTGGACGCCATGCCCCAGTCGTACTCGACGGCGATAAGCTCGATGGTCCAACCGCCATCATTCCGCCGCGTCAGGACGGCGTAGCGCGCGTACGGGCTGCCGGCCTCGGAGACGTGCGCCGGCGGCGTGGGGTCGACATATCCCGGGCAGCCCACCGAGCCTGGATTGACGACCTGCAAGCGGCTGCGGACCTGGACCAGCCGCGGCTGGTGGGAGTGGGCACAGAGCACGAGAGTGGCGCCCAGCGTACCCAGCCGCTCGGCGATCGCGGCAGGCCGGGCCGGCACCAGCTGCCCGCCGATCACGTCCTCCAGCAGGTATGCGTTGTCGTCCCGCGGCGTGCCGTGCACACCGACTACACCGTCGCCGAGGTCGACGCGGGCCGGCAAGGCTCCAAGCGCGCTGACCTGGTCCGCCGTCAGCCGGTCGAAGGCGAAGGCATCAGAGGGGTACATCTGCCCGCGCGGTGTCTCCGCCATCCACCGGTCGTGGTTGCCGCGAACGGTCTCGATGGCACGGGCCTGCAGGAGGTCCATGGTCTCGCGCGGCCACAGCGGTCCCGAGACGCAGTCGCCGAGGTTGAGGATGCGGTCCGCGCCGCGCCGCGCGATGTCGGAGAGCACCGCCTCGAGAGCTGGCAGGTTGCCATGGACGTCGGCGATGACGGCAAGACGCATGACCTGGCCGTCAACTCTTGCACTTGGCCCGGGCGTCGGACCCTTCCATCCCCAGGTGCTCGACGCACGCGCCCCGGATCTTGCGCAGCTCTTTCAGCGTGTGGTCGAGATCGGCGCGCTTGGTCTGCAGATCGTCGATGGCAACCTCGATGCGCGCCAGCAGCATGCGCGTCTGGGCGATCTGGGCGGGATCGGCATCGTAGAGCTTGAGATACTGCGCCACTTCCTCGAGCGTGAAGCCCAGGTTCTTGCCGCGCAGGATCAGCTTGAGCCGGGCGCGGTCACGCCACGAGTAGGAGCGCTGCGTGCCGCGCCGCACCGGCGCGATGAGGCCCTTGGCCTCATAGAAGCGTATCGCCCGCGTCGTCACCTTGAGCTCGGCTGCCAGCGCGCCGATGCTGTAGAGGCGCGCAGGACCGTCCTCGGCAGCAAAGCCCGGCTGGGCAACGCGCCGGGCACCTGTGCGTGGCAGCCTTGCGCTCATTTGCCCTTGGCTTTCCGGCGGTGCTCCTCCTCGGCCTTCAGCTCCTTCTTGGAGAGCTTGCCGATCATGGTCTTGGGCAGCGCATCGCGGAACTCGATCTCGGCCGGCATCTCGATCTTGGAGATCTTGGCTTCCAGGTGCCGCTGGATGTCCTCGATGGTGGCGCTCGCCCCGGCCCTCAGTTTGATGAAGGCCTTGGGGGCCTCGCCGCGATAGTCGTCCTTGATGCCGATCACCGTCACCTCCTCGACGGCGGGATGCTCGTAGATCGCTTCCTCGATGCGGCGCGGATAGACGTTGTAGCCCGAGCAGATGATCAGGTCCTTGATGCGGTCGACGATGAAGATGAAGCCGTCCTTGTCCATGATGCCGACGTCGCCGGTGCGCAGGAAGCCGCCGACGAACTGGTTGGCAGTCTCCTCGGGCTTGTTCCAGTAGCCCTTCATGACCTGCGGACCGCTCACGCAGATCTCGCCCTTCTCGCCCTGCGCCACCTCCTGCGAGGGGTCGGCGAGATCGCGCAGCGACACGATGGTGCCGGGGAGCGGCTGGCCGATGGAGCCCTCCTTCACCTCCCCCTCCAGCGGATTGCAGGTGACGCTCGGCGAGGCCTCGGAGAGGCCGTAGCCCTCGACCAGCTTGCACCCCGTCAGCTTCTCGAACTTCTGCTTCACGTCCACCGGCAGCGGCGCACCGCCCGACAGGCAAAACTTGAGCGAGGAGAGGTCGAAGCTCGCGAGCTTGGGATGATTGAGCATGGCGATGAACATGGTCGGCACGCCCGGCATCACCGTGGGCCGGGTCTTGTCGATCAGCTTCATGGCATCGTCGAGCACGAAGCGCGGCATGACCACGATCTCTGCGCCGTAGGCCAGCGCGAAGTTCATGACCGCCGTCATCGCGAATACGTGGAAGAAGGGCAGGGCGGCCAGCACCCGCTCGTCGCCGGGTTTGAGATGCGTCGCCCAGGCAGCGCCCTGCTGGCAGTTGATGGAGACGTTGGCGTGCGTCAGCATGGCGCCCTTCGGCGTCCCGGTGGTGCCGCCCGTGTACTGAAGCACGGCGATGTCGTTCAGCGGGTCGATCGGCGGCTTCTGGTACTGTCCGTCGTTCTTGCGGACGTCGCCGTCGTAGACGACGTTGGCCGCCACCGGCGACTTGTCGGGGTGCGCGAGCTCCTTGCCTCTGAACAGCTTGAACAGGACGGACTTGGTGCCCGGCAGCAGCGCCGGAAAGGACGCGACCACGCTGCGCTTCAGCGTCCCCGCCTTCATCAGGCCCTCGACCTTGTCGAACAGCACCTTGAGATCGAGCGTCACCATCAGCTCGGTCTGGCTGTCCCGCACCTGGAAGGTCAGCTCCTCGAGCGTGTAGAGCGGGTTGTAGTTGACGACCGTGCCCCCGACCTTGAGCGTGGCAAAATAGTAGACGATGAAGGTCGGGCAGTTCGGCATGAAGAGCCCCACCTTCATGCCCTTCCTGATGCCGAGCTTCTGCAATCCCGCAGCCGCGCGGTCGACCATGCTGGCGATGTCGCCGTAGGTAAGGACCTTGCCGAGGAAGTTCGTGCACGGGCGTGCGCCGTACTTGGCGGCGGCGTCGTCCAACAGCTTGTAGAGCGGGGCTGGTGTGATTTTTTGGTGCCAGTCAACGCCTTGGGGGTAACGCGTGAGCCACGGATAGGCGGCGGTCGGGCGGGCGTCGCCGGGCGCGGCTTGGGCCGTCATGATCGAATCCTCCCAGGTTTGAAATGACGGGCGGGCATGCAGGGATGCCTCTCGGCGCATTACATTCTGGAAGCCCGGATGGCCATTCAACACGCTTTTTAACCGCATGACCAGATCGCTCGCGGCGGTGGAGACCTGTGCTCGGGGCGTTAGGCATGGTTTTTTTCGCTCAGGCGATCGGCTAGACTATTCGGGCGATTGCGTATATGTGACGGCTTGGTTTGCCTTCCGGGGCTAGCCCGGCAAAGCGAAGAGTGCGTCGACAATCAACGGTCCCGACATGCCTGGCTAGGCACGGTGGGAGGGCGAAAATGGACGATGTAGCGACCAAGATCATCGACATCCTGAAGAAGCATATGAAAGAGCCGATGGATAACATCGGACTCAACACGGCGCTGACCGACCTCAAGATCGAGTCCCTCGATCTGGCGATGATCGTCTTCGATATCGAGGACACGTTCGGCATCGAGATCCCATACAATGCCAACGAGGAAGCTGCGGACTTCAAGACCGTGGGCTCGGTGGTGGACCGCGTGCGTGAGCTCATCGCGGCATCCGGGACCGCCGCGGCCAAGGCCTGAGCGCCGCTCGCTGCTTCGGCTTAGCTGCACAGGCGCAACTCAAGGGACGACGTTCAGATGCAGGGGGCCGGCGTACCACACCGTGTCGTGGTGACGGGCATGGGTGTTGTGACGCCGATCGGCACGACCGTGCCCGACTTCTGGTCCGCCTGCCACCGCTCCCAGCTCGGCATCACGCCGCTCGACGGTTTCGAGATCGGCGACCTGAAGATTCTGATCGGCGCGCAGATCAGGGACTTCGATCCCAAGGCGCGGTTGAAGCACTTCGGCCGCGACAAGATCATCCTGCACGCCGACCGCTACTCCTGGTTCGCGGCGGCGGCGGCGGATGAGGCGATCAGGCAGTCGGGCCTCGAGGTGCCGTTCAAGGACGGCTATCGCGTCGCGTGCATCGTCGGCTCGGGGGCGGGCGGTCTCAACACGATGGAGACCTGCTACCGGGACCTGTTCATCCACAAGAAGCGGGCGACCCATCCGCTGACGCTGCTGCGGTTCATCGGCTCTTCGGCGGCGGCGCACGTCGGCATCGAGTTCGGCGTCAAAGGCCCGACGTTTGCTACCTGCAGCGCCTGCTCCACGGCCGCCCACGCCATCGGCATCGGCCGCGACTACATCCGCCACGGCCTGGCCGACGTCGCCATTGTCGGGGCGTCCGAGAGCGTCATCAACTACGGCGTCGTGCGCGCCTGGCAGGCGATGCACGTGCTCTCCCCGGAGGGTTGCTTCCCGTTCGCCAAGAAGCGCAACGGCACGGTGCTGGCGGAAGGGGCCGGCATTCTCGTGCTGGAGTCCAAGGCGCACGCCAAGGCGCGCGGGGCCACGATGCTGGCCGAGCTGTGCGGCTTCGGCATGACGTCGGACAGCAAGGACATGGTCAACCCCGACATCGACGGGCCCAGCGAGGCCATGCGTCTGGCGCTCGATGATGCGGAGCTGGCCCCCACCGACATCGACTACCTCAACGCCCACGGCACGGCGACCACCATCAACGACCGCAACGAGACCAACGCCATCAAGAAGGTGTTCGGCAAGCACGCCTACAACCTGGCGGTATCCTCGACCAAGTCGATGCACGGCCACCCGCTGGGCGCGGGCGGCGGCATCGAGGCGGTGGCATGCATCAAGGCGATGCAGGAGAACTGGATGCCGCCCACGATCGGCCTCGACGAGGCCGATCCCGAGTGCGACCTCGACTACATCCCCAACGCCGGCCGCGAGAAGAAGATCACCTACACGATGTCCAACTCGTTCGCCTTCGGCGGGTTGAACGCGGTGCTGGTGTTCGGCCCGCCGCCGGCTTGATGCAGGGTGTCATCCCGGAATTGCGCGCGCGAGCAATATCCGGGGCCCAGAGTGGCTGGTCGGACGCGAGGATGTAGACCTGGGCCCCGGCTCTCTGCGCTGTCGCGATTCGGCCGGGGTGACAGTTTCCGGTGAAGGTCAGGCCTCCACAACAGGTGTCCAGAGCACCTGCTCGATGCGGTCCGCCCCGGTTGCCAGCATCACCAGGCGATCGAAGCCGAGGGCGGCGCCGCAAGCTGCCGGCATGTGGGCGAGCGCTTCGATGAAGTCCGCGTCGATCGGATAGCGCTCGCCATAGATGCCCTCCTTCTGCGCCATTTCCGCCTCGAGGCGTCGCTGCTGTAATTCGGGATCGGTCAGCTCGCCGAAGGCATTGGCGAGCTCCACGCCGCAGGCATAGAGCTCGAAGCGCTCGGCCACGCGTGGATCGGCAGGGCGCGGCCGGGCGAGGGCAGCGAGGTGGGCTGGATACTCCGCGAGGATGACGGCTGCATCCTGGGCCGCGAGCGCAGGCTCGACCCGTTCGACCAGCACGCGGCTGAACACGTCCCCCCAGGCATCGTCAGGCGCCGTGCGGATGCCTGAGGCCCTGGCCGCCGCGGTCAGGGTGTCACGGTCCGGCGCAGCGGGTGGTTTTCCTGCACCCCCCTCTCCCTGCGGTCCGGCCGGCCCCGGCAGAGTTGCCAGAAGATCGATGCTGGCATGCCGGGAGAAGGCCTCAGCCACCGTCACGCGGACCGGGTTCGCGAACGGGTCGGCCGCCCGCCCCGAGAAGCGCAGAGCATCCGTGCCGGCCGCGTACGCGGCAAGCCGCAGGATGATGGCGCAGTCTTCCATCAGCTGCTCGTAGGGCTCGCCGGCGCGATACCATTCCAGCATGGTGAAGGCCGGATGGTGCAGGGCGCCGCGCTCGCGATTGCGGTAAACCTGGGCGAATGTGAAAATTCTCCGCTCCCCCGCCGCCAGCAGCTTCTTGCACGCGAACTCGGGCGAGGTGTGCAGGTAGAGCTGCCGCCGGGTCGCGTCCGGGCCGATCAGCTCGGTGGCAAAGGCCGACAGATGCACCTCGTTGCCGGGCGACACCTGCAGGGCAGCCGTGTCGACCTCCAGGAAGCCCTGCGCCTCGAACCAGGCGCGTAGCGCCGCCTTGATGCGCCCGCGCGCCAACAGGAAGGGCCGGCGGTCGGCGTGCTTGTCGGGATGCCACCAGGGGCGCGGCCGGGACGGCGTCTGCAGGGACGGATGCTCCTTGGCGATGCGAAAAAAGGCCTGTAGAAAGCGGCCAACTGAATACGGCGGGCCTGCAGGCGCGGCGGCGCGCAGCGGCTCTCTCCCACTCGGAACGCAGGAGTGATCTCGGTGGTCAAGGTTATTGCAAGCTCGGTGCGCAAAGGCAACGTGCTCGAGGTCGATGGCAAGCTCTGCATCGTCATGAAGGCCGAGAACATTCATCCGGGCAAGGGCACGCCCGTCACCCACCTCGACATGCGCCGCATCTCGGACGGGGTAAAGATCACCGAGCGCTACCGCACGACCGACCAGGTGGAGCGCGCCTACCTGGAGGACAAGACCTATAACTATCTCTACGAGGACGACATCGGCTTCAACTTCATGGAGCCCGAGACGTTCGAGCAGATCACCGTATCGAGGGACATCATCGGCGAGCAGGCGGTCTACCTGCAGGAGAACATGGCCGTGAACCTCAGCCTGCACGAAGGCGTGCCGGTCTCGGCCGAGCTGCCGCAGCGGGTGATCTTCGAGGTCGTCGAGGCCGATCCCGTGGTCAAGGGCCAGACGGCCTCGTCCTCCTACAAGCCCGCCGTTCTCTCCAACGGACAGCGGGTCATGGTGCCGCCCCACATCACCGCCGGCACGCGCGTTGTCATCATGACCGAGGATGGGTCCTACGTGGAGCGCGCCAAGGAGTAGGGCGGCGGCACCCCGTCGAGCCCTGCGGCGGCAGAGCCTGCGACATTGGCAGTCGAACGACCGCGGCCTGCGCTGGAGCGCACCGGGAACCGCTCATGCGGGCCGCGATTTAAGGGAAAGCACGACTTTCGCGGGGTTCCCTTGTCCTGGCTCGCCAGTGTAGGCTAGCTGGTGGACTGAATACCATGCTCCGCGGTGGGGCGGACTTCGGGTCAACACGGAGCTGCCCCTCGCGTCAGGGAGGATTACGTTGAACAACGAGGTCGTTTCGACCCTCGGCGATAGGGCATTGACGCAACCGGTTCCATCGGGGGAGCCCGGTCGGGCACGACAGTCGCTTATCGAGATCGAAGACCTCAACGTTCAGTTCGTGACTTCGCACGGCACGGTGCGGGCCGTGGAGGGGCTGAGCTATTCGGTCTATCCCGGCGAGATGGTGGCGATCGTCGGGGAGTCGGGCTCGGGCAAGTCGGTTTCGGCGCTGGCCGTGATGCGGCTGCTGCCCGAGGCGACCGCGCGCATCCCCAAAGGCTCCGTACGTTTCGGCGGGCGGGAATTGCTTCAGCTCTCCGACGAGGAGATGCGCCGCATCCGCGGGCGGGAGATCGCCATGATCTTCCAGGAGCCCATGACCTCCCTCAATCCGGTCCTCAAGATCGGGCTGCAGATCATGGAGCCCCTCACCATCCATCTCAACATGGATGAGGCTGCGGCGCGCGCCAGGGCGATCGAGCTCTTGACCCTGGTCGGCATCACCGATCCCGAGAGCCGGCTGAGCCAGTATCCCCACCAGCTGTCGGGCGGTATGCGCCAGCGGGTGATGATCGCCATCGGGCTTGCCTGCAATCCCAAGCTGCTGATCGCCGACGAGCCGACGACGGCGCTGGACGTGACGATCCAGGCGCAAATTCTAGAGCTGATGAAGGACCTTTCGCGGCGGCTGGGGGTCGCCGTGATCATCATCACGCACAACCTCGGCATCGTCGCGCGCTATGCCGACAGGGTCAACGTCATGTATGCGGCCCGGCTCGTCGAGAGCGGCACGGCCGAGCGCGTGTTTGGCCGGCCCCTGCATCCCTACGCGAGAGGCCTCCTGACCGCCGTGCCGCGCCTCGATCGCGGCAGGGCTGCCAAACTTTCCACCATCGAGGGAGCCCCGCCCAACCTTCTGGCGCCGCCGTCGGGTTGCCGGTTCCGTCCGCGCTGCCGCTTCGCCATCGAGGCGTGTCTGGCCGATCCGCCGCTCGTGGAGGGAGAGCCCGGCCACCTCGCGGCCTGCCATCGCGTCTCGGAGATCGAGGCGCTCGATCCGCTGCCGGCGGCCGCGACTGCGGCTTCGAGGGCGAGCGCGAACGGCGAGGACACCACCGTCATCCTCGACGTCAAGGGCGCCAAGAAATACTTCCCCGTGCGTGTCGGCTTCCTGCGTCCCCCCAAGCTGGTGCGCGCGGTCGACGATGTGAGCATCGACATCCGGCGCGGCGAAACGCTGGGCCTTGTCGGCGAGTCCGGATGCGGCAAGTCGACGCTCGGCCGCCTTGTGCTGCGCCTCGACGACCCCACGAGCGGGGCGATCCGCTTTGAAGGCATCGACATCGCCGAGCTCAGCCGCGACGAGATGACCGCGGTGCGCAAGCGCATGCAGGTGATCTTCCAGGACCCCTACTCTTCGCTCAATCCGCGCATGACGGTCGGCCAGATCATCGCGGAGCCGATGCGGGTCCACGGCATCTTGCCGAAGGCGCAGGTGCCGGATCGTGTTTCCGAGCTGCTGCAACTCGTGGGCCTGTTCCCCTACATGGCGCTCCGCTATCCCCACGAGCTGTCCGGCGGGCAGCGCCAGCGTGTCGGCATTGCCCGGGCGTTGGCGGTCGAGCCGCACGTGATCGTGTGCGACGAGGCCGTCTCCGCCCTCGACGTGTCGATCCAGGGCCAGGTTATCAATCTGCTGGAGGACCTGCAGCACAAGCTGGGGCTCACCTATCTCTTCATAGCCCACGACCTCGCCGTGGTCCGCCACATCTCGACCAAGGTCGCAGTCATGTATCTCGGCCGGATCGTCGAGTACGCCCCGGCCGATGAGTTGTTTGCCAACCCGAAGCACCCCTACACGCAGGCCCTGCTCGCGGCCGCCCCGGTGCCGGACCCGGTGATCGAGCGCACCCGCCCGCGCAGCATCGTCAAGGGCGAGCTGCCGAGCCCGCTCAATCCGCCGAAGGGCTGCGTGTTCCATCCCCGTTGCCCGCTGGCCACTGAGGACTGCCGAAAGGCGGTACCAGCCACGCGTGAATTGGGGCCGCGACATTGGGTTGCCTGCATTCACGCGTAGACACGTTGCGGTAAAGTCATGCGTGCGGGCCAACAGACGCTAGAGGAGACGTAGAGAAATGCCGGGAAGCATACGCAAGGTTCTGGCCGCGGCGGCGGCACTCACCTTGGCCACGGGGGTCGCGAGCGCGCAGACACCGAAGCGAGGCGGGACATTGAACTTCGCCGTCGTGGCGGAGCCGCCCAACTACGACTGCCACGGCAGCACGACGTTCGCCCTCATCCATCCGACGCGCCGCACTATTCGCTGCTCGTCAAGTTCGACGGCAAGGACTACCCCAAGGTCGTGCCGGACCTGGCGCAGAGCTGGAACGTCTCCAGCGACGGCATGACCTACACCTTCAAGCTGCGCGGCGGCGTGAAGTTCCATGACGGCTCCTCTCTCACCTCGGAGGACATAAAGGCCAGCTACGACCGCATCCTCAATCCACCGGCGGGCGTCGTGTCGATCCGCAAGGCCTACTATTCCGACCTGAGCGTCTCTGCGCCCGACCCCACCACGGTCGTCTTCAAGCTGAAGAACCCGATGGCAGGCGTGCTCGAAGCATTGGCGTCGCCCTTCAACTGCATCTACAGCGCCGCCAAGCTGAAGCAGAACCCGCGCTATCCCGAGACCGAGATCATGGGGTCGGGGCCCTTCACCCTCGTGGAGCATGTTCGCGGCACGAGCTGGCAGGGCAAGCGCTTCGAGGGCTATTACGACAAGGGCAAGCCCTACCTCGACGGCTACAAGGCCTTCTTCGTCAAGTCGAACGGCGTCGTTCCGGGCATCATCGGCGGCCAGTTCGACGCTGAGTTCCGGGGGCGCAATCCCTCCGAGAGGACGCAGCTGCTCGACAAGATGAAGGACAACCTCACGGCCTTCGAGGGCACCTGGGTCAACAACCTGATGATCGTCTTCAACACCACGCGCAAGCCGTTCGACGACATCAGGGTGCGTCAGGCGCTGAGCATGGCCATCGATCGCTGGGGCGGCTCGGATGCGCTGTCGAAGATCTCGATCCTCAAATACGTCGGCGGCGTCATGCGGCCGGGGTATGCCATGTCGCTGCCGGAGGCGGAGCTCGTCAAGCTGCCGGGCTTCAGCAAGGACATCGCCAAGTCGCGCGAGGAGGCCAAGAAGCTGCTGGAGCAGGCCGGCCACAAGGACCTCAAGTTCAAGCTGCTCAACCGCAACGTCGCCGAGCCCTATACACCGGGAGCGGTCTATTCCATCGACCAGTGGCGCCGGATCGGCGTGACGGCCGAGCATGAACAGCTCGAGACCAAGCTCTACCAGGACCGTGTCGCGAGCGGCGACTTCGACGTCGCCATCGAGTTCCAGGCCGATTTCATGGACGATCCCACGGCCCAGTTCTCGAAGTTCCTGACCAAAAAGTCCTCGCCCAGCGGCTACTCCGGCCACACCGACATCAAGATCGACGAGATGTACAACAAGCAGCGGCGCACCATCGACGTGGCCGAGCGCACCAAGATCGTGCGCGAGATGGAGCGTTATGCCTTGACGCAGGCCTACAACGTGCCGTTGCTGTGGTGGCAGCGCATCATCGTCAACCATAAGAAGATCAAGGGCTGGTACATGACGCCCAGCCATTATCTCTGGCAGGACCTGTCGACCGTCTGGCTCGATCAATAGGACTCGGAGCGGGCGGCGCCGGGTGCGCTGCCCGGGTTTGCGGCAATGCTCTGGTACGTCATCCGCCGTCTGCTTCTGGTGATACCGACATTGCTCGGTGTCGCCGTTGCCGTGTTCTTCCTCATCCGCGTGATGCCGGGCGACGTGGTGGTCGTGAAGCTCAGGGCGGACGGCGCGGCCGTGTCGGAGGAGACCATCCAGGCCGAGCGCAAGCGTCTCGGCCTGGACAAGCCGCTCTACCAGCAGTTCATCGACTACATGGCGGGGCTGCCCCGCCTGGACCTCGGCAAGTCCCTGTGGACGGGTGAGCCGGTCATCAAGGAGATCGCGCTCAGGATGCCGGTCTCCCTGCAAATCGCCATCATGGCGGGCCTCATCGCCATGCTGATCGCCATTCCGCTCGGCACCATCTCGGCGCTCTACCGCGACACCTGGATCGACCATACCGTGCGGGTGGTCGCGGTGTCGGGCCTGGCGATCCCCTCCTTCTGGCTCGGGATGCTCATCATCCTGACGCTGCTGACCCTGTTCAACTGGCTTCCCAAGATCGGCTACGTCCCGATCTGGCAGGACCCGCTGACGAATCTCGCTGTCACCATCTGGCCGGCCGCGTCCGTGGGCTACCGATATGCGGCGGTGGCCACCCGCATGATGCGCTCCTCGCTGCTGGAGGTGATGCGCGAGGACTACATTCGCACCGCCCGCGCCAAGGGCGTATGGACGCGCCTCATCATGCGCCGTCACGCCCTCCGCAACGCCATGCTGCCTGTCGTCACCGTCATCGGCCTCGAGTTCGCGTTCCTGATCGGCGGGCTGGTGGTGACCGAGCAGGTCTTCAACATCAACGGCATCGGCAAGCTTTTCGTCGACGCCACCGCCCGCGGCGATTTCAATTTGATCCAGGGTCTCGTGCTGCTGATCGCCACCATCTTCGTGCTCGTGAACCTGGTCGTGGACCTGCTCTACGGCTGGCTCGACCCGCGCATCCGCTTGAGCTGAGGGCTGCAAGCCATGGCTACCGTCGTCGCCACCCCGTCCGTTCAGGCGGAAACCCTGCCGAAGCGCCCGAACGCCTTCTTGCAGTTCGTGAAGGTCCAGCCGCTGGGCGTGATGGCCTTCTTCATTATCCTGCTTTACGTGGTGTTCGCCCTCGGCGCCCGCTGGATCGCACCGTTCGACCCTGAGGCCATCGACTTCGCGGCCATGCTCTCCAGGCCCAACGCGGAGCACTGGTTCGGCACCGACCAGTACGGGCGCGATGTGTTCTCGCGCATCGTCTACGGCGCGCGGACGGCGCTGGCGGTCGGCATTCTGTCGGCCGTCTCCGGTTGCACGCTCGGCGCTCTTGTCGGCGCGGCGTCGGGCTACTTCGGCGGCCGCATCGATAATTTCATCCAGCGCATCGTCGACATCATGCTCTCGTTCCCGATCATCGTCCTGGCGATGGTGGTCGTGGCCGTGCTGGGCAAGGGCAACATCGGCGGCGTCGACACCAACCTGATCGCCGCCATCGCTCTGCCGATCGTGCCGAAGATGGCCCGCGTCGCCCGTGCCTCCACCCTGTCGATCGTGGCCATGCCGTTCATCGACGCGGCGCGCGCGGCGGGCTTCTCCCACAAGCGCATCATCCTGCGCCACATCCTGCCCAACATCATGGCCCCCTACCTCATCATGGTGACGGCGTTCATGGCGCAGGCGATCCTGCTGGAGGCCAGCCTGTCGTTTCTGGGGCTCGGCGTCACCGAGCCGACGCCCGCCTGGGGGCTCATGCTGTCGGGCACGAGCGCCGACTTCTACCAGACAGCCCCGTGGATGATCATCTTCCCGGGCCTCGCCATCACGCTAGCGGTGTTCGCCTTCAATCTGTTCGGCGACAGCCTGCGCGACTGGCTCGACCCGAAGCTGAAGGGATGACCCTCGTCGCCGGCGCGTGTGCCGGCGGCATGACGCGGGGTGCCGGCGGCCATCGCCGCCGGGAACGAATCCGGGGACAAGCCGTCTGCGCGGCAGACACGGGATTGGCGCGGCACAAGCCTGCGGGTGTATGTTGGCGCCATGGACATGCCGCTCGACCACACCGCCAACCCTCTGACCGAGGCAGGCTTCAGGAGCCTGGCCCGCAAGGGCCTGCTTGCCGCACCGTCGCAAGCCATTTTCGATCCCCGCTCGGGTCGGGCGCTGGGCCCCAGCGACTGGGACCTGAACCCCGAGTTCAAGGGCGACCTTGCAGCGATGGCGCCGCCGCGGCCGGCGGCGGTGCTGGTGCCGATCATGCTGCGTGACCCGCTGACCGTCCTGCTAACGCAGCGCGCGCACGACATGCCGAGCCATCCGGGCCAGATCTCGTTCCCTGGCGGCAAGGTGGAGGCCGGCGACCGATCCGCGCTCGACTGCGCGCTGAGGGAGGCGCATGAGGAGATCGGCCTGCCCGCGAGCTGCATCGATCCGCTCGGCTACCTCGACAGCTACCGCACCGGCACCGGCTTCCAGATCAGTCCCGTGGTCGCCTTCGTGCGACCGGGGTTCGAGGTCGCGGTGGACACGCGCGAGGTGCTCGAGGCCTTCGAGGTGCCGCTCGCCTTCCTGATGGACGAGGCCAACCACCAGAAGCATGCCCGCGAATGGCGCGGCCGGCAGCGCTCGTTCTACGCGATGCCCTACGAAGGTCGCTATATCTGGGGCGCCACCGCCGGCATGCTGAAGAACATGCAGCAGAGGCTGTTCCTGCGATGATCCGCGCCATCATCGAGAACATCGCGCTGTTCCTGCTGCCGAGCGTCATCTATATCGGCTACACGCTGCTGATGCGGCGCGAAAGCGGATCGGCCAGCACCGTCGTGAACGAGGCTCCGCTCGTGTGGCTGTTCGTGGCGGGAGCACTGCTCGTGGCGGGAACCTTGATCTACTACGCCACCATCACGCCCGGTGGCGTGCCCGGCGCCTCCTACACGCCGCCGCGGATGGGCAAGGACGGGCGCATCGAGCCCGGCCAGTTGCGATAGCAGGCGTGCCGCATGGCCGCTCAGCCTTCGAGTGCTGCAGTTCCCAGTCTCGCGGACGCCGAGTGGCTGGCGCGCCCGACGACGCGGGCCGTCTTCGGCGCGCTTCGCGCCAATGGCCACGCCGCGCGTGCCGTCGGCGGCGCCGTGCGCAACGCCCTCCTCGGCTTGCCCGTGAGCGATGTCGATATCGCTACGCCCGCCACCCCCGAGGGGGTGATCGCGGCGGCTCGGGCCGCTGGCCTCGATGTCGTGATGACCGGTATCGCCCATGGAACCGTCACCGTGCTCGCCGGCCGTGTCCCGCACGAGGTGACGACGCTGCGCCGGGACGTGGAGGCGCACGGACGGCACGCCACGGTTGCCTTCACCGACGACTGGGAGGCCGATGCGCGGCGGCGTGACTTCACCATCAACGCGCTCTACTGCGGCGCGGATGGAGAGGTATTCGATCCTCTCGGCGGCTACGCCGACCTCCTGCAGCGCCGCGTGCGCTTCATCGGCGACGCGCGCGAGCGCATCCGCGAGGACTACCTGCGCATCCTCCGCTTCTTCCGCTTCACGGCCCAGTACGGCGAGGGTTCGCCCGATGAAGCCGGCCTTGCCGCCTGCATGGTGGAGCGGTTCGGTCTCGCCCGGCTGTCGGCGGAGCGCGTGCGCCAGGAGATGGTGCGCCTGCTGATCGCGCCGCGCGCCGTCGACATCGTCCGGGCGATGCAGGACTACGGCGTGCTCGCCTGCACCCTGCCCACCGTGCCGCGGCCGGGCCTGCTTGCCCACCTCGCCGCGATCGAGGCGGAGTTCACCGATGCCGGCGATCCCATGCTGCGGCTGGCAGTGCTTGGCGTGGCGATTGCCGAGGATGCCGATCGCCTGCGCGACCGCCTGCGCCTGTCCAACGAGGAGCACGCACGCCTGGCACGCGCCGTCGGCTCGGTGGAGGGGCTCGGACCGGGGGAGCCCGAGCACCTCGCCAGGGCGAGCCTTTACCGCGAGGGCGAGGAGGCATATCGCGAGGCCGTGCTGGTCGCCTGGGCGCGTTCGGGGGCGCCAGTCGCGAGCCCGGAGTGGCGCGATCGCCTCGCTCTGCCGGAGCGCTGGCGTCCGCCGGTGTTCCCGATCGGCGGCGCCGACGTCCTGGCCCTGGGCGTGCCCGCAGGACCGCGCGTCGGCGAGTTGCTGCGGGAGCTGGAGGGTTGGTGGATCGACGGCGACTTCACGGCCGACGCGTCGGCGCTGCGCGCGCAACTGCAACGGCTGGTGGAGCGCGGCTGATCCTGGCTCGTTTCGTGTGCGTGGGCACGCCTTGCCGTGCTATCAGGGCGCGGGGGCAATGCTGGCTAACGGGGAGTTCTTAGCGTGAACGATCAAACGGCAGCTCCGCCGCCGCGGTTCCTATGGCTGTTCCTCGGCAAGGTCGTGCTTCTGTTCGCAACCATTGTGACGGTGTGGGTCCTCTATGCCTACCTGCACGCCTATCGGCTGGACTGGCTGGGGTGGGCCTATTCGCATCTCCTACCGCTCACGAACGCGCTCTATGCCCTGGTGGACACCTATTTTCCCGCCGATATGAAATACAAGATCCGCGGCGCCATCACCGACGATCTGGGCCAGCGCTCGCTGTTTCTTCTGCTGCTGACCGCGCTGGTGGAACTCTCGTTTTACACCGCGTTCAAGCTGCTCAAATCGGTGAGCGCCATGCTGCGCAACCGTGCCGAAGCCTAGAGCAAGTTTAGTTCGAATGGAATCGCGGGGGATTCCCAGGCTGCGGCGAATATGATTCATGCTGCCTGCTGGAGTGGAGGCCAGCAGGCATGGCACGAGCTTATTCGCTTGATCTGCGCGG
>JBFWRV010000001.1:0-432010 GCA_050248715.1 Hyphomicrobiaceae bacterium | reverse complement strand
ATTGTGGGCTCTCGATTCTTGCGCCGCCAGTTGTAAGGTCCACTCGCCTTCGGCTCGCTCCCCTCACAACCGGCAATGATGCCCACCACTTCCTTAATAACGTCCGATCAAATCCAAACTTTTACACGTCAGCACTACCCGGGCTTCTTGCGGCTTGTTCCGAAAATCCACGTGCGGACCGTGATCTTTCACGGAGACCGCGCCGGTTCCCTTGCCCGACAGTCGCGACACGCTCCCTGTGAGCCCGAACTCCAGAGCGTCCACTACTCCACTTTTGCCGGTTCCGTTCGGCCCGCTGACCGCAAAGTTCTGCCCGGTCAGCTTCAGCACCAGGTCCCTAATTCCCCTGAATTCACTGATCGAGACTTCCTCGATGCGGATCATATGTCCTTCTCTTCAAATGTCAGAGCCGCGCGCAATGCGGCTTCGCTGAATGTGTGGTCTTCGAGAATCGCTTTTTTTCAGTGCGGCGACGACCTCCGCGGGGACGTCTGTCTTGGAGAGTTCGGCAATGAACTCCTCAAACAAGCCGAAGGCACGTCCTTGACCGCAAATTCAGTGCTCTTATCGGGCATGGCGCGCAGTATACTCCGCAATGTCAGCGAATGCTGCCAAGCCGCTCGCCGTGCCAAACCCAGGCGAGCGCGACTACGCATGCGTGCCGTGCGTACACCTCACGCGAAATTCAAGCAGCCGCTTCTGTCGTGGCTCTTTGGTACCCAGCCGCCTTCAAGACGCTCAGGGCATCCAGTCTGCTCTTACGATTGACTTGCGGGTCGGGCGCAAACGCGACCCGCTCAAGGCTCGCGAGCCAAGCTGCTGGCAAATTATTCTGCCTGGCACCAGCGACTACGAGATTGTAGTACCAGTCGTACTGTGCATCGGCATCGGTGAGTTACCCCACCTGTGCGCTCAGCACCTATCCGAGTGCTGCTCTCCACAGACGACGCGCTCGACGGATAACCCCGCAACTACAAGCGCTAGCAGCTGGCAACCACACGCGAGAGAGGGGCGCATTGCGTCACGGAGAATGTTACCGAACAAGTTTCCGCCGATGACTGGGGCGGCGTCACCGAATCGGGTCGGTGGCGCCTATGGCGGGGCGGATCAGCATGGGCGCGCGGCGCGAGGTGTTGGCGGCGGTGGCGGAGCGCTACCGATCGGCCGGGCGGGTCGAGAAGGGGAGCATTCTCAGTGAGCTTTGTGCCACGACGGGCTGGCATCGCAAGCACGCGGTGCGGGCGCTGTCGGGTCGGACAGCTGGCAAGACCGTAGACGACGGCGAACGCGGGCACCGTCGACGGGGCAGGTACGAAGGCGTGCGCGATGCCCTGGTCGCCCTGTGGGAAGCCTCCGACCGTGTTTGCGGCAGGCGGCTGGTGGCCATGATCCCGGTCCTGCTGCCATCACTGGAGCGGCATGGCCGGTTGCAGCTCGGGGAGAGGGAGCGCAGCCTGCTGCTGTCGATCAGCGCGGCAACCATCGACCGCCTGCTCGGCGATGCGAAGGTTGCGGCAGCGGGCGGTCGACGCCGGCGTGTGGGGTTTTACTCCGCGATCCGCCGCGAGGTTCCGATCCGCACCTTCAATGACTGGAAGGACCCGCCGCCCGGCTTCTGCGAGATTGACCTGGTGGCGCACGGTGGCACCTCGGTCGCCGGCTCCTTCATCCAGACGCTGACGATGGTCGACGTGGCGACGGGTTGGACGGAGTGCATCCCACTCGTCGCCCGTGACGGTAGCCTGGTGGTTGAGGCGATCAAGCGAGCCCAGAGCCTGTTCCCCTGGCTTCTGCGTGGCGCCGACTTCGACAACGACAGCGCGTTCATGAACGATGTCGTCGTGCCGTGGTGCCGGGCTCAGAAGATCGAGGTAACGCGATCACGCGCCTACAAGAAGAACGATCAGGCATTCGTCGAGCAGAAGAACGGTGCCGTCGTGCGCCGGCTGGTCGGTTACGGCCGTTTCGAAGGCATCGAGGCGGCGCAGTGCATGGCTCGGCTGTACGCGGCCGCACGCCTGTACGTGAACTTCTTCCAGCCGTCGTTCAAGCTCAAGGAGAAACGGCGCGAGGGAGCCAAGGTGATCAAACGATACCACGCTCCGGTGACACCTTTGGAGCGCGCTCTTGTGCACCGAAAGGTCACCAAAGCCGTCAAGACACGCCTGCGGAACATGCATCGCACGCTCGACCCGGTTGCGCTTCTGGCCGAGGTGCGCGCTGCCCAGACCGAGCTCGGCGAACGCATTGACCGTCGTCCTGGCAAGACCGCAGCGCACATGGTGGTGCCATCGCCGCCGACTGACGCAGCGACCTTTGCCAGGGCGCTCGGCAAGTCCGTCGGCACCGGCGAGCTGCGCGGTACGCACCGGCAACCGAAACGGAAATACATTCGGCGCGTGCGAACACCGTCCATGCTCGATCCACACGCCACCACCATCGAGGCCTGGCTCGTCGCGGAGCCACAGCTCACTGCGCTCGCCATCGTCGGTCGATTGAGCGAGAGCTACCCTGAGCAGTTCTGCAAGAAGCAACATTCCATCGTGCAGCGCCTCTTGAAGGCACTTCGCAGGAAGGCTGCCGAGAGATTGACGGCCGAGATGACGTTGACCACACCCGCCATGGTCGCACTACCGCCCGGGCCTGTGGACGGCGCTGCGTGTGATGGTCATTCCGCCCTGCCCACAGCCCCTCCCGCCGGTAACATCGGCAGATGAGGCAATACGGGGGGTCAACTTCGCGGGCCGTTTGACACTTCAAGGCATCGAAGCCGCCCTGGAACACGCCGGTGCCGATGTTGGCGACCAGTTCGGCCTCGCGCTCCGGCGCGCAGTCGAACTCCGCGGTCCATTCCAGGAAGGTGCGCTGGCCGTCGGTTACGGGGCGGACGGGAGGATTCGGCATGAAGCGATTTATCGGAACCGCTGCCGCCCTGGCATTGATGTTGCCGGGCGCCGCGGTCGCTCAGGACACCATCAAGGTCGGCATCCTGGTTGCCCTCGAGGGAGCCTTTGCGGCCGGCGGTGCGGATGGCGTGCGCTACGTCGAGCGGGCGCTCAAGCTGGCGGGCAGGACGGCCGGCGGCAAGAAGATCGAAACGGTCGTTGCCCCCAGCGATATGACGCCTGCCACCGCGACGCGAATGGCGCGCAAGCTCATCGAGCAGGACAAGGTCGATATCATCCTGGGCCCGCTTTCGGGTTCGGAGGGCATCGCCATGCGCGACTATTCCAAGACCATCCCGGACAAGACCGTGATCAACAGGATTTCCGGCGCGCTGGAAACCACCTGGGTCGACCCGTCGCCAAACTTCTTCCGCTTTAACTTGGACGGCGCACAGTGGGGTTCGGGCCTCGGCAAATATATTGTCGAGAAGAAGGGCTGGAAGCGCGTCGCAGCCGTGTCGGCCGACTATTCGTTCGGCTACACCAACTTCCTCGGTTTCGCGGTCGACTTCTGCAAGGCCGGCGGTGAACTGGTGGAGCGCCTGTGGGTTCCGCTCGGCTCGGGTGACTATGCGGGCGTGATCGCCAAGCTGCCCGACAACGTCGACGCCATCTACCTCGGCGTGGGCGGAACGGATGCCATCAACTTCCTCAACCAGTATCAGCAAGCCGGGGGCAAGGCCAAGCTGATCGGCGGGTCCATCATGGCGGACCCGACAGTGCTGAACTCCAAGGGCAAGGCCAAGGACGCCCTTATTGGCACCCCGACTTCGGGTTGGATAGGCAATTACAACCCGGCGCCGGAGTGGCAAGCCTACGTCAAGGCCTACCAGGACGCGTTCCCGGCGGACAAAAGGCTCCCCTCACCGTCGCTGTTCGGCGTCGGCTACCACGTGAATGCGCTGGCCTTGATAGCAGGTTTGAACGAGGTCAAGGGCGACCTCAGCGATGGCCAGAAGAAGTTCAACGCCGCGCTGTCCAAACTGAAGCTGCAGACCCCTCTGGGTGTGATCACGCTCAACGAGAATCGTCAGGCTTCGGGCTCGGTGTTCGTCACACGAAGTGAGCGCAAACGCGGACGGTACGCTGTCGAACAAGATGGTCGGTCGTGCTGACAATGTCACCCAGACCCTCGGTATGACGTCCGACGCCTTCCGCGCGATGGGCTGCCGTCGCGCACGACGCCAGATTGCAAGGCGCTTGGCGGCAAGTAGACCGTCGACCGGCGCTTCAAAAGGGTCCGGTGGACTGCTTCGACCCAAATCCGAACCGCCCCCGGGGTTGGAACCATTTGGTTCCGACTCCAGTGGTCATGGTGTTTGCCACTCCTCGTTTGTCACTCCGCTGCGGGCTCGGGGCAACGTACCTCCCAGCACATTGATCGTATGCGTACGAGCCACCCGAGCCTCGGAGCACGTCCCAGACTGACCCCCCGCGCCCGGACCCGGATCGCTAAGTGGTTTCCAGTTCAGCGACCAACCAAATTTGAGTTGGCGGTCAATTTGAGAACGCTGAAGGCGTTGGGGCTCACGGTACCGTTGACGTTGCTGGCGCGAGCGGATGAGGTGATTGAGTGACGGAGATGCTATAGCTGAGCTGAACGATGCGAACGCGTTCGCTATCATGGATCGAAACTTCACCCGCTGAGTTCAGGTCAAGGACCAATTCCTTTTGGGGAGGACAATATGAAGGTAGCGGACATTCTCGCCGCCAAAGGCTCAACCGTCGTTACAGTCCAGGCATCGGAAACGATCGGCGTATTGTCGGAGCGCCTGCGCGAGAGGCGCATCGGCGCCGCGGTCGTGAGTTCTGACGGGCAAGCGGTCGAGGGGGTGATCTCCGAACGGGATATCGCCTATGGCTTGGCCGTGCACAAAGGCGACCTGTACACATTGCCAGTTTCAGCACTGATGACGAAAACCGTCGTCACGTGCTCTCCTGGAGAGAGTGTGTCAAATGTCGCATCAAAGATGCAGATCCGCAATATTCGACATATTCCCGTGGAGGATAGCGGACGGCTGGTCGGAATGATCAGCATTCGCGATGTCCTGAACCATCGCACGGACGACCTCCTGCAACAGACAAATATGCTGCGGGCCTTCGCCAGTCAGGCGGGACGCGATCCCTCGCAAGACCGATGACCCCCTTCTTGACCATGGGGGAAAGTATGGATGGCGACCTGCATGCGACTGAATAGGCGCTGGCGGCTACTTGCTTGTGGGGTCGAGGCACTTCGCTAGCCGGCTCCTGGCCGCCTCGATAATGAACTCAGATCGATCCTGTGCGTCGGAATCGACCCGCACAAATTCACCGGCTGGACACGCCCGCCTGACGGCTCGGTGCGCCGTTCTCAATGCCGCCTCGGCGGCCACAAAGGCGTCCAGTCGTTCCCTTAAATCAGCATGCCTCGTATCAAAGCGTGGCACTGATTTCGCCACCGTCTCACCAGCCTGTCTGCGCGAATCGAGCGCGCTCGCGCACGACTCCTCCTGCGAGAGGCCAGCAGTTCCTGCGATTGCAAGGGCAAGGGCGCCAACCGCTACAGTCCGCACGTGTTTCCGCCATTGCAGGGCCTTTCTCAAGTCGAAGTGTAGCTCGATCGACGCTTCTAGCACATGAATTCTGTGCGAACGGCTCACGCCGATTGAGTACGGTATGGCTCACGGATTCTTAGAGGAGGCGCGAGCCGCGAGCGCGGGGTGGAGTTACGTAACGGTGTGGGACCTGCTGCGGCGCGTGCCTGACGCATAAAAAACCGTGCACGCCAGCGAGCGCCGGAATTCGCAGCGCTAGAAACATTCCCTATGTGGCGGGCACGTGGCATGCTGATGGAATGCCCCGCGGTGCGACCGTGAGGTACCGGATCTCTCGCAAGGGCGTCAGCCCAGCAGCTTGGGCTTGTGATGATTGTAGGCCGCACGGCTCGATGCATCCGCGCCTCGCCGCGCTCGCAAAACAGCGCGAGAGGGCGAGTTTTGGAATATCGTCGACCAAACACCTTTTCACCAGCCGGTGCGCCGGTTGTGGAACAGCTGCAAAGAGATGGGGTAGGCTGACTGTGCCGGTGAACGGTATTGCGCATCCAGAATTAGAGGTGGCCCATGACCGCTTTCAACGCCGTGCGCTTCCGGGTGAAGCCTGGGCGGGATCAGGAATTCCTCGATGCTCACAAGAAGATCGTGGCCAATTGGCCAGGTCTGCGTCATGCAAACGTGATCAAGACCGGAGAGCGAGCCTATTGTATCATCGCCGAGTGGTCGGACATGGACGCGCTCGCGAGCGCGCGGACCCAGATGGTCGGGACGCTTGATTCCTTCCGCGACACGCTCGAAGACCTGGGTGGCGGTCTTGGCGTCACCGATCCGGTTTCAGGGCCCGTGGTGCTGGCGCTGAAATGAGGCGTGAGTCACGCATGACAGTCCCTCAGGTCGCGCGGCCGACCGCGCGCTAATCAGGAAAATGCGGGGCAGCCGGCGCCGCCGGCGTTTGCCGGCAAGGCGGGTTCGCCCTCTTCTTGCGCGGCCTTGCATGGGCAAATCGTGCCACGATCGCCAGGCTTCAGTCTGGCACGGACGCAACAGTGTCCCTCGGCATTGATATGCACGCCAACTCGTCTTGACTTCCATCAAGGCGAGATCGTTGCGCGATTTGCAACGGATTCCCTGCTGCGGAGTGTCCCGAGGAAACGATGTTGCGTTCGTATGCCGGCGTCATTGGCTTTGCCAGCGGACATAGCCTGGTCGAATGCGTCGTCCAGAACGCATCGGCTTCGGGGGCCCAGCTGAGAGTTGCCGACGCCGCCATCATTCCGAAGGAAATTCAACTGCAGGACGAGACGACGGCGCACCCTCGGCTCGCAAGCGTGGTATGGCGCCGGACCGGCGTAATCGGCGTCCGGTTCCACGACTATTTTCTGCGCCGATGACGTCCGAGCGCACCTTTGCAGATGCTACGCGCCGCTCTTTGCGCGAGGCAAGGCCAGCAGTGGGCCGTAGGCCAAGGCGAAACCGAGGAAGGCGATGATCCAGGCCACCCCGGCAGCTGGGATCAGCGTGAGGGTCAGCTCGGGGGCAAGCGCGGAAGCAATTCTCAGCACGGCCGCCGCAACCACGCCGCCATAGATGACGACCGTCATGAAGCCAGCCGTCAAAGGGCGCCCCGTATGGCCCAGGCTCGCCCGTGTCATGACGGCAAGTGTCATGGTGCCGATGGCCCCGGCGGTCCAGGCATGGATGCCGGCGGTTGCCGCAATGCGACCGTGCGTCAGTTCGGCCAAGCCCGCGAGCACGAACCCTGCGCCGACGAAGAAGTAGCCCACGTGCAGGATCGTCACCAACGGCTCGCGCAGCGTGCGATGCGGGGCCCAGCGCCACTGCCTGGCGAGATGCAGCAGCCCGCCGAGTAGCAGAAGCCCTCCGCTCAGCCATCCCGGCACGGTCATGCGCGCGCTTGCGATCCAGACAACCAATGCGACGATGCCGGCGGCCATCGCGACCGCATCGAACCTCCCCGGCGGCTGCGGCAACCTGCCGGGGTTCAGTCTCTTGATCCAGTTGGTCGTGAAGCTCGGCACGATGCGGCCGCCGATGAGGGTGATCAGCGTGATGATCGCGGCGATGGCCAGCCTGTCGGCTACCTCCGGCCTGCCGTAGTGATCGACCTCCCAGTGGAACAGCGCCTGCGCGACGAGGAGCAGGGAGAGCACCAGCAGCACCTTCAGATTGCGCCAGTTCCCGGCCGATACGATCTCGCGCGCCACCACCGCCGCCAGAGCGCAAAGGAAGGAAATGTCGACGACCGCCGTCAGCCAGGCGCCAAGGTGGGCCGACACCAGCATCGCGATCCGCCCGGCCGCCCACAGCGAGAACAGTCCGGCGAGCGGCCAGCCGACAACGGGCAGGCGGCCGGTCCAGTTTGGCACCGCGGTCAGCAGAAAGCCGGCGATGACAGCGGGTACGTAGCCGAACAGCAGGGAATGCGCGTGCCAGGCCACCGGCGGCAGCAGGCTCGGCACGGGCACAAGACCCAGGAACCAGGGCACCCAGAGTGCAACGGCAAGAGCAGCCTGCAGGGCGGCAAAGAGGAAGAACGGCCTGAAGCCGTAACTGAAGATGGCGGGTCCGCGCCACTCTCGCACGAGGGTCATGGTCGACATGATGCGAGCAACCTCTCTTGCAGACTACCCATCAGCAGGAACGCCGGCCGACTGTGTGCGGGTCTCGCAGCAAGGGCCAGTAGCCGTATAGCCAGACGAGGAATGCGAGCGCCCAGGCGATCGAGCTTGCGACATGATGCCCGCCCGGCAATGGGATCGACACACCCAAATCCGGCAGCACGCGCAGGCCCGCGGCCGCAAGCAGTAGCAGGAACGAAAGCATCGCCGCCGGTGGCAGGCGCAAGGCATGACCCGTGTGCAGCAGTCCGGCGACGGAATAGACCGCCAGCACGCCGAGCCCCAGTCCACCCATCAGCGCCACGTGCAGGGCCGTCGACTCCGCGAGCGGGGCCCCGAGCCGCGCCGCGCCCACGGCGAGCAGGCCCATTCCCGCCAGCGCGGCCGACCCGAACAACGACAGCGTTTCCGCACGCAGGAAAAGGCGGCCGATGAAGGCTTCTCCCGCCCGGTCGAGGAAGGCAGCACCCGACGCCAGGAACAGATAGCCGCGCACCTCCGTCGACAAACCCGCCAACTCCCCGCCAAGTGCAATCGCGACGAGACCGGATGCGAGGTTCTGGCGGCCGGGATGGGGTCGATAAGGGCTCGTCTTCTCGCTCGGATCGAGCACCAGGTTGGTGACGGGCACCCACACGCGCGCCAGCGCGAGGCTGAGGAGGCCCAGGAATGCGAGCTCGACGACGGCCAGCCCACGTGCCGACAGTTGCACATCGCCACCGACGAACCCCACGCGCGTTACGACCTCGGCCACCACCAGCACCGCGAGCCAGAACCCGAAGCCGGTAAGGCTGGTCGTTCGCCGCCTCCAGCTGACATGTGCGACATAGATGAGGAGTCCGGCAAGCCACAGGCTGTCGGCCAGGGCACCCAGCACTCCGACCAGATCGAAGCCGAGTACGCCGACGCAGCGCCCGATGCCCCACAGCGCGGCGAGCGACAGGAGCATCCACTGGCCCGGCCCCTTGGTGTCCGTCCACTCGGGCACTGCCGATGTCACAAACCCGATGAGCGCCGCCCCATAGGCGCCAATCAGCATCTCGTGGGGGTGCCATTGCGTCGCTGGCACCTGCCTGGCGAGAGGCAGGTCGAAGCCTAGAACGACGACCCACAGAAACGGCCACAGCGCCGCGTAGAGGGCGCCGAGCGGAAAGAACAGCCTCAGCCCCTCGTCGGTGAGCACGTCGAGCAGGGAGATCTGCTGTTTGGCCGGTGCGACGAGAATCGTCATGCCCGCCTCCGCTCGTCGACATCGTTGACGTGGCGGAAGAGGGGGTCCCCAGCGAGATAGTTCGAGACCTTCTCGAAAACATCGCGGTCGGAGCGCTCCCCGGGCGTTCCCGGGATCACGCGCTCGCCGGTGATGCCCCGCCCATGCGCATCCATGACAACGATGCGGTGGGCAATGCGCGCCGCCTCGTACAGATCGTGCGTCACGAACAGGGCCGCAAACCCGGCCTCGCCTGCTGCCGCAATGACCAGGTTCTGCATCCGCCGCTTGAGCGCGACGTCGAGCGCCGTGAAGGGCTCGTCGAAGAAGATGAAATCGGGGTCGCGCACCAGCGCCCTGGCGATGGCGACGCGCTGGCGCATGCCGCCGGACAACTCGACCGGAAACTTGCCGAGATCCATCTCTTCGAGGTGGACGCGACGGGCTGCCTGCGCAGCCCGGGTCAGCCGCTTCCTTCGTCCTGTCCTTGCGATGCGCAGGGGATAAGCGATGTTCTCCTGTGCGGTTGCCCACGGCATGAGGCGCGGCTCCTGAAAAACCATGCCGTGACGGGCGTAGCGAACGGCCACGCGGCCGCGCAGCGGCTGGATGATGCCCGCGGCGATATGCACCAGCGTGCTCTTGCCGCATCCCGAGGGGCCCACGAGAGCCACGACCTCTCCGGCAGGGACCGCAAGGTCGATCCCGTCAAGGACCGTGCGCCCCAGATAGGCGTGGCCGATGCCCGACAGCAGCAGGGCCGTCATCGTTTGATTCCCCACGGCTGGGCCGCCTCGCGCCAGCGCTCGAGCTCGGCGTGGACCGGCCGGATGATGCCGTACTCGACGAGGATCAGGACCGCGACGGCGATCAGCACCCAGCCGAGCGCTTCGGACACATCGAGGTTCGACCGCGCGCGTGCAAGACCGCCACCAATGCCGCCCGCATTGGCCAGCACTTCCGCCATCACGGCGACCTTGAAGGCAGTGCCGAGTGCCAGCACCAGGGCGGGGAAGATGTGCGCGCCGACGTGGCGCAGCGCCAGGGTGGAGAGGCGGGCCCACGGGCCTGCTCCGAACGCACGTGCCATGTCGTCCAGGCCGCGATCGCGAGTCATGATGCCTTCGGCTGCACCGACGAAGGTCAGTGGCAGCGCCGCGATGACGACCGTCGTCACCACCATGCCGCTGGTCGAGCCGAACCAGATCATGGCGAGCACGATCCAGGCGATCGGCGGCACGCCGAGTAGGAGCGTTACGAGCGGTCGAGCCAGGCGGAGAGTCGCTGCTGAATATCCCGCGACCACGCCGGCAGCCGTGCCCGCGAGGGATGCCAGGACGAAACCCTCGAGCGCGCGCGCCGTCGTCGCCGCGGCGATCGACCAGTTTGCTCTCTCGCTCGCGAGCGCCACGACGCCGCGCAGCGTCGCCAGCGGCGAGGGCAGAATGAACGAGCCATAGGCCTCGTGGCCGGCCTGCCAGAGCGCGCAGGACAGGAACAGCGCGGCAAGTCCGGCCCAGCCGGACCAGACGAACCGCCCGATGCGTCCCGTCCGCGCGGCGAAGATGGCCACGACTTGCGTCAAACGTAGAACTCCTCGGGAGGCAGCCTGCCGCCGAGCAGGGCGGCATCACCTTCGGCGATGATCGAAAACATCGCTTCCAGCGCGGGACGCGCCTCCGCGGCACGCCGGCAAACCAGATTGGACCACGGAATCGATTGCTCGATGATCGGCCACGGCAACTCCAGCGCCGCGGCAGCGCTGCTGGCAGCGACGGCAGGTGCCGCCACCACGGCGGCGGCAGCCTCGGCCAGATGCTCGTGCAGCCGTGTCACGAGCTGCGGGTGCTCGCTGTTGAAGGCGGTCGTTACCGCCAGGCCGGCCTGCGGCAAAGTTCCTCTGCCTTGGCCGTTCACGTCAGCCCACAGCTTCTGGATATCGATCACGCGCGCAATGGTCTTGCCGGCCAGCTTCCCTCGCATGATGGCGGCCGTGGCTGCCGGCTCCGGCACCACGGCCGCATCGAGACGCCCGGCGAGCAGGAGCTGAATGGCCTCGATCGGCGTTCCGGCGGTCTCGACCATCAGGTCGGTGCCAGCCGCCATGCGCCTGCTCTTGAGCAAGCGCTGAAACACGAACTCGGGAGTGTCATTGCGGAAAGGCACGGCAACCTTGCGCCCGCGCAGCGACTCGAGGGTGGTCAGTGCGGGATCGTTGGCGACGACATAGAGCAGGCCGTCGGTCATGACGTTGACGAGGCGCACGCCGAGACCCCTGTTGAACAGGTTGGCTGCCACCTGCGTTGGGACGACGACGGCTTGCATCGTGCGGGAGGTCAGCCCCGCGCGCATCTCGTCCGGGTTGCGCCAGGCCCTGAACTCGACCTTGTCGGCGACCTCGCGCAGCATCCCCTGCGCGACCGCGTGCGCCAGCGTGATCGAGGGGCCGGCCGGCGGCCCCCACAATGTCAGGTGCGGGAGTGGGCGGTCGCCTGCCCGCGCCCCTCCCGACCATCCGGCAGCGCCGAGTTGTAAGAACGGAGCGGCAGCGGCCACGCCGCAGAGTCGCAAAGCGTTGCGACGGCTGACGCAGTTTGCGGACACTCTCACGCTCTGGCCTCCAGAGGTTGCGTGCTCGATCGTGGGCGAGGGTCGAGAAGAGCCACCTCGCCATATCCATACTTGCCCAGTCAGGTTATCGATCGGCGGACCCGTCCAACTTGATCTGGATCAAGCGATGGCCGAACCGCCTCTTCTCAAAACCGAGCCACTCCTCGCAGCACCAGCGATCGCCCGGCCGCAAGCTGGTTGACGAGGAACGGATCGTCGATGTCGCTGCGCTCGATGTGCTCGGCGTAGGCCTTGTCGAACAGGTTCTCGACACCGGCCTGCAGGGTCACGTTCGGCAGCGGCCGCCACGTTGCCATCACGTCGACAAGGGCAAAGCCATGCGCCGCGCGGCCGAGACCGTTGCCGTCGACTCCGGACCCCGTCCGGAAGTAGCCGTCGAGCCGATCCTGCCGGCCGACCGCGCGCAACCGCCCCTCGATACCCCATAGAGGCGTCTCGTAGCCGACGGTCGTGATCATCTCGAGGGGTGGGATTTGCCCGATCGGCCGCTCGTCGGTGAGGTTTTCGCCGTAGGTGAAGTGCATGTCGGCGCGCATGGAGAAGCCGGAGGCCCATCGGTAGCCCACGCGGGCCGATGCCCCCGTGATCACGGCATCGATGTTGCGAAAGACGTTGGCGTCGTTGGCGACAAGAATGCCGGGCTGACCGCGCGCGCGGTCCCACAGGATGAAATCATCGGCGTAGTCGACGAACACGCGTCCGGCGAGCGTCCATCCGCCCTGCAGCCAACCGAAACCGGCCTCCCCAAGATGATGCTTCTCTGCATCGAGCCCCGGATTGCCGATCCAAGTACGATGCACCGGGCCCGGATTGAGCGCCGCCCCGGAGGGGGGCGTGAACGACACGAAGTAGCGCTCGACTGGGTCAGGCACGCGGGTCTCGCGGGAGACGCCGACATATGCGGTCCCTGCCTTGCCCCACAGTTCCCGCTCAAGGCGGAGCTTGCCGCCGGCGTTCACTTCATCCTTCTCGCCTTCGCCGCTGAGGCCGTAGTACTGGAGGAACAGGGAGCGCGGCGTTGGCGTCGCCCCGACCCCTGGTGTGGTTAGGCCCGTGGCATCGAGATCGCCGGCTTTCGCCGAGGCGAAGCTGAGGCGAACGCCGGCCACGACCCTTGAAGATGCGCCCAGGTCCAGCCTGAGATCGCCGAAGGCGGTAACGTCCGACACCCGCACGCCGGGCTGTACGCGCGATTGGGCCAGCAGCGTCGCCGGATTGGCGCCCTGGTATCGAGTGGCGTCACGATGGTCATTCCTGACCTCGATGCCGAGCGCATATGCAAGGTTCGACTGCGCAAAATGCGCGGTAGCACGTCCTTCGATCAGGTCGCGGTTGAAATGGGCCAGCGTGGCGGCGCCGATGAGGGGCCGATAGCTGAAGTTGTCGTTCTCGCGGTCGAGCAGAGTCGCCTTGGCGGAAATGTCTATGGACTTGAGCGACCCGGCCATCAATGGCAGGCGCGCGCGAGCAGTGAAAACGTCGGCATCGAAGAACCTGGTATCGAGGAGGGCACCGCCGTAGAGCGTCTTGTGCCGTTCGGCTCTGGTGTAGTCGAACGACAGCAACGTCCCGTCCAGCGCCGTGAAGCCGACGCCGGCCGAATAGGTGCGCTTCTCAAACCCGTTGCGCTGATCCTGCCCGTGACCGTCGCGCCACGCGCCAACGTCCTCGCCGTAGGTGGTTGCGCGCGCGAAGGCTCCGTGCGCGCGCACGCTTGCGCTCGCCAACCCCTCGATCAGGCGGCAGGCTGAGGAGTAGTTGAACCCCACGAGGCCGTGCGCCCCCTCTGGAGGCGCGGGCAGCGGCATGAAACCTGGAGATAGGATTGTGCCCGTGGGCCCGCCCCACCACTGGCTGCAGGAGGCGATATCGCTGCGCCAGGGATTGCGCAGCGCTGGCCCTCCCGTCGGATCGTAGATGGCCGTCGGGATGAAGTTGAGCGCATTGGGCCCATCGCCCCTCGCAACCTGCGCGACCGTCGCAATCGACGACAGCATCGACAAGAGCCCAACTCCGGCCCCGCTCAAGATCAACTGTCTCACGCTATTCACTCCCAAACGCAGCAGTTTCAGAGAGCTGACTGCTGGCTCGGGAGCGAGGGATGCCGCCTACCCTGGCTGGCTACCGAAATGCGCACGGCTCGTCGCCGTCTCGGTGCTCATTTATTGACGAAAAAAGTATAGAAATAGAGTACTGCTGCCCGCCTTGACTTTGATCAAGATCTTGCGCGGCCCCGGAGCGGGCTGCCTGCCCGGGCCGCTCGTTTCATCAGTCGCGTCACGAAGTGTCGAACGGCGGCTGCGGCGCCTGAGCGCCATCCGATGTCGTGGCGCCGGCTGCCTTGCGGCGACGAACGATCGGGGCAGGCGACAAGGCTATTTCGTGAATTTCTTCAGGTAGGCGATCAGGTCTTTGCGATCCTGCTCGTCCTTCAGTCCTGGGAAGACCATCTTCCCGTTGGCCACTACGCTCTTGACGTTCTCGAGGTACTTGCTGAGGTTTTCTTCACTCCACACGAACCCGTTCGAGCCGAGAGCCTTCATGTCCGTCGAGTAGGCAAACCCTTTGACGCTTGCGGCTTTGCGCCCGACGATATTGTTGAGCGCCGGCCCAACCTTGTTCTTGGCGCTATCGCCGACGTCGTGGCAGGTCCTGCACTTCTTGAAGACGTTTTCTCCCTCCTCGGGGTCACCCTGCGCCTGGACGGTGCCAGCGAAACCGAAGAGGGCGACACTCAGGATTGCGATGCTCGCTAGGCTCTTCATGCGTCTACGTCCCTCGCCCAAATTCTCCCGGCGCGACGCCGTCTCTTGGTGGAGACAGGCGCGTTCACACCTCTCGCGTGCGAGCAATATGCTTGCCCCCGCGCCATGGTTCCTTGATTTCGGTCAGGCCGTTTTCATTCCCGGTCTGCAAGACTTTGGCCCGGTTCCCGCACCGCGCCTTACGAGGGGAATCTCAATGGCTGGGTCGAACGCAAGTCTTGGAAGTCTTCTGAAGCAGATTCCGCTCTGGTGGCACAATCAGCTTGCGGCCATGCGCGTGCTCGATGAGATCAATCGTAGTCCTCGAGCGGAGCTCCTGCGAACCGCCGGAGATTGCGGTATCACGGTCGAACGCTTAAGGCGCGTGGCCGCCCGCGGGCCCCTGAGCGCACGGCTCATGGAGATGATGGGGAGGGCTTATGGCCTCGAACCTGCCGCCCTCCGGCGTGCTGACCTCAACACGATACGCGAGATGGAGGAGCGCTGCACGTTCTGTCGCGAAAGGTTCCGGTGCGCGCTCGATCTCGCGGACGATGACGGCCGGGCCCGGGCGCAAGCTTATTGTCCCAACGCCGGCATGTTCGAGGCGCTGCGAGCGCGCACTTCTCACGCCGCGAGGGGTTGATGCAATCCGCCCCTTTGCGCAGCCCGCACCCGTTGTGCCAATGAACTCGCGGAGAATTTTCCGGAGCGCGGCGCCGTTCGCCGGAAACAGTGCGACGGACAGGCCGTCGGCACCGGTGGGCGAGCTGTCCCCGCGGCGAACGTTGGCTTGCTTGCCCTATGCAGCGACCAATCCCATCTATCATCAGCGACGCCCCGCAGCCGTAGACCTCGACAGCAGCCCCATGATGCGCCTGGCCCTCATGCTCGTTGGCTTCGCCTCCACGGCGCTGGCGATTGCGGGCGCCCTATTGCCGGCGCTGCCGACGACGCCGTTTGTGCTCGTTGCGCTGTGGGCATTTGCGCGATCGAGCCAGAGCCTGCACGATTGGCTGCTGCGCATTCCCTTGCTTCGCGGTGCGCTCGTCGAAGCGCGGCGCTTTGAGACCGAGGGCTCGGTGCGTGGCAGCGTGAAGGTCACGGCGCTGTCGTTTGCATGGGGATCGGTCCTGGTCTGCGCGCTCACGACCGAAGGGCAACGCCCGATCCTGCTGGCGTTGCTTGTCGTTGCTGCCGTCGCAGCCACCGTCTTCATGTGGTGGACACCAACAGCGCGTGAGCAATGATCCAAACGGGATCGGTCATGTCGAATGGAGCTGGCGAGACGGTGCCGATCGGCATCCTCACGATCTCCGATCGCGCATCCGAGGGCGTGTATCAGGACAAGGGCGGACCCGGCATCGTCGCGGTTCTGCAACAGTTGCTCGCCACACCCTGGCACCCGGTTGCCCGCATCGTCCCCGACGAGCGAAGCCTGATCGAAAGTGCCTTGATCGAGCTGGCGGATAGCCAGGGTTGCTGCCTCATTCTGACTACGGGTGGCACCGGCCCCGCGGCACGCGATGTGACTCCGGAGGCTACCGAGGCTGTCTGCCAGCGTGTCCTGCACGGGTTCGGCGAGTTGATGCGCAAGGTAAGCTTGGATGAGGTGCCGACTGCCATCCTGTCGCGCCAGCTTGCGGGAACGAGGGGGAGCGCGCTCATCATCAATCTGCCGGGCAGGCCGAGCTCGATTCGCACCTGCCTCAACGCCGTCTTCCCCGCTGTCCCCTATTGCCTCGATCTCCTGGGCGGATACCGCCTCGACTCCGATCCGGCCTACTGCAGAGCGTTCCGCCCCCCCTCTTCAGCGTGAATGGTCGCTGATCTTCTGATTGTTGGGCATGGGCCCATTTGTCGGCGCCGTGCACAGCAGGAGCCGTTATTCAACCGCATGATGGGGCGGCGTGGGGTGGAGGTCGTTCAAGCCGTCCGGCTCGAACAGGGAGAAGTATCCGCTCGGGCCGTCGATACGTGCCGCCTCGTGAGCGATTGCTCTCACGGACTCCCCAGAACCAGCGAGACATTCTGTCCGCCGAACCCGAAGGAGTTCGAAAGTACCGTTGTGATGGGCGCATCTCTTGCCGTGTTCGGGACGACATCGAGGGGAATGTCGGGATCGGGCAGGTCATAGTTGATCGTGGGCGGCAGTCTGCCCGCGCGAATGGCCATGAACGAAAATATGGCCTCGACCGCGCCCGCCGCGGACAGGGTGTGGCCGATCATGGACTTGTTGGAGCTGATCGGCGTGTCGAGAACACGATCGCCGAGCACCGCCTTGAGCGACAAGTATTCCATCTTGTCATTCTCCGGCGTGCTCGTGCCGTGAGCATTCACGTAGTCGATCTCGTCGGGCTCGACTCCGGCGTCGACCAGCGCGTTGCGGATGGCGCCGATGATCGCGGTTCCGTCGGGCTTGGAACGCGTGCGGTGGTAGTCGTCCGCCTTCTCGCCGCAGCCGCGGACAAAGCCGAGGATGTTCACGCCCCGGGCCCTCGCGCTCGCATAGTCCTCAAGAACCAGCGCGCCGGCGCCCTCGGCCATCACGAAACCGTCCCGGTCCTTCGAGAACGGCCGCGAGGCCTTCTCGGGCGGCTCGTTTCGCGTCGACAGCGCGGACAGTAGTATGAACCGGACCAGCGCCTCGATCTGCACGGAGCTGTCGGTGCCAATGCAGAGAGCTGCCGTCGTTTGCCCTCGCCGGATCGCCTCGACGCCGAGCTGGATCGCCGTTGCACCGGATGCGCACGCGGTCGACACCGACATCGGCAAGCCGCGTGTGCCGAACCGGTCCGCCAGATGATCGCCTACACTGCCGAACCGGAAAAGCGACGCCATCTCGCGATGCTCGCGCTCTCTTGCAGCTGCCAGTAGGCGCCGGTATCCCGCGAGCTCTCTGCCCTCCATTTCATCCCACAACGCCTTGCGCTGCGGCCATTCGAGCTCTGCCGGCGGCGTGGCCAGGCAGAGCGGCCCTGGAAAGTTCTCGATGCGCGAGAACTCCGCTTGCGCCAAGGCCTCTTCGGCAGCCGCGTCTGCCATGGCAATCGTAAGAGCCGGTGCTGAGAAGGGCGATACCGCGAAGTGGTCGACGGTGCCGGCAATCGTCGTCCTGAGGCCCTCGGTCGGAAACCTTGAGATATGCCGGATCCCGGAGCGACCTTCCGTAAGTGCCCGCCAGTTCTCCGCCTTGCCCCTGCCGAGCGATGTGACGACACCGCAGCCGGTGACGGCGACCAGCGGGCGGCCTCGCCTGTCTCGAACCTCAGGCGCCATGTGGTTCCCTCCCCGAGACCGGCTCGATCACGGCCACTCCCTCGCCCCGCCTGAGCCCGACCCCGGTGACGATGGTGCGATCCACGCAGCTCAGCTCGTCGGCGCTCTCTCCCACGAGCCCAAGCGACACGCGGCGCCCATGCTGCGCGAGTGCGGCAAGGGCGATGCCCGCGGGAAAGTGCGCCTCCACCGTATGGCCGAGCAGATTTCCGTACGCCCAGACATAGTCGATGCGTCCGCGGGCCCGCAGGTCGCCAAGAAAGGCCAACTCCGCGCCCGTTGCAGGCGCCACCCCGCTGGTGCCGCTGAAGACCGCAGCGGTGCCTTGCGCCATCATGCCTTCCAAGGATCCGAGCAGACTGGCTAACGGATCGGTAGCGGTATCGCCCTTTCGACAACCGCGGTCCGCTTCCACCGCCGCCAGCCGTGCGTAAGCCCGCGCAGAGCGCGCTTCGGCATGACGGCGCTCCTCGAGCACGAGGAACGCGCCGGCGCTTCCCGGTACAAAGCCACCCCCCTGGGAGGCGCGCTGCTCTATGGGTTGGAAAGGATGATGCCAGAGGGTGCGTCCAAGCTCGTATGCCAGAAGCAGGTCCTCGCGCTCCGCATTCAGGGCCCCGCCCACCAGGCAGACCTGGGATTGCCCCGCCTCGACCCTCTGTAAGGCGTTGTCGATCGCAGCAACGCCCGCCATCTCCTCGCCCATGAAGGTGCGGGACGAGCCCGTGACGTGGTGAACGATGGAGATGTTGCCCGCGAGCAGGTTGGAGAGCTGGGCGAGAAACAATGTCGGGCGCAACGCGCTCGGCAGAATCTCGTTGGCGCGCAGCGGCGCATTGCCGACCGCACCAGTAGCCTCGAGAACCTTGCAATCGACCGCGGTATCGCGCTCACCGCTGCCGGCCGCGACAACGAGGTCGGTCCGATCGAGCAGCTCCGCACATCCCTTGATGCCCGCGTCTTCCAATGCGAGGCCGGCTGCGTACACGCCGAGCCGCTGCCAGCCCTCCATCTGCCGCTGATCGCTGTTCTTCGGGATCTGCTTGCCGAGCGTCAGCGGCACGAGACGGTGGATCGGATAGGGCGCAAATGTCGTCTCGTCCACATTGGGCACGCAGGGCCGCTGTCCAGTCAGGACATTCATATGCGCCTCGATCCCTTCGCCGAGCGAGCTCACGAGCCCGATGCCGGTGATCCAGACCTCGTTCGCGTGGTCGTGTCGCTGCATCAGGCGGGCTCCGCGGAGAGGGCGAGGCAGACGTTCTGGCCGCCGAAGCCGAACGAGTTCGACAGCACCGTCCCTATCCTGGCGTCTCGCTTTACATTGGGGACCACGTCGAGCGGCAGCTCGGGATCGGGAATGTCGTAGTTGATGGTGGGCGGCAGCGTGCCTGTCTGCAACGTCATCACCGAGAACACGGCTTCGACGGCGCCGGCTGCGATCAGCGTGTGCCCGACCATGGACTTGTTCGAGCTGATCGGCACCTCGCGAAGGCGCTCGCCCAGCACTGCCTTCAGCGAGACGTATTCCATCTTGTCGTTCTCGGGCGTGCTGGTGCCGTGGGCGTTGATGTAGTCGATGGCGTCAGCAGCAAGCCCGCCATCCTGGAGAGTCTTGCGGATTGCACCGATGATAGCTGTTCCGCTCGGCTCGGAGCGCGTGCGGTGATAGTGGTCCGCCTTCTCCCCGCAACCACGGACAACGCCGAGGATGCAGGCTCCCCGGGCGAGCGCCAGATCGTAGTCCTCGAGCACGAGCGCGCCCGCACCTTCCGCCATCACGAATCCGTCCCGATCCCTGGAAAAGGGCTTCGAGGCCTGCTCGGCGGGCTCGTTGCGCGTCGACAGCGCGGAAAGCAGGGCGAAGCGGATGAGACCTTCGGGATGGACGGTTGCGTCCGTGCCGATGCAAAGGGCGGCCTCGAGATCGCCACGACGGATCGCCTCGGCGGCGAGCTGGATGGTCGTTGCGCCCGAGGCGCAGGCCGTGCATACCGATAGCGGCGCGCCGCGCGTTCCCAGCGTCTCCTGCAGGCGACCGGCGATGCCGGCGAAGCGAACATGCCGGGCCAAGTCTCGGAAGCGCCCGCTGCGCGCGGCGGAGAGAAGTCGTGCATAGCCTTGAGCCGCCGACCCGTTTGCGGCCGCGTGGAGCGCACGCAGATGGGGCCATTCGAGCTCGGATGGCGGCGTTGCGACGATGAGGCGCCCGGGAAACGTGCCGCGGTCGCCGATGGCAGCCTGGGCGACGGCCTCGCGTGCGGCAGCCTCCGCCATCGTCGTTGCCAGATCTGCTGCGGCGTAGGACTCGATGCCGAATTCGTCCACCGTGCCGGCAATGGTCGTCCTGAGCCCCTCCGTTGGAAAGCGCGTGATGGGGCGGATGCCAGATTGCCCGGCCGTAAGCCGGTGCCAGTTGTCGCGCACGCCTAGTCCCAGACACGTCACGATGCCAACGCCGGTGATGGCGACGATCGGGCGCCCCATATGGTCGCGGTGTGCTCTAGCCACGGCCGCTCTCCACGACCGCTTCTACGAGCCCCAGAGCCTCGCCGCAGCAATGGCCGAAGCTCGTGACCACCACCTGGCCGCAGGTGGGGTCCCGGCCGAGTTGGCGTTCTTCTGTGTGGAACGGGGGGTAGAAAGATCGCTTCGACAATGCCAGGGCTGCCAGGGCCACGCCGGTAATGAAATGTGCTTCGACGCCGTGCCCCAGTGCGCTGCCATAGGCACGAACGCCGCCATTTCGCCCGGCAGCCGTCTCCCCGAGAAACCGGCGCTCCTCGGATGTTGCCGGCTCGACTCCGCTTGCCCCGCTCAGAATGCAGAGCGATCGATCGTCAACGATGAGCGGAGCCAGGGCCTGCATCAGCTTTTGCGCAGCGGCACCGGCGTCGCCTGGCCTGCGAGGCGATCTGTCAGAAGCGATGGCGGCAACGCTCGCATAAGGCCTGGCCCCTCTATGCGCGGCATGTGCCGGCGTTTCGAGAACGAGGAATGCGCCAATGCTCCCGGGCACCATGCCCCCGCCCGGCTCCCCACGATCCCACACGGCGCGATAGTTTCCATGCAGCAGGGCGCCTCCCAGCTCGAGATTGAGCAGCAGGTCTTCGCGCTCCGCATTGAGCGCGCCACCGACCAGTATCAGCTCGCTTTGGCCGGCTCCCAACCGCCGGACGGCATCCTCCAGCGCGGCCACGCCTGCCATCTCCTCGCCCTTGAAGGTGCGTGAGGAGCCCGTCGCCTTGTGCACGATCGAGATATTGCCGGCAAGCAGGTTGGACAGCTGTCCAAGATAGAGCGTCGGCCGCAGACCCTTGATAAGGTATTGATTGAGCGCGCCGCCGGACGGCTCGGCTGGTCCGACCGTCTCCAGGATTCGACCATCCAACGCGAGATCCCGCTCTCCGTTGCCGGCAGCGATCGCAAGGTCGATCCGATCGAGAAGGGTTGGCTCGCCCAATATCCCTGCGTCGCTCAGCGCGAGGCCGGCGGCATAGACGCCTATTCGCTGCCATCGCTCCATCTGGCGCTGGTCGCTCGTCTTGGGAATCTGCCTGGCGAAGTCGACGGCGGCGAGCGGGTGCACCGCATAGGGCGCAAAGCGCATCTCATCGACCACTGGTGCCGGCTCAGCGTACGACCCCAGGCGTTGCCAGTGTGCCTCGGTACCTTCACCGAGCGAGCTCACAAGTCCGATGCCGGTGATCCACGCCTCGCCGCGGCGGCCCGCCATGTCAGGTCTGCGCCTCCGTCAGGCACCCAAGTCGCGCGCCTTCGCGGCGCACATGCTGTTCCAGCGCAGGGCTCGGGAAGGCCACCCTGCGCATGATCAAGCGCGCATCGCAGGCCGGCTTGCCGAGGTGCTGGATAAGAGCATCCACCACCGCGTATCCCGACCCGTCATGCACGCGCTTCGCACACACGCGAAGGTCCGCGCCGGGCCTCACGAAAGCGCGGAAGTTCGCTTCCTTGGCGCTTGCGAAGAACGGCATGCGCGAAAAGCCGTCGACGGAAAGCAGCAGGTAGCCCGCCGCCTGCGCCATCGTCTCGAGCAGCAGGACGCCCGGCATGAGGGGATGCCCCGGGAAGTGGCCTTCGAACACAGGGCTCGTCTGGGGGACCTTCGCCGACGCGACCAGCGATGGAACCTCGACGTTCATTTCCTCCACCCGATCGAGCATCTGGAAATACTCGAGGCGCATGGGACGACCGCCATCACGCCGCCGCAGGGGAGCTCGCCATCTGGTCTATGTGCTGGCAAAGGTTGCGGAGGACGAAATACAAATCTCCCTCGTACCCGCCTCTCACGTTCTGCAACCAATCCTCGATCGGCAATTTGATGCCGAACGTCTGATCAATCTCGAAAACGACATCGAGAAAGCCAAGGCTGTCGATCTCGAGATCCTTCATCACATGGCTGTCCGGAGTGATCCTGTCGATCGGAACGTCGCTGGTGGAGGCGATGATTCCTGCAACGGTTTCGAAGGTCGAAGCCATCCCTGCTGTCCCCAGGTTCGAAGTGCCAGCGCACCACGCGGAGAACTCCCCTGATCTTCGAACGGAAGATGAAAGGCAACCGCCGCACGGTGTCTTCCCGGCTTCTAGCAAGGCTCGCAGTCGCGCGGCTTGACCAAAGTCAAAATGGTCACCCACGGAATTGGATATCGCTCCGGAGCACGTCATGAGCCCCTGGGCCCCCCGAGCCCGCCGAGGACAATGGATCGTCTCCGCGAACTCAGACTCGGCCAGACCGAGACGCTGTCACGCACCATCACCGCTGACGACGTAGCGACGTTTGCGCGCCTCTCCGGCGACTACAATGCGCTGCATCTGGACGAAGAGTTCGCCGCCCGCACCGAATTTGCCCAGCGCGTTGTCCACGGCTTTCTGCATGCCAGCCTGCTATCCAGCCTCGTGGGCACCAAGCTGCCGGGGCCTGGAGCACTCTACGTCTCGCAGAGCATAGAGTTCACGCGCCCCGTCTTCGTTGGCGACACGGTGGAGGCGCGTGCCACCGTCGAGAAGATCGACGAGGAGACCCGGCTGGTCACGCTGCGCACGCAGATCTGCAAGGCGGACGGCACGTGCGTCCTGAAAGGCACTGCCCTCGTCAAGGTCTTGCGTCTGGCTGACGAGCCGGCGCAGAGCAAGGCGGTCGCATCTCTTCCGCCGGGCCGTCTGTTGGAGGGGCGCACGGCACTTGTGACTGGCAGCTCGCGCGGAATCGGGCGTGCCATCGCGCGCCTGTTCGCCGGGCAGGGTGCTTCTGTCTGGGTCCACTTTCATCGGAGCAGGGCGGCCGCCGAGAGCCTCGAGAGGGAGATTCGCGACACCGGCGGGAGGTGCCGTCTCGTGAGGGGCGATATCACCGACGAGACCGGTGTGGATCGGCTGGCAGAGGAAGTAACCGCCAGCGGCGCCCTCGACATACTCGTTCACAATGCCGGCCCCAAGATCAAGTCGGCTGCTTTCGATCAGCTGTCGTGGACCGACCTGAGCACGGCGTACGATGAGATCGTCGGCAGCGCGTTCCGCCTGACGAAGGCGCTGCTGCCGTCGCTCAAGCAGAGCAAGGGCCGGATCATCACGATCCTCACATCGGCAGCTCTCGGGAGAACCTCCTACAACTGGCTGCCCTATGTGGCGGCCAAGAGTGCGCTTCACGCCATGAGCAAGAATCTGGCGCAGGAGCTCGGACCGCAGGGGATTGCGGTCAACATGATCTCACCTTCGATGGTAATGACCGATCTCACCGCCAACGTCCCCGATCGCATGCAGCAGGCCATCGTGTCGCGCACACCCTTGCGGCGCCTCGCCACTGTCGAGGACGTGGCGGGAGCGGCACTCCTCCTGGCGTCACCCTACGCCGCGTTCATCAGCGGCGAGAACCTGTTGGTGACAGGCGGCGAGACGATGATCTGAGGCGATGCATGATGCTGTCGGAGGAGGTTGCGACACGGGGCGGAGCGGAATGCCCGCCCGGATTTTTATCGATCGAGCAGGTCCTCGAGGCTGCGATCGACCGGGCACCGGAGGCCGTGCGCCGCCGCGTTCTTCTCCAGGCGATCGACTGGTCGGTTGTCGATCCGGCCCGGGTCTCTCGCATGCTCGCGGCACTCGGCGAGCGTCAGCTGGCTCCGCCGCGCGACCTCGTCAACGCCTTGCTCCTCGCCAATCATGTCGTGCCGGTCGATGTCGTGCTGAGTCCGGAGCAACGCGCACTCAACGACCTCAATCGCGGCGCCGCGACAGCAGCAACTGTGGCTGAAGATATTTCTCACCTTGCCGAAAACGGCAACGTCGCGCCCGAGATCGCCGCCGCCATCGTCAAGCGGCTTGGGACGTCCGGTGCCGGTGCCGATGCCTGCAAGCTGGCTCTGGCATCCTGGCGTTGGGCTCCGCAGGCGCTGTCCTCGGTCCGCGCCGAGCTGACCTCTCATCTTGCCGCCCTGCCGCCATTGTGCATACGTCTCGCCGGCACGTCGACAACGGACACGCTCGCTGTCGACCTGCGTCCAGCCTTCGGCGCAGCCGGTCGCAGTGTGCGGGTCGAGCAATCCGACTTCGGCGCTGCCCTGAGGACCTTGCTGGAGCCCGACGCCCAATCCGATGCCCACATTGTCCTCCTCGATTTCGACGGTCTAGCGGAACCCGACTGGCGACAACCGGAGGAAACGATCCAGGCCTTGCTGCGCGAGCGTGCCGACAGCTTGGGCGACGCCCTCTCTGCCTTCGCCGCTCGCTCACCATCTGCGCTGTTGATCAACTCCCTACCCGTTCCATGCGCTCCGACCGCCGGGCTGCTCGACGGTCGGCACCATTCCGGGCTGCGTCGTGCGGTACACCTCATCAATGAGCGATTGCTGTCAGCGTCCGAGAAGCACGGCAACATCGTCGTGGTCGATGCGGACCAGGCGCTCGCCGACATCCCCCCTTCACGACATCGCGACCCGAAACTGTGGTTCTACGGCCGGGTCCCCTACTCGGCCGATGCGATACGCGCTCTCGCCAGCGCCTTCGCGCAGACGTGGGCTCTGCTCGCGCGCGGTCCAGCCAAGGTGCTGGCGCTCGACTTCGACAACACGCTCTGGGGAGGCACCTACGGGGAGGACGGCATCGAGCGCCTGACCTGCAGCGAGGATTTCCCCGGCAATGCCTTTCGTGCTTTCCAGCAGGAATGCTTGCGTCTCAAACAGCAGGGGTTACTGCTCGTCGCGCTCAGCAAGAACAACCCGGATGCCATGACGGTGTTCGGGCGCCATCTCGGAATGGTGCTGAAGAACGAGGATTTCGCCGCCGCGGCAGTCAACTGGCGGCCCAAGCCGGAAAACATCCGGCAGGTCAGCACCGAGCTCAACCTGGGTCTAGACAGCTTCGTGTTCATCGACGACAGCCCACACGAGCGCGAGGCCATGCGCCGGCTCTGCCCCGAGGTCGTGGTGCCGGAGCTTCCCGCCGATCCGGCGCAACGGCCATCATGGCTGCGACGGCTCACATGCACTTGGCCGGTGCGGCTCACAGCGGAGGACGCGCGTCGCTCGGAGATGTACGTTGCCGAGCGCGGAGCCCGAGCCCTAAAGGCGTCGGCCGCCAGCATCGAGGACTACCTTGGAGGGCTCAAGCAGCGCCTGACGGTGTCCCTGGCCAATTCCGGGACCATCGCCCGGGTCGCGCAGATGCACCAGCGTACCAACCAGTTCAACCTGACGACGCGCCGCTTGAGCGAGGCCGAAATCGCGACCCTTGTGGACCATCCGGAGCGTGGCCTGGCGCTCGTGGGGCGCATCGTGGACAAGTTCGGCGACCACGGCATCGTGGCAGCGGCGACGGCGTCCATCGAAGGGGCGAAAGCGGAGATCGAAACGTTCCTGATGAGCTGCCGTGTGATCGGCCGCGAGATCGAGCAGGCGTTTCTCGCTACCTTGCTCTCGCTTCTTGCGCGCCGCGGTGCAAGGCGGGTGATTGGCCGGTTCTCAGCGAGCGCCAAGAACGGCATGGTGCGCGATTTCTACCGCGCCAACGGCTTCACCTTGCTGGAAGGCGACGACAAAGCTTCGGCGTGGCTCTTCGATCTCCGTTGCGAGCCGCCGCAACCGCGTTTTGTTTCCGTAGCCGTGGAGGCCTGAATGGACACGCTCACGACACGGTCGGAGCTTGACTACCCCCGCCTTGCGACCGTCTTCGAGGACGTGTTTCAGCATGTTGCCCCGCTCACGCGCACAACCTCGTCTCAGGATGTGGCGCGTTGGGATTCGCTGCAGCATATTGCACTGGTCAGTGCGATCGAACGGGAGTTCGGGATCAGCCTTTCGATGGATGAGATGATGGAGATGCGCACGGTCGGCGACATCGAGGCAGTGTTGCGGCGACATGGCGTGTGACGGCTCGCCTTAACGAGCCTCTAGTCCATCCGCCTCAATGACGCTGCAGTGCCGCCCCCGGGCCCAAGAAAAGCCTCGCCGGCTCCCTGCAGCCCGTCTCCAGATACTCGGCGACGAACAGGGCCAGCACCGGCGCCAATAGGAAGCCGTGCCGGAACAGGCCGTTCACTCGGATGGTATCGTCCTCGACGCTGATCCGCGGGAGGTTGTCTGGAAATGCGGGTCTTATGCCGGCATCGAGCGAGAGCACACGCCCTTCGCCGAGAGCCGGACACAGGGTGTAAGCCAGGCCCAGCAGGTCGAGAGTGGAGCGGACGGTGACTGGCCCGCTGTCATCGGTCTCGACCATGGTGGCGCCGACCATGTACGTACCTCCGGACCATGGCACCACGTAAAGGCGATGGCGGGGGTGGAGCAGCCGGACAGGTCGTCTGAGGGCGATGCCGTCGGCTTGCACGATGGCCCGTTCGCCGCGCACGCCGCGCAGAGCCTTCAGGTCGCGGTTGGCGCCGATGCCGCGGCAATCGATCGTGACGTCGCCTTGCACCTCGGCCGCGGAGCATCCCAGCGCCACATCCCCGCCAAGGCGCCTGATGGCATTGAGCAGGAACGCAGCCGCCGCGGCCGGCTCGACGTGCGCCTCCTGCGGATAGAAGAGCCCCTGCTGGAACCGCCCCATCAGCTCCGGCTCCAGCCGGGCGAGCTCGCTTGCGTCGACCAGCTGATGCCCCTCCGTGCGCGCCCGGAACTGCGCCAGCTCCTGGCGGTCGCGCGCCGGGGCGACGACCAGGCTGCCGTTCGCCGTCAATCCGGGAAATACCTCGCGCCAGATTGCGAGACCGCGAATGCCTAGCTCCTGAACAATGGGCTCCGCGCCCTCGCGTTCGCAGTAGGGGGACAGCATTGCACCGGCGAGCTGGCTTGCCGCGTTGGAAAAGGGCGTGGCCGTACGCTCCACCAGCCGCACGCTGTGCCCCCGATAGAGCAGCGTATAGGCTTGCCAGAGACCGACGATCCCGGCGCCGAGAACAGTTATCCGACCACGTACCAAGCGCTCTCTCCCAACTTCTCGCTCACGCGGCCCGAGGGAGAGGCGATCCGCTCCGAGCTCGGCTCAGGCGTAGACCGCTCCAGCGGAGCCGCGCAGGAACCCATTCGAGAAGGGCGCGCCGATCCGAAGCTCCTTGAGCCGCGCCATGGCCTCGTCGCCGTCGAGAGCGCCGCTCAGCACCGACCCGAACGTCTGCGCCACTGCGACCATATCGCATGTATGCGGTGACAACCGGAAAGAGCCGACACCCTTGTCGGCAAGATCGGCGACTTCCCTGATGAGATTGCCGTACGTGTACGACAGCGTCTGCACGCCGTTGATGGCCAGGAATCCCCGATCGTCGAGCGTCTCTACCGCCAGCCCGTCGAGGTCGTTCCCGCACACGAACTGGCAGGAGTCCTTGGTGAGCTTATGCGCGCGCGCATGATAGCAACGCGCCGATATCGCGAGGGGAACGCGCCCGAAAGCCCAGACTTCGATCTCGACGTCTCCCCGCGCCCCGGCTATGCCGACGATCGACGACGTAGGCAGCTCCGGCGGCAATGCGACCGAGCGAGCCCCTCGCCGCGCGAGATACTCCACGGTGGCCTCGTTGTAGACGTTGAGAAATGGCCCGACATGAAATGTCTGCCCTTTCACGGCCGGGATCAGCGACGCATCGTTCACCTCGATGATGCGGCCGCTGCCCGCCAACTCCCTGTCATGCCTGATCTCACGCTCGAGCGTGGGCAGCGCAAGAGAGCTCAACACGACTTGCTTGCCGCCTCGCTCCAACCTCTCCGCGACAGATACGATGCATTCCTGCAGGAATGGCTGGCGCTTGGAGCAGATCACCTCCCCGATGCAGACGCGATCGATCGGCGCTTCGTCGGCGATCCGGTAGTAGAACTCCCGGTATCGGTCCGCAGACCAATTGAAGAGGAGCGGTCCCAGGGTCAGTCGCGCGGCCATGTGGCTTTTCCTGCCGGTCCTACCGCCACGTCTTGAGATAAGCGCCGCTGGTTGCCTGCTGGCCCTCGGTGAGGCCGATGAGCAACTCTTCGGGGATTGGATCGCCGCGCGCCATGGCATCGACAGCCGCCCGGAACGCACGCACGACCATGCCGGTATAGGCACGACTGCGCTGGCGGCCTTCGATCTTGAGAGCCGTCACGCCGGCATCGCCAAGCTGCGGCAACAGGTGGCGCGCGTCGAGGCTCGCCGGCTCATCGAAGATATGCCCGCAGCCGAGCGCGGTCTTGAACCGCCCTTTGCAGAGTGTCGGGTAGGCGACCGGTGCTCCGCGCCCCACGCGATTGATCGTGAACTCTCCCAGCCGAGAGGTGAGTTCCCCGTCCTCCTCGCGGTAGGTCACGTGGCTCGCAGGCGAGCAGACCCCGTGCATGTTGGGCGACTTGCCCGTCGCATAGGAGGAAAGGGAGCACCGGCCCTCGGCCATGACGCAGAGGCCGCCGAACACGAACACCTCCGTCTCGCACGCAACCGCCGCGTTGATCTGCCTGATCTCGGGAATGCTGAGCACCCGCGGCAGCACCACGCGCCTGACGCCGAACTCCTCCACGTAGAAGTCGATCGAGCGGGCGTGCGCCGCCGCAGCCTGCACCGAAAGATGGATGCGCAGCTGTGGATGACGCTCGGCCGCGTAAGCTAGAAGCCCGATGTCGGCGAGAATCACGGCGTCTGCGCGCATCCGCGCCGCGTCATCGACCGCGCGATGCCAAAGCTCCAGATTGCCGGCGCGTGGGAAGGTGTTGATGGCGATCAGCACGTTGGCGCTGTTCGCGTGCGCGTAGGCGATCCCTTCGCGCATCTCCGCCCGGCTGAAGTTGAGACCCGGAAAGTTGCGCGCATTGGTCTCGTCGCTGAAGCCGCAGTAGACGCTGTGGGCTCCGGCGTCCACCGCCGTGCGGAAGGCGGCGGGCGTTCCGGCCGGGCAGACGATCTCGAAGGGTGCCCCGTCGCTTCGCACTAGCGGACCCTCTCGAGAAAGCTGCCTGGGAGGGCTGCAGCCACCGTTGCCAGCACGCCCGCGGCTGCGCGCGCCGCCCGCTCGACGAGCGCCGACCATGGCTCCGCCAGCTGGGTCGCCTCGTGCAGCAGATCGAACTCCGCGTTGTCGATCGCATTCCGCAGGGCGAGCACCGCCCCGATGTCGCCCTCGACCACCAGGTCCCGGGAGAAGAAGAGCGCGTCGCCGTCGTGGCGCCCATCGATCAGATCGAGCAGTGCAAGAAGATTGCCGGCAATGCGCGCATCGACTTGCTGGTCATCGAGCTCCGAGACCACGCACAGGCGAGTTTTCCCGTCGCGTGTCTCGATGACCATGGCAAACGGCAGGTCCAGCGGGTCGATGCCGAACCGGCGCGCGCCCTCGCCGCGGACGCGATCCAGAATTTCCGGATGACGCGCCAGGATGCTGTCGACGAGCCGCTGCAGCAGGAATTCCAGAGGTCCCGTCGGCAAGGGCCGCAGAACATCTGTCAGCACCGCGGGCAGCGCTGCGAAGGTGCGAGTGGCGATCACAGAGGTCTCGCTGTTTTCGTTTGTTCATACCCGGCCGGGGCGGGCGCTCTCTTGACGGAGGTCAAGGCACGGGCGCCTGGGCGCCCGATACTGCGCTCTCCCATCCCGCGAGGTTGGCTGCCATCCGTGACCTGCCGCCATTTCGAGACTTGCGCGCCTTCCTTCGCTATCTCGATCACCAGGGCGCGCTCAAGCGTGTCGCTGAGCCAGTATCTTCGGTTCTCGAGCTGACCGAGATTCATCGGCGGACGCTGGCCGGGTCGGGTCCGGCGCTCCTCCTGGAGCAGGTCACCCGCTCTGACGGTGCGCCCGCAGATATGCCTGTTGCCGTCAATCTGTTCGGCACCGCGGAACGCGTCGCGTGGGGACTTGGCGTCAGCCAATCCAAGCTGTCGATGCTCGGCGAATGGTTCGCGTGTCTTAGAGACCCGCAACCGATCGATGGCCTTCGCGACGCAGTTGCGCGCTGGCCGCTCGTCAAGGCGGCGCTGCGAACCGCACCAGCGCGGATCGACAAGCCCGCCATTCACGAAGTCATTCTCGAGGGATCCGATATCGATCTGTTTCGCCTTCCCGTTCAGACTTGCTGGCCGGGCGAGCCGGCTCCGCTCGTCACCTGGCCGTTGGTCATCACGCGGCCGCCCGAGGCGGAGGCGACCTCGCGCTACAATGTCGGCGTCTATCGCATGCAGTTGCTGGACCGCGACCGAGCCATCGTGCGCTGGCTACCTCATCGCGGCGGTGCAGCCCATCATCGGCTATGGGCCGCCCGCAACGCCGACATGCCGATTGCGGTCGTGATCGGGGCCGATCCTGCCACGATGTTGAGCGCCGTTCTGCCGCTTCCGGAGGGGAGCTCCGAGCTTCACTTTTCCGGTGTGCTGCGCGGGGAGAGGCCCCGTCTGGCGAGCTGCATTACGCAGCGCCTGCTTGTTCCCGCCGATGCGGAGATTGTTCTGGAGGGGCTCGTATCCGCCACCGAGACGATGCCCGAAGGGCCCTTTGGCGACCACACCGGCTACTACAATGCCGTCGAGCGCTTCCCTGTCGTCCGCATCACAGCCATCACCTGTCGCAAGGCGCCGATCTACGTGTCCACGTATACCGGTCGGCCGCCCGACGAGCCGTCGGTAATAGGCAGCGTGCTCAACGAGCTCTTCGTGCCCATCGTTCGCCGACACCTTCCCGAGATCGTCGACTGCTGGTTTCCGCCCGAGGCCTGCTCCTATCGCATCGCAGTCGTCTCCATCAGCAAGCGCTATCCCGGTCACGCCCGACGCGTGATGACGGCCCTGTGGGGCATGATGGCCCAGTTCTCCTATACGAAGCTCATCATCGTGGTCGACGCGGATATCGATGTGCGGCGATGGCGTGACGTGGCCTGGGCAATTTCCACGAGGATGGACCCCTCGCGCGATCTCATGCTCCTCGAGCGGACACCCATCGACTACCTCGACTTCGCATCTCCACAAGCAGGCCTGGGCGGCAAGCTCGGCATCGACGCGACCAACAAGATTGGAACTGAGACCACCCGGGAATGGGGGCGCGTCATCACGATGGACCGTGCCGTGGCGGAGCGTGTCGACCGCATCTGGTCCCGGCTGGGGCTGTGTCAAACGGACAATGTCACGCTCGGGCCGCAAGAATGACGACCGTGAAGCGAATTGTCCTCGGCGTAACGGGGGCCTCCGGCGCCCAAATAGCCATGCGCATCGGGGAGCTTCTGCGTGAGCTTCCGCATGTGGAAACACACCTGGTGATTTCGCAGGCCGCCGAGCGCACGCTCGCCTACGAGGCCGGATCGGACGCCATTGACCGGCTCTCGAGTCTTGCGACACGACACTACGATGTCGAGGACGTCGGGGCACCGATCGCAAGCGGCTCTTTTCCCATCGCTGGGATGATCGTCGCGCCGTGCTCCATCAGGACGCTTTCAGCGATCGCGGCCGGGATTGCCGACAATCTTCTGGTGCGCGCCGCCGACGTACAGCTGAAGGAGCGTCGCCGACTGGTGCTTGTTGCGCGCGAAAGCCCGCTGCATCTCGGCCATCTGCGTGCGATGTTGCAGGTGACGGAATGCGGGGCCATCGTGGCGCCGCCGGTGCCCGCCTTTTACCACAGGCCCAGCAATATCGCCGAGATCATTGATCATTTCGCGCGGCGATCGATCGATCTCCTCGACCTGACGGACGCTTCGCTCTCGGCGCCCTGGACCGGCCTCGCTTGAGCGCCGCCCGGCCTCGCACTTGTGGTCCGCTTCGTCTCCGCTAGGCCGAAAAGCCGGTTGCCTCTGCGCGCCGCAGGCGCGCTGTACCCATCGCGCGGCGACACCAGGCAGCGACTGCGTCGAGGCGGGGCGGCAGCTCAACCGCCAGCCCGCCATGGAAGCGCGACCAGGCCTCCAAATACGGCTCGCGCACCGATGACAGAACCGGCCTTCCGGAAGCCACGGCGCGGGCAAGCGCGCCGCGCAAACCGTTGCCTTCGGCTTCTGCCTTCCCGAACTTGTTGAGAATGAGGAGGTCGAAATCGCTGCACGCCGCCGCGTCGAGTCTTGCTGACACGTCGGCCAGACCGCGCGGATCGAGGCGACAGCCTCGCGCCGTCGCGCCGAGGTTCTGCGAGATCGAAAAGCGCTCTTCGGTCGCCAAGTCGATCAGCGTCATCGCAGCGCACGGCGCGCTACCGGCATTCTCCTGGACGACGCCGCACAAGTGCGCGCCTTCAGACCTCAGGCTGTGGGCTATCGCAAGCACCAGCCCGTCGATTGGAAAACCCGGGTCGTAGACGATGGCTGCAAGCACCGCCCTGTCCTCCGTCTCGCGCGGACGGAGGCCCGCCCGCGCATTGCAAGTCGCCGATGGGTGGAGATTTCCGCCGGCAGGCGCCTTGACTTTGGTCAGGGGCGAAGGCTGCGCAGTCTGATAGTTGAGGGCCCAACGATCATACCAGTCGCACCAGGTCGCCTGGATCATAGGGAGAGTACGATGGGTATACTCCAACGCGCCATTGGATCGGTTGCGATCGCTCTCGTGGCACTCGCTGCCGGCGCGCCGCACGCATCGGCGCGGATCAAGATCGGGGCTGTTCTTTCGGTGACCGGCCCGGCGTCGTTCCTCGGCGAGCCCGAGAAAAAGACACTGGAAATCTACGTTGACGAGATCAACCGCCAGGGCGGGGTCAACGGCGAACGGCTCGATCTCATCATCTACGACGACGGCGGTGATGCCAACAATGCGCGCACGTTCGCCACGCGCCTCGTCGAGGAGGACAAGATCGTTGCCATGGTGGGCGGCACGACCACGGGGTCGACTTTGGCCATGATCCCCGTGTTCGAGGAGGCCCAGATTCCCTTCATCTCGCTCGCCGGCGCCATCCAGATCATCGAGCCCGTTCGCAAGTGGGTGTTCAAGACGCCCCACACCGACAGGATGGCGTGCGAGAAGATCTTCACTGATCTCAAGCGCCGCAATCTCGTCACGGTGGCGCTCATCTCCGGCGCCGATGCGTTCGGCAAGTCGATGCGCGATCAGTGCGTTGCGGTCGCGCCCAAGCACGGCATTGCGATCGCGCACGAGGAGACGTACGGCCCGCGCGACAGCGACATGACCCCGCAGCTCACCAACATCCGCAACAAGCCGGGAGTCCAGGCCGTCGTGAACCCGGGCTTCGGCCAAGGTCCCGCGATCGTGACACGCAATTACCGCCAGCTCGGGATCTCTCTGCCCCTCTATCAGAGTCATGGCGTGGCCTCGAAGCAGTTCATCGACCTTGCAGGCCCCGCCGCCGAAGGAGTGCGCCTGCCCGCGGCGGCGCTCCTCGTGGCGACCAAGCTTGCCAGCAGCGATCCGCAGCGATCGATTGTGATGAGCTACTCGACCACCTATCAGCAGAGGACGGGCCAGCAGGTCTCGACCTTCGGCGGTCACGCCTATGACGGCCTCATGATTCTCGTCCAGGCCATTCAGCGCGCGAAGAGCGCCGACAAGGCCAAAATCCGCGACGAGATCGAGAAGACCAAAGGCTACGTCGGTACCGGCGGCATCGTGACGATGTCACCGACCGATCACATGGGCCTCGATCTGTCTGCATTCCGGATGCTCGAAATCAAGAGCGGAGATTGGACGCTCGCTCCGGAAGACGGATCGTAAGGTCCGGTCGGGCGGGCCTTCGGGGGAAGCCCGCCCGACCTTCTCGCTCGAACGAGGCCGTGCGAGGTATCCGACCCGATGGCCGATCTGCTCCAGTTCTGTTTCTCCGGGTTGACGGTCGGCGCCGTCTACGCGCTGGTTGCTCTCGGCTTTACGCTGATCGTCAATGCCTCCGACGTGATCAACTTCGCCCAGGGCGAGTTCGTCATGCTCGGTGGAATGACGACCGTGTTCCTCACCGCGGCCGGCGTGCCCGTGCCGTGGGCCGCGTTGCTCGCCGTGGCGGCAACGATCACTGTCGGCCTGCTGCTCTACCGTTTCGCGATCGAGCCGGCACGTGGCGCCAGTGCGGTGACCCTCATCATGATCACGATCGGCGCGTCGATCTTCCTGCGCGGCGCCGCTCAAGTCGTCTTCGACAAGCGCTTCCATGGCTTGCCGCACATCTTCGGTAACGATCCCATCCACCTCGGCGGGGCCGCCATCATGCCACAGAGCCTCGTCGTGCTGGCTGGCGCGGCCGCCATCGTGGTGCTGCTTTGGCTGTTCGTCGACCGCACCCTGCTCGGCAAGGCGCTGATTGCAACTGCAGCCAATCGATTGGCCGCACGGCTGGTCGGTATCGACACACGTCGCATCGTGGGCCTGTCGTTCGCGGTCTCCGCCGCCATCGGCGCCGTGGCCGGCATTCTCGTGACGCCCATAACGTTGACCAGCTACGACGTGGGGACGCTGCTGGCGCTGAAGGGATTTGCCGCGGCCATGCTCGGGGGCATCGGCAGCGCGCTCGGCGCGGTGCTCGGGGGCCTCATCCTCGGCATGCTGGAGGCCTTGAGCGCGGGATACTTGTCCTCGAAATACAAGGATGCGGTCGCGTTCCTCGTCATCCTGGCGGTCCTGTTCGCCATGCCGCAAGGCCTGCTCGGCCGTGGCAAAGTCGAGCGCGTGTGACCATGGAAACCCTTGCCAAGCATCGACTTGCAGCACTGGTGCCGATAGCCGCCGTCATCGCCCTGCTGCCGCTCCTCTTCCCTTCGGCCTACTACTATCGGGTTGCCGCCCTGGTCCTGATCTTCGCGCTCGCGGCAACCGGCCTCAACCTGCTGATGGGGTTTGCGGGACAGGTCAGCCTCGGGCATGCCGGCTTCGTCGGCATTGGCGGCTATGCCGTGGCCATCGGCCCCACCCATCTCGGTCTGCCGCCATGGCTGTGCGTCGCCGGCGGTGCCGCATGTTGCGGCGCTCTCGCCTTTCTTGTGGCGCGGCCAATACTTCAGCTCAAGGGCCACTATCTCGCGATAGCAACGCTTGGCTTCGGACTGCTGATCAGCATTGGCCTAACCAACGAGGCGGGCTGGACCGGCGGGCCGGACGGCATGTCCGTGCCGCGGCTCAAGTTGCTCGGCTGGCCGGCGGCGGGCGCGGCCGCCTGGTATTGGATAGCGGCGGCAACCTTCCTGCTCGGCGCCACGCTTGCATTCAACCTGATCGACAGCCCTACCGGGCGCGCACTCAGGGCAATTCATGACAGCGAGGTCGCCTCCCGTGCCCTCGGCGTCGACGTGGCGCGAAAGAAGCTCGTCGTCTTCGTCATTTCCGCCATCTATGCCTCGGTCGCGGGATCCTATCTTGCGCTCTTCAACGGCCACATCACTCCGGACATCGCGGGCTTCCTTCGCTCGGTGGAGCTGGTGGCGATGGTGGTGCTCGGCGGCATGGGCTCGATCCCCGGATCAATCGTGGGCGCTGCCGTCCTGGTCGTTCTGCCACAGACACTGACCGCGCTGCACGACTACGAGCATATGGCGCTCGGACTGATGCTGATGGGCTTCATGATCTTCCTGCGCCAGGGAATCGTGCCGGGCCTTGCCGGGCTGCTCGCGGGGCGCACGACGTGACCATTCTGGAAGCCACAAACCTGTCGATCGCCTTCGGCGGCGTGCGCGCCGTCGACAAAGTCAGCTTGATCGTGGAGCAGGGCATGGTCTTCTCGATCATTGGCCCCAACGGCGCGGGCAAGACGACACTCTTCAACATATTCTCCGGCCTCTACCTGCCTGACGAAGGCCAGGTGCACCTAGCTGGGAAGGATGTGACCGGGCTCGCCGCGCATCGGCTCGCTCGGCTCGGCCTTTCCCGCACGTTTCAGAATCTGCAAATCTTCTTCCGGCTGACCACGCTCGAGAACGTGATGGTTGGGCGCCACGTCCACGAGGTCACCAATACCCTGAGCGACTTGCTGCATCTCCCATCCGTCGGTCTGCAGAATCGAAATACCCGCAAGTCGGCGCTGGCAGCGCTCGTCAGGGTGGGGCTCGCAGATCTTGCCGATCGCCCCGCCTCTTCCCTTGCCTACGGCTCCCTGAGGCGCCTTGAGATCGCGCGCGCACTTGCCACTGAACCCCGGCTGCTGCTGCTCGATGAGCCTGCCGCCGGCTGCAATCCCATCGAGACGCAACAGCTCGAAGGCATCATCCGGCAAATTGCCGTGGACGGCGTAACGGTCGTCCTGGTGGAACATGACATGCGGCTCGTCATGAACATTTCGGACCGCATTCATGTGCTTGCCAACGGTCGCACCCTGGCCGAAGGCACCGCGGCCCAGGTTCGGGCCAATCCTGCAGTCGTCGACGCATATCTTGGGACCCATGGCTTGCGCGAGGCGGCCCTTGCTCTCGATTGACGATCTGAGGAGCGCATATGGGCGCATCGAGGCGCTGCACGGCGTCTCGCTCGAGGTGAGCTCAGGCGAGATCGTGAGCCTCATCGGGGCCAATGGCGCGGGCAAGACGACATTGCTCTGCGCGGTATCGGGCGTCCAACCCGTCACAGCCGGGTCGATTCGACTGCAGGGGAGATCGATCGATGCAATGCCCAGCCACCGACGGGTTGCGCTCGGCATAACTCAGGTGCCGGAAGGGCGGCAGCTGTTCGCCCCATTGTCTGTCGAGGACAATCTGAGGCTCGGCGCCTGGTCGCGCCCGGCCGGAAATCTCACCCTTGAGCTTGCCCGCATCTATGAGCTGTTTCCGATGCTCGCGGCCAGGCGCACATCGCCCGCAGGTGCCCTTTCGGGAGGCCAGCAGCAGATGCTTGCGATCGGACGAGCACTGATGGCCAAGCCTCGGCTGCTGTTGCTCGACGAGCCATCCATGGGGCTGGCGCCGATCCTGGTCGACCAAATCTTCGAGATCATCCGCAGGCTCAAGGTCGAGGGGCTGACCATACTGCTCGTCGAGCAGAACGCGCATGCCGCGCTTGCCATAGCGGACCGCGCGTACGTGCTGGAGACCGGCCGCATTGCGGCCAGTGGCAGCGCCGCGCAGATCAGGGTGGACCAAAGAGTCCGCGAGGCCTACCTCGGCGTCTAGATCGGCATCTCGCTTGACCGCGGTCAAGTAGGTGCGCCTGCAGGTCGGCTACATTTTCCAGGCGTCGTGGCGTGGGAGGACGAGCTATGAAGCAAACCCTTCGACCGGGAGCATCCAAGGTCAAACGCCTGGAGGTCGACGCGGGCAGAACCATCGCCTTCATGGGTGAGGAGGGCCGTGTGTATGCCACACCGGACCTGGTTCGCGATATCGAGCATACATGTCGCGAGCTGTTGCTCGAGCATGCCGACCCGGGCGAGGACTCCGTCGGCATGAGCATCTCCATCACTCACCTCGCGCCAACGCTGCTCGGCATGCAGGTGGAGATCACGGCGACCGTCACGGCCGTCGAGGGGCGCAAGGTGACCTTCGAGATTTCCGGCAAGGACGATCTGGAGCCGATCGGTTCCGGCACCCACACGCGCTTCGTCGTCGATGTCGGCAAGACGCATGAACGTTTGAAGGCCAAGGCCGCGAAGCGCGCCGCCGCCGCTAGAGTGACGTGAGAGCCCATGGCCGCCCGGCGCCCAGGCCACGAACGCACCGTCTCCACCTATTGCTATCAATGCGTGGCGGGCCCCGATCTGCTGAAGGTGCGCATCCAGGATGATGTCGCCACCGAGGTAGCGCCAAACTTCGACGCTGCCCAGATCCACCCCGCCGGCGGCAAGGCGTGCGTCAAAGCCTTTGGGCTGGTGCAGAAGCTTTACAACCCCCATCGGGTCCTCCACCCGATGAAGCGCACGAACCCGAGGAAGGGTCGAGGAGAAGATCCGGGCTTCACGCGAATATCCTGGGAAGAGGCGCTGACGCTCGTTGCCGACAGGCTCAACGCGGCACGCGCGCGTGGTGTGCTCGATGAATCCGGATACCCTCGCGTTGCCGCGAGCTTCGGCGGGGGAGGAACGCCGACCGCCTACATGGGTACCCTGCCCGCTTTCCTGGCGGCCTGGGGTCCCGTCGACATGAGCTTCGGCAGCGGGCAGGGCGTCAAGTGCTACCACTCGGAGCATCTCTACGGAGAGCTTTGGCATCGCGCCTTCACCGTCTCCCCCGATACCCCGCTGTGCGAGTATCTCGTCTCGTTCGGTGCCAATGTGGAGGCCTCGGGCGGCGTCTGTGGAGTCAAGCGTCATGCCGATGCGCGCAAGCGCGGCATGAAGCGGGTTCAGATCGAGCCTCACCTCTCCATCACTGGAGCATGCTCGGCTGAGTGGATCCCCATAAAACCCAAGACCGACGCGGCATTCCTTTTCGCCATGCTCCACGTGTTCCTGCACGAGCAGCCCCGCCACCGGCTCGACCTGCCCTTCCTCAAGCACCGCACCTCTTCGCCCTACCTCGTCGGCCCGCAAGGCTTTTTCCTGCGCGATCCGAGCTCCCGCAAGCCGCTGGTCATCGATGCAGCGGCCAACCGCGCCGTTCCGTTCGACACTGAGGGCATCGATCCGGCCCTGGAGGGTCGGTACACCGTCGACGGCATCGAGATCGGCCCCGACGAGGACTTGACGCAGCACAAGAGCGTGCAAGTGAGCCCGGCGTTCACGCGCCTTGTCGATCACGTGCAGGGATATTCGCCCGAGTGGGCGGGCCCCATCTGCGATGCCGGACCGGAAACCATCCGCCGCATCGCCAACGAGTTCCTCGATCACGCCCGCGTCGGCGAGACCATAGACATCGAGGGAGAGACGCTTCCTTTCCGCCCCGTCGCCATTTCGCTCGGCAAGACGGTGAACAACGGCTGGGGCGGCTATGAGTGCTGCTGGGCGCGGACGCTTCTCGCGTGTCTCGTCGGCGCCCTCGAGGTGCCGGGCGGTACGCTCGGCACGACCGTGCGCCTCAATCGCCCTGCCGACAACCGCTGGTCGAGCGTGACTGCCGGACCGGACGGCTTCATGGATTATCCCATGAACCCGACGACCAAGGAGGATTGGGTATCGCGTCCCTCCGTGCGCAGCGCGCATCGCACCCTGGTGCCGCTGGTCGCCAACTCAGCGTGGAGTCAGGCGCTCGGCCCCACGCATCTGGCGTGGATGATGCAGAGCGAGGAATTCGACAAGCTGCCCGCCGCATCGCCGCCGGACGTGTGGTTTGTCTATCGCACCAATCCTGCAATTTCATTCTGGGACACCGACGCGGTAGGCGCCGCAATGGCTCGATTTCCCTTCACCGTGTGCTTCGCCTACACGCGTGATGAGACCAATCACGTGGCGGACGTGCTGCTGCCGGATTGCACCGACCTCGAGGGCCTGCAACTCCTGCGCGTCGGTGGGACCAAGTACGTCGAGCAATTCTGGGATTACCAGGGCTTCGCGCTGCGCGATCCGGCTGCCAAGCCGCAAGGCGAGGCAAAGGACTTCACGTGGATCGCCACCGAGCTGGCCAGGCGCACAGGCCTTCTCGAGGCCTACAACGGGGCGATCAATCGCGGCGCTGCGGGGGTCAGGCTTTCGGGCCGCAACTACGACTTCTCCCTTGGCACCGCGCAGGCACACGATGTCGAGGCCATCTGGGACGCGACGTGCCGGGCCGCGAGCGCCGAGCTGACCGATGGGGCGGAGACCCAGGGGCTCGACTACTATCGCGCCCACGGCTTCCGCGTGAAACCGTTTCCCCGCCTGCAGTGGTACCTCTATCCGAAGCTCGTCGGCTCAGGTCTGCGCTTCGAGCAGCCGTATCAGGAAAGGCTTCTGCGCGTCGGCAGGCAGCTGGGACGGCGATTGCATGAGCAGGGTATCACCTGGTGGGACAGGCAGCTCGAGGAGTACGAGCCGCTGCCTCACTGGCGGGATCTTGCGGCACTCTGGGAAGACGCGTTGAGCCGCCACTTCAACGTGCGCATCGCCGAGTATCCGTTCTGGCTCATCACGGCGCGGAGCATGCAGTATTCATGGGGCGGCAACGTCGGCATCCCGCTGATCAGGGAGATGGCCGGCAACGTTGCGGGCCACGGCAGCGTCGTCATGAATCGCGGCGCCGCCGAGAGGATCGGGGTCGCCGACGGCGATCTCGTCGAGGTGCGCTCGCCCCTCAACCATACGAAGGGCCGCGTCATGCTGTGCGAGGGCATCCGCCCCGACACGTTGCTGATGATCGGCCAGTTCGACCATTGGATGACGCCGTTCGCCAAGGATTTCGAGGCACCCAGCATGAATGCGCTCGTGCCGATGTCGCTTGATCTCACGGATGCAACCGGCTCGAGCGCCGATCTCGTCAAGGTCAGCGTGAAGCGCCTGGGGGGCAGGTCATGACCCGCTGGGCGATGGTGGCCGACCTCGATCGCTGCGTGGGCTGTCAAACCTGCACGGCGGCGTGCCGGCACACCAACGCTACAGTACCATCGGTACAGTGGCGCAAGGTTCTCGACATCGAGACGGGACGCTATCCCAACGTCAGCCGCACCTTTGTGCCCGTAGGCTGTCAGCAGTGCGCCGATCCGCCCTGCATGCACGTCTGCCCCACAGGTGCAACGCAGCGGCGCAACGACGGCATCGTCACCATCGACTACGACCTCTGCATCGGCTGCGCCTATTGCGCTGTCGCATGCCCCTATCAGGCGCGCTTCAAGGTCGATGCGCCGCGATTCGCCTACGGCGCCGCCGCGACGAGGAATGAGATCGAGCGCGAGGACCCGCGTCGCCTGGGGGTCGCGCAGAAGTGCAACTTCTGTGCACCCCGCATCGACTTCGGCCTCACTGCCGGCCTGACCCCTGGCGTCGATCCGCGTGCCACGCCCGCTTGCGTCAACGCCTGCATCGCCGGTGCCCTCCACTTCGGCGATCTCGACGATGGCGGCAGCAACGTCTCCCGCCTGCTGCGAGAGCAAGAGCCTTTGCTTATGCACGAGGCCCTCGCAACCCAGCCCGGCTTCTACTATCTGAATGGCCGCGCCCACGCAGGGGGAGAGGACGCGACCCACTCGGTCGTGCCGCCCGCCAAAGCCGGGGAGCTGCGCAGCAAGGGGGTAGAGCCAGACCATCAACAGCATTGGGATTGGAAAGCAGCCAGCAACTTCATTTGCGGTGGAGCGGGAGTTGGACTGTTCCTGTTCGCCGCCATGGCGGGGCGAGGCTCGCTGCTGCCGCTCGGCTCGCTCGCCCTCGTGATCGTCGCGTTCGGCCTGCTTCTATTGCTGCTCAAGATCGGCCGGCCGCTGCGCTTCATGTACGTGCTGCGGCAGCCGCACCGCTCCTGGATGGCGCGCGAGGCCTGGATCGCCGGCGCCTTCTTTCCCCTGGCTGTCCTTGCCATCTGGTCCGAGGCGTTGCCGGCCGTGATTGCCGCCGCCGTCTCCGGCGCACTGTTTCTTTTCAGCCAGGCCATGATCTTGAAGGAGGCCAAGGGCATCCCAGCATGGCGGAGCCGGCTGATCGTTCCCCTCATCGTCGCCACAGCCGCCGCGGAAGGAGCCGGCATGCTTCTGGTGGCTGCTGCCTTCCTGGTCGCCCTGGCTCCCCTCGCCGGCACGGTCGCCATCGCTGCGATCGTGTTGGCTGCCTTGCGCGCCTGGATCTGGCAGCTGTATCTCAGCGCTCTGCGGTTGGAGGCAGCTCCGAGCCGGACCCTTGACGTCCTCGCCTCGTTCAGCCCCTGGCTGTCGGTGATCGGCTTGCTTCTCCCGTTCGGGCTGGTAGGCGCGGGCCTTTATGCCTCGCATGCCGCGTCGACCCTCTTTGCTGTCGCCGGCGCCTGCATTCTGGGCGCCGGCAGTGCCATGAAATTCGTTCTGATAAGGCGCGCCGCCTTCAATCAGGGCTTCGCCCTGCCCAAAGGATCGAGCCGCGGCAACGGCTCCGGCGGCCCTGCCATCAAGCCGGGTTGGTCAGTGTCGGCCTTGCGTGGAAAGTCATCCGTAAGCGCGAGGACGGCCAACCGCGGTTCCCGCGTCTTCATGTTCGATCGTGCCGTCGAGACCATGTCGCGCCAAGAGCTGACCGCACTGCAGACGAGTCGCCTGAAGCAAACCCTCGAGCGTGCCTATGCGAACGTGCCGCACTACCGCCGGAAGTTCGAAGCCGCGGGGGCCAAGCCCAGCGATCTGCGGGCGCTCGCCGATCTTGCGCGCTTCCCGTTCACGGTGAAGACCGACCTGCGCGACAACTACCCCTTTGGGATGTTCGCGACGCCGCGCGAGAAGCTCATTCGCGTCCATGCCTCATCGGGGACAACGGGCAAGGCGACGGTCGTCGGCTACACCAAGGGAGACCTTGAGCGTTGGGCCGACCTGATGGCACGCTCGCTGGCGTGCGCGGGGACCTCGCCCGGCGATATCGTTCATAACGCCTACGGCTACGGGCTTTTCACGGGCGGGCTCGGCGCTCACTACGGAGCGGAGCGGCTCGGCTGCACGGTGGTGCCCCTGTCCGGCGGCGGGACCGAGCGGCAAGTTGCGCTCATCTGCGACTTCGGCGCGCACGTCTTGTGCGCGACCCCATCGTATGCGCTCAACATTGCCGAGGTCGCCGACAGCATGGGCGTGGACTTGAGGAAGTCTTCGCTGCGGCTAGGCATGTTCGGGGCCGAACCCTGGAGCGAGGCCATGCGTCACGATCTCGAGCAGCGGCTCGGGATCAGAGCCATCGACATCTATGGGCTGTCGGAAATCATGGGGCCTGGCGTTGCCTGCGAATGCCATGTCGAGCAGTCCGGCCTGCACGGCTGGGAGGATCACTTCCTGTTCGAGGTGATCGACCCCGACACGCAACAGCCCGTGCCTCACGGCGAGCCGGGGGAGCTGGTCATCACCACGCTGACCAAGGAAGCACTGCCGATGATCCGCTATCGCACCCGCGACATCACCCGGCTCAGTCGCGAGCCATGCGCGTGTGGCCGCACCCATGTCCGCATCATGCGCGTCACTGGCCGCAACGACGACATGCTCATAATCCGGGGCGTCAATGTTTACCCCTCGCAGGTGGAAGCGGTGCTCGTTGGGTTTCCCGGACTTGCACCGCACTATCAGATTGTCCTGACGCGCGAGGGTTCTCTGGACGCAATGATGGTCGAAGTCGAGCTCGCACCGGGGCCGGCCGCAGGAGAGGTGGATCGCGCCGGGAAGTCCAGGGAGATCACGCACCACATCAAGTCGCTGATCGGCGTAACGTGCAAAGTGGTGGTCAAGTCACCCGGCGAAGTCCCTCGATCGCAGGGCAAGGCGGTGCGGGTCAGAGACTTGCGCAAGCAGGCGAGTTGACATCGCGGCGGCTCGACCGGCTCACCCTTGCGCGATCGGCGGGTCGAGGTCCTCGGACCACGCATGGGCCGGCAGCAGATACCTCTGCATCAGCCGGTAGACCAGATTGACGTGCTCGTTCTCCTCCTCGCAGAACTCCTCCGCCATCTTCTTGATGCTCGGGTCCGTCGTCGTCTGCACGATGGAGGTGAAGTAGGCCAGGGCCTGCTTCTCGCCCGCCAACGCCAGATCCAGCGCGTGCCAAGGCGTCATCAGATAGTGTGCCTTGCCGAGGTCGACCTCTTCCGGGCTCTCGCCCCGACGCCACCTGGCGATCTCTTGCGCGCGGGCAGCGACGTCGATGTCGCCTGCGAGCCGGCGGATCTCGTCGCGGTGAATGGCCTCGGCTCGGGCCAGGTCCCGAAAAACGGTGACCAGCTCTGGATTGTTGTGGGCCTCCATCTGTGCGGCGAGCAGATCGTAGCGCTCTGCCGCGTCGGCCTCGATCTGATAGGCGACCGCAAACAGGTCGGCGAGGCTTGTGACCTCGGGAGCGCCGGACGCACGATTCATAGCGCGAAATCCTTCTCCAGCTCGCCCAAGTCGATGGTCGCCGGGCCGATGGCGGGTTGATAGGGCCTGCGGTCGCCGCGATAGAGAATCCCGAGGTTGAAGCCGTCGTCCGTCATAATCCGTCGCGCGGCTTTCGCGGGATCGCTCGTTTCCGGAACCGACGCGGGATGGACGACGTTCTTCCATTCCTTCTCATCGGGTCTGAACGTCACGCACGGACTCAGTATCTCGACGAACGAAAAGCCCGGATGCCTGATCGCCTCTACCAGCACGGCAGCCGTATCGTTGGGCTCACCCGAGAAGCAGCGGGCGACAAAGTTTGCCCCGGAAGCCAGCGCGATCACCAGCGGGTGGAACGGCCTCAGCCCCGTACCTCCCGGCGACAACGCCGTGTCGAACTCAGGCTCGGTTGTGGGCGAGGGCTGACCCTTCGTCATGCCGTAGATGTGGTTGTCCATCACCACATAGGTCATGTCGATGTTGCGCCGGCAGGCGTGCAGGAAATGGTTGCCGCCGATCGAGTAGCCGTCGCCGTCGCCGCTCGCAACGACCACGGTGAGGTCGGGCCGTGTCACCTTCAGCCCCGCGGCCAGCGCCAGCGAGCGGCCGTGGACGCCGTGGAAGCCGTAGCAGCTCGTGTAGGCAGGTATGCGCGAGGAGCAACCGATGCCTGAGACCACGACGATGCGCTCCGGCGGCAGACCGAGCTCCGCGAATGCGCGCGTGAACGACATGAGCACGTGATAGTCGCCGCAGCCCGGGCACCAGATCGGCTTGATGTCCGACTTGTAGTCGGCCGGCTTGCAGCCGAGCCGTTCGCTCACGCTCGACATCATGTCCTCCATTCCAGGATCGCCCGGTGAATCTCGCCGGCCCTGATCGGGAGCGGTCCGGGCCGGTTGAGCACTCTGACCTCGCTCGGGAGGTCGTAGTGGGCTCTGAGATAACGGTGGAACTGCGCCCCGTGGCTCTGCTCCACGACCAGGGCGCGCTTCTTGCCGGCAAGAGCTGCCGAGAAGCGCTCGGGTTGCGCCGGGGAGAGGAGACGAGGCGCCAGCAGGCTGACTTCAAAGCCGTCTGTCTTCGCGCGGGCAATCGCTTCACGCGCCGCTCCGGTCAGAGATCCCCACGTGACTACGGCAACGTCTCCGGCCCCTTCGATGGTCGCCCAATGGTCGCCGTAGTCGAAGCGGGCAATCTTGTCGCGCCGTTTGTCGAGCTGGGCCGCGTGATCGGCGGCGCTGCTGGTAGGAATGCCCCGCTCGGTATGCGTAAGCCCGTCGGCCGTGTACTGGCAGCCGGGCGTGCCCGGAAGCGCCATGGCCGACACCCCACTCGCCGTGGTCGCGTAGCGCTTGTACTTGCCGTCTGCGTCAGCCGCCGTCGCCCGCGTGCGCTGGCCGATGAACGCCACGTCGCACGGACGCTCGATCGCCGCCCGCGCTTGGCCGATAAACTGATCGGACAGCACCACGGCCGGCGCCTGGAGGGCCTCCGACAGGTACGTCGCCCATTGCGTCGTGAACAGACAGTCGGCGATTGATTGCGGTGCCAGGACCAGGTGCGGTGCATCGCCGTGGCAGCCGTAGACGGCGATGTTGAGGTCTGCCTGCTCCGACTTCGTCGGGATGCCGGTGGATGGTCCCCCGCGCATCACGTCGACGACGACGATCGGGATCTCTGCGGCCGTCGCCAGTCCCAGCGCCTCGATCATCAGCGACAGCCCGGGCCCCGAGGTTGCAGTGAGCGACGGTGTCCCGCCGTACGATGCGCCGATGATCATGTTGATGGCAGCGAGTTCGTCTTCCGCCTGCAGCAACGCGCCACCGACCTTCGTGAGATTGGGCGCAAGCCATTCGAGAATTTCGGTGGCAGGGGTGATCGGATATGCAGCGGCAAAGCGGATGCCGCCGCGAACTGCGCCGAGCGCGGCGGCCTCGTTGCCGGAGACGAGCCACCTTTTCGCCGTGCCGGGACTCGGGGCGAAGGTAGGCAGGCGGGCGTCGAGTCTTCCGCCTGCATTATAGCCTGCTCTCAAGGAAGCTCGACCGGCCTCAATCGTAGCTTGTCCCCTGTCGCCGAGTCGCTTGGTTACCAAGGCCGAGCAGACGTCTTCGCTCAATCCCAGCAACTGCCCGGCGATGCCGAGGGCGATCATGTTGGACCGCCCCTCGGGGATCGCCTTGGCCATGTCCTTCATCGGGACCGAGACGAGGCGTGCGCCCGCAGCGGCGATGATCGCTGGCAAGGCGCCTCCCCTCGGATCGCCGATCACAAGACTGTTCGGCCCGACCTCGATTTCGGCGCCGAAGCGCTGGGCATTGAGCCAGTCGATACCGATGAGGACATCGAAGCGCTCGGCCGCGCATTCGACCGGCCGGGTCGCCAGCCGCAGCAGCGCCGCCGCCTCGCCGCCGCGGATCTGTGGACCGACCGACCGGGTGAGCAGACCCTGCCAGCCCGCCGCACATGCGGCTTCAAGCAGGAGAGTCCCGGCCGTCAGCGCTCCGGCACCGCCGCTGCCGACAAAGGCAATTGAAATGCTTTGGGAATCCTCCATGCGAGCCTCCCTCGCGTCGACCAGCACCCGCCGAGTGCGTCGTCGCAATATTTATATTTTGGTACTAGAATACTTTTTTCTGCCCCTCCTTGCCTTAGGTCAAGGCAGCACGTCCGGCCGGCGAAGAAGAATGCCGCACTCAGAAGCTCGCGCGGCCGACATGCACATTTCCGTCGGCCAGATTGGGGGCGCAGATGGCCAGGTCGTCTCGCTGGTTGATGAGGGGCAAGGGCGAACCCTTTGTCGAAGAGGAATTCGAGACACCGCCCCTCGGTCCGGAGGAGGTTCTGATCGAGATCGCCGGATGCGGCGTCTGCCACACGGACCTCGGCTACTACTACGACGGCATCCGCACCAAGCACGAGCTGCCGCTGACGCTGGGCCATGAGATCAGCGGCCGCGTGCTGGACGCCGGCAGCAACGCACTATGGTGGACCGATAGAGCGGTCATCGTTCCCGCCGTGATCCCGTGCGGCAGTTGCGATGCGTGCCGCCGCGGCAGGGCTACCATTTGCGCGCATCAGAAGATGCCGGGCAACGACATTCACGGCGGATTCGCCACCCACATCGTCGTCCCCGCGCATGGATTGTGCGCCGCCGACGAGGCCCGGCTCGCGGCGGCCAGGATCGATCTCGCCGATCTCTCGGTCGTCGCAGACGCCGTGACCACGCCCTACCAGGCAGTGGTGCAGGCCGGCGTGGCGGAAGGTGATCTGGTCATCGTCAATGGAGCCGGCGGCGTCGGCGGCTATGCGGTCCAGATCGCTGCCGCTCTTGGCGGCACGGTCGTCGCCATCGACGTGAGCGACGACAAGCTGGCGGCCGTATCCGGCCAGGGCGCCCAGCTTGCCTTGAATGCACGCCAGCTAGCGCCTCGCGACATCAAGGCCTCCATTCAGAAATTCGCCAAGGGGCGCGGCCTGCGCCAGACCGAGTGGATCATCTTGGAGTGCTCGGGTACGCGTGCCGGCCAGGAGACCGCGTTCGGGCTGCTCAACCACGGCGCCACTCTCGGCGTGGTCGGCTTCACCATGGACAAGGTGGAGGTCCGGCTCTCCAACCTCATGGCCTTTCACGCCCGGGCACTCGGCAACTGGGGCTGCCCGCCGCAGCTCTATCCTGAGGTGCTCGAGCTGGTGCTCAACGGTCGCATCAAGGTGGCACCGTTCGTCGAGAAGCACCCTTTACGCGAGATCAACCGGATTTTCGAGGCTGTCCACGCCGGAGCGCTGAAGCGGCGTGCCGTCCTTGTCCCCACGCTCTGAGGAGTATGACCCATGACCATTGAAGCCGTGCGCGGGGTCGCCCTCGCCGAATCGGAGGCGAAAGACCACAACCTCGTCGCGGATTCCCTGCGCCAGACCGTCAGCAAGGGCGTGCGCTACGACAAGCGCCCGGTGAAGGGCGAGGACGGCAAGCCGGTGGCGGGCCTCTACAATGCGTGGATCACCCTCGACAACCCGGCGCAGTTCAACTCCTACACCACCGACATGGTGAAGGGCGTGATCCTCGCCTTCCGCGCCGCCAGCGCCGCGCGCGACACCGTCGCAGTGGTCTTCACGGGGGCCGGCGACAAGGCCTTCTGCACCGGCGGCAACACCAAGGAGTACGCGGAGTACTACGCCGGCAACCCGCAAGAGTACCGCAGCTACATGCGGCTCTTCAACGACATGGTGTCGGCGATCCTGACCTGCGACAAGCCGGTGATCTGCCGCGTCAACGGCATGCGCATCGGCGGCGGTCAGGAGATCGGCATGGCCTGCGACTTCTCCGTCGCCCAGGATCTGGCACGCTTCGGCCAAGCCGGTCCCAAGCACGGATCGTCGCCGATCGGAGGCGCCACCGATTTCCTGCCCGTGGTGATCGGCGCCGAGCGTGCCATGGCCGCCTGCGTGCTGTGCGAGCCGTTCTCCGCACACGAGGCCTATTTCATGGGGCTGCTCACTGACATTGCCCCCGCGCTGAAGGTGGACGGCAAGTTCATCGCCAACCCGCTGGTGGAGACGGGCCGCACCACCGACGAGTACGGCCGCTTCGTCTTCGGCAGGCCGAAGACGGGCGAGGCGCTGAAGGCGGGTCAGGAGCTCGTCAAGCGCGGCGAGGTCGACCTGTCACGGCTCGATGAGAAGGTCGAGTCGCTCTGCACGAAGCTCCTCTACACCTTCCCCGACTGCACCACCAAGACCGTGGAGGAGCTGCGCAAACCCAAGCTCGACGCGTGGAACCGCAACAAGGAGAACTCCCGCGCCTGGCTCGCCCTCAACATGATGACGGAGGCCCGCGCCGGCTTCCGCGCCTTCAACGAGGGCACGCGCCAGACCGGTCGGGAAGTGGACTTCGTGGCGCTGCGCCGGGCGCTCGCGGCCAACACGCCGTGGTCCGACGCCCTGACCAGCCAAATCCAGCCGAAGGCACGCACGTCATGACGGCGCCCGCCAAAATCTGGCTCGAGGCCGAAGGGCGGCTGCTGCGGCTGCGGCTTTCCCGCCCGAAGGCCAACATCATGGACGGCGGCATGATCGCCGCGCTCGATCGCGCGCTGTTCGAGCACCTCGGCAACCGCAAGCTGGGCGCCGCCTTGCTCGACGCCGAGGGCCCCAACTTCAGCTTCGGGGCGAGCGTGGAGGAGCATCTCCCCGATCGCTGCGCCGCCCTGCTGCAGGGCTTCCATCGCCTTATCCTCAGGCTGGTCGAGGCGCCGTTCCCTGTGCTGGTGGCGGTGCGCGGCCAGTGTCTCGGCGGCGGGCTCGAGGTGGCTCTCGCCGGACATCTCCTGTTTGTCACGCCTGACGCCGCGCTGGGCCAGCCGGAGATCAAGCTTGGCGTCTTCGCGCCTGCCGCGTCCTGCCTGTTGCCGGAGCTGATCGGTCCGCAGCGGGCGATCGACCTTCTGCTGTCGGGTCGCAGCATTTCCGGCGCCGAGGCCGTGGCAACGGGCATGGCCTACGCGGCGACCGAGCATCCGGAAGCTGCGGCGCTGACGTACTTCGAGGAACACCTGAAACCCAAGAGCGCAAGCTCGCTTCGCCATGCCATCAAGGCGGCCCGCTTCGACTACACAGAGCGGGTGCGAGCCAAGATTGCCGCCGTCGAGCGCATGTACCTCGACGATCTGATGATGACGCACGATGCGGTCGAGGGCTTGAACGCCTTCACCACCAAGAGGGCCGCGCAGTGGCAACACCTTTGAATGGATCGGGGACAGCGGGCATCGTTGCCCGTGCCCAGGCGCTCTTCGACGATCTTTCCTTCGGCGTGGCACGGGCCTGGAAGGACACAGAGCCCGGCCGCAAGGTCGTCGGCTACATGCCGATCTACGTGCCGCGCGAGATCATCCACGCCGCAGGTTTCTTGCCGCTCGGCGTCCTTGGGGGCGGTGACCAGCTCGAGGTGATCCACGGCGACGCCTACTACCAGAGCTACATCTGCCGCATCCCGCGCTCCACCATCGAGCTTGGCGTCTCCGGCCGCCTCGATTTCGTGGACGGCATGCTGTTCCCGTCGATCTGCGACGTGATCCGCAACCTGTCCGGCATGTGGAAGATGATGTTTCCCAGCGTCTATGTGCGCTATTTCGACGTGCCGCAAAACTACAAGGACAGCATCGGCGGCAACTACTACATCAGCGAGCTGGCCGAGCTGGCCCGCGACCTCGGTGAGTTGCGTGGCAAGCCGATCAGTGATGACGAGCTGCGCCGCTCGATTGCCGTCTACAACGAGAACCGGCGGCTGGTGCGCCAGCTCTATGCCTTCCGCGCGCAGCGGCCCTGGCAGGCGCCCGCGGCCGAAGTCTATCTGATCCTGCGCGCCGGGCTGGTGCTGCCGGTGGAGGAGCACACCGTGCTGCTGCGCGACTATCTCGCGGCCGCGGAACACGACGAACGCCCCCGGCGGGACAACTGCCGCGTGGTGCTGACCGGCGTGTTCTGCGAGCAGCCCCCGCTCAATCTCATCAAGTCGCTCGAGCTTGCCGGCTGCTACGTCGTCGACGATGACCTGTTGCTCGTCACCCGATGGCTTACAGCGGATGTGCCGACCGAAGGCAACCCGCTGCAGAACCTCGCGCTGGCTTTCCTGCACCAGTCGGAATCGACCGCCGCCAAATACGAGCCCGATCTCAAGGAGAAGGGTCAGCACCTGGTGCGCGCTGTGCGCCGGTCGGGCGCGGAAGGCGTGATCTTCGCCTGCCCGAGCTTCTGCGATCCGGCGCTGCTCGAGCGCCCGATGCTGCAGAACGTGCTCAAAGGCGCCGACATCCCCTACATCGCGTTCAAGTACGCGGAGAACTCGGGGCAGATGCAGCCCATCCGCGAGCAGGCCGGCACGTTTGCAGACTCCATCAAGCTCTGGAGCGGAGCATGACCGTCATCACCACCCCAAAGGCAGCGCCGCCCAAGCCGGTCGTCAAGGACGACTCCATGCTCAAGCAGAAGGAGATGATGGCCGCGCACTACGACCGCCTCACCAGCGTGCCTCAGACCGGCGAGAAGGTTTGCTCCACCTTCGTGCCGGGCAACCTCAACGAGCTCATCCGCTGCTTCGGCCTCATCAACAACCTGCCGGAGGTCAACGCCATCCAGAGCGGCCTGCGCCGGCAGTCGGGCGCCTATGTGCTGGAGGCGGAGAAGATCGGCCATTCCGAGGACGTCTGCACCTACGTCAAGTCCGACATCGGCATGATGGCCAAGGGCAACATCGGCCCCAACGGCAAGCGTCTGCCCGATCCCGACGTGCTGCTCCTCTCCTATACCGGCTGCTTCACCTTCATGAAGTGGTTCGAGCTTCTGCGCGAGCAGTACAAGTGCGAGACCATCATGCTGCACACGCCCTATCTGGGCGACGGCAAGATCACCGGGAACATGATCGAGTACATGGTGAAACAGCTCAAGGAGGAGGTGATCCCGAAGCTGGAGCGCGTCTCCGGCGTGAAGTTCGATATCGACCTCCTGCGCGAGCACCTGAAGAAGTCGGCTGTGGCCGAGGAGGACCTGGTCCGCGTGCTGCAGAGCGCCAGGCACAGGCCCTCGCCCATCGATGCCTACTTCGGGGGCATCTACTACATCGGCCCCATCTTCGGCGCGTTCCGCGGCACGGACGATGCCATCGACTATTATCGGTTCCTGCGCGCGGAGGTGGAGGAGCGCATGGCGGGAGGCCTGGGCCCGGTGACGCCGGACGGCGACATGGGCAAGGAGAAATACCGCCTCGTGGTCGAGGGACCGCCCAACTACACGAACTTCCGCCAGTTCTGGAAAATGTTCTACGACGAGGGTGCGGTCGTGGTGGCCTCAAGCTACACCAAGGTCGGCGGCGTCTATGACCTGGGTTTCCGCCACGACCCGGACAAGCCGCTCGAGACGCTGGCGGAGTACTGCCTCGGCGTCTACACCAACCGCAGCCTGCCGATGCGCATCGACATGCTCGCCGACTATATCGAGCAGTACGCAGCCGACGGCCTGCTCATCAACTCGATCAAGAGCTGCAACAGCTTCTCCGCCGGCCAGCTCCTCATCATGCGCGAGGTGGAGAAGCGCACCGGCAAGCCCGCTGCCTTCATCGAGTCCGACCTGGTCGATCCGCGCTACTTCTCCGCCGCCAACATCAAGAACCGGCTCGAGAGCTACTTCCAGATGATCGAGCAGAGGCGCGCGGGCGGCCGCGCCGCGGCCTGAAAGGGGGGCCCGACATGAGAACCTACGTCGGCATCGATCTCGGCTCCACCACCACCAAGGCGGTGCTTCTCGACGACAACAGCGAGGTGATCGGCCGTGGCATCACCAACTCCCGCTCCAACTACGCCACCGCCGCTCGCGTCGCCGGCGAGGAGGCCCGCGTGGACGGCCGCTTCACCCTGTTCCGCCGCGTGCTGGCCGAAGGTGGAAGCCTGGGGGATCGCCTCAACGATTTCCTCGGCGCGCTGGAACGCGCCTTCCGCCTGGAGCAGTTCCTCGAGCAGCTCGGCGACCTGGAGCAGACGTGTCTCAGCCAGATCAAAGGCCCGCGCTTCGCCAAGGTCGAGACCGGGGTGGCCGAGGCTCTCGGCGAGGTCTTCCATAAATTGCGCGCTGAGGCGGGCGAGCTCTTCGCTCCCGGCGCCAAGCGCAAGTCGGATTTCTTCCGCGACGTCGCCGGCTCGCGCTACCACGTGCATGCCGAGGACGTCGCGCGCGCCGCCGGCCTTCCCTACGATCTGCTCCTCAACGTCTACGACAAATCCATCATTGACGTCGAGAACCGGCCGCCGAAAGGGGAGCTGAGCGACAAGTTCCGCCGCGCGCTCGCGCGCACGCTGGAGGCCCATCCTTCGCTCATCTCCGATGCCGGCGGCATCCCCCAGGTCATCGAGCGCACGCTCGGCATCGAGCTGGAGGAGACCTGGCTCGTCGGCACCGGCTACGGCCGCGTGACGCTGCCGTTCTCCAAGGAGCACATCCGTTCCGAGATTCTCTGCCACGGTCTCGGCGCGCACATGATGTACCCCAGGACGCGCACCGTGCTCGACATCGGCGGCCAGGACACCAAGGGCATCCAGGTCGACGCCAGCGGCATCGTCGTCAACTTCCAGATGAACGACCGTTGTGCTGCCGGCTGCGGCCGCTACCTCGGCTATATCGCCGACGAGATGAACATGGGGCTGCACGAGCTGGGTCCGCTGGCCATGAAGTCCGACCGGCCGGCGCGAATCAACTCCACCTGCACCGTGTTCGCCGGCGCGGAGTTGCGCGACCGGCTCTCCCTCGGCGAGAAGCGCGAGGACATCCTGGCCGGGCTGCACCGCGCCATCATCCTGCGCGCGATCTCGATCATCTCGCGTTCGGGCGGCGTTACCGACGAGTTCACCTTCACCGGCGGCGTCGCCAAAAACGAGGCGGCTGTGCGCGAGCTGAAGAAGCTGATCGCGGAGAACTACGGCCAGGTGACCATCAACATCAATCCGGAGTCGATCTATACCGGCGCGCAGGGGGCGGCCGAGTTCGCCCGCCGCGCCTATGCCGGCCAGCCGGATGGAGGCCACGCATGACCGTCGCGGCAGGCATCGATGTCGGCACCGGCACCGTCAAGGCGGCTCTCTTCCGCGTGGAGGATGGCAAGGCGGAATGGCTGTCGCGCGCCATCTACCGTATTCGCCAGCGCGATCCGATGGAGCTGGCCCGGGTCGCCTTCGACGAGGTGCTGGCCGGCGCACGCGTCTCTGAGGGCGACGTCGATTATGTGGCGACCACCGGTGAAGGGGAAGGCGTGCCGTTCCACACCGGCCACTTCTACTCCATGACCACGCATGCGCGCGGCGCCATCTATCTCGACCCGGAGTCGCGCGCGGCCCTGGACGTCGGCGCGCTGCACGGCCGCGCCATCAGCATCGACGAACGCGGCAAGGTGCTGAGCTACAAGATGACGAGCCAGTGCGCCTCGGGCTCCGGCCAATTCCTGGAGAACATAGCCCGCTATCTGGGCATCGCCCAGGACGAGATCGGCACCCTGTCGCGCCAAGCCGACAATCCGGAGATCGTCAGCAGCATTTGCGCGGTCCTGGCCGAGACCGACGTCATCAACATGGTCTCGCGCGGCATCTCTGCCCCCGACATCCTCAAGGGCATCCACCTGTCGATGGCGGGGCGGCTGTCCAAGCTCCTCAAATCGATCGGCGCCACCAGAGGCGTGACGATGCTGACCGGCGGCCTTGCGCTGGATCAGGGCCTGGTCGCGGCACTGGAGGAGGATATCGCCAAGATGAAGGACATGAAGACCGTGGTCCGCTGCCACCCCGACTCCATCTATGCCGGAGCGATCGGGGCCGCCCTGTGGGGTGCCTTCCGCCACCAGAAGCTGGCTGCGCAGGCGGACCTGTCCAAAGTAGCCTGAAGGGAGAGAGCCCATGGCGCTGATGATCAACGAGGCCTGCACGGCCTGCGACGCCTGCGAGCCGGTATGCCCCAACAAGGCGATCTCGGTCGGCGATCCGATCTACATCATCGATCCGATGAAGTGCACGGAATGCGTCGGCGCGGAGGACGAGCCGCAATGCAAGCTGGTGTGCCCGGCGGATTGCATCGTGCCCAACCCCGACTGGGCGGAGAGTCCCGATGAGCTTCTGGCCAAGTATCAACAGCTCCACGCGGCGTGAGCGGCCATGAGCTTCACCAACCGCATCAGCCAGGCGCTCCACGAGGAGCATCGCGCCACCGTAGCATTGATGGAGCGGCTCGAGCTGCTGCTGGTGCGGCACCGGCGCGAGCCTCCGGATACCGCCGCCGGAGGCGTGGCGCAGCTCCTCGGCGATCTTGCCACGGGCGTCGAGGCCGATGTGCGGCGCCATTTCGACTTCGAGGAGTCGCGGCTGTTTGCCTACCTCGACGCTGTAGGGGACCAGGCGATCGGGGAACACTTGACCGACGAGCACGGCATGATGCGTCCGCTGGGCACGCGGCTTGCCGAGGTGGCGCGCGACGCCGTTTCCCGCGGCTTTGACGAGGCGAGGTGGGCCGAGTTCCGACGCCTGGGCCAGGAGTTCTGCGAGCGCGTCATCGCCCACGTGCAGAAGGAGGAGATGGCGCTGCTTCCGCTGCTCGAGGAGACCATGGATGCGGACGCCGAGATGCAGCTCTACGAGGAATATGTCGCGAACGTGTGAGGGGTGCCGATGCCTGCAGGTTCCGACGCGGCCAGGCGGACGATGCGCCCGCTGAGCCTCGACGATCTCGAGGCAGTGATCGCCATCGATCGCGCCCACACCGGCCACGCCCGCCGCCCGTTCTTCGCCAAGCGCATGGCGGCTGCAGCCCGTCACCCCGATGACTTCATCCAGGTCGGCGTGATGTGGGGCGGGGCGCTGTGCGGCTTCGCCATCGCCCGCATCCTGCGCGGCGAGTTCGGTCGCGAAGAGGCCGTGGCTGTGCTTGACGCCGTCGGTGTGGAGCCCCAGAGCCAGGAGTGCGGCGTCGGCAGCAGCCTGATGCACGAGCTGGCCGGCAGCTTGCGCGCCATGGGCGTGCACATCCTTCACTCGCAAGCGGACTGGAAGGACCAAGACCTCCTGCGGTTCCTGCACGCCTCCGGGTTCGCGATGGCGCCCCGGCTGGCGCTGGAGCGGGCCGTCGGAGAGCCGCTCGGCGAGGCGGCGGAGGAGGGGTGACATGGCCCGAGACGCCACCATTCGTGTTCCCGACCGCGTCGGCGATGAGGCGGAGGTGGACTACGGCAAACCGGCTGCACCCGACTATGGCCCGCTCGCACGCGACCGCATTCCCATTCGTACGGTCGCCGAGCGAGACCTGGGTGCGCTGATCGCCATCGATCGGCGCGTCACGGGTAGGGAGCGGGCTGCCTATTTCGAGCGTAAGCTCGACGAGGCGCTGCACGAATCCGATATCCGCGTCTCACTGGTGGCCGAGCAAGACGGCCGGCCGGTCGGCTTCATCATGGCACGTGTCGACTTCGGCGAGTTTGGCTGCGTGGAGCCGACGGCGGTGATGGATACGATCGGCGTCGATCCCGACTATCGCCGACGCGGTATCGGCCGTGCGCTGCTGTCGCAGCTCCTGGTGAATTTGGGGACGCTGCGCGTGGAGCGCATGCGGACCGAGGTTGACTGGCGCGACCGGAGCCTGCTGGCCTTTCTCGGAAGCTGCGGGTTCGGCCCCGCGCAACGGCTCTGTCTCCACCACCCAGACACCCTCCGGATGGGCTGATCCGCTCAACGCACCGGCGCGACGCGGCGCATGATGTCGGCCGTGAACCAGGCGAAGGCGAGCGCCCCGACAAGCCCGACGCCGGCGCCAACGCGGACCAGCCACGCGGCATCGGCAACGATCGCGATCGCCAGCAGCAGCAGTGCGCCGCCATGGCAGGCGGCGTGGATCTGCAGCGACCGGGAGGCTGCCAGCTCCGACAGGAGCGGCGGCCCGCCGGCAGAGCGCGGAGCATGCATCGACGCCAGGAACGGCAGTATGCGCTGCAGCACGCCGAGCAGGAAGGTCAGCAGCCATCCGCCGATCAGCAGAAGCCCGAACAGCGTCGGCCCGTTCGCACCTGCAAGACCGTGGAGGGCGGCGAGTCCGGTCAGCAGGGTCAGCGGCAGCATCGCCCACGCGGCACGGATCAGGACGAAGGACAGGCCGAGCCGCTTGCGCATGCCGCGCGAGAGAACGCCCTGCATCAGCCACACATGCACCCCGGCGGCGCCGAGCCCGATCAGTGCCGCTCCGGTCAGGACAACGGCGCTGTCCGCCAGCGCGCCGACAGCGCCAAGGATGAGACCCGCCAGCGCCAATCCGAAGCCGGCGAAAGAGGCGCCCCTGGGCGGCGAAGCCGCAAGCGCGAACATCGGCACAAGTACATGGCTGAAACCCAGCGCCAGAAAGCCCATGAAGCCGAAGCCGCCCAGGATCATGTGCGCAAGGGCCATCGCGGGATGGTCGGTCAGCAAGGCCACCTCGTAGTCAAAGGTGAGCGCGAGGCCGAAAGCAGCCAGCAGGAGCAGCGATGCCAGAGCAGCCCACCCGTAGGCCGCCGCAACCGGGAGACTGCCGGCGCGCCGCAGATTGTCGGCAAGGAGGGCGGCAAACAGCAGCAGTCCGAGAGTCGTCGCAAGGGCAGATGGGATAAGCACGACCATCTGCACCATGAACATGCCGAGCGCCATGGCCGACATGCCGGGCACTGTCAGCCAGAACACCAGCTTGATCGGCCACACGGCAACGAGCGCGCGCCGCGTGGCGACGGGCAGGAGCTGCACCGACGCCCCGATGGCCGTAGTCGTGAGCACGCCGAGCGTCAAGAGGTGCAGCGCCGCGAGCACCGGGCCGGGCCCCCCGCGGAAGCCCGGCAAATGCTCGCCGGCCGCCAGCAGCACCGCCCACAGGGCGACGTGAAACACCGAGGCGGCCGCGAAGAAGCGGAACGGGATCGACGCCGGCAGCAGCCGGCTCTTGGCGCCTGCAAGAAAGGTGGCCGCCAGGGTCATGGACTCAAACGGACGATGCGAACACGCACGCCGTCCCCGCAGTCCGACTCTCCGCACGTGGCCTCCATGACCTCATAGGCCAAGCCACGGTCGTCGAGCTCGGGATAGAGGAAGATGGGCTCGCGATCGAGGTGGGCAACGAGCACGCCTTCGATCACTCCCCCGTCGATCAGCCGCAGGATTTCCACCATCGGCTCGGGCGGCTCCAGACCGCGCACATCGATGTGCACCGCATCCGCCGTGCGCCACGTCCGCGATCCATCCTGTGGCCCTGTGCAACTCACCGGTCCGTCCTCCGCCTGCGTTCCCGCGCCCGGCGAGAGATGCCGCCGCGGCCATCGTTTCGCTGAAATGCGTACCGGAATACTTGAATCTCGCGTACCCTTGCCGCCATGACATCGATCAAGGGATGACACGATCATGGCTCGTCCACTCTGGTCACCCGGCGGCACCCGCCGGGATCGCGCGGCTGCCCCGATGCAGGGGCGCAATCGCCGGAAGACTGGTGCAGCCGACCGGCAAGCCCGGCGCCAGCTGCCGTCGGATGCCGCCGCGAAGGCGGCCGGCCTTGCATTGGTGGTGCGGAGGGTAAGGCAGGCCGACATGCCCCACATCATTGCCCTCGACGCGCGCGTGACGGGCCTCGCCAAGCCGGGCTATTGGCGGGACGTCTTCGAGCGCTACGGCAGGCGTCGGCTGGATGAGCGCATGTTTCTCGTCGCGGAGCCGGTCGACGCGAGTGAGAGGATGCCGCTCCTTGGCTTCGTCATCGGCGAGGTGCGGGCATGGGAGTTCGGTTCCGCGCCCTGTGGCTGGGTATTCGCCTTGTCGGTCGAGCCGCGCGTCCGGCTGCATGGCACCGGACGGGCCCTGCTCAAGGCGCTCTCCGGCGAGTTCAGCAAGGCCGGAGTGACCAAGATGCGGACCATGGTCGCCAGGGACAACCAACTTCATCACCTCTTCTTTCGCAGCGAGGGGATGATGGCGGGCCCCTATATCCAGCTCGAGAAAGATCTCGATTGATGCGCGTGGGCCGGGCCAGCTTCAGTTCAGCACGTATGAGGTCTCATGAGACTGCAGATCTCAAGCCGACTGGCCGTCTTTGCCCTGTTGGATCTTGCCGCGAATCCGGACCGGCAGCTTTCCGTCGCGCAGATCGGCGACAAATATGACGTTTCCAGCCACCATCTCGCTAAAGTGATGCACGTTCTGAACCGTGCCGGACTCGTACGGTCCGTACGCGGCACGGGCGGCGGCTACCAGTTCAGCGGCAATGCGCGGCGAACGACCCTTCTCGACGTGATCGCGTTGTTCGAGAAGCTGGGCTCCGACGGCGCCGACGCTGCCGCCCCAGACCCCACCGCCGAAGGCCGGGCACTGGCCGAGGTCTTGAACGAGATCGACGATATCGTGCGGGCCACGCTCGGATCGATAACCATCGCCACCATGCTCAAGGCCGCCGATCGCATGAGGACTGAGGAATAGGCCGCCGCCGAGCCTGCTCGCGCGTCATGACGCGGGCCCTCCTTGCCGGCAAGGCGCAGGGCGCGGCGGAGCATCCCTGGCTTCTCCCATCGCGATCACCGCCGCGGCCGCCGATGGCATTTCCTCACTGAACGGCGCATCTCTCCTCTGCCGATCGACAATGCAGGATTCCGCGCTCCATCGTCTCCATTGCGTTCGTCTGCTCGCAACATCTTGACCATAGTCAAGGCATGTCCTGCCGACACGATCGTATCGTTTCAACGCGGTCGCCATCGGAAAGAAGGACCCATCGAGCATGTCGTCGAACGATACATCGCCGAGCGCGCCGGACGCGGTGGAGCGCGTCCCCTTCATGCAGCGCGTGCTCGACAACCCCTTCCTGCTCCTCTTTCTCGGCGTGGCGATTCCAACGGTGCTCTACACGCTCTGGGGTGTGATGGAGATCGCCTCGATACCGATCGCCAAGTGACGTGAATCCTGACGTACCAGCTAAGGGGGGCTGATCATGGCAGTCACACCGCCTGCACAACGCATCTGGTGGAAGGAGCCCGTCGCAAGGGTCGAGTTGATCTGGACCGCGCTGGCCTTTCTATGGGGCCTAGCGATGTTCGCCACCATGATCGTCTGGCATGTCGTCGGAAAGCAGAACCTCGCCAGCGAGGCCTATCGGATTTCGCCAGCGACGTTCATGGAGCGAACCGAGGCTTTCGCGAAGAAATACAAGGTCAGGGAGGAGGCCAAGAGCGGCGTGCCGGTCGTCCGGCCGCCGGCGGGCGCGGACATCTACATGCTCGGGCGTCTGTGGGAGTGGTGGCCAGTGCTCGAGCTCGAGAAGGGGCAGAGCTATCGCTTGCATCTCTCTTCGGTCGACTGGCAGCACGGTTTCTCCCTGCAACCGATCAACGTCAACATCCAGGTGCATCCCGGCTACGAGCACGTGCTGACCATCACTCCGGATCAGACCGGACAATACGGCATCGTCTGCAACGAGTTCTGCGGCATCGGCCACCACCAGATGACCGGCAAGATCTACGTCGTCGAACGCCAATCCCAGTGAGGTGAGCCATGACCGCCGTCGACGCCGGAGCGGGCGCGCTTGCAGGACCGAGGGCCGTATTCCGCAGCTGTCCCTTCACAGGCTTGAAGGTCGACATCGCGGCTCAGCGCCTGATCATCGCCAATGCCGTGGCCGCCATCGTCTTCCTGGCCGTTGGCGGCCTGTTCGGGCTCTTGGTGGCGCTGACGCGCTGGCCCGCGGTTCATCTGCTGCCGGCCGAGTGGTTCTATCTCGTGCTGACGGGGCACGGGGCCAACGTTCTGCTGTTCTGGATCATCTTCTTCGAGATCGCAGTCCTCTATTTCGCGTCGGCCATCCTGCTCAATTCGCGGCTGGCCACCCCGAAGCTGGGTTGGCTCGCATTCCTCCTGATGCTGGTGGGCGCCGGGATGGCCAACGTCGCCGTCCTGCAGGGCGATTCGACGGTGATGTTCACCTCCTATCCGCCGATGAAGGCGGCGCCGCACTTCTATCTCGGGCTCATCCTTTTCGCGGTCGGGGCGCTGGTCGGTGTCGGCATCTTCTTTGCCACGCTGGTGATTGCCAAGGAGGAGCGGACCTACGAGGGCTCGGTGCCGCTGGTCACGTTCGGTGCGCTCACTGCCGCGATCATCGCCGTCTACACCATCGCCTCGGGCGCCATCATCCTGATCCCCACCTTCCTGTGGTCGATCGGCATCCTCAGCAACATCGATCCCTTGATGTACAAGGTCGTCTGGTGGGGGATGGGCCACGCATCGCAACAGATCAACGTGTCGGCGCACGTGGCGCTCTGGTACGCCATCGCGGCCCTCACCGTCGGTGCGCAACCGCTCTCCGAGAAGGTGAGCCGCACGGCGTTCCTGCTCTACATCCTGTTCCTGCAGCTCGCCTCCGCCCACCATCTGCTGGTCGAGCCCGGCCTCAGCACGGAGTGGAAGATTTTCAACACGAGCTACGCCATGTATCTGGCGGTGCTCGGCAGCATGATCCACGGACTGACGGTGCCCGGTGCCATCGAGGCTGCGCAGCGGCGCAACGGCTTCACCAAGGGCGCGTTCGAGTGGCTGCGCAAGGCACCCTGGGGCAACCCCGCCTTCGCAGGCATGTTCCTGTCCCTCGTGATGTTCGGCTTCATCGGGGGAATCTCCGGCGTGGTGCTCGGCACCGAGCAGATCAACCTGCTGATGCACAACACCATCTATGTGCCGGGGCACTTCCACGGCACCGTGGTCGCCGGTACCACCCTGGCCTTCATGGCGGCGACCTACCTGATGCTTCCGCTCGTCTTCCAGCGTGAGGTCGTCTTCCCGCGGCTGGCCAAGATCCAGCCCTATCTGTTCGGGATCGGGGCTGCCGGCATCTCGCTCTTCATGATGGGCGCGGGCACGCTCGGTGTGCCGCGGCGCCACTGGGATATCGCGCTGACGGATGCCACCATTCCCTACGAGTTCTCCGCCGGCGCGTTCCTCATGATGGGCCTCAACGGCGTGTCCGCGGTGCTCGCCACGCTCGGCGGCATAATCTACGTCGTTGTCGTCGTTGCCTCTGTGCTGTGGGGAAAGAAAGTCGAGGCGTCCAAGCCGGCGTGGCAGTTCCCCGTCACCAGTGCGGCGGCCGCGAACGTAGCCAGGTACGGCGGCCATGGGACGATCAAGCTGCCGGGCACGATCATCCTGGTCGGCGTCTTCTTCGTCGCCTTCATGCTCTACTACTACGTGAACTGGAAATACCTCTCCGCGGTTTGGCCGCTGCGCTGAGCGCGGGCAAGTCCCGGCCGGTGGAAGCCGCCAGGAAAAGGAGAGAGCTCGATGGCAACACTGATCGGTCAGGCAGCTTCCCTCCTGAAGCTTCGCATCGGCATTGCCATCGCCGCCAGCGCGGTCGCAGGCATGGCAGCGGCCACGGGCCCCACGCCGTCCCTGGGACAGGCCATGGTGTTCGCGCTGGCGGTGCTCGGCGGGGCGGGCGCCGCCGGCGCCTTCAACCACTACTATGAGCGCGACGTCGACGTGCATATGACGCGCACCCGCCAGCGCCCGTTTGCGAGCGGGCGTTTCCGCGCCAACCCCTGGTGGATAGCATCGTTTGCGGTGCTGCTCGTCGTCTCGCTCCTGCTGGCAGCGGCGAGCGGCGGGCTGGTAGCGGCGGCGTACGTATTCCTCGGCGCCTTCACCTACGGGATCGTCTACACGGTATGGCTCAAGCGCCGGACCGTGTGGAACATCGTCGTGGGTGGGCTGGCCGGCAGCTTCGCGGTTCTGGCCGGCGCCGCGGCGGTCGATCCGGCGCCGCAGGCCGCGCCGCTGATCCTGGCGGTCGTCATGTTCCTGTGGACGCCGCCGCATTTCTGGAGCCTCGCCGCGGCGCGACGCGACGACTATGCCGCCGCCGGCGTACCGATGCTGCCCGTCACTGCGCCGGACCACATCTGGACGCTCGCCATCCTGCTGCACACGGCCGCGCTTGCCGGGCTGTCACTGGTGCCCCTGGCCTTCGGCCTCGGCCCGATCTACGGCGTGGCCGCGGCCCTGGGCGGCGGCTACTTCCTCTGGTGCAGCGTCCGTCTCTATCGCTCACCGACCCGTAGCGCGGCGATGGAGAATTTTGCTGCATCTCTGATCCAGCTCCTCCTGCTCCTTGGCGGTATCATTGCCGATGGAGCCGTCCGATGAGCAGGGCCGCAATCGCACGGCTTGCAGCTTCCGCGTTCCTCGCCGCGGCCGCAACGGCTTCGCCGGCAGCAGCCCACGGCCCCGCGGACCGGCCGTTCGGCATAGCCGCCATCGAGCAAGGCACCTCGCTCGAGGTGAGCCAGCAGGCTATCGGCCGCACGCTCGGCGACCATCGGTTCGTCGATGCGAGGGGCGTTCGGGTCGAGATGAGCGAGTTGCGCGGCAAGCCGCTGGTGGTCAGCCTCATCTACACCGGCTGCACCCATGTCTGCCCGATGATCACGCAACGCGTGCGCCAGGCGGTGGAGGAGGCGCAGCGCCTGACCGGGCCGGACCGGTTCAATGTGATCACGGTTGGCTTTGACGTGCGCAACGATACGCCCATGCGCATGGCAGCCTTCGCGCGAGCCCAGGGCGCAGACCTCCCCAACTGGCGATTCCTGAGCGGCGACGAAGCCTCGGTCGCCGCCCTGGCGAAAGACCTCGGCTTCACGTATGCGGCGGGCGGAGGAGGCTTCCTGCACGTGGCGCAGACGACGATCGTCGACGCCAATGGCCGCGTCTACCGCCAGGTATACGGCGACGACTTCCCGATCCAAGTGTTCATGGAGCCGCTGAAGGAAGCCGTCTATGGCACGGTAGGGTCCTTCCGAAGCCTGTCCAGCCTGGTGGACCGCGTGCGCTTCCTGTGCACCGTCTACGACCCGAGCCAGGGCCGCTACCGCATCAGCTACTCGATCGCCATGGGCCTGCTTGCGGGATTGATCTCGCTCGGCACCACCGCCGTCGTCATCTCGCGGGCCTGGCTCAACGGCCGGCGCCCCTGATGCCTTTCTCGGGCAGCCCACAGGACAGGATGGTGCGGTGCGCTTTCTGCTTCGCATAGGCTTCGAGTTTCTGGAGCGCGGTGCCGACCGCATCTTTCGGCCGCAGCTCAACCCGCTGGCGCAGCTCGGGGCGCTCGGCTTTTTCTTGTTCTGGATCGTCTCGGTCAGCGGCATCTATCTCTTCATCTTCTTCGACACCGGCGTGATCGATGCCTATGGGTCGGTCGAGGCGATCACCCATGCGCAGTGGTTCGCCGGCGGCGTCATGCGCAGCTTCCACCGCTATGCCTCAGACCTGATGGTTGTCGTTCTCGTCGTTCACATGACGCGCGAGTTCGCGCTCGATCGCTATCGCGGCGTGCGCTGGTTCTCCTGGTTCACCGGCGTGCCGATCATCTGGATGCTCTACGCCTCGGGCATCACCGGCTACTGGCTGGTATGGGACAAGCTCGCGCAATACGTCGCCATCGTCAGCTCGGAGCTGCTCGACTGGCTGCCGATCTTCGGCGAGCCGATCGCGCGCAATTTCCTGGCGCCGGGCAGCTTGAACGATCGCTTCTTCACGCTGCTCGTGTTCATGCATATCGCCATTCCGCTGATCCTGCTGTTCATCATGTGGGTTCACATCCTTCGCATCTCGCGCCCAAAGGTGAACCCGCCGCGGACGCTGGCCATTGTCGTCGTTGTTGCCCTGCTCGCGGTGTCTCTGTGGAAGCCCGCCGTCAGCCAGGGGCCGGCCGATCTCTCCAAGGTGCCGAACGGCGTTGGCCTCGACTGGTTCTACCTGCCGCTCTACCCGCTGACCGATCTGTGGTCGCACGGGGCGGTGTGGGCGCTGCTCGGCGCGTTCACGGTCATGCTGGCGCTGCTGCCATGGCTACCGCCCTACCGGCGCCCGAAGGCGGCGGCGGTGGACCTTGCCCACTGCAACGGCTGCGGGCGCTGCGTGGAGGACTGCCCCTACGAAGCCGTCAGGCTGGTGCCCCGCACCGACGGGTGTCCGTTCCCGCAGGAGGCACTGGTGAACCCGTCGCTGTGCGTGAGCTGCGGCATCTGTGTCGGCTCCTGCCCGTCTTCGACGCCCTTCCGGCGCACCTCCGAGCTGAAGACGGGAATCGATCTGCCCGATTTCCCCTTGCGCGTACTGCGCGAGCAGACCGAAAGCGCCGCCGGCAAGCTGACCGGGCCCGCGCGCGTCCTGATCTTCGCCTGCAAGCATGGTGCAGGTTCGTGCGGGGCGGCAGGCATGGGCATGGTGGAGCTGCCCTGTGTCGGCATGATCCCGCCGTCGCTGATCGACTACGTGCTCAGCCGTAACCTGGCGGACGGTGTGGTCATTGCCGGGTGCGCCGAGCGCGCCTGCTATCAGCGGCTCGGTGTCAGCTGGACCCAGCAACGCATCGCCGGCGAGCGTGATCCCTACCTGCGGGCGAGAGTGCCGCGCGAGCGTCTCGCCGCGATCTGGGCATCCCGGACGGAGACGCATCGTTTCTCCAAGGAGCTCGCTGATTTCGCCGCAGCCATCGCGGCCCTGCCTTCGCGCCCCAGTGCCGCAAGCAATGGCGCCCCGACAGAAGCCGCTGCAACGATCAAATCCACCGAGGATGCCGCGCTGTGATCGAGAGCGTCCGCCTGGCTGCCCAGATCGGTGTCTTCATCGTGCTATGCGCCGGCGTGGCGGCGTTCGCCGACTGGCCACTCTACCACCAGATCCCGACAGGGTCCGGGATCATCAAGCTGAGCTTCACGCACGGCTCGAACCGGCAGGCGGAATGCCGAAGGCGGACTCCCGAGGAGCTGGCGAAACTCCCGCCCAACATGCGCAAGCCGCTCGATTGTCCGCGCAGGCGCGGGCCGGTCTACGTCGAGTTCGACCTCGACGGCCGGACGATCTACCGCGCATCGCTGCCGCCTTCCGGTCTCTCCGGCGATGGGCCATCGCGACTCTACCGGCGCTTTGTCGTACCCGCCGGGCCGCACACGGTCGAGGTGCGGATGCGCGATACTCCGCGCCGAGAAGGCTTCGATCATGCCAAGTCCGGGGCCATCGTCCTTGCGGCCGACGAGAATTTCGTCATCGACTTCCGCGCCGAGGCCCAAGGTTTCGTTTTCCGCTGAACCATTTGTCGACGGGGCTGGACACATGACGCTCTTGCGCTGGAAAGACGAATACAGCGTCGGCATTGCGGCCGTCGACCACGAGCACAGGGAGCTGATCGACCTCATCAATCGGCTTCACGACGAACTCGACAGCCCGGCGGCGAAACTGACCGTGCCCGCCTTCTTCGGAGACCTGCTCAAGGGCATCTCGGCACACTTCGCGCTCGAGGAGAAGGTCATGCGAGAGGCAAGCTACGAAGGCCTCGGGGCGCACAAGGCTGACCACGAGCACCTGCTCGACGACCTGTGCGACATCATGCAGGCCTTCGAGCACTCCGAGGAGATCGACCGCATCGAGCTGGCCCAGCGCCTAGACGCCTGGTTTTCCAACCACTTCAAGACCCACGACGCGAGATTCCATCGGGAGTTCGACGCCCACTCGCATTGACGGGCGAAGGCCCGTTCGAAGCGGCACTGCGCCCCGGCAGGCCTTTGATCCAGATCAATCCGCCCAGACGGAACGGCACCTATCCTGCCGACTCCCGTACCGCCGGGTCGGTCTGCCGATAGCCGTGCCCGGAGGAAGGTGGTCCCTCGTCGGCACAAGGCACCATGTCCCGCGGGGCTTTTCCAGCATGGCCTCCAAACCCCTCGCCAGCGACCTGCAGATCATCACGCGCATCGCCGTGTTCCGCGGTCTCAAGCCGGAGACCGTCGAGCACATCATCGCCCCCGCCACGGTGGCCATGCATAGGGCGCAAGAGTGCATATTTCGCCAGGGAGATCCGGCAACTGCCTTCTTCATCACGATCAGCGGCTGGGTGAAGCTCTACCGGATCACCCAGGCGGGCGAGGAAACGGTCATCCATACCATGACCAAGGGCGACAGCTTCGCCGAGGCGGTGGCGTTCACGGGCAATCGCTACCCCGCTACGGCCGAGGCCGTGAGCGATGCCCGCATTGTCCGCATCCCCGCCGATCACATCGTCCGCTGCATCCGCGAGAGCCCGGATATTGCCCTTGCCATGATTGCTTCGACGTCCCAGCACCTGCATCATCTGGTCCAGCAGGTCGAGCAACTCAAGGCGCAGAGCGGGGTGCAGCGCGTAGCCGAGTTCCTGGCTACGCTTGCCCCCAACGATCATGGCTCCTGCGTCATTGCGCTTCCCTACGACAAGGTCCTGATTGCAGCCCGGCTCGGCTTGAAACCCGAATCGCTCTCTCGCGCCTTCGCCAAGCTGCGGTCGGTCGGTGTCGAGGTTCACGCCTCCCACGTCGCTGTCGGCGATATCGCAAGATTGCGTCAACTGGCCGCCGATGATCGCAGCGCCATCCGGGGTTCCCTGCGCTGACAGGACGCGAATTGCGGCCCGCTGCAGTCATTCGTCAGTGATGCGTCCATCCGCGCCGAGAGGAGTGCGCCGGTCCTTCGTCGGTGCGCGCCCGGGTTCCGGATCGACCAGAAGCAGACTGTCGGCTTGACCGAAGTCATGAGAATCCGAAGCCCGTCCTGATACCGTCAATTCGGTACGACCATGGACCTTTCGCGAGCGTATGCCGTTGCTGCGACAGGAGGCCGAGGAGATGCAGTGCAATACGGTCGAGCTCGACACCTCCTCGCCTTCGGCCGCACTTCGCTTTGCTCCATCCTTCAACGTTGCGGTTCCATTCATCGACCGCCATATCGCCGAGGGCCGGGCGGCCAAGGTTGCGATCCGCACGATTCACGGTGACGTCACCTACGCGCAGCTGGCCGCCAATGTCGCGCGCTGCGCGGGTGGGCTGCTGCGCCTTGGGCTGCGCCGGGGCGATCGCCTGCTCATGGTGGTGAGCGACTGCCCCGCTTTCTTCTACCTGTTCTGGGGAGCCATCAAAGCCGGGATCGTCCCCGTTCCCCTCAACACGCTGCTTCGCCGGGCGAACTACGCATTCATGATTGATGACTCGGGCGCGGCAGCGCTCGCCTACTCCCCGGAAATCGCGAGTGAGGTCGAGCCCGGCATCGCCGCCGCGCGCCGGCCGCCGCGGCTGATCCTGCGTACCGACGGCGAGGAGCCCTCCCTGGCAACTTTGCTGTCGCTGGGCGAGCCGGAGTTCCAGGCTGCGCCGGCGACGGCGGAGGATGATTGCTTCTGGCTTTACTCCTCGGGGTCGACCGGGCCGCCGAAAGCGGCCGTGCATCGCCACCGCGACATGGTCGTGACCAGTCAGCGCTACGGCGTCGAGGTCTTGGGCATCCAGCCGGAGGACGTTTGCTATTCGGAGGCCAAACTGTTCTTTGCCTATGGCCTCGGCAACAACATGACGTTTCCTCTTTGGGCCGGAGCAACTGCGGTCCTGAACGGAGATCGCCCGGGCCCGTCGACGAGCTTTGCCATCATCGACCGGTTCCGCCCCACGCTTTATTTCGGCGTGCCCACCCTCTATGCCGCCTACCTGCATGGCTTCGCGAAGGAGAGGCCGAACCTCGCATCGGTTCGCCTGTGCGTCTCAGCAGGCGAGGCTCTCCCGGCCGAGATTCTGCGGCGCTGGCGCGAGCATACGGGCCTTTCGATCGTCGACGGCATCGGCTCGACGGAGGCGCTCCATATCTTCATCTCCAATGCCGCGGACGACATCCGGCCGGGTTCGACCGGCCGGCTCGTGCCGGGTTACCGGGCGCGCATACTCGACGAGCGCAGTCTCGAGGCCGCAGACGATGCAAGCGGCCGTCTTTTCATTGCGGGCGACTCCATTGCGCGATGCTACTGGAACAACCCGGAGCGTACCGCGGCAACCATGGTCGGGGAGTGGCTCGATACCGGTGACACGTATCGCCGTGATGGGGAGGGCTACTATTACTACTGCGGCCGCAGCGACGACATGCTGAAGGTCGGCGGCATCTGGTGCTCGCCCTTCGAGATCGAGTCCAAGTTGATCGAGCATCCGGCGGTCGTCGAGGCGGCTGTCGTCGGCCGCGCGGACAACGACGAGCTGATCAAGCCGGAGGCCTTCGTTGTCCTGAAAGATGGCGGCGTGAACGAGGCGACGCTTGCGGCAGAGCTGCTCCAGCTCTGCAAGAGCGGCCTTGCTCCCTACAAATACCCGCGCTGGATCAACTTTGTGGCCGAGTTGCCGAAGACGGCGACCGGAAAGATCCAGCGCTTTCGACTCCGGCAGTCTCCGCCAAGTTCACAAGTAGCGGTATGACCATGACCAGCTCGCAGATCTTGCTCCCGCCTGGATGGCCCACGCCGGTGGGGTACGCGAACGGCATCGCCGCACCCGCGGGCCGCATCGTCTTCATCGCCGGCCAGGTCGGTTGGGACGCCCAGCAGCGATTTCACAGCGAGGCGCTGGCACCCCAATTCGAGCAGGCGATCCGCAACGTTCTCGCGGTTCTCGCCGAGTCCGGCGGGCTGGCGCACCACATATGCAGAATGACCGCCTTTTGCACCGATAAAGCCGGCTATGTCTCCGCCCGGCCGGAGCTGGGGCGGATTTGGCGGCGGCTCATGGGCACGCACTATCCCGCCATGAGCTTGATATTCGTCGCGGATCTTCTCGACTCACCTGCCAAGATCGAGCTCGAGGCGACGGCCGTGGTCCCTGCCGTGGAGCAGCGATAGTCCGTCTCGCTTCAGCCGACACGGCGGCCGAGACACATGCGTCGAGGAAGGGGGGCGACTGTGGTTACGCGTGGGTTCGATCCGGCTGCGCAAAGCAGCCGCGCATGCACTGGAAGCGGTCGCCGGTCCGGGCTCCCGGGACCGCGCCAAGGCCGCAAGGCCAGCTTGCGCTCGGTCGATACGTCTCTCGACCGGGTCGTCCTCGTCAGCGAGGACGACCGAATGGTCGGCACCATGGCCAAACTCGAGGCGCACCAGCGAGGGCGTCGTCATCGGGCCATCTCCGTCATCTTGCGCGATAGCCGTGGCCGGCTGCTTCTCCAGCAGCGCGCTCCCGGGAAATATCACTCTGCGAGATTGTGGACGAACACCTGCTGCACCCATCCGCGGCCCGATGAGCCCGTCGGCGATGCCGCGACCCGCAGGCTTGCAGAAGAGATGGGCATCTCTGCCTCTCTCATTCCGTTATTCACGATGCAATATCGTTCCCGCGTCTCCAGTTTTCTCGTCGAGCACGAATTCGTGCACGTGTTCGGCGGCATCTCCGACCAGAGGCCGAAGCCTTCCGCGAGCGAAGTTGCGTCCTGGCGCTGGATGTCCTGGCGGGATGCTCAGCGCGACGTTCAGCTGCGGCCGCAGACCTACACGGTGTGGTTCAGAAAGCTCGCCCGCGACTTCAGCGCCGACATCGCGGCTTTCTGCAGTCAATCGGCTGTCCCGGTCGACAGCTTCGCCACGAGACGGCAGGCAAGCGCGGCGGCTGCGAGACGCCGATAGTGCGCCGACGTCAATGTCGTCCGCATCGGCTGGACCTGCTTCTGGACGAGCCGATCGATGTCAGCAAGCGCCCTCGCATCGATCCGCCGGCCAACGAAGGCGTCCGTGCCTGCAAGCAGGAAAGGCCGGGAGTTGGTCCCTGTCAGGCCGATGCGCAGCCGCTCCACCCGTCCGTCGGCGATGCCGACGGCGGCCGCAACACCCGCGAGCGGAAAGTCAATTGCGCCGCGAACGCGCGCCTTGGCATAAGCCGAAGCCGGCGTGTCGAGCGGCAGATGCACGGCAACCACCAGCTCGTCAGATGCAAGTGCGAGATGCGCGCGGCCATCTTCGATGTAAAGCTCGCCCAGCGGGGAGCGCCTGCGGCCGTGTGGCCCGGCGATCTCGACTTCCGCGCCGAGCGCCAGCAGGGCCGGCGCCAGGTCGCCCGTGAAGGCCGCATGACATCGCTGACCTTGCGGAGCCACGTGGCAGGTATCGCCGCCGTGCTTGAGGCAATAGCGGTTGGCGCTCCGCCACCATTCGCTCTGGTTGTAGTAGATGCAGCGCGTCTCGAGGCAGAGGTTGCCGCCGACCGTGGCCATCGCGCGGTGGCCCGGGCCTGCGATGCTTCCGGCGGCTTCCGCCAGGGCACGATGGCGTCGGCCGATCTCGGGATGGTCTGCCAGAGCACCCAATGCCACCATCGCGCCGATGCGGGTGCCGCTCGCGGAGAGCGCGATCTCTCCCAGTTCGTCGATTGCCGACAGGTCGATGAGCAGAGGCGGCCGGCCGAGGCCGCGTCGCATGTTGACCAGAAGATCGGTCCCGCCGGCGATGAACCGGCTGTCGCTGCGCTCGTATCGCGCCGCGATAGCCTCCTCCACGCTCAGGGGATGGGCCAGCTGCAGCTCTGGAAGGGTGGCGCTCATGAAGCGGCCTTCCGTGCCAGCGCCTCGAGGCGCGCCTTGCGTCGTCGCGCGACCAGCGCCTCCATCACGCGGTCGGGCGTCACCGGCAGCTCGTCGAGGTCGATGCCGATGGCGTCGGCGACGGCATTGACGAGCGCGGGCGCGAACCCCGCGAGCGCGCCCTCGCTTGCCTCCTTGGCTCCGAAGGGACCATAGGGATCGCAGGTCTCGACGATCTGCACGTCGATGGGCGGCGATTCGGCAGCCGTCGGAACGCGATACTCCAGGAGACTGGCGTGCAGCGGCAGCCCCTCCGCATAGTGCGTCTCTTCGCTGAGCGCCTGCCCCATGCCCATCCAGATCGATCCCTCGATCTGGCCTTCGACAGCCAGCGGATTGATGGCGCGACCGCAATCGAGCGCGGCCCAGACCTTATCGACCGTGACGAGGCCGGTTGCTTCCTCGACGCTGACCTCGACCACTTGGGCAGCGTAGCTGAACCCCATGGTGGAGCCCACTGCGCCACCCTTGTGCCTGCCGCCTTGCGCCTCGGGCGGGCATGTGAAGGTCCCCGAAACGGTAATGGGACCACGCTCGACCAGCGCCAGCTTCACAACATCACTGAACGGAATGCCCGACTGCCCGCCGGCTTGCACGTGGAATTCCTCTCCGGCGCATTCGATGTCGGCAGCCCGGGCCTCGAGCTTGCGAGCGGCGGCCTCGGCAAGGATGGTCTTGAGCTTCCTTGCCGCATCGATCGCGGCGTTGCCCACCATGAACGTGATGCGCGAGGAATAGGCGCCATTGTCCTTCGGCGTCAGCGCACTGTCGGCTGCGATCACGCGCACACGCTCGAGCGACACGCCGAGAGTCTCGGCAACAGCGATCGCGACCATGGTGGAGGAGCCCTGACCGATGTCCGCGGCTCCCGTGAGCGCCGTCACTCCGCCATCGAAATCCAATCGTGCGTTCACCACCGCATGCGGCTCACCGGTCCAGTGGATGGGCTTTGCGGCGCCGCTCACGTAGTGGGAGCACGCCATGCCCAGGCCCTTGCCGGGCTGCAGCTTGCCGCGCCGCTCGCGCCATCCGCTTGCATTTTCCACTTTCTCCAGACATTGCCCGAGCCCGTAGCTGTTGATCATCAGGTCATTCAGCGTTCGCGTCGGCGCCTGCAGGAGATTCGCGCGGCGCATGGCAAAGGGATCCAGACCGAGCTCTCTGGCCATGCGGTCCAGAAGACATTCAAATGCGTGACGAGTGTCGACCGAGCCGTGGCCGCGCATGGCACCGCAAGGCGGCAGATTGGCATAGACGCGATACCCGTCATACTTGATGGCCGGAATGTCGTAGATGCCCTGGAGCAGCGCGCCGGCGTAGAGCAGGGTGACGATGCCGTAGCCGGCATAGGCACCGCCCCGCTGCACGACCTCGAGCTCGCAGGCTGCGATGCGCCCGTCGCGGTGCATGCCGAGCTTGAGCCGCATGTCGGTCTGCGGGCGGGCGCGATGGGTGAGGAAATTCTCCTCGCGCGTCAGCTGCATCATGACTTTCCCGGGCGCGGCCCGAGCAAGCAGCGCGGTGATGATCTCGAAATTCAGAACCTCGACGCGCGCCCCGAACCCGCCGCCGATGAAGGGCTTGATCACACGGATTCGCGCCGTGTCCATCTCCAGGCAACGCGCGAGCATCAGATGCAGGTAGTAGCCGACCTGGGAAACGCTCTGCACGGTGAGCCGTCCGCTCAGTGCATCGAAGTCGGCCAGGCACGCGTGTGGTTCGATCTGTGCGTGATTGACCTCGGCGCAGCTGATGTGCGCCTCGCGGACCAGATCGGCCTCGGCAAACCCCTGCTTCACATTGCCGAACTGGTGATGCACCTCGCGCTCGAGGTTCCCGGGCTTGTTGTCGTGCAGCAATGTTGCGCCGGGGGCGCATGCTTCTGCGCTCGAATAGTAGGCAGGAAGCTCCTTCATCTCCAATTCGATGAGAGCGAGGGCGCGTTCGGCCGTCTCCGCATCGCAGGCCGCCACGGCTGCGACCGGCTCTCCACGGTAGCGCACCCGCCCGCGAGCCAGCGGATACTCGTTCATGGCAACCGGCAGAACGCCGTACGTATGCGGGCAATCGGCGCCCGTCACGACTGCCATGACACCATCGAGCCCGGCCGCCTTGGAAACATCGAGGCGGATGATCTCGCCGTGACTCACCGGGCTGCGCAGGATGCGGCCGACCAGCGCGTCTGCGTGCTCGAGGTCGGCCGTATAGCGTGCACGCCCGGTCACCTTCTCGACCCCATCGATCAGCGGTACGCTTGGCCGCTTGCCATCGTCGCGGCGGTGCCGGCTCATGTCGGCTCCCGGGCGGCGGCCTTTACCGAATCGATGATCTTCACGTAGCCGGTGCACCGGCATAAGTTTCCGCTCAGCGCGGCGCGGATTTCTGCCTCATCGGGATCGTGGTTTCTGCGCAGAAGCGCCTCGGCCGACATGATCATGCCCGGCGTGCAGAACCCACATTGCGCACCGAGCCGCTCGTGGAATGCGCGTTGCAGCCGGTTGGGACGGCCTTGCTTGACGAGACCTTCGATGGTCTCGATGTTGCGCCCCTCGCAGCGCACAGCCAGCGTGATGCAGGAGGGAACGGCCTGACCGTCGATCAAGACCGTGCAGGCTCCGCATTCGCCTCCGTCGCAACCGGTCTTGACGCCGGTGAGACGGACGACATGGCGAATATAGTCGACCAGCAGCATGTTCGCTGCGACGGCATCCTCATGCTGGCGTCCATTGATCGTCAGCCTTAGCAAGCGCTTCCTTGGCTTCGGCCGTGCCGTCCCGGTTTGCATGAATGCGTCTCGCTGCGACAGCACCAACGCTCAGTATTCCCTGCTTTCGAGGAGTTGCGTTCGTTTCGCGCTCCGATGCCATGACCAAAATCAAGGACGCAAGGCTTTCCAGGACACATTGTGGATGGTGAGGTTGCCACACACGCAGACGCATGATCGCCCTTCGCGACTACAACGCTGCCGTTGATTTCGTGGACCGCAACGTCGCCGAGGGCCGGGGCGACAAGACGGCTTTCATCGATCGGTCACGCAATTTGACGTACGGGGAGCTTCGCGATGCGGTTGCGCGCATCGGCCCGATGCTTGCTCGCATGGGCATCGAGCGCGAGAACCGTATCGCCCTCGTTCTCCTCGACACGATCGAGTTCCCTATCTTGTTCTGGGGAGCGATCCGCGCCGGCATCATCCCCGTGCTGCTCAATACACGGCTGACCACGGACCAATACCGGTACCTGCTCGACGACTCGCGGGCAAAGGCGGTGTTCGTGTCGGCCGCGCTGCTGCCGGCGGTGCGCGAGGCCGCGCGAGAGATGCCGACGCTGAGAACCATCGTGGTCGTCGGCGGAGGCCCGGATGACACTTCCAGGCTGGACCTGCTCCTGGCCGCAGAGAACGAGGGCTCCGCACCGGCCAGGACAAGCGCCGACGAGGTAGCCTATTGGCTCTATTCCTCGGGGACGACCGGCGCGCCCAAGGGCGTCATGCACGTGCATTCGAGCCCGATGCAGATGGCGCGCCTGGCCGGCCAGAGCCGCCTCGGGATTCACGAGGACGACGTGGTGTTCTCCGCGGCCAAGCTGTTCTTCTCCTACGGCCTCGGCAACGCGTTGATCTGCCCGATGTCGGTGGGCGCCACCTCGATCTTCTACACTGAGAGGCCGACGCCGCAGACCGTCTTCGAAACCTTGCGTGCTTACCAGCCGACGATGTTCTATGCGGTCCCCACGCTCTACGCGGCCATCCTCGCCGACCCCGACTGCACACGGGCGAACGGCTCCAGCCGGCTTCGCCTTTGCTTCTCGGCGGGCGAACCCCTTCCTGCGCATGTCGGCCAGGCCTGGAAAGCCCGGTTCAATCTGGACATCGTGAACGGCGTCGGGTCGACGGAAATGGGGCACCTTTTCCTCACCAACCTTCCCAACGCCGTCGAATACGGGACCGCCGGCGTGGCGGTTGATGGCTATGACCTGAGACTCATCGACGAGGAGGGGTGCCAGGTCGCCGACGGAGAAATCGGGGAGTTGATGGTCCGCGGTGAAACGTCCGCTGCCGGATATTGGAATCAGCGCGAGCGGTCGCGCCGCACCTTTCAGGGCGAGTGGACGCGCACCGGCGACAAGTACCTGAGGCGCGCTGACGGCATTTACATCTACTGCGGGCGCACCGATGACATGTTCAAGGTCAGCGGCATCTGGGTTTCCCCGTTCGAGGTCGAGGAAGCCCTCATCTCTCACCCCCGCGTGCTGGAGGCCGCCGTTGTACCCGCCGAGGACGGCAACGGACTGACCAAGCCCAAGGCCTTCGTCGTCCTCAAGGACCTGAGCGACCGCGCGCCCGGGCGGGCCCTGCACGATGAGCTCAAGCTGCACGTCAAGCGCACGATCGGGCCCTGGAAGTACCCTCGCTGGATCGAGTTCGTGGATTGCCTGCCCAAGACCGCCACCGGAAAGGTCCAGCGCTTCATGCTGCGCGGCACGGAATGCCCGCGGCAGCTCAACGGTACTGCAGGTGAGATCGATGCCTGAACCTGCCGGCTTCGCGTGTCACCACCGCGCACGACCTGGTGAGGGTACACGCGGCGAACCGGAAGAGGCCCGCGCAAGGCGCAGGGGGAAGAATCGGAAAGGAGCGATGCCATGAAGCTCGCGGGCAAGGTCGCGCTCGTCACAGGCGGCGCATCCGGCATCGGCAAGGCGACGGTGCTCGAGCTCGCACGCTGCGGAGCTGCGGTGATCTGCGCGGATGTAAACAGTGAGAAGAGCGCAGAGATCATGCGGGAGGGTCGAGATGCCGGGTTCGCCGTCACGGTTGCACAGGTAGATCTCGCCGATCCCACATCGATCCGGCGCTGCGCCGATCAAGTCACGAGCGCGCATCCCCGCATCGACATTCTGGTCAATGCGGCGGGCTGGAACGACATCCAGCCGTTCGTCGAGAACACGCCCGCCTACATGGACCGCGTCATGGCCGTGAATCTCGGCGGAACGCTGCATCTCACGCGCGCGCTCTTGCCCGGCATGATCGCTGCGGGCGGTGGCAAGATCGTGAATATCTCGAGTGACGCCGGACGCGTCGGCAGCTCGGGCGAGACCACCTATGCCGCAGCCAAAGGCGGTGTGATTGCATTCACCAAGTCGCTGGCCCGCGAAGTGGCTCGCCATGGCATAAACGTCAACTGTGTCTGCCCTGGCCCCACCGACACGCCGATGCTGCAGTCGCGGCCGGACAAGCTGAAGGAGGCGTTCATCCGGGCAATCCCGTTCCGGCGCTTTGCCAAGCCTCAGGAGATCGCCGACGCGGTGCTGTTCTTCGCGAGCCCGCGCTCGGATTACATCACCGGCCAGGTATTGAGCGTCAGCGGTGGGCTGACGTTCGCAGGTTGAAGGAAGATTGGAGCGATGCGCACCGTACCCGAAACCGCCGGCTCGAGAGTATCGGACCGATTCCACCCGACCGGAGTTGATTTTGCCCGTTTCGAGGCTCGGCATTTCCTCTGGAAGTCTGATGGCAAGGTGGCCACGATCACTCTGAACCGGCCGGAGCGAAAGAATCCGCTCACCCTCGAGTCCTATGCCGAGCTCCGCGACACCTTCCGCGACCTCGTCTACGCCGATGCCATCAAGACCGTGGTGATCACGGGTGCCGGGGAAAATTTCTGCTCCGGCGGTGACGTGCACGAGATCATCGGGCCCCTCGTCGAGATGCAGCGCCAGGGCGACATGCAAGGCCTCCTCGCCTTTACGCGCATGACGGGAGACCTCGTGAAGGCCATGCGCGCCTGTCCACAGCCCATCGTGGCCGCAGTCGATGGAATCTGCGCCGGCGCCGGCGCGATCATCGCCATGGCCTCGGACATCAGGTATGGCACGGCCCGGAGCAAGACCGCCTTTCTCTTCGTGCGTGTCGGACTCGCCGGCGCCGACATGGGCGCCTGCAACATGCTGCCGCGCATCATCGGCGCCGGCCGCGCCGCCGAGCTGCTGTATACCGGTCGCTCCATGGACGGCAGCGAGGCCGAGCGATGGGGCTTCCTTAACAAGCTGTGCGAGCCCGATGCGGTTCTCGATGAGGCGCAAACGCTGGCGAAAGCGCTGGCCGACGGACCGACGTTCGCGCATGCCATGACCAAGCGCTGCATGCACCAGGAGTGGAGCATGGGGATAGAAGAGTCCATCGAGGCCGAGGCGCAGGCGCAAGCCATCTGCATGCAGACCAGGGACTACGCGCGCGCCTACGACGCGTTCGTCGCCAAGGGCAAGCCGGTCTTTCAGGGTGACTGACCTTGCACGCGCAGGATGCTCGGCAAGGTACGGTGCCCCGCCGGCCTGCTCACAGCGCCCGTGAGAAGTGTGCGGTATCGTCTGTGAGATACGCGTCGAAGGCCGCGCAGATGTTGCGGACGAAGGGTCGCGCGTGCTCCGCAACGGTGATGCGCGCCCCGGAGACGTCCAGGAAACCGTGCTCGGCAAGCGGAGCCAGATTGGCAAGCTCGCGAGCGAAGTCACGGGGACTTCTGCCGTGTGCCGCCGTGATCTCGGCAAGGTCCACCGCCAGATCGCACATGAGACGCTCTATGATCGCGCGACGGAGCCTATCCTCAGCCGTCAGTTCCCGGCCTCGGGCAGTCGCAAGCGTACCGGAGCGGATGGCCTCGCGGTAGGCCACGGTACTTGCCGGATTTTGTACATAGCCTTGCGGCAGCATGCCGATGGCCGAGGTGCCGAAGCCGATCAAGGTCGATGCCTCGTCGGTCGAATAACCCTGGAAATTGCGGTGCAGCCGCTTTTCGCGCTGGCGGGTGACGAGCAGGTCGTGAGGTTTGGCAAAGTGATCGAGCCCTATCGGCCGATAGCCCGCGCTCCCCAGCACCTCGGCGGCTGCACCCGCCTGCGCGAGCCGCTCCACCGCGTTCGGCAACGCATCCTCCGGCAGGAGCCGCTGGTGCTTTTTCAGCCACGGCACATGCGCATAACCGAAGAGCGCGACGCGATCTGGCTCCAGTGCCAGGGCCTGGCGAGCCGTTGCCGACACGCTGTCTGCTGTCTGGAACGGGAGCCCATACATCAGGTCGAGATTGATATTGGCAATTCCTGCATGCCGCAGCCACTCCGCGGCGCGGGCGGTCTCCTCGAAGCTTTGGATGCGCCCGACGGTTCGCTGCACGCGCTGATCGAAATCCTGGACGCCCAGGCTTGCCCTGCTGATGCCGGCATCTGCCAAAACCGGCACCAGTTCTCGCGGCAGGGTCCGAGGATCGATCTCGATGGCGACCTCGCAGCCCGGCCCGATCGCGGCGATATGCCGGAGCGCTCGCATGATGCGTTCGAAGTCCGCCGCCGTGAGCATGGTCGGGGTGCCGCCGCCCCAGTGCAGGTGCACCGCCTTGCGCCGGACGCCCAGGTGCCGGCCAACCAAAGCGATCTCGCGCTCCAGGAGGTCCACATAGGCTTCCACCGAGCTATAGCGCCGCGCAACGGTCGTATGGCAGCCGCAATAGAGACAAAGCTCGGCGCAGAACGGCACGTGAAGATAGAGGGAGATGTGGTCTTCGGCCGGCAGCGAGCCGAGCCAACGCTCGTAGGTGAGCCTGTCGACTTCGGCGCCGAACTGGACCGCCGTCGGATAGCTCGTATAGCGTGGAAGTCGTCGGTCGAGATATTGCAGCAGTGGGGGACCTGCACCAGCCACTCCCACCGCGCTTCTTGCGTGCATCGTCATCGGCTCAGCGCAACATTAGCTTCACGCGCGGTAAGACCGCCGCATGCCATTGGCTTGCCCCGAAGCCGCGTTCGACGACCTCGTCACCCGAGATCACGAGCCACAGGGGCACCGCTGCTCCGCGCCCCAGGCGATCCCGATGGTCGCGCAGGTCCTCCGGCCAATACTCGTCCTTGAGAATGTCGCGTGCTCTCGGCGACTTCACCTCGCGGTAGTTGAGGCGGGCAATTTCCGCCGACCCCAGGAACTGCTTGCCCTCCGCGCTCTGCCATGCCCGACACGGTGCGCAATCCTCGGCCCCGACATAGACCAATGTGATGTCGGCTCTCGCTGCCGGGGCCGATGTCGGCGGAGCCCAGCGGGTGGCGACCAGCGCAACCGCGCCAACCAGCACCAGCGCTGCCCCGATCCGCATGGCACCCGATCGCGCCATCTATCTCTTCAACCCCCGTTGCATTCCGGAGGTGTCCAGAATGTCGCCGACACCCCGGTATCACCTTGACCGATGTCAAGGAGGTGCCGTCTTCCACCACCCCGATCCGCGCCTGGCCAATGTTCAAGAGCCGGTCGCGCGTCATCAAGCTGCTGGCGCAACCCGACGCGGAGGGGATCAGGACCGAGATGCGGGAGCTACGCATTGGCGACGACAACCTGGGGAAGGCACGTCAAGTGTCGCCACGTGATCGATTGCAAGCAGATGCTGTGAGCGGCAAGCGGCCAACTCAATCTCGATCATCCGCCTCGCACCGCTCAATGGCCAATCGCGGCGCCGTCGCTTCGGGGATCTGCCCCGCCCATCAGCGAGCCGCTTTCGGGATCCACAAGGATGCCGTGGGCATGACCTGCCAGCTCGTTCCAAGGGCCCCAGCGATTCACGACATGCCCTTTCTGCTCCAGCTTTCTGATCGTGGCCGGTTGGAAACGCGACTCCATGTGCAGCGTATCGCGAGCCTCGCCGAGGGCGAACCGGCCTGAAAGAAAACGTGGCATTTCCAGCGCTTCCTGGATATCGAGGCCGAAATCGATCATCGCCACGTAGGTCTGCATGTGGATCTGCGGCTGGCCATCGGCACCCATGCAACCGAGCACACTCCAAAGCTTGCCCTTCCGCTTGCCGATCGAGGCGATGAGCGTGTGGAGGGGAATCTTGCCGGGCTCCAGCCGGTTGGGATGATGCGGGTCGAGAGAGAAGTAGGCGGCTCGATTTTGCAGCACGACCCCGGTCCGCCCCGCCACGACCGCCGAGCCGAACAAGCCGTAGAGACTCTGGATGAGCGATGCGGCGTTACCCTGCCGATCCACCGCCGCGAGATAGACGGTGTCGCCGCTCAGGCTGCCGAAGGAGGGCACCGTGTCCCACGCCAGGGCCCTCTTCGGGTCCATCAAGCGCGCGCGCTTGTGCGCGTACGCCTTCGACACCAGCATGTCGATCGGGACGTCCGCAAAGGCAGGGTCCGCCAGGAGGGCGTCGCGGTCGTTGTAGGCAATCTGCTTGGCCTGGACGAGCAGGTGGATGTGATCGGGCCCGAGGAACGGCTTGCGGTCGAGCCTATGGGACTCCAGCAGGTTGAGCATCTCGATGACGGTGAAGCCCTGGGTGGGCGGCGGCGTATTGTAGATCGTCACATCGCGGTACCGGCCCGCCAGCGGCGTGCCCCATTGCGCCTTCTGCCGTCGAAAATCGGGCGCAGCAAAGAAGCCCCCGGTGCGCCTGGAAAAGCGCGCCATCTCCCTGGCCGTGGGGCCTTCATAGAAACCTGCACTGCCGCCGGCAGCGATGGCTTCGAGCGTGCGTGCGAGGTCCGCGTTGATGAGGCGGGCGCCGACCTTGGGCGGAGTTCCACCGGGCAGAAAGATGGCAGCCGCTTCCGGCGAGCGCGCCAGCTCGCTCTGCGCCGTCGCAATCGCGCTCGCCAGCCGTTCCGTCACCGGAAAGCCGTCGCGCGCATAGTCTATGGCGCCTTCCAGAACGCGCGCGAGCGGCAGCCGCCCATAGGCGGCATGCGCTTCAATCCAGCTGGCAACGGCCCCCGGAACGGTCAGGGTCGCGGGAATGATGCCCTTGAGCGGGATCTCTCGCAGGCCTTCCTTTTCGAACCATGACAGGCGCCCGCCGGCCGCGGCTCGCCCGCCGCCGTTGAGATACCTGACCTCGCCCGACTTGCCGTCGTGGATCAGCCAGAACGCATCCCCGCCAATTCCCGTCATATGCGGATAGACGACCGCGAGGACAGCACTGGCTGCAATCGCTGCATCGATGGCGGAGCCTCCGGCTCTGAGAGCATCGAGGCCCGCCGCGGAGGCCAAGGAATGCGGCGATGTCATCATGCCGTTGAGTGCCAAGGTGACAGGCCGGCCCGTGCGAATTTCCAAGACAATCCCTCGCGTGGCTGCGTGCTTGTGCCGCTCGGCGGCAGTGGCTCCCCAAAAAGCCGGCGCGCTCAGGAACAGCAGTTGCCGGTTCCGCGCTGATCCCTGCTTGCATCGTTGCGTCCGGGCGGCAGGTCCATGGCGGGGTTCTCGGCGAAGAATCCGCTCGGCTTCAACATGAACCCCGTTTGCTCGACCGGCATCACGGGGAAGTCCTCGGGCTTGCACACGTGGGTGTGGCCAAAGGAATGCCACACGACCAGGTCCTCGTTCTCGATGACGCGGTTCTCGGCGATGTATCTCGGCAGGCCGTCGCCGCCGGCGTGCTGGTTGGGAAATTCGCCGCTCGCATAGCGCTCATCGGCGGCATAGCGGGTGACCCAGAGGTGCTTCGTGGCAAAACCGCCGCGCTTGTGCATGAAGCAGCCATCCTGAGCCAGCATCACGGGAGACGGCTGGACCACCAGCTTGTAGCCGGGCGGGCTGCCGACGCTGTTCTTCTCATTCGGATTGACGATTTTCCAGTAGCGCCCCGTGCGCCCGTCAGCTTCGCGCGCCGCATCGCGCTCGCGTGCCAGCACCCGGCTCGTGGTATCGAACACGTTGCCGTAGGGGTTGTCCTTGCCCCACGGGCGCGGCACGAACTCGTGCTCTGTGACGCTATTGCGCTCGCCGTCGATCATCATGTGCAGGCGGGCATTGAAGAAGTGCTGGTGCGTCGGGCCGCCCAGCCCCTCGGCCACCATGCCGCCCCAGGGGTAGGGCTTGCCGGGAGCGATCGCGGCCGTCTGGATGATGCCCGTCAGCTTGGCCTCGAGCTGGATGGTGCCGTCCTGGTAAAGGTACCAGTAGAAGCCGTAGTCGTAGTTCCCGACCGTGGCGAAGAAGGAGACGACGAGGCGACGCGAGCGGCGTACCTCGAAGGTGTCGTTGCGGAACTCGTAGTGCTTCCACAGCACGCCGTAGTCTTCCTCATGCAGGCAGATGGCGTTCTTCATCAGCATAGGGCGGCCGAGGTCGTCGGCCGCCGGCACGTCGAAGTAGTGGATGTGGCCAAGGCAGTCGCAGCCAAGCTCCAGCGCATTGGCGAGCTTGCCGAGCCCGTACTCACCGGCATCGAATGCGCTCTTCCAGAAGTGGTTGGCGGTGGGGTCGGCGTAGGGTACGACCATCTCGGTGATGCTGGCACGGTAGACGATGGGGCGATGGCGGTCGCCGTCGCGGTAGCAGATCCGATGCAGCACCAGGCCCTCGCGCGCGGTGAAGCCCACGCGAAACGACCAGTTCTGCCACTCGACCTTCCAGCCGTCGACCGAGAAGCTGGGCCCATCCTTCTGCACGATGTCGAGAGGTCGGGGCGCCTGGCGTGAATTGGGCCGGGCCTCGCGATTGTAGTTCCGCTTCGTCCTCGGTATCGGGATGATCTCGGGCTCGTCGACGAGCTGCACCACCTTGTTCTCGATCAGGTCGACCAGTGCGACCACGCCCTCGATGGGGTGGGCGTAGCCGTTGTCCTTGGGATCGGCGCGCCAGTAGGAAACGGCGCTTACCAGACGGCGACCTTTCTCGACCTCGCGATCGAAATATCCGGCCGAGAACGGATCGACCTGGACCAGGTCTATGTCCTTGTCCGTGAGGCCGCGCCTCTGCATCGCACGCCGCCAGCCGGGGTCGGCCTTGACGATGTCGCCGACCTTGAAGAACTCCTCGATGATCACCGGCGGCTGGCCGTAGGGGAATGTCTTCGTCGGGTGCTCCCGCCACGCGGCGACCGTCCTGCCGGCCAGGTCGACCACAGCGAGGTGGGTCGCGCCGGTCTTGCTGTCGAAGACGGTGGCGGCCGCGCGCCGCTGCAACGGCCTGCCCGGCTTCCAGCCGAGCACGTCGGCCTTGGCGGGCTCCTCGAGCTGGACGAAGCCGAAGCGCGTATCCGGGCCCAGGCGCTTCTCGGTCTTGAGGATGTCGCAGGCGGCTGCCAACTCGGCTTCGCTCAGCGGGTCGAGAGGGTGGCGACGCTCTTCGGAAGCTTGGCCGGGCATCGAGGTTTGCGAGCGCTTGGTCATGCCTGTCTCCAGTTCGCCGGACGGGCGATCATAGATCACCGGCCCGGCAGCGTCCCGAAACCTTTGGCCGGCGCTTGGGCATTGCGGTGTTCTGGGCTTGCGAGCCTGGAGACATCTCGCGCACGTTCAAGCCGTGCGTCGGCCAAGCCCGTGAGGCTCGCTCGCCGCGCAAGCGGGAACACCCGCCCCGACGACGACGGCTGCTGCGATGGCTGGCGCGACACACTCGCCGGCGGGCGCGTGATGTTCGGGGGTGATGGCTGCCGGCACGACAGCCGCGGCGCGGAGGCACGCCATTCCGACGACGAGGATCGCCATCGGAAGGGCACAGCAGCGGCTGCGGCGGAGGCCTAGCGCTGAGGCAGCCGGTCGCGGAAGGCCCGGACAGCGGTGGCGGTCGTCGACGTCAGGGGCTGGGTCGCCGGCGGCTCGCGTCGAATCGACGTCAGCTCGCGCCGCGGAGGCTCGGCCACGGCAACCGGCTCGCGCGGCCGCGTGATCCGGTCCTCGCCGCCGGCCTGTGCGAAGATCTCGGCGACCGGGGTGGCAGGCGGAAGCGCGTCGCCGGCTTGCGCCACCCCGGTGTCGGTGGTGGCCGACGACGAATTGCGCCAGCGCTCGACAATAGACTCCACGAAGCCCTCGTCGCCGACCGACTTCTGCCACTTCTCGATGAAGCTGGCAGAGGAGCTTCTGGGCATGCAGTTCTTCGGCAGCTCGTCGAAGCGGATGCGCACGGGAAGCGTGACGCCGTCGCCGAAGGCAATGGCCTCGCGCTGGCCGAGCGCGGTCAGGAACTCGAGCAGCCCGGAGCCGGTGTCGGCGATGGCGGACTTGACGATCTCCTGGTCCCGGTCGTTGGACATCCGCAGCGCAAAGACGGTGTTGCACTGCGACAGAATGGTCGGATCGATCTCGGCCGGCCGTTGCGTGACGATGCACAGCGAGGCGCCGTACTTGCGGCCCTCCTTGGCGATCTTGGCGATGGCGCGCTTGCAGGGCTCGAAGCCCAGGCTCGAGTTGGCCGGCACGTAGCGATGCGCCTCCTCGCACACCAGCGTCACCGGCACCTGGCCTTCGCTCCACAGCGCGAAATCGAACGTCATGCGGCAGAGCACCGAGACCACCACGTTGATGATGTCGGAGGGCACACCGGTGAGCTCGAGAATGGTGATCGGCTTGCTGTTGACCGGCACGCGGAAGATGCGGCCGATGATCTGCGCCATCGTGTCGTTGACGGTCAGCGACCCGAACATGAAGGCATAGCGCGGGTCGAGGCTGATCGCCTCCAGGCGCGCCTTCAGGTTGCGGTAGGGAGACAGATCGCGCTTGTTCTCGAGCCGCCCCATCCGCTCATCCAGGCTCTGGATGACGTCGGAGATGCGGTAGGGGACGGGAGTGTCCACGGTATACTTCGTCTCACCGGCAGCCCGGCGCAGCGCCGCCTCGCGCGCATTGCCGCGGCCGGAGCCGTAGCGGACCTTGGCGAGGGGGATCAGCTCCTGCAGCAGCTCGACCTCCGCCTTGCGCTCCTGCGGGTTCCCGATCAGCACCTCGATCAGCTCCTCGAAGGTGAGGAGCCAGTAGGGCAGCTGCATGTTGCGCTGGCTGATGACCTCCGCCCAATCGCCGAAGGCGGGCGCGTACTCGTTGTGGGGGTCGAGCAGCACGATGTGGGCGGCAGGGCTCTTCTGCAGGATGGAGCGCAGGATGAGCGCCGTCGTGCACGACTTGCCCGTGCCGGTCGTTCCCAGGATGGCGAAATGCTTGCCGAGCAGTTCGTCGACACGGATCGTGGCCGAGATGGTGGGATCCTGCCGGATGCAGCCGATGCGCACGGAGCGGCCCAGGTCGCCGCAGAACGCCTGCTCGAGCTCTTCGCGCGAGGCCACCCGCACGCGGTCGCCGAGCGCGGGGTAGACGGAGACGCCCCTGTTGAAGCTGGTCGGACGGCCGTCGATCGCCTTCCAAAGCTCGCCGACCAGGCCGAGCTCGGCGATCCACAGCTCGTTCTCGCCTTCGCGCTGGGCGGGCACCGGCACGCTCAGCGCCGATACGATGGCCATGACGACGGTGTTGGCCGTGTCGATGGCGAGCAGGGTGCCCATCTCCGGCCGCTCGTTGGCAATGCGGGCGCCCCGCCTGTCGGCGCCGGCGTCGAGCAGCACGATGGCCTTGGCGCCGGTGACGGAGACGATGCGTCCGATGGAACGGTCGTGCTGCACGAGGTCGCGTTGAGGGTCGATCAATGTTGCAGACATGGTCGCGAGCGTCCTCGTATCCGCCTATTGCGCGGCAGTGGTGCTGGTAGTCAGTGCATGCATGTCCGACACCGCGGAGGCAGCCGGCAGTGCGATCACAACCTCGGTGCCGAGCGACTTGGCGCTGCGGATGTCGAGGCGCCCGCCGTGCAGTTGCACGAGCGCTTTGGCGATGGGCAGGCCGAGCCCCGCCCCCTCGCGCCAGCGCGAGCGGCTTGCATCCACCTGCGCAAAGGGCGTCAGCGCGACGGCGATCTCCTCCTTGGTCATGCCGAGGCCGGTGTCGCGCACGTTGACGAGCGCCCCACCGTCCGCGCTCGCGCGCGCCTCGACCGTCACCATGCCGCCCGGCGGCGTGAACTTCACGGCGTTGCCGATCAGATTGCTGAAGACCTGTCGCAGCTTGTCAGGATCGCCTTTGACCTGGGGCAGGTTCGGCTCGAGCTGGCCCTTGAGGTGGACGCCCACGTCGAGGGCCGCGCCCCTGAATGCGGCCAGCGATACGTGCAGGACTTCCTCGAGCGCGACCTCGCGGGCGTCGAGGGTGAACCGCCCACTCTGCATCTTGGAGATGTCGAGGATGTCGTTGATGACGGCCAGCAGATGAGTGGCGGCATCGCGGATCAGATCGGCGTACTCGACCACGTCGGCATCGCAGAGATGCCGCTTTTCGTGCTCGCCGAGCAGCTTGGCGAAACCGATCACCGTGTTGAGCGGCGTCCTGAGCTCGTGGCTCATGTTGGCGATGAACTCGGACTTGACCTTGCTTGCGAGCTGGGTCTCGATGCTCGCCCGATGCTCTGCGAGCCACGCCTTGTGGCGCAGCACCGAATCCGCAAGGACCGAGGAATACTCCGCCATCAAAGCGGATTGCCTGCCCAGCCCAGCCGTCCCACTCAACATTGCACGACCAAAAGATTGCACAGCGCCGAGTGCCGAGATTAGGTGTCAGAGCATAACTTGAGGTTAATTCGGGAGAGGCAGTGGTAGCGGGAACGCTAGCCTCCCCTTAACGCTTCGATGTGCAACGCGCATGGCGGCAGCGCCCCCCCCGCCGACGCGCCGCGAGGGCTGCAAGACCGGACCGGATCACGGGAAAAGCGAGCCCGGTTCGGTGTCGAACGCGCGTCGGCCGGCCGTCGCAATGCATCGTTAGGGTTGATCATTGCGGCCCTAAGCGTCTAAGTACACGCCGTTGCAGCAAGGGCTGCAGCATCGGGGGGACTTGAAGGCAAGGCAGGTTAAAGGAGACCGAAAAATGACGCTTCGTATCGGAGACGTCGCGCCGGACTTTGACGCCGACACGACGACCGGCCGCATCAAGTTCCACGACTGGATCGGCGATGGATGGGCGGTCCTGTTCTCGCACCCCAAGGACTTCACCCCCGTCTGCACCACCGAGCTCGGCTACATGGCCAAGATCAAACCCGAGTTCGACAGGCGTAGCGTGAAGATCATCGGCATATCAGTCGATCCGACCGACCGGCACGCCAAGTGGGCCGAGGACATCAAGGAGACGCAGGGGTTTGCCCCCAACTACCCCATGATCGGCGACCCGACGTTGGCGGTCTCCAAGCTCTACGGCATGCTGCCGGCCGAGAGCGGCAACACGAGTGAAGGGCGCACGCCAGCCGACAATCAGACCGTGCGCAACGTTTTTGTCATCGGGCCGGACAAGAAGATCAAGCTGGTTCTCGTCTATCCGATGACCACGGGCCGCAATTTCGACGAGGTGCTGCGCGTGATCGACAGCTTGCAGCTCACGGCCAAGCACAAAGTTGCGACGCCGGTGAACTGGAAGGACGGCGAGGATGTGATCATTGCCGGCTCGGTGTCGGACGACGACGCCAAAAAGCAGTACCCGAAGGGGTGGAAGGCGCCGAAGCCCTACATCCGCATCGTGCCGCAGCCGCGCTAGGTTGCGACCGAGGCCCTGGGTGCCGGGTATTTCGCTGACGCGAAATTCCGGCATGAGAACGGTCGGAGCCGATTGGAAATTGCGCTGATTGCAGCCGTTGAGGTATCCAGGCGGGCGCGGTTCAACTTGCCGCGCCCCCTAACTTTTTTGCGGGCCGAAATCTCCCCAGGTCGCAGCTCGCCGAGGTGAGAGGAATGCGCGGCTGCCTTCCGGATGCCCAAGCTGAGCCCGGGCTTGCCGGTCGACGCATGGGCAGCTGGCGTCTCCTCCTGATCCTGCTCGCCGCGGTGATGGCCGCGAGCTTCGGCCCCGTCCGCCGTGGGGGCACCGACCTCGCGCACTCCCTGTCGGTCGAACTGGGTGGGCCCGGCGCCAAGGCCTTGCGGCCGCATGCCGGGGTTATCTGGCGGAATCCAGGCAGCCTGCGCAAGGAGGGCGGGCGTGCCCAGCCGAAGGCAGTGGACCGCGCGGAGCCCCGGGAGGGGATCGCCGCCCCAGCAGGCCGCGACGCTCCCAGGCTCCTTCCTCGGTCAAGCCAGTCATTTCTGACCTGTCGCACCTGGAACCCGCGCGATCCTCCGCGTGCGCATGGCTGAGCCGGGCGGCCGGCGCATCCCATCCGACCGATCTCGCCCGCGGGCGTCGCCGTCCGGCCGAGCTGCCGTGACCGCTGCGGCTGCGTGCCCGGTCCCATGCATCCAAGCTTGTGAAGGCAGGAAATGGAAGAACCCGAAGAAAACATGCCGCGCGATACGCGGACCGAGCGTGAGAAGGCGCTCGAGGAGAAGCTGGGATCGCGAACGATCCTGGTCGTGCTGATCTCGATCGTCGCCGCTATCGAAGCCCTCATTATCGTGCGGCTCGCATTCTAGTGTGATGATCGAGAAGTCCGTTGCATCGTTTGCGGCCAGGCCTGGGAGACGGACTTCTCGATCTGAAGGACACCAGGCGGCTCGGAGGGACCGGAGGCGCAAGCCACCGGTCTCTTTTGCTCTGGCAACTCGTGAGCAAATGCCCCCCATCCAGCCTGCCCGGGAAAAACCTGACCGCCGGACGGCCCCGTGATAGAATAACCGCCCTCGTTTTCCTGCGGAGGCCACCATGATCTTCCGTCAGCTCTTCGACAGTGTGTCGAGCACCTACAGCTACCTCCTGGCCAGCCGGCGCGGCGGAGAGGCACTGATCATCGATCCCGTGCTCGAGAAGGTCGATCGCTACCTGCAGCTCGTGAAGGAGCTCGATCTCAAGCTGGTCAAGGCCGTGGATACGCACATTCACGCCGATCACATCACGGGCCTCGGCGCCCTGCGCGACCGCACGCAATGCATCACCGTGATGGGGGAGATGGCAAGGGTCGATGTGGTTTCCATGCGCGTCACGGAGGGGGACAAGCTGACCATCGAGGGCGTGGCCCTCGACGTGCTCTACACGCCCGGCCACACCGACGATTCCTATAGCTTCCTGATGGGCGACCGCGTGTTCACGGGCGACACGCTACTGATCCGCGGCACCGGCCGCACCGACTTCCAGAACGGCAGCGCCCGCGCACAATACGAGTCGCTGTTCGGCAAGATCCTGAAGCTGCCGGACGAGACCCTGGTGTTCCCCGCCCACGACTACAAGGGCGACACCGTCTCCACCATCGGTGAGGAGAAGCGCCACAACCCGCGCCTGCAGGTGAAGTCGGTGGACGAGTATGTCGACCTGATGGGCAAGCTGAAACTGTCCAACCCCAAGATGATGGACGTGGCCGTGCCCGCCAACATGCGACAGGGGCTGGCGCAGGACGAGATCGCCCGCAAGGGCTGGGCGGTGTCGGCGACCGAGGCGATGGGGCTGGTCGGCAAGCCCGACGTGGCCCTGGTCGATCTGCGCGAGCGCTCCGAGCGCGAGAAGCACGGGCTCATCCCGGGCTCCCTGCATGCGCCCTATCCGGACCTGCAGGAGAACATCCGCGCCGGGGGCATGCTGCACGAGCTGGCGACGGCAACTCGCAAGCGCATCATCTTCTACTGCGCCTTCGGCGAGCGCTCGGCCATGGCGGTGCAGGCCGCACAGGACATCGGCATCACCAGCGCCGCCCATATCCACGGTGGCATCGATGCCTGGCGCCGGGCCAACGGGCCGCTGGCGCACTGAGCGCGGATCGCGGCCTAGCCGTTGCCGCTGCCCCCGAGCACCTCGCCGTTCCTAGCGCTGGGAGCGCGCCGCGCCCCAGCCGCCGCCGCCGGCGGTCTCCATATGCAGGGCATCGCCGGCTTCCAGGCGGCCGAGCGGAGTCTTGGAGCGCAGGGGCAGCCTGCTTCCATCGGCGCGACGAATGTAGAACTGGGCCGGCCGGCCCGCGCCTCCGCCTGCCGTGCCCTGGGCGGGATGCAAGGCGCGTTCGAAGAGGAGGGAGAAATCGATGCCGCCGGCAAGGGTGCGCACGATGCGCCTCACGCCCAGCCCGCCCTCGCATTGTCCGGCGCCGCCCGAGCCGTCAATCAGCTCGTAGGCGTCGAAGCGGATCGGGTGTGAGGCCTCCACGGCTTCGATCGGCAGGTTCATGGTATTGCCCATGTGCACGCGATGGCCGCTCAAGCCGGGCCCGGCGCGCGAGGCCCCCATGCCGCCGCCCGTCGTCTCCAGGTGCACGAACGGCCGCATGCGGCGCTCATCGAAGCCGCCCACGGCCCACACGCCGGCGCAGCCGTAGCTCTGGCCGACCGCAAGCCCGGGGACCGCCGGCGCGATCGCCTGCAAAAGCAGATCGACGAGCCGGTTGGACATTTCTGTATTGCCGGCCACGACCGGGCCTGGATAGCGCGGATTGACGAGGCTGCCTTCCGGCGCCGTCAGCTTCAGCGGCCGGTAGGCGCCGGAATTGGGCTGGACCTCGCCGCCGGCCAGCGCGAGCAGCAGGTAGTTGCACACCGACGCGGTGACGGAGAGTGCGGCATTCATCGGCCCGCGCGCCTGGGCGCCGGTGCCGGAGAAGTCGCAGTGCATCGATCTCCCCGACTTCTCGATGCTGACGGCGATCCGCAACGGCCCGTCGCCGCGATCTTCGACGAAGCCATCGCCATCCAGGTGCTGCTCGGCCGTGTATCGGCCGTCCGGCAATTTCTCCAGCATCGCCTCGATCAGGCGCTGGCTGTAGGTCTGCGTCTCGGCCAGGATCGCCTTCAAGGTCGCTGCGCCGTAGCGCCTGGCAAGCGCCTCGACGCGGGCGACGCCGCGCTGGTTGCCGGCGATCTGCGCCTTGAAATCGCCGATGCGGTCACCGGGGACGCGCACGTTGGCGAACAGCACCGACCAGAGGTCCTGGTCGACGTTGCCGGCCTTGACGATGCGCACGGGCGGCAGGCGCAAGCCTTCCTTGATGATCTCGTCCGTAACCGCGGAGCTGCCGGGAGCCGTGCCGCCGATATCAGGCCAATGCACCCGGCTCGCGGCGAAGCCGATGAGGGCGCCGTCGGCGAAAATGCCCGTCAGCAGCGTCATGTCCGGCAGGTGCGATCCGCCGGAGTAGGGGTCGTTGCACAGCACGGCATCGCCGGGGCTCCAGGTGGCGGCGGGGTGGCGTGCGAGGATCCCCCGCGCCGAATGCGGCATGGCCCCGAGGTGCACCGGAATGTCGTCGCCCTGCGCCACGACGTCGCCATTGGCATCCAGCAGCGCGCACGAGAGGTCGGCGGACAGGCTCAGCAGGGGCGAGAACGATGCCCGCATGATCGACGACTTCATCTCCTCGCAGATGGCGTAGAGCCCGCTGCGGACCACCTCGAAGGTGATGGGGTCGGTTTCGAGGATGCGCATCCGTGGGCCCTTGGTCCCTGCGAGCTCGCGTCGTTTGTCGGCCGGCTCAGCCATTGGCGACCTCGATTTCCAGCACGCCGGAGAGTTTCACGGTGGCCGTCTGCCCCGCGAGAACGCGGATGGTCGCGCCGAAGTCCTCGACGATCATCGGGCCTGCCAGCACCTGGTCCGGCTGCAGGTCGGCGCGGCGGATGACGTCGACCTCTGTACGGCCGCCGTCGGCCGTCGCGATGCGCCGCCGGCGCGTTGCCCCGCCCGACGGCTGCGCCAACATGGTTGGATGCTGGCCCCGCCAGAGTCGCGCCCGGGCCACGAGCCTCAGATTGACGACCTCGACGGCGTGCTCGGGCAGGTCGTAGCCATAGGTCTCGACGTGGCGGGCGCGGAAACTACGCTCGAGCAGGTCGGGGGTCGGCTCGCCGTCGCGCCCAAGCGGCACGGTCAGCTCGAACAGCTGCCCTTCGAAGCGCAGGTCGACCTGCTGTTCGAGGCTCCAGTCGGCCGCGTGCTCGACGGTCTCCGCCGCGATCAGCTCACGCGCCCGCCTCTCCAGGCCGGCGAAGGCCGCCAGAAGCTCGGCGGGTTCGACGGCCGACAGCCGTCGCAGGTGGGTCTGCACCAGGTCGTGCCGCAGCTCGCCGAGCACGGTGCCGAGCGCGCTGAAGAGACCCGGATACACCGGAACCACGACCTTGGGAATGCCGACCTCCGCCGCGATCTCGCAGGCGTGCAGCGGCCCTGCGCCGCCGAAGGCGACGAGCACGAAGTCGCGCGGGTCGAGGCCACGTCGCAAGGTCGCGAGCCGCACCATCTCGGCCATGTTGGCGTTGGCGAGCCGCAGGATCCCCCACGCCGCCTGGGGCACCGACCATCCCAGGGGCTCTGCCAGATGCTGCCTGAGGGCCGCCTCGGCACGGTCCGCGTGAATGCGCACGTCCTCGTTGCCGAAGCCGTCGGCGGCGACGTGACCCAAGACGACGTGCGCATCCGTGACGGTCGGCCGCTCGCCGCCGCGGCCGTAGGCGGCCGGCCCCGGCTCCGCACCCGCGCTTTCCGGACCGACCTTCATGACGCCGGCCTGGTCGATGCGGGCGAGCGATCCGCCCCCGGCACCGATCTCGATCACGTCGATGACGGGGCTCATGATCGGATAGCCGCCGACGTTCCTCCCGTCGACGAAGCGGTCGGCATAGAACTCGGTGCTGAGCTTCGGCATACCGTCGACGACGACGCCGGTCTTGGCCGTCGTCCCGCCCATGTCGAAGGCGATCAAGTTGCGGTAGCCCTCGGCGCGACCGAGCGCGGCGGCGGCGATGATCCCTGCGGCGGGGCCTGACTCGATCAGGTGGACGGGGAAGCGCTTGGCATTCGGCGCCGAGGTCAGTCCGCCGTTCGACTTGACGATGGAAAGGCCAGGGATATCGCGCCCCGAAAGCCGCTCCTGCAGCGTGTCGATGTAACGCGCGACACTCGGGCCGATATAGGCGTTCACGGTTGTCGTGCTGGTGCGCTCGAACTCGCGGAACTCGCGGCACACATCGCTCGAGAGCGTGACGAACGTGGCGCCGAGCCCGCGGCTCAGGGCTTCGCCGAGCGCGCGCTCGTGGCGGTCGTTGGCATAGGAGTGCAGCAGGCAGACCGCGACGGCGTCGACGCCCGCGGCCGCCACCGCGGCGACGACTCGCGCAATCTCTTCCTTCGTCAGGTCCGTGTCGATGTTGCCGTCGAACGTGGTGCGCTCGGCCACCTCGAACCTGAGCTCGCGCGGGGCCAGCGGCTCGGAAACTATCGGCTGCAGGTCATAGAGGCGGGGCCGCGCCTGGCGCCGCAGGGCGAGCACATCGCGAAAGCCGCGCGTCGTCACGAGGGCCGTGCGCCCGCCACGCTTTTCGATGAGCGCATTGGTGCCGACGGTGGTTCCGTGGAACACTGCGCGCGGCCGGCGACCTGTGCGCTCGGTGAAGCGATCGACGCCGCGGACGGCGCCATCGGCCGGATTGGCGCGTGTGGAGGGAAGCTTGAAGGCGGCGATCACCGCCCCGCTGGCCATATCGATCGCCAGCACGTCAGTGAAGGTGCCGCCGACGTCGATGCCGACGACCAGGTCGGTGTCGGGCTTGGCGGAACTCGCCGGCGCGTGCATTCAGCCCGTCCGCCGGATTTCGGAGGAGGCAACCGCGAGGCCGTCCATGTGCGTGCGCGGCGGGACGTTGACGCGCCGGCGGCGTCGGCGCATGCCCGGAGTACAAGTTTCACCGGTGGCAAGCGCTGGATTGCTCAGTAGCATCTGTCAGTCCGTGTCATCGGGCCAATAGACCTGCGAAGCCGACCTGTTGGCGTGGAAGGACTCGATGCTGGCGACGGCCTCCGGCCCGGTCTGCGAGACGATGAAGGCCAGCAGGCTCTCCAGCATCGCAACCATGGCCAGCATCGAGGGAAAGAACTGAGGCGTGCCGGTCGGCGCCAGCAGCATCACGTCGGCGTCGGCCGCGATCGGCGACGAACGGCTGTCGGTAAGGGAGATGAGTCGTGCGCCGCGCGCCTTGGCGTAGCGCGCCGCCTCGACGGTTTCTTGCCGGTAGGGGCGATAGGTTGCGGCGAACAGCACGTCCTTGCGGCCGATGCGGGCAAGGTCGTCGAGCGGCAGGCTCGCCTGCTGCGGCGTGAAGGTGAGGTTCTTTATCGCCATGCGGCCGATGTAATAGAAGCCGTGCATCGACGCGTAGCAGCTGCCCATGCCGAGCACGTAGGCCGTGCGGGCCTTGACGATCATGCACGCCGCGCGCTTCAGGTCGGCCGCGGAAGTTATCGAGAACAAGGTCTCGATGTTGTTGAGCGAGGTGTGCGCGAGCTGGCTGAACAGCTCGCAGTGGCTGCCCGAGCGGGCGAGGCTCTGCAGCCAGCGGGCACGATCGGGAAAGCCCTCGACGCCGCGCCGCATGGCATCGCGGAACGGACGCCGCATTTCCTCGTAACCGTCGAAGCCCAGCCCCTTGGCCATCCGCACCAGCGTGTTCGGAGCGACGTCGGCGGCAGACGCGATCTGCCGCATCGAACTGACGCCGATGTCATTGGGGTTGTCGAGCACATACCGTGCCGCCTTGCGCAGGCGCGGCGCCAGCGATGCGTAGGCCGACTGCAGGCGCTCGAGCACGCCATCCGGCCCGAGAGCCACGTCAGCGGGTCGTTGCAGAGCTTCCATGGTTTCGCTCCGAACGCAAATGGACCATTTGGTACAGTTTGACCCCGATGTGGATCATTTGTACCATGAGCGGCGCAGGTGCAAGCGAAAAGTGAAGGACGCGGATGGCCGACAAGCTTCCGGCGCATGCCGAGATTGTGGTGATCGGCGGTGGCATCATCGGATGCTCGACGGCGTATCACCTCGCCAAGCTCGGCAAGCGTGACGTCGTCCTCGTCGAGCGCTCCAAGCTCGGTTGCGGGACCACGTGGCATTCTGCGGCCATGGTCCGGCAGCTGCGCTCCACGAACAGCCTGACGCAGCTCGCCAAGTACAGCTCGCAGCTCTACCAGTCGCTCGAGGCCGAGACCGGCCAGTCGACAGGCTGGATGTCCTGCGGCAGCCTCAGCATCGCCACCACGCCGGACCGCCTGACCCACATTCGCCGCCAGGCGTCGTTGACGGCCTGCCTCGGCATCGAGGTGCACGAGGTCGACCGCGCCAAGGTTGCCGAGCTGTGGCCCATCGCGCGTACGGACGACATCATCGCCGGTATCCTGTCACCGAGCGACGGCCGCGTCAGCCCCACCGACACGCTGGCCGCGCTGGTGAAGGGTGCCCGCCGCGCCGGCGTGCGCTTCGTCGAGGACACGCCCGTCACCGGCTTCGAGATCGCCAATGGGCGCGTGAAGAGTGTGAAGATCCCGGCTGGCCGAGTCGGCTGCGATACCGTCGTCATGTGCGCGGGGCTCTGGTCGCAGGCGCTGGGCCGGCTCGCGGGCGTCGCGGCCCCGCTGCACGCCTGCGAGCATTACGCCCTCATCACCAAGCCGTTTCCCGGCATCTACCGTTCCATGCCGATTCTCGGCGACCACGACAGCGGCCTCTACATCCGCGACGAGGCGGGCGGACTGATGGTCGGCTGCTTCGAGCCTAAGGCAACCCCCGTGGCTCTCTCCGACCTTCCCGCCGACTTCTCCTTCGACCTGCTGGGCGAGAACTGGGATCGCTTCGAGCCCGTCATGCCCGGTGCCCTGCATCGAATCCCGGCGCTCGAGACGGCGGAAGTGCGCCTGCTTCTCAACGGCCCGGAGAGCTTCACGCTCGACAACAGCTTCATGATGGGCGAGGCGCCGGAGTTGCGCGGCTTCTATCTATGCTGCGGCATGAACTCGGTCGGCATGGCGAGCGGTGGCGGCGCCGGCCGAGCGCTGGCCGAGTGGGTGGTTGCCGGCGAGCCCACGATGGACCTGTGGGCCGTGGACGTGCGCCGCTTCGCGGGCGTGCGCAACAACCTGCGCCTGCTGCGCGAGCGCGCGCCGGAGAACCTGTCGCAGCACTATGCCATCGGCTACCCGGGGCGCACGTTCGACACGGGTCGCAACCTGCGCTTCACGCCGCTGCACGGTGAGCTTGCGGCGCAGGGCGCACACTTCGTCGAGCGGTCCGGCTGGGAGCGGGCAGCGTGGTTCCGCGAGCCCGGTCGCGGGACGGCACCCGAGCTTACGTTCGCGCGGCCGCAGTGGTTCGACCGTGTCGCCGCCGAGCATCGGGCGGCGCGCGAAGGGGTGGCCGTCGTCGACCAGTCGACCCTCGGCAAGCTGCTGATACAGGGTCGCGACGCGGAGGCCTTCCTGCAGCGCGTCTGCGCCGCCGACGTTGCGATGCCGAACGGCGGCGTCGTCTACTCGCCGATCCTCAACGCGCGCGGCGGCTACGAGAGCGACGTCGTCCTGATGCGCGTCGCCGACGACGCCTACTTCATGACCACGGGCACCGCGCAGCCGACCCACGATGTCGATCTGCTGCGCCGGCGCATGGGGAAGGACGAGTTCGTCACCGTCACCGACATGACGAGCGCCTTCGGCGTGCTGAGCATCGTCGGGCCGCAGTCCCGGGCGCTCATGCGGCAGCTGAGCCCGGCGAGCTTCGACAACGCGCAATTCCCTTATCTCAGCCACCGCGAGATCGAGGTCGGCGGAACGGTGGCGCGCGCGGCGCGCATCTCCTATGCGGGCGAGCTCGGCTGGGAGCTCTACGTCTCCACCGAGGCGGCCCTGCCGCTCTACCGCACCATCCTGGCCGAGGGAGCCGCCCATGGCCTGCGCAACGCCGGCGCCTTCGCGCTCGACAGCCTGCGCCTCGAGAAGGGATTTTGCGCCTGGGGCCACGACATCGGCCCTGACGAGACGCCGCTGGAGGCCGGCCTCGGCTTTGCCGTGAAACTCAAGAGCGGCGCGCACTTCGTGGGACGCCAGGCTCTGGAGCGGCAGCAGGCGTCCGGCCTGAAGCGACGCCGCGTCAACATTCTCCTCACCGACCCCGACGTGATCCTGCTCGGCACCGAGCCGCTCGTCGTCAACGGCGAATACGTGGGCCAGGTGATGTCGACCGCCTATGGCCACACCGTTGGCGGCGCCGTCGGGATCGGCTTCGTTCGCCTCACGGGCGCTGCTCTCTCCGACGCGCTGGAAGGTGCGCGCTGGGAGGTGGAGGTCGCACGCAAGCGCCACGCGGTGCGCGCCTCGCTTCGTGCCTTCCATGATCCGGCGGGCCTCAGGCCACGCGCGGACGGTTGAGGATAGCGTCAGCTCGATTTCGCCAGGGAGCCGGAGTGCCATGACTGAGACCGACAATCGCAATGCGCTGGTGATGCATCCCGATCCGGGCTCGGTCGTCTCCGGCCACGCGGCGCGATTGCAGTATCGCGGAGGCAAGCTCGCGCCCTTCACGCAGACGACGGGAATGGCACCGGGCTACGTGCAGGGCAGTCCGGTGATCATTCCCGGCGACCTGGCCCTCGACTTCCTGACGCTCTGCCAGCGCAACCCCAAGCCGTGCCCCCTGATCGCCGTCTCCAACAAGGGCGACCCGTCGCTGCCGACGCTGGGCGCCGACATCGACGTGCGCACCGATATCGGCGGCTACCGGATCTGGCGCCATGGCGAGCTGGTGGACGAGGTGGCGGACATCCGGCACCTCTGGCGCAACGACTTCGTCACGTTCGTGATCGGCTGCTCGTACTCGTTCGAGGATGCGCTCGTGCGCGACGGCCTGGAGCTGCGCCACCACACCGAGGGTGTGTGCGTGCCCATGTACCGCACGAACCTGCCGCTCGTGTCCTCCGGCGTGTTCTCAGGCGATGTCTGCGTCTCGATGCGGCCGTTTCGCGCCCGTGATGCCATCCGCGCCATCGAGATCACGAGTCGATTCCCGCTCACCCACGGCACGCCCGTGCACATCGGCGAGCCCGCCGAGATCGGCATCGAGGACCTGTCGCGGCCGCTGGTGGGCGATCCGGTCACGGTCCGGCCGGGGGAGCTGCCGGTCTTCTGGGGTTGCGGGATCACGCCGCAGTATTCCCTGCTCTCGGCACGGCCCGAGATCGCCATCACGCACAAGCCCGGCTGCCTGCTGATCTCCGACGCCCGCTCGAGCTCGGACGCCCTGGACCTGCCTGCGGTTCCCCGCGCCAACTTTCATTGACGCAAGCGTCCATCGCCGCGCGCACCAGCGCTCGTGTCTTGGCGAGGCGCCGCCGCGCTCGATCCCGCTATCGGCGAATGCACTCGTGCTTGGGATCGTAGAACGGTGCGAGGCTGGCAACGGCTGCGAAACGCTCGCCGGCGATCTCGATCTCGAAGCCGCCCCTGGCGATCACGTCTCGAGCCGAAGCGCTGCCGGTTTCGATCCAGCCGAGCCCCACAGCTGCGTCCAGCGTGTGCCCGTAGGCGCCGGAGGTGATCCGGCCGATGCGGGCGCCGTGCTGCCAGACGGGCTCGTCGCGAAAGAGGAGGGGCGTCGGATCCTCCAGCCGGAAACCCGCGAGCCGACGCTTATCCGACCCGGCCTTGGCCGCGAGCAAGGCATCACGGCCGATGAAGTCGCCCTTGCCGAGCTTGACCGCGAAGCCGAGCCCGGCTTCGAGGGGCGTGTCCTCGATGCCGATGTCGTGCCCCCAATGGCGATAGCCTTTCTCGAGCCGCAGGCAGTCCATCGCGTGGTAGCCGGCGTGACGCAGCCCGTAGCGCTCGCCCACGCTCAGGATTGCGTCATACACGCCGCGCGCGAATTCGGTCGGGATGTAGAGCTCGTATCCGAGCTCGCCCACGTAGGTGATGCGGGTCGCACGCACGAGGGCGTAGCCGATCTCGATCAACCGCGACGATCCGAACGGCAGGGCGGCGTCGGACAGATCGCCGGGCGTCAGCGCCTGCAGGAGATCGCGCGCGTTCGGGCCCATGACGCTCAATGTCGCATAGGCCGAGGTGACGTCCGTCCAGGTGGTGCGCGCATCGGCCGGCGTGTTCGCGCGCGCCCAGGCAAGGTCGCGCACCTGGGTCGCCGCCGCGGACACGATGAGGAAGCTCGCCTCGTCGAGGCGCGTGACCGTCAGGTCGGCCTCGATGCCGCCGCGCGCGTTGAGCCACTGCGTGTACACGACGCGATCGCTCGCGACCGCAACGTCGTTGGCGGACAGTCGGCTGATCACCGCCTCTGCGTCCGGGCCCTGCAGCAGGAACTTGCCGAACGAGGACTGGTCGAAGAGACCGGCCGCGGTGCGCACCGCCCGATGCTCGCGCGCCACGTTGTCGAACCACGTGGGCCGGCCCCAGGAGTAGGCATAGCCCGGCCGCTCGCCGGGTTCGGCGAACCAGTTCGCGCGCTCCCAGCCGGCGGTCTCGCCGAAGCAGGCGCCGGCGGCAGCAAGCCTCTCGTGCAGGGGCGACGTGCGGACATTGCGCGCGGTCTCCGGCTGCCGGTAGGGCCAATGCATGGCGTAGAGAAGGCCCAGGGTTTCCACGGTCCGGTCGTGCAGGTATCGGCGGTTGCGCTGGAACGTGGCGGTCCGCCTGATCTCGACGTCCCACAAGTCCATCGGCGGCGCGCCGTCGATGAGCCAGTCGGCAACGACGCGCCCGGCCCCGCCCGCCGATTGAATGCCGATGGAGTTGAAGCCCGTGGCGACGAACAGTCCGCGCGTCTCGGCCGTCTCGCCCAGCAGGTAGCGGTCGTCGGGCGTGAAGCTCTCGGGCCCGTTGAAGAACTTGCGGATGCCCGTGGTCTGCAGCGCAGGAACGCGGCCGAGCGCGCGCTCCAGCATCGGCGCGAAGTGGCTCATGTCCTCCGGCAGCTCGTCGAAGGCGAAGTCTTTCGGAATGCCGTCCATGCCCCAGGGCTTCGCGCGCGGCTCGAAGCAACCGACCAGCAGCTTGCCCGCATCCTCCTTGAAGTAGATGCCGTTGTCCGGGTCGCGCAGCACGGGCGTATCGGGCGAAAGCCCGGCGATCGGCTCGGTGACCACGTAGAAGTGCTCCGCGGCATGCAGCGGAACCGTCACGCCGATGGCCGCGGCGAGGTCGCGCGACCACAGGCCGGCGGCGAGCACGACCCGCGACGTCTCCACGACGCGGCCATCGCCGATCTGCACGCCGCGCACGGCTCCCGCCTCGACCAGGATCCTCTCCACCTCGACATTCTCGTGAATTTGCACGCCGCCGCTGCGCGCACCCTTCGCCAGGGCCATCGTCGTATCGACCGGGTTGGTTTGACCGTCGGAGGGAAGGAACACGCCGCCGACAACGTCGGCGATGTCGAGCAGCGGCCATTTGCGCTTGATTTCGGCCGGGCCGATCACGTTGACCTCGAGCCCGAACGAGGCGGCCATGGAGGCACCCCGGCGCAGCTCGTGCAACCGCTCGGGGTTGCCGGCGACCGCCAGCGAGCCCCGCTGCATGAAGCCGGTCGACTGCCCGGTCTCGTCCCCGAGCCGGCGGTAGAGATCGGTGGTGTATTGCGCCAGGCGGGTGAGATTCTGCGTCGCTCGCAACTGGCCGACGAGCCCCGCCGCATGCCAGGTGGTGCCGCAGGTGAGGCTGCGCCGCTCCAGCAGCACCGCGTCGCTCACGCCGCGCTTGGCCAGATGATACGCGATCGAGCATCCGACGATGCCGCCGCCGATGATCACGACGTCGGTGCGACTTCTAAAGCCGGCTGACATGTCCGCAACGCCTTCCTGTGCCGCTGGAGGGAGAAGCCTCGTGAATATACGAGCCTGGAATCTCTGGAAGCGTTCGATCAGTCCGGAGGCGATGCCGCCCAGGCGACCAGCGATACCGCTTCAGTCTTCCCCTTTTCCCCGCAACCTTACGACTGTCAAGGTTCAGCTGCCTGCAGCAGGCATTGATGCTGCGCGGCAAGATCCCTCCGAAGCGCAATTGCCGCCTGGAATTTCTACCCCTCCGCCCGTTGTGGGCGAGACAGCAGCGCTTCGATGGCAGTATCGACGCCGAGGCGACCATCGACGATCGCAGCAACGGCCTGCGAGATCGGCATGTCGACGCCCTTGTCAGTCGCCACCCGCGCTACGGCGGCGGCCGTGAAGACGCCCTCCGCCACCGATCGCCGGCTGCCGAGCACGGACTGCAGCGTCTGGCCCTGTCCGAGAGCGCGGCCGAGCGACATGTTGCGCGATTGCGCGCTGCCGCAGGTCAGCAGCAAATCGCCGAGACCCGACAGGCCCATGAGCGTTTCGGGTCGCGCGCCCAGCGCCTCGCCGAAGCGCCGCAGCTCCGCAAAGCCGCGTGTGACGAGCGCGGCGTGCGCGCTGGCCCCGAGCCCCTTGCCGTCGACGATGCCGGCGGCAATCGCCAGCACGTTCTTCACCGCCCCGCCGAGCTGCACTCCGACCGTATCGCCCGACCAGTAGATGCGCAGCATGCGGGAGCCGAGCGCCGCGGCCAGCGCCTCGCCCAGGGCCTCGTCGGCCGTGGCGAGCGTGAGTGCCGCCGGCAGCCCGCGAGCGACATCGGCCGCGAAGCTCGGGCCCGAGAGCACCGCCGGCGTGGCCTGCGGGACCGTCTCGCCCAGCACCTCGCCCAGCAGCTTGCCGGTCGCCTGCTCCAGTCCCTTGGCGCAGAGGATCACCGGCTTGCCGCGCCCCAGGTCGGGTGCCAGCGCCGCGGCGACGGCCCGCACGTGCTGGGCCGGCGCTACCATCAGCACCACGTCCTGGCTGGCGATGTCGGCAAGCTCGGTGGTCGCTGCGATCCCGGCATCGAGCGCCACGCCCGGCAGGAAGGCCGTGTTGGCGTGCCGCGCGTTGATCTCGTCGGCCACGTCGGCCTCGCGCGCCCACAGCCGTACGCTGCAGCCTGCCTGGCGCAGCGCCTGCGCCAGCGCCGTGCCCCAAGCCCCACCGCCGATAATTCCGATGCTATTGAAACTTGTCACCCCGCTCCCCAAAAACACGAGCCTGTCATCCCGAAATTTCGCGAAGCGAAATATTCGGGATCCAGGGATGTGAGATGTGCCCGCGGCTCAATCCCGGATATTCGCTGACGCGAATTCCGGGATGACACTACGACGTCTTCATGATGAAGGGGTTGCCGCCGCCGGGGCCGTTGTTGATCCACACGCTCTTGGTCTGCAGGTAGCCCTCGATCGCCTCCGCTCCGTTCTCCCGGCCGAGACCCGAGGCCTTGTAGCCGCCGAACGGCATCGTGAAGCTGACCGCGCGATAGGTGTTGACCCACACCGTGCCGGCCCGGATGCGTCGCGCCATCGTGGTGGCTCGCTTGATCGACTGCGTCCACACACCGGCGCCGAGGCCGAAGGCGACGTCGTTGGCGATCGCCACCGCCTCCTCCTCGTCCTTGAACTTGATGACCGACAGCACCGGCCCGAATACCTCCTCCTGCGCGATGCGCATCCGGTTGGTGACGCCGGTGAAGATGGTCGGCTTGACGAAAAACTTGCCGCCGCCCTCCTCCTTCGTTGCCGGCCCGCCGCCGAGGACACACTTGGCGCCCTCGCCCTTGGCGATGTCGATGTAGGAGAGGATTTTCTGGTACTGCGGCGGCGTCGTCACGGGCCCCACCTGGGTTTCGAGCCTGGCGGGATCGCCGAGCCGCGCCTGCCTGGCCATCGCCACCAGCTTCTCGACGAACTGGTCGTGGATCGTCTCCTGCAGCAGCAGCCGCGAGCCGGCGATGCAGGTCTGTCCGGTGGCGGCGAAGATGCCCGACACGGCCCCGCTCACCGCGTCATCGAGAATGCAGTCGTCGAACACCACGTTGGGGGATTTGCCGCCGAGCTCCAGCGACACCTTCTTAAACGTCTTGGCGGCCAGCTCGTTGACGCGCGCACCTGTCGCCGTGCCGCCGGTGAAGGCGACCTTGGCGACCTTGGGGTGCGTGACCAGCGGCTCGCCCACCACGGAGCCATAGCCCGTGACGACGTTGATGACGCCTGGCGGCACCTCGGCCGGCTCGATCACCAGCTTCATGAACTCGAGCAGCGAGGCGGACGTGAACTCGCTCGGCTTGATGACGACGGTGCAGCCCGCCGCCAGCGCCGGCGCCAGCTTCCAGCCCACCAGCATCAGCGGCGAGTTCCACGGCGTGACGAAGGCGCAGACGCCGACCGGCTCCTTGAGGATGTAGTTGAAGTGGTCGGGCCGGTCGACCGGCACCACGCTGCCGTGAATCTTATCGGCCAGCCCCCCGTAGTAGTAGAACCACTCGGGCAGGTATTTCGTCTGCGCATGCATCTCCGACATCAGCTTGCCGTTGTCGCGCACCTCGATCTCGGCCAGGTGCTGGGCATGCCTCTCGATGAGCGCGCCGATGCGGCGCATCATTTTGCCGCGCGCCGTCTGGGTCATGGCGGGCCACGGGCCCTTGTCGAAGGCGCGCCAGGCCGCCTCGCAGGCCCTCTCCACGTCCTTGGCGTCGCATTCCGGGATCAGCGCCCAGGGCTCGCCGGTGTAGGGATCGTGCGTCTGGAATTTCTTTCCCGATGACGCCTCGCACCACTTGCCGTCGATGTAGGTCTGGTACTCAACAAGCTTGGCCGGCCGATCCAGCATGGGGCGCTCCTCCGGAGGTGCGGGCGCAGCGATACGCGCGCCACGATGCAACCGACCCCGAGGCTAGTGCGCCGCGGCCAGCGGTTCAAGCAGCGGCAGCGAGCGCCCATGACGGGGGTCAGACCCCTCGCCTGCGCCCTTATGTGTTGGCGGCCGCCGAGAGCGCGAGGGGTCCGCCCCCTCCTTGCCGAGCATCAGCCCCCAGATCAGCGCCAGCAGCAGATAGAAGTGGCGCCAGTGATCGAGATCGATGATGAAGCCCTCGAGCGCCTGGGCCAGGAAGCACGCATACACCACCAGGAAGACGGGCTGCGTCGCCGTGCGCACGAAGGCGTGCCGGAGCCCCAACGCACTCGTTACCGCCAGGACGGCGATGAAGGCGAGCCCGCCGACCCAGCCGGCATTGAGGAACACCGACAGATATACGTTGTGCGGCTCCTCGTGGTGGTAGTGCGGCGCGAACTGCTGGGCGCCGATGCCGAGCGGGCTCTGCAGGATGAGCCCCATCGCCTTCTGCTGGCCGCCGAAGCGACCTTCGGGGCCCTCATCGTAGCTCTGGCTGAGCGAGGCGCGCTCGGCGGCGAGGTCGGCGACCTTGTCGAACTGAAGCGCCACCAGAACGAGCATCGCGATCGCGGCCATGCCGGCAATGGACGTTGCCATGAACCTGAGGCGGGCGCGGTGGCTGCGAACCGTCAGCACATGGAGCACGCCGTAGACGACCGCGGCGCCGCCCAGATTGAACCAGGCCCCGCGCGAGAAGCTCAGCAGCATTGCCAGACCGACGACAGCGAGCAGGCCCAGCAGCACGGCTCCCCGGCGCAGGGTTGCGCCCGAAAGCTGGGCCAACGCATAGATGATCGCCGGGACCAGGAATGGCCCGAGCACGTTGGGGTCCTTGAAGAGGCCCGAGGCGCGGCCATAGCGCGTCATCAGGTCATAGGCACCGGGAAGCAGGTCGAAGTAGCCGGCGATGCCCGCCGAGGCTGCCACAAGCGCCGCCCACAGGTAGGCATTGAGGATGAGGCGGGCGTGATCGGCGGGACGTTTCGCCACGAAGGCTGCGAGCACGAAGGTGGCGACATAGAGGTAGAGCGAGACGCCGGTATGCGTCGCAGCCACGCCCGTGTCGATCGCAATGCCGGCTGCGAGAAAGGCACCGGCTGCGGCCGCCAGCATCATCGCGAGCAAGAGGAAAAGCGGCAGCGGGAACGCGGCAAGCCCGATCAGCGGCAGCAGAACGACGAGACCCATGGTCAGCACGTCGACCGGGGCCGGCTCGGAAAACACCACCGCCCCGGACGCGACCGCCAGCCATACCAGCCCCAGCGCCGCCTTGTGGGCGGCGCTGCGGCCAATCGCGGGCGGACAGGCCGGCGGCGCAAGGGCGAGTGCGGTCATGTGCGCCTCGCCTCAGTAGGCGTTCTCGCCGCCGATCAGCGCGAACGGGGTCTTGATGAGGATGTAGAGGTCCAGCAGCACCGACCAGTTGTCGATGTAGTAGAGGTCGTGCTCGACGCGCTTCTGGATCTTCTCGGGCGTATCCGTCTCGCCGCGCCAGCCGTTGATCTGGGCCCAGCCGGTGATGCCGGGCCTGACCTTGTGGCGGGCGAAGTAGCCGTCCACCACGTCGTGGTAGAGCCGGTCGGCGGCCTTGGCCTGCAGCGCATGCGGGCGCGGGCCGACGAGGGAAAGCTCGCCGCGGATCACGTTGAAGAGCTGCGGCAGCTCGTCGAGGCTCGTCTTGCGGATGAAGCGGCCGACACGGGTGACGCGCGGATCGCCCCTGGTCACGAGCCTGGCCGCATCGGCGTCGGCCTGGTCGACGAACATCGAGCGGAACTTGAACACCTCGATCAGCTCGTTGTTGAAGCCGTGGCGTTTCTGGCGGAACAGCACGGGACCCTTGCTGTCCAGTTTCACCGCGATCGCAACGGCGGCCAGCACCGGCGACAGGGCGAGCAGCGCCAGGGTAGCGACCGCCTTGTCGAACATCCACTTGATGATCAGGTCCCAGTCGCTGATCGGCTTGTCGATCAGGTCGATCAGCGGCACGGCGCCGGCGAAGGAGTAGGCGCGCGGGCGGAAGCGCAGGGTGGACGCCTGGGCAGCAAGGCGGATGTCGACCGGCAGCACCCAGAGCTTCTTGATCAGCTGCAGCACGCGCAGCTCCGCCGAGACGGGCAGCGCCACGATCAGCATGTCGACGGGCGCGCGGCGGCAGAAGGCAACGAGTGCCTCCAGGTCGCCGAGGTTGGCATAGCCGGCGATCCTGCGGCCGGCCCGCGCAATGCCGCGATCGTCGAACACCCCGCAGATGCGGATATCGCTGTGCGGATCGGCGGCAAGCGCGGCGAGCACGGCCTCGCAGGCCGGGCCTGTGCCATACACGACGGCGCGGCGCGTGAGATGCCCCTGGGCAAGGCCTCGGCGCGTGAGCGATGCCACCAGCCCTCGGTACGCGACGAGCGCAACGGCGCCGCCTGCGTACCACAGCGCCAGCCAGGCCCGCGAGAAGTCAGGCGCGATCTTGAGGAAGAACACGCCGGCCAGCAGCATCGCCACGGTGGCAGTCCAGCCCAACAGCAGGCGGGGCAGCTGGCGGTGCGCCGCCGCCAGCGCTGCCACATTGTAGAGCCCGAGCGCCTGGAATACGGCGACGGCGGCGAAACCAGCGAGCGCCAGGGCCGCCGCATACTGGCGGAAGAAGTCGGCAACGTAGACGTAGGCGATGAGGAAGCCCAGCCCTGACACCAGCGCGAACTCCGCCGCACGCACCAGGCCTGCGAACACGCGCGGGGACATGCGGCCGACGCTTCGAGCCGCATGAGACTCGGTCGCCGTTGTCTCCTGGGCCACCGGCTGCTCCGCCCGTCTGGGCGGCGTCAGGTCGCTGACCGGCGAGGGACGGCGGCGATGCCAATCAGCCGGCGCGGCAAGGTCACGTAGGTTCTCGGCCAGCTGTCCGTCGTGCGCCATCGTGGTTAAGTTCCGTCCTGAATTGGTCAGATACCCGCTCAGGTAGCAGGTCCCATGCCAAGGCAGGCGGGAGGCGAATGGCAGAGGCCGTGCATGCAATCTGCGTCCCGCTGGGGCCGTCCGGCGGCTTGGACTGACAAAGGTAAACGAGGGCTTAACGGGCCTGCCCGCGCCCGGGCGTTGCCAGTAAGGCACAGTCAGCCACCGCCCTGCGGGTGGTCCAGCCGTTGGCATTGCGGGGCGAGCGAGTTTTCCGTCACATTGGACGGGAAGACTGCCATGCGGGGCCCGCGGCATGCAGATCGTGCGCACGTGTTTTTTTGCGCTGGTGGCCGGCAGCCTGCTCGGCTTCGCCGGGCATTCGGCGTTGGCCCAACCTGCCGGCCTCAATCCCGAGCGGGACTGCCAGGTTGTTCGCGCCTGCAATTTCGGGCGCGGCGGCAGCTATCGCGGGTGCCTGTCATCCTATACCTGCCGCGTTTGCCGCTTTGTGCGCTCGCCCTGCTACGTCGATGGCGCCCGTCGCGTTTGCTCGCGCATGCGCTGCACCTGGGGCGGCTGAAACCTCGCTATTGACGCACGCGGACGCCTATGCGGCCGATGTCGGCGGTGTAGTCGCTGCCGGGTACGCTCGAATCGAAGTCGACGTGCTGATAGCGCGCGAACAGGATGATGTTGGACCCTACGTAGTAGTCGAGCCCCAGCTCGGCCGTCAGGTCGCGCTCCTCGACCGGCACGCCGTCGTAGGGGTTCACCGTGTACCTGATGCCGGCGCTGGCGATGAGGTAGCGGCGCAACGCATGGCGGGCCGCGATGCCGACCTGCCGCGAGATGGCGCCGGCCGAGCCGGTCGTCGTGGTGTCGGTGAAATCCGTGCTGGCGGTCAGCAGGAACGTCGTCAGCGCCGTGGCCCGCCAGGCAAGATTCGCGTCGACGAGAAACCCGCCGATGTCACTGAGCTGGCCGCTCTTCGCGGCCTGCCGGCCCCACCCGATGCTCACTTCGCCGCGGATGGTGCTGCTTTGCGGCGCGAACGTCAGGCCGGTGCGATAGCGCTCGCCGGTGGAGGAGCGCAGGATACCGTCGGCCGGAGCGGCGTGATATCGGCGATCGTTGGCCCCTACTTCACCGAACACGTCGAGCGTGCCGTTCAGCGCCCAGCTGGCCCTGAAGGCGATGTCGCGCTGCTCTACGTCGCGCTCGTCATTGGGGATCGTGCCACCAACGATGTCGGCCACCGGCGCAAAATCGATGTCGGTGATCGAGCCGCGCAGCTGTAACGCCAGCCGGTTGAAGCGATGGTTGAGCGCCAGCGCGACGCGGTCCGTCTCGACGTTGCCGCGAGCGGCGGCCGCACCGGGCGAGTCGATCAACCCGCGCTTGTCCTTGTCGGCCTGATGCAGGACGAGCGCCTCCATGTTGGTTCGCCGCGACAGGTCGAGCCGGCCGCGTGCCTCCAGCGCAAAAGCGCGGTCATCCTCGCTCGGGTGCTCGTCGTAAAAAGAGGCGAGGCCGCTGGCACGGAACTCCACCGCGTGCATGCGCCAGTCCGACACAATGCGTGCGTTGGCTCCGACCTCCAGCCCGCGGTCGCCGATGGCAGGGGTGGCGCGGAACACGTTGCTGGTGGCGATGCCCCCGAGTTGCGCTTCCGGAAACAACACGAAGCTGCCGATACGCACGCCTCTCGCAATGTAAGGCTCGTTCCGGAACAGCTCCCGCGTGCGCCGATCGGTCAACGGATTGAGCTCGATCGTGTAGAGGTAGGGGTTGAGGTCGGCCGGCGGCAGGGCGAACGCGGCAAGCTCCTCGGCCGACCGGGGGTCGCGGCGCATGTCGGGAATCCCATCCCGTGCGGCCGTCGGCTCGCCGACGACAATAGTCCCGTCCTGCTCGCCCTCTGGCTTGGGCAGCGCATAAGCATCCGTTCGGTCGTCTCGAGGCCCGCCCCTGGCTCCATCCCCGGCCGCGACCGGCATTGCCCCGGGCGTGCCCGGCTCGCCGCTGTCCTCGGCATCCTCGGTCTCCCGGTCCGGCGCGCCGGCAGGCTGCGCCGCCTCGAAGGCCTCCGGGCTGTCTTCAAGGGGGGGTGGCGAGGTGACCGGGCGCGTCGGGGCGACGCGCGGCTTCAGGGCCAGTGGGGCGACGATCGTAGTCTCCACGCGCCATTCCGCACGGGCCGGCGCAGCCGCCGAAATCCATTGACCGCTTGCCGACGCCAAGCCGGCAACGATGGCGCACAGATTCTTACGGAAGCCTACCACGCCGGCGTGCGCCCATCACCAATGGCCGAGACAGACGCACAACTGGTTGGCAACCCTACGCGGAGAGGGTTTAAGGAGTGGTTTAGGTTGCCTGTACTGCCGATGTGATTAGACTGGTGGCGTGGCGAATCGGCGGGGGTTCGGTCGCGCCACGGGGGCGACACTGCGCGAGGGAAACGGGCACATGCCAGCCACGGCTGCCAAACGACATCTGCGCCTGTCCGAGGCTTACGCCACGGACGCGGCGCAGTCCGGGTTGCGCACGCTCGACCTGGAGCGGGAGGGCCTCGAGGCCCTGCGGGGGGCGCTCCACAGCCGCATGCGGGAATCCTTCCAGCTTGCGGTGACAACGCTTGCCGCCGCCCGGGGCCGCGTGATCGTCACCGGGATGGGCAAGAGCGGACACATCGGCCGCAAGCTCGCCGCCACGTTCGCCTCGACCGGCACGCCGGCTTCCTTCGTGCATCCGAGCGAGGCCAGCCATGGCGATCTCGGCATGATCACCCGCGACGATGTTATCGTCGCAATCTCGTGGTCGGGCGAAAGTGCCGAGCTCGGCAACATCCTCACCTACTCGCGCCGCTTCAAGGTGCCCGCGATCGCCATCACCTCTCGCATCGACTCCACGCTGGCCAAGCAATCGGACGTCGTGCTGGAGCTGCCGCGCGCCAAGGAGGCCTGCCCGCACGGCCTCGCGCCCACCACCTCCACCACCATGCAGCTCGCCATCGGCGACTGCCTGGCGGTCGCGCTGCTTGAGTTCAAGGGCTTCACTGCCAGCGATTTCAAGGTCTTCCACCCCGGCGGATCGCTCGGCGCCAGCCTCAAGTTCGTCGCCGACGTGATGCACACCGGACACGAGATGCCGTTGGTTGGCGAGGAGAGCGTCATGGCGGAGGCCCTCGTTATCATGACCGCCAAGAGCTTCGGCTGCCTCGGCGTGGTCGACGCCAAGGGACGGCTGGTCGGCATGATTACCGACGGCGACCTGCGGCGGCACATGGGACCTGAGCTGCTGAAGCGGCGCGTCGCCGACATCATGACCAAGCGGCCTAACACCCTGTCTCCGGACATGTTGGCCTCGGCCGCCCTGGAGCAGATCAACTCCTTGAAGCGCACGCAGATGTTCGTGGTGGACAAGGGCAAGCAGCCCGTCGGTGTCGTCCACGTTCACGACCTGCTTCGCGCAGGGGTCGCGTAGGTTGCGCCCTGCGGGCGTGGAGCTCGCCGGCCGGCGGGCCTGCCGTCGCAGCCCTCGTCGCCTCCACGCTTCCCGACGAGCCTCACCTGCCGTGGGGAGATCCGATGATCACTACAGAGCTGCCGTCCGGTGTGGGGCGTATCGGCTCAGCGGCGCGCCGCCTGCTCGGGGCCGCGACCGACCTCATCGTCCCACCCTGCTGTCTCGTCTGCCGGACGTTGCTGGAGTCCCACCACCACCTGTGTGCGCCCTGCTGGCGCGAGGTAAGCTTCATCCGCCCGCCCCTGTGCGATGTGCTGGGCATCCCGCTGCCCTTCGCTACCGGCGAGCGCATGGTATCCGCCGCGGCGGCCGCCGACCCGCCGGCTTACGACCGGGCCCGAGCCGTGGCGCACTTCAGCGGCTCCATGCGCGTGCTCGTGCATCAGCTCAAGTATGCCGACCGGCACGATGGCCGAACGCTCTATGGCCGCTGGCTAGCTGAGTCGGGCCAGGAGCTGGTGGCCGGTGCGGATCTCGCGATGCCCGTGCCGCTCAGCCGGCTCAGGTTGCTATCGCGCCGCTACAACCAATCGGCGATCCTGGCAGACGAACTCGCACGCCGCACTGGGCTGCGCCTCGACCTTAGCGCCCTGAAGCGGGCGCGGTTCAACAGGCCTCAGGTCGGTCTCACCCGCGACCAGCGGCGGCGCAATCTGAGCGGGGCCTTTCTGGTGCCGCGGCGCCGGCACGCGGCCGTGGAGGGTCGCAACGTGCTGCTCGTCGATGACGTGATCACCACCGGGGCCACCGCCGAGGCCTGTGCCCGCGCCCTGAAGCGGGCCGGTGCGGCGCGCGTCGACGTTTTGGCGCTGGCGCTGGTGACGAGCGAGGTGCTGGCCTCGGTCTGAGCGGAAATGTCACGCTTCAGGCGGCGCCCCGAAAGGGCATTCCGGCAGCCGGTCGTTAGGGGAGGTGGTGGTTCGCCCTATGCGCAGGGGGTGCGAGCCACTACATTGTCTCCTCAAACCAGCAATCTGCCGCGGGGAGTGTGGCCGGCGATGCCGCAGGAGAAGACAGGCGAGTTCCGCGCCGGCCTCGTGCAGATGCGCACGGGGCGGAATGTTGAGGCCAACCTGGCCACCGCCGCTGATCTCGTCCGCGAGGCGGTCCGGCAGGGCGCCCAGTACGTGCAGACGCCCGAGATCACCACGCTGATGGAAACGGAGCGCGAGCGCCTGTTCGGCGCCGTCCGGCCCGAGGAAGGCAATGCCGCCATCGCCCATTTTAGCGCGTTGGCGCGCGAGCTCGGGATTTGGCTGCACTTGGGCTCCATGGGCATCCTTGTCGGCGGCGGCCGGATCGCCAACCGCTCGTTCCTGTTCTCTCCGTCCGGGCGGATCGAGGCGCGGTTCGACAAGATTCACATGTTCGACGTGCAGTTGCCGGGCGGTGAGATCTATCGCGAGTCCAAGAACTACCAGCCGGGCGATACGGCCGTGCTGGCCGATCTGCCCTGGGGTACGCTGGGGCTCACCGTGTGCTATGATTTGCGTTTCCCCCACCTTTATCGGGCGCTCGCCAAGGCGGGGGCTGACTTCCTGTCGATCCCGTCCTCCTTCACGCGGCCCACGGGCGCCGCGCACTGGCACGTTCTGATGCGCGCCCGTGCCATCGAGAACGGCTGCTTCGTGCTCGCGGCGGCGCAGGCCGGTCGGCACGAGATCGGCCGCGAGACCTACGGTCACAGCCTGATCGTGTCACCCTGGGGCGAGATTCTGGCCGAGGCGGATGGCGAGACCCCCGGCGTGATCGTGGCCGACATCAAGACTGCCGAAGTGCGCGAAGCGCGCGGTCGCGTGCCGTCGCTGCAGCATGACCGGCCGTTCCAGATCGTACGGGCCTCGCCGGTGGAGGCGAAGGAGGCCTCATGATTCTCTATCGGCTCAAATGCAAGAAGGGCCACGAGTTCGAGGCCTGGTTTCCGAGCAGCGCCGCCTACGAGAAGCAGGAGAAGCGCGGGCTGCTGTCGTGCGCGCAATGCGGAAGCTCGAAGGTCACGCGGGCCCTGATGGCGCCCAACGTCGCCAAGAGCAAGGGCAAGGCAAAGCGGACGCCCGTGAGCGAGGCGCCCGCCGACGCTCCGGCCAGACCCGACGTGCAGCGCGTGGCCGCCCATCGCGAGCTGGCCGCAGCGATGCGCAAATTGCGCGCGGATATCGAGGCGAAATCCGAGTACGTGGGGCCGCGCTTCTCCGAAGAGGCGCGCAAGATCCACTACGAGGAGGTGCCGGCCCGCGGTATCCACGGCGAGGCCACTGCCGAGGAGGCCAAGGCGCTCAAGGAGGAGGGCATCGAGTTCTACTCGCTGCCTGTCCTGCCCGAGGACCAGAATTGACCGTCCGGTCACCCCGGTCTGCGCTCGGGCGCCCGGTGGTTCTTTGCGCACTGTTTCTCTGGATGGCGATCGCAGCATCATCGATCGCGCGGGCGCAAGCCGACGCCTGGGAGCTGCTGCGCCAGCCGGGCATCGCCGTGTTCATGCGCCATTCGGAGGCGCCGGGATCGGGCGGGTTCGGTGACCCGCCGGGCTTTAGACTGGAGGACTGCGCCACCCAGCGCAACCTGAGCGACGGGGGCCGCGCCCATGCGCGCCGCACCGGCGACGCCTACCGCAACCATGACGTCGCCTTCGACCGCGTGCTGACGAGCCCCTGGTGTCGCTGCAAGGAAACGGCTGCGCTAGCCCTGGGCAAGGACGCGGAAATCTTCGAGCCTTTAAGCAACCTGGTCGGTCGCAGCGAGAACCGCGAGCCTCAGGTGCGGGCGCTCAAGGCCTATCTCGCCGACCTGGGCACGGCACGTGCACTGCTCGTCACGCACGGCATCGTCATCGGCGCCCTCACGGGAATCAACCCGGCTTCCGGCGAGATGGTGATCGTCAAGCCTGGGCAGGGCGGAGAGCCGAAGGTGGTTGGCCGATTGCGGGTCGATTGAGCGCTGGGTCGAATCCTGAGGCAATCGAAGGGTACACCGGAAGCGCAACCCCCATGGTTCGACAGGCTTACCACGAGGGTTGCGAGCAATCGCGGAGCTAGGCAGCCGCCTTGACGGTCTCGCCGTTGATCACGAGATGGCCGCCGCGCACCGTCACCGGCACCTTCTGACCATCCTTGATCTTGCCGGCGAGAATCTGCTCGGCCAGCGCGTCCTGCACCTGCTTCTGAATTACCCGCTTCAAGGGGCGTGCGCCATAGGTCGGGTCGTAGCCCTTGTCGGCCAGCCACGCACGGGCTGCGTCGTCGAGCGTAAGCGTGAGCTTGCGGTCGGCCAGCAGCTTTTGCAGGCGCCCGATCTGGATGTCGACGATCGCCGCCATGTCCTCCCGCCGCAGGCGGTGGAACAGGATGATCTCGTCGATGCGGTTCAGGAACTCCGGCCGGAAGTGAGCCCGCACCGCTCCCATCACCATGTCGTAGGCCTCTTCATCGGAGACCACGCGGTTCTCGCCCGGAACGGCGAAGCCCAGCGGCTGCTTCGGATTGGCCAGAAATTCCGAACCGATGTTCGAGGTCATGATGATGAGCGTGTTCTTGAAGTCGACCGTGCGGCCCTGGCCGTCGGTCAGGCGACCGTCGTCCAGCACCTGCAGCAGCACGTTGAACACGTCCGGGTGCGCCTTCTCGATCTCGTCGAACAGCACGACCTGATAGGGTCGCCGGCGCACGGCCTCGGTGAGAGCTCCGCCCTCCTCGTAGCCGACGTAACCCGGAGGGGCGCCGATCAGGCGGGAGACCGCGTGTTTCTCCATGTACTCGCTCATGTCGACGCGGACCATCGCGGACTCGTCGTCGAACAGGTAGGCAGCGAGTGCCTTGGTCAGCTCCGTCTTGCCGACGCCAGTGGGCCCCAGGAACATGAACGAGCCGATAGGTCGGTTCGGGTCCTGCAGCCCCGCGCGGGCGCGTCGGACCGCCGTCGAAACCGCAATCACGGCTTCGCGCTGGCCGACCACGCGCTTGGCGAGCTCGTCCTCCATGCGCAGCAGCTTCTCGCGCTCTCCTTCCAGCATCTTGTCGACGGGAATGCCGGTCCAGCGCGACACCACGCCCGCAATGTGGTCGGGAGTGACGGCCTCCTCGACCATCTGTCCGACCCTCTCGTCGCTGCCTTCGATGGCCTTGAGCTTCTTCTCGAGTCCGGGGATCACGCCATAGGCGAGCTCGCCGGCGCGCGCCAGGTCGCCCTTGCGCTGCGCCTGTTCCAGCTCCGTGCGGCGCTGATCGAGCTGGACCTTGATCTTCTGGGCGTCGCCGAGCTTGCTCTTCTCGGCCTCCCAGCGCTGTGTGAGGGCTTTGGACTGCTCCTCGCGCGAGGCGATGTCCTTGTCGAGTCGGGCCAGGCGGTCCTTGGACGCGGCATCGGTCTCCTTGCGCAGGGCCTCGCGCTCGATCTTCATCTGCATGAGGTCGCGGTCGAGGGCGTCGAGCTCCTCGGGCTTGGAGTCGATCTCCATCTTCAGGCGCGAGGCGGCCTCATCGACGAGGTCGATGGCCTTGTCGGGCAGGAAGCGGTCGGTGATGTAGCGATTGGACAGCGTCGCCGCCGCCACCAGCGCCGAATCTGTGATGCGCACGCCGTGATGCTGCTCGTACTTCTCCTTCAGCCCGCGCAGGATGGAGATGGTGTCCTCCACCGTCGGCTCGGAGACGAACACCGGCTGGAAACGCCGCGCCAGCGCTGCATCCTTCTCGATGTGCTTCCTGTACTCGTCGAGCGTGGTGGCGCCGACGCAATGCAGCTCGCCGCGGGCAAGCGCGGGCTTGAGCAGGTTGCCGGCATCCATCGCGCCCTCGGCCTTGCCGGCGCCCACGATGGTGTGCAGTTCGTCGATGAACAGGATGATGCGGCCGCCCTCAGCCTGCACCTCGTTGAGCACGGCCTTCAGCCGCTCCTCGAACTCGCCCCGGAATTTTGCGCCCGCAATCAGCGCGCCCATGTCGAGAGCAAGCAGCTTCTTGTCCTTGAGGCTTTCCGGCACGTCACCCTTGATGATGCGCTGCGCCAACCCCTCCGCGATCGCGGTCTTGCCCACGCCAGGCTCGCCGATCAAAACCGGATTGTTCTTGGTGCGCCGGGAGAGCACCTGGATGGTGCGGCGGATCTCCTCGTCGCGACCGATCACGGGATCGATCTTGCCCTCGGCGGCGAGCGCGGTCAGGTCGCGGGCGTAGCGCTTGAGCGCGTCATAGGACTGCTCGGCCGAGGCACTGTCGGCGGTGCGGCCCTTGCGGATGTCGTTGATGGCTTGGTTGAGCGTGGTCGGATTGACGCCGGCGTCCTTGAGGATGCGCGCCGCCTCGCTTGAAGACTCGATGGCCAGTGCCAGCAGCAATCGCTCGACGGTGACGAACTTGTCGCCGGCCTTCTCGGCAATCTTCTCCGCCGCATCGAACACGCGCGCAAGCTCGGGCGCCAGGTAGAGCTGTCCGGCGCCGCCACCCGATACCTTGGGACGTCGCGCCAGCAGTCGCTCGACCGCAGCAAGCGCGTCCGCGGGCCTGCCACCGGCGCGCTGAATGAGCCCGGCGGCCATGCCTTCCGGATCGTCGAGTAGAACTTTCAGGAGATGCTCGGGGGCGAACTGTTGATGCCCCTCGCGCAGGGCCAAGCCTTGCGCAGATTGCACGAATCCCTTCGCGCGATCGGTATATTTCTCGAAGTCCATGAGTATCCCTCCTCGGCACGGAAGCCTGCCCCATACGGGCGCTGAGCCACCGTCTTCATAGGATCTGAACCCAGGGGCTCCCCCGCGGACCCTGAGCGGCATCCACGGCAAACCCCCGCAAACCCTGATATAGGGTGGCACTGCGATGCACAAAAGGGGCAAGATGCAGATCAAATCCCCCGATTTTTCGTGCCCGCAGCCGGGCCGGGGCATGCGCAAGAGCCGGGATGGGAAAGATGCAGGGACCACACGTCGGCGCGCTCTACCGCTATCCGGTGAAGGGGCTTACTCCCGAGCCGCTGCAGAGCGTCGTCCTGAGCTCCGGGGAGACGCTTCCCTATGACCGGGCGTGGGCCATCGAGAACGGTCCCGGCCGCTTCGACCCGGCTCAGCCGCGCCATTTGCCCAAGATCACGTTCCTCATGCTCATGCGCGACGAGCGGCTGGCCACCCTGCGCACCACGCTTGATGATGCCACCGAGACGCTGACCATACTCCGGGACGGCAAGCAGGTGGCGCGGGGCAATCTCGCAACGCCCGTCGGCCGCCAGCTCATCGAGCAGTTCGTGGCCGCCTACATGAAGGCCGAGCTGCGCGGCGCCCCCAAGATCGTGCACGCGCCCGGCCACAGCTTCTCCGACATGGCCGCCAAGTGCTTGCACATCGTCAACCTGGCGAGCGTGCGGGAGGTGGAGCGCACCCTCGGCCGACCGGTCGATCCCCTGCGGTTCCGCGCCAACCTCTACCTCGACGGCATACCCCCTTGGGCCGAGTTCGGTTGGATGGACAAAGAGATCGGTGTCGGCGACGTGACGTTGTCGACGTTCGCACGCACGCGGCGCTGCGAGGCAATCAACGTCGACCCCGCCCGCGGCGTCCGCGACATGGCGCTGCCGAGCCACCTTATGCGCACCTGGGGCCACGAGGATTTCGGTATCTACGCCAAGGTGAAGGCCGGCGGCCGGATCGGAGTTGGGACCGCCGTCACCTTGCCAGGTTAGCGCCGCGCCGCAGGCTATTGCCGGTCTCGGCGTCGAAGAGGTGCACCGCCTCGGGGTCGGCCGTGACGGAGTCGCTCGCCTCATCCGCAGCTCCGGCGGCGACGGCCACCACGACCGCTACGTCGCCCGACATGCCATGGAAAAGACGCGTCGCGCCCAGTTCCTCGATGAAGTCCCTGGCAAAGGGCAGCCCTCCCGCCCCGGACGAGCCGAACCTCAGGTCCTCGGGCCGGATGCCAACCTCGACGGTCTGGCCTTCTCTGGCCTCGAAGGCCTCCGCCCTGTAGGCGAGACGCCCGCCACCCGCCGCCACAATGCCGGGAGCAGCAATTCTGCCAGGCATCAGGTTCATGGCGGGCGAGCCGATGAAGGTGGCGACGAAGCGCGTCGCCGGCAGCCGGTAGACTTGAGTCGGCGCGCCGGTCTGCTCGATGCGCCCACCGTTCATCACCACCACCATGTCGGCCAGCGTCATTGCCTCGACCTGGTCGTGCGTGACGAAGATTGAGGTGGCCTTCAGGCGGTTGTGCAGGCGCCGGATCTCGGCCCGCATCTGCACCCTGAGCTTGGCGTCGAGGTTTGACAGGGGCTCGTCGAACAGGAAGGCCTGGGGCTCGCGCACGATGGCGCGGCCCATGGCGACGCGCTGGCGCTGTCCGCCCGACAGCTCGCGCGGCTTCCGCTTGAGGAAGGTGTCGATGGCGAGCAACCGTGCCGCCTCTGCTACCCGCTTCTCGATCTCCGGCTTGGCGACGCCTCGGTTGCGCAAGCCATAGGCCATGTTGTCGTACACGCTCATGTGCGGGTAGAGCGCGTAGTTCTGGAACACCATGGCGATGTCGCGGTCGGCGGGCTCCACCTCGTTCACATTCCTGCCGCCGATGCTGACGCTGCCTTCGGTAACCGTCTCAAGTCCAGCGATCATCCTGAGCAACGTGGACTTGCCGCAGCCCGACGGTCCCAGCAGCACCGTAAACGAGCCGTCCGGCATGACGAGCGATACGCCCTTCACCGCCTCGACGCCGCCGGCGTAAACCTTGCGCACGTTCTCCAGCGTCACCGAGGCCATGCGACACCCCCGCACGCCGTGATGGGTTCCCCTCCCCCTTGTGGGGAGGGGTCAGGGGTGGGGAGCCCCCCTGCCTTTGATGTTCTGGAATCTCCCTCTCCCTGTCCCTCCCCCACAAGGGGGGAGGGGACCCTTTGGCACCGGTGGTTCGCAACAAGAGCCATCACTTCTCCGTCTCCACCAGACCCTTCACGAACCAGCGCTGCATCAGCACTACCACGGCCACTGGCGGCAGCATGGCGAGCATGGCCGTGGCCATCACCACATTCCACTCGGTCAGCGCGTCGGCCGTCACGATCATCTTCTTGATGCCGATGACGATCGTCTGCATGTCGTCGCGCGTAGTGATCAGCAGCGGCCACAAATACTGGTTCCAGCCATAGATGAAGAGGATGACGAACAGCGCAGCGACGTTGGTCTTCGAGAGGGGCAGCAACGTATCCTTGAAGAAGCGGAAGGGGCCCGCGCCATCCAGCTTGGAAGCCTCGATCAGCTCGTCGGGGATGGTCATGAAGAACTGACGGAAGAACAGCGTCGCCGTCGCCGACGCGATGAGTGGGATCGTCAGGCCCGCATAGGAGTCGAGCAGGCTCAGATCGGCGGCGATCTTGTAGGTCGGATAGATGCGTACCTCCACGGGAAGCATCAGCGTCATGAAGATCAGCCAGAACGCGGTCATGCGGAACGGGAACTTGAAGTACACGACCGCGTAGGAAGAGATGATCGAGATGGCGATCTTGCCGATCGCGATCACCGCGGCCATGACGAAGCTGTTCAAGAGCATCTGGCTCACGGGCTCACGCGTGGTCCCGCTCGTGCCGATGAAGAGCGTCTTGTGGTAGGTCGCCCAGAACAGCGAGCCTGGCGTCATCGGCATCTGCCCGTTGGCGATGACGGATTGCTCATGCGTGGAGCCGATGAAGCACAGGTAGACCGGGAAGGCGACGATGGCGACGCCGATCAGCAGGATCGCGTGCGGAATGAAGTCGCCGAGGCGACGTCGCTCGACCATGCGATCAGCTCCAGGTCTGCGGGTCGCGAAGCACGGCTGCGATGCCGTCGCGGCACGCGGCCATCAGCCTCGCACCCTTCTCGGGTGTGGCGCGGCGGGCGTCGCCGATGACGCCGGACGGTGTGATGTCCCGGAACGAGCGGTAGCGGGCGATGCCCGCCGGCGGACCCGAAGAGTGTGGCGGTCCGTGCGCCTCGGGTAGCTTCTCGCGGCGTACTGTCTCGGGCGCCGCCACCATCATCAGCGACGTCTCGGCCTCGCAGGCGTGATGCACGCCCTCTTGATCCTCCAGGATCTGCGCCATCGCCCCCTTGACCTGATCGAAGTACGTGGTGACCCGTACGACAAGACTGGTCTCGCGTCCGAAGTCCGGCAGGAAGGACGACAGCGCGGCGATATTGCCGCCGTGGCCGTTGACGATCAGCACGCGCTTGAAGCCGTGCCGCTCGACGCTGCGGAGCAGAGACAGCAGCACGGCGCGGTAGGTCGGGATGTCGAACGTGAAGGTGCCGCCGAAGGCCATGTGATGCTCGGCCATGCCGCACCACAGTGTCGGGGCAACCACAACGGGCGTATCGGCAGAGATGTGCTCAGCGGCCGCACGGCACACGGCTTCGCTCAGGATCGTGTCGACGCCGACGGGCAGATGCGGTCCGTGCTGCTCCATCGAAGCCACCGGCAGCACCACAATGGCTCCCGCTTGCGCCTTGGCGCGCAGGTCGGCGGCCGTCAGCTCCTGCCACATCACGGACTGTGACATCAGTAGGTTACCTTGCGTTCGATGTATCGGAACTGGATGGCCGTGAGGGCGACCACCATCATCATCAGCACCACGGACTGGGCGGCCGAGCCGCCGAGATCCCCGCCGAGCCGGCCATCGAAAAACACCTTGTAGACCAGCGTCTCCGTAGCCTTCGACGGACCGCCGCCCGTCATGGCGTCGATGATGCCGAAGGTGTCGAAGAACACATAGACGATGTTGACGACGAGCAGGAAGAACGCGGTCGGCGACAGCAGAGGGAAGATGATGGTCCAGAAGCGGCGTGTCGGTCGCGCGCCGTCAATGGCGGCCGCCTCGATGACCGACTTCGGTATCGATTGCAGTCCGGCTAGGAAGAACAGGAAATTGTAGCTGATCTGTTTCCAGGTCGCCGCCACCACAACCAGCGTCATGGCGTGACCCCCGTTGAGCAGCGGATTCCAGTCGACGCCCAACGATCTGAGCCCGCGCGCCACCAGCCCGAGCGAGGGCTGGAACATGAAAAGCCACAACACGCCGGCGATGGCGGGAGCGACAGCGTAGGGCCAGATCAGCAGCGTTTTGTAAACGCCGGCTCCCTTGATGCTTTTGTCGGCCTGCACGGCCAGCAGCAGCGCGATGGAAAGGGACAGCCCCGTGACCGCCACGGAGAAGACCGCCGTCGTCCCCATGGCGCGGTAGTAGTCGGGCTGCGCAAAGAGGTGGCGATAATTCTCGAACCAGACGAAATCCGTGCGCAGGCCGAAGGCATCCTGCAGCAGGAACGACTGCCACAGCGCCTGGCTCGCGGGCCAGTAGAAGAACACCAGCGTCACTGCCAGCTGCGGTCCGAGCAGCAGGTAGGGCAGCATACGGCCGCCGAAGATTGCACGCTTCTCCACTCTGCCTCCCTCTCCCCGCGCCTCGACTGCTCCTCCGCGCACACACCAGCGCGGAGAGAGGGTCGGGGTGAGGGGCGGCCACAAGCTCGGGCATCGGCATGTGCCGCCGCCCCTCCCAGTCCTCTCCCCGCAGGCGGAGAGAGGGAACTGCCGCGCTCTACCGAGACACGGTGCGCTCGAACTGACGCAGCATGGAGTTGCCTCGGTTCACCGCGTCATCGAGCGCCTGCTTGGCGGTCTTCTTCCCGGACAGAGCAGCCTCGATCTCTTCGGCCCAGACTTCGCGCAGCTGCACCATGTTGCCGAGGCGCAGTCCACGGGAGTTCTCGGTCGGTTCCTTGTTGGTCAGCTCGAGCAGCGGCGTCTCGAGATACGGGGCTTCGGCGTAGTAGCCCGACGCCTTGGTCTTCTCGTACGCCGCCTTGGTGATCGGCAGATAGCCCGACTTCTTGTGGATCTCCACCTGGCGGTCGGTATCGGACAGGAAGGCGAAGAACTTGGCGACGCCCTTGTATTCCTGCGCGCTCCTGCCGCCCATCACCCAGAGGGAGGCTCCGCCGATGATTGAGTTCTGCGGCGCGCCCTCCACATCCGGGTAATAGGGCATCGGCGCCGCACCGAACTCGAACTTCGCATTGGCTCTGATGTTGCCGAAGAAGGCCGACGACGTCAGGAAGATCGCGCACTCTCCCGAGGTGAAGCGGCCCTCCCCGGTGTTCGTGCGGCCCGAGTAGTCGTATGTCTTGTCCTTCTGCAGCTCCACCAGGGTCTCGAGGTGCTTGACTTGCAGCGGGCTGTTGAACTTGAGCTCGGTGTCGAACCCATCCATGCCGTTCGCCTTTGTGGCGAGCGGCAGATTGTGCCAGGCAGACAGCTGCTCGAGGTTGACCCAGGTCACCCAGGCATTGCCGAAGCCGCAGTTAGCATGGCCGGCAGCCTTCAGCTTTTTGGCTGCCTCGAAGACTTCCGGCCAGGTCTTCGGTGGCTTGTTGGGGTCGAGCCCCGCCTTCTTCAATGCGTCCTTGTTATACCACATCACGGTGCTGGACGAGTTGAAGGGAAACGACAGCATCTCCCCCTTCGTCGTCGAGTAGTAGCCGGTGATGCCGGAAAGGTAGGCTTTCGGATCGAAAGCCTCGCCCGCCTCTTTCATCAGGACGTGCACGGGCTTCACGGCTCCCGTGGCGGCCATCATGGTCGCCGTGCCGACCTCGAACACCTGCATTATGTGAGGCGCCTGGCCCGCGCGGAACGCGGCAATACCGGCATTCATCGTGTCGGGGTAGCTGCCCTTGTAGCTCGGTACGACCTTGTAGTCCTTCTGGCTCGCATTGAAATCGTTGGCGAGCTTGACGATCAGATCGTTGTTGCCACCCGTCATCGCGTGCCACCACTGGACCTCCGTCTGGGCCGCAGCATTGCCTGCGCCAAGGAGCATCGCGCCGGCGGCGAGCCAGCCCGGGATCGTGTGCCGTTTCATTAAAGTCTCCTCCAAGATGGGAGCTGAAGCCTTCTGGCGGTCGCTTCTTGCAGCTTCCCCATGACAATGACGTGTCAGGCCGTACCATGCCGGGAACGTAGCCCAACAACCCCGTAGCTTGGAAGGGCGACGATCTTGCCGCGGTGCCGTCCGACCGCCTACCCTCTCGCTGCCCGGGAGGGTCGGGACGGTGCCGGCCTCGTTAGGAGCGACACATGGCGAGAGCCGGCGAAATTCTGGCTATGGATCAAGGCACGACCTCCAGCCGTGCCATCGTCTTCGGCGCGGATCTGGGCATACTTGGATCGGCCCAGCGCGAGTTTGCTCAGCTCTACCCGGCGTCCGGCTGGGTGGAGCACGACCCGGAGGACATCTGGCGCACCAGCGTCGAGACCGCGCGCCAGGCGCTCGCCTCCGCCGGGCTCGGTGGGGGCGACATCGCCGCAATCGGTATCACCAATCAGCGCGAGACCTGCGTGCTGTGGGACCGGCGCACCAGCCAGCCGATCCATCGCGCCATCGTCTGGCAGGACCGGCGGACGGCCGACGCCTGCCGCAAGCTTCAGGCCGACGGCGCCGAACCTGCGGTGACCGCCAAGACCGGGCTGCTGCTCGACCCTTATTTCTCCGCCACCAAGATCGCCTGGCTGCTCGACAACGTGGAAGGCGCCCGCGCTCTGGCGGCCGCTGGTCACCTCGCTTTCGGCACCATCGATACGTTCCTGCTCTGGCGGCTGACCGGCGGCAGGGTGCACGCTACCGATGCCACCAACGCCTCGCGCACGCTGCTCTACGATATCGCCAAGGGCGCGTTCGACGACGACCTGCTGAAGCTCTTCAACGTGCCGCGCTCGATCCTGCCGGAGGTGCGCGACTGCAATGCCGCGTACGGCATGACCGAGCCATCAATCCTCGGCGCCGCGGTTCCCATCCTGGGCGTGGCGGGGGATCAGCAGGCCGCCACCATCGGCCAGGCCTGCTTCGCGCGCGGCATGGTCAAGGCTACCTACGGCACCGGCTGCTTCGTGCTGCTCAACACCGGTGCGAGCCCCGTCGTCTCGCACAACCGCCTGCTGACCACCGTCGCGTATCAGCTCGACGGCCGCCGCACCTACGCGCTCGAGGGCGCCATCTTCATCGCTGGCGCCGCCGTGCAGTGGCTACGCGACGGCCTCAAGGTGATCGCGTCAGCACCGGAGAGCGGGGCGCTCGCCGCCGGGGCCGACCCCGGCCAGGACGTCTATCTCGTGCCGGCGTTCGTGGGCCTCGGCGCTCCCTACTGGCAGCCTGAGGCGCGGGGCGCACTGTTCGGCCTCACGCGTGCGACCGGGCCGGCCGAAATTGCCCGCGCCGCCCTCGAGGCTGTCTGCTACCAGACGCGCGACCTGCTGGAGGCCATGCATCGCGATTGGGCGACGGATGAAACCTGTCCTGTTCTCCGAGTCGACGGTGGGATGGCGGCGAGCGACTGGACTATGCAGTTCCTGGCCGACATCCTCGATGCGCCGGTCGAGCGGCCGACGATCGGGGAGACCACCGCGCTGGGTGCGGCCTGGCTCGCGGGCCATAAGGCGGGCGTGTGGCCGGACGCCAAGGGCTTCGGGAGCCTCTGGAAGCTCGATCGCGGCTTCAAGCCGGTTCTTCCGGCGGCCGAGCGCGAGCGCAAGTACGCGGGCTGGCAGCGGGCCGTGCGGGCCGTGCTCGGCCACGCGGCCGGCGCGTGAAATGTTCCAGGATCAGCCGACAGGACGGAAGGAGCCGGGCAGGCGCGGCGCATTTTTTGCAACGCCGACGCGGATTGGCGCGCCAACATGCCCCGGCTTGCTTCCGTTCGACCTGTGCAATAGCACACTCAGGCCACATCGTTTGCAAACGCGAATTAGGGAGAACTTGGCAATGCGGGCATGCCGCGCGAGCGCTCGATCGAGACGGATGAAGACGGGAGTGGCTGCCCTCCTGTTGCTGACTGCGCTGGCTTCCCCGGTCGCCGCCCAGGATTGCGGCAACGATGGCGCCGGGTTCGATGCCTGGTTGCAGCGCTTCAAGCGCACGGCCGCGTCCCAGGGCATTTCACCCGAGGCTATCCAGGCTGGCCTCGCCGGCGTGACTTACGATCCGACCGTGGTGCGCCTCGATCGCTCGCAGCGCTCCTTCAAGCTAAGCTTCGAGGAATTCTATGCCCGCCGCGTGGGCAGCGCCCTCCTCAATCGCGGGCGTAATCTTATGCGTACGCATCGCGCGACGCTGGAGCGCATCGAGCAGCGTTTCGGCGTGCCGGCGCCGATCCTGATCGCCATCTGGGGCCTGGAGACCAACTACGGCGCCGACAGCAGCGGCAAGTTTTACGTCGTGCGTTCGCTGGCGACTCTTGCCTACGACTGCCGCCGCTCCGCGTTTTTCACCGGCCACCTACTGGACTCCCTGCGCATCATCCAGCGCGGCGACCTCACACCGGCGCAGATGCGCGGCGGCTGGGCGGGCGAGATCGGCCACACCCAGTTCCTGCCGTCGGGCTACTTCAAGTACGCCGTCGATTTCGACGGCGACGGCCGCCGCGACCTCGAGCGCAGCGTTCCCGACATGCTGGCGTCCACCGCCAACTTCCTCCAGGGCCATGGCTGGCAGGCAAAGCAGCCTTGGGATCCCGGTACCGCCAACTTCGGCGTCATCAGGGATTGGAATCGCGCCGAGGTCTATCAGCGCACCATTGCGGTGATGGCCAACAAGCTGGCGGAAGGCCCCTGAGGGATCGACGATCCATCCTGCCGGGCTGTTCCCCCTGCTTGGTATCTATCAGGCGTTGCTGCCGCGCGCCCGGGCGCCTGCCGAGTTGCCGGCAATGCGCCCGAACACGGCGCCGTTGGTGAGCCCGGTTCCGCCGGGATAGTTGAAGTAGAAGATGCCGCCCACCATTTCGCCAGCCGCGTAGAGGCCAGGGATCGGCAGCCCGTCCGTGTCGATCACGCGAGCATTGGTATCGATCTTGACGCCACCGAAGGTGAAGGTCAGCCCGCAGGTCACGGCGTAGGCCTCGAACGGCGGCTCCTCGATGGTCACCGCCCAGTTGGACTTGGGGACGGGCAGCCCGACCGTGCAGCGCCCATCCTTGATGTTGGGATTGAACGGCACCTCGCGTTTCACCGCCGCATTGAACGTCTTGATGGTCTCCAGCGCCCTGGCGGCATTGACGCCTTCGAGCTTGTCGCAAAGTTCCTCGATCGTATTTGCCGACACTTTGGTGATGCGCTTGATGCGGTATTCGTCGCGCAAAAGGTGCAACACCTTCTTGTCGAACACCTGCCAGCAGAACTGGCCAGGCTGCATCAGGATCACGCGGCCGTATTTGGCGTAGGTGTAGTTGCGGAAGTCCGCGCCCTCGTCGACGAAGCGCTCGCCGTTGGCGTTGATCATGAGGCTGAAGGGATAGTTGTGTTTCTGGAAGTTGTCGCCGACCGACAGGTCGCCGAACTCCGGCGCGTTGCGGTCCCAGGCAACCGCATGGCCACCCGACCAATTGCCCGTGGGCATGGCGTTGGCCTCGAGCGCCATTTTTATGCCGTCGCCCGTGTTGAAGCGGGTGCCGCGCACCTTGGCGAGCTCCCAGCCCGGACCCATGTAGCGCGTGCGCCATTCCGCGTTGGCCTGGAAGCCGCCGGCAGCCAGGACCACGTTGCGGGTCGTCACCGAGCCGGTTTTGCCGCCATGCCGTACGCGCACGCCCTGCACTCCGTCGTCGTCGGTGATGAGGCCAACGGCCCTGGCGTCGTACACGATCGTTATGCCGTTCTTCCTGGCCGCCGCCGTGAGTGAGGCGACGAGGCCCGGCCCTCCGCCGTGGCTTTCGATCGTGAGCCCGCCCCAGAACTTGAACCTGCCGTCTACCTTGAAGGCCTGCCGGCCCCAGATGGGGGCAAAGCGCACACCCTTGCTGCGCATCCAGCGCAGCGTCTCGCGGCTCCTCTTGACCAGGATCTCCGTCAGTTCCGGATCGGTGCGATACTCAGTGACGCGATACATGTCATCGAAGAACTGGTCCTCGGTATAGGTCCCGAAATCGGTCTGCGCGACCTCCTGCTCGGTAAGATCCGGCATCAGCGCCCTGAGGTCCTCGACGCCGTCGTAGACGCAACGCATGGCCCCTGCTGTGAAACGGCTGTTGCCGCCCGATTCGTCCTCCGAAGCCCGCTCCAGAACCAGTATCGACGCGCCGTGCTCCGCTGCGGCGAGCGCCGCACACAGGGCGGCGTTGCCGCCACCGACGATCACAACATCCGCAGAGGTCGGCAGCATGATCTTGTTCGCTCCCATGTGTTTCGGCCGCACCCTACACGAGACTGGCAGCACAATTCCACAAACGGGTTGGGTTGGGGCCGCTTGCCTCGGTACGACGTGGGATGCGATCTATGCAGGGCTGGAAATCCCGGGCCAGAGCCAGGGGGTGGACCACTCGTCTCGACGTGGCGCTGAGTTTGGGGCGCGCAGGGCGAGAGGGCTGGTCCGGTCGCGAAGGAGAAGCTCAATGTACGCCCGCGTGACGACCTTCAAGGTTGACCCTTCGCGGCTCGCGGAGCTGCCGACCAAGGTTGCGGAGATGGCCCCGCGTGCCAAGAAGCTGCCTGGCGTCGTCGACATCTATGCCGCTTGGCGAAGCGACGGGCAGGGCGTGGTTGTGGCGCTCTACGAGAGCAAGGAGGCGGCCGACCGGGCCGTCGCGAGGATCCAGGCGCTTTGGGGCGATCTGGCCGGCCTGCTGAGCGGTGCGCCGCGGACCGACATCTACGAGACCGCGGAGCACCTTACGGCTTGAGGCGGCGGCTGATCCCTCAGGCGGCGCAGACCGTCTCGGTCGGTCGCGGCGCGCATTTTTCCGCAATCAGGCGCTCCAGCTCGTCGATGGGTAGCGGCTTGCTGAACAGGAAGCCTTGCATCTCCGTGCATCCTTCGGCTCGGACGGTGTCGAGCTGCTCCTTGGTTTCGACGCCCTCCGCCGTCGTCGTCATGCCGAGGCCGTTGGCCATGGCGGCGACAGCGCGCACGATATTAAGCGAGCCTGCGCCCTCGGCGATGTCTTTCACGAACGAGCGGTCGATCTTGATCTTGTCGAAGGGGAAGCTTTGCAGGTAGCTGAGCGAGGAATAGCCGGTGCCGAAATCGTCCATCGCGATCCTGACGCCCAGCCCGCGCAGCTGAAAGAGCGTGTCGAGCGTTCCCTCGCTGTCTTGCACCAGCATGCCCTCTGTGATCTCGAGCTCGAGGCGATCTGCGCTCAGGCCTGACGCAGCCAGGGCTCCCACCACGATGCTCACGAAGCCCGGACTGCGGAACTGGATGGGCGACAGATTGACCGCGATCTTGACGTGTTCGGGCCAGGCAGCCGCGGCGCGGCAGGCCTCACGCAGCGCCCATTCGCCGAGCTGAATGATGAATCCGATCTCCTCGGCTACAGGGATGAAAGTGGCGGGCGGAACGAGGCCGTTTTGCGGGTGGCGCCAGCGGATAAGGGCCTCCACGCCGCTGATCTCGCCGCTGCCGAGATTGACGACGGGTTGGTAATGCAGCTCGAACTCGCCGGCCGCGAGCGCTTTGCGCAGGTCATGCTCCATGGTGCGCCGCACCTGCATCTGCGCATCCATCTCGGAGCTGAAGAAGCGGTATGTGCTGCGTCCATCGCCCTTGGCGCGGTAGAGGGCCAGATCGGCGTTGCGGATGAGCTGGTCGGGCGCGGTCCCGTCGGCGGGGCCCACGGCGATGCCCACGCTGGTGCCGATCACGACCGGGATGCCGTCGAGCTCGTAGGGTGCACTCACGGACTGGATCACGCGCAGTGCCAGAGCAGTGGCGTCCGCGGGCTGTGAGATGCCCGCTTGCAGGATTGCGAACTCGTCGCCGCCCATGCGGGCAACGGTGTCGGTTTCGCGCACAAGTGCGCGCAGGCGCGCTGCGACCATTTTGAGGAGCTTGTCGCCGGTGGGATGGCCGAGCGTGTCGTTCACGGTCTTGAAGTGGTCCAGGTCGAGCAGATGCACTGCCAGCGTCTCGCCGCGCCTGACGCGGGCGAGGGCACCTTCAAGGCGCTCGTTGAGCAGGACGCGGTTGGGCAGGTCGGTCAGCGCATCGTGCAAAGCCATATGCACGATCTTGGCCTCCGACCGCCGCTGATCGGTGATGTCCTGGTGTGTGACGACGTGAGCACCGTTCGGCGTGCGGTGATGGGAGACGACGATGCTGCGGCCATCGGCCAACTCTTGGATCTCGGAGTCGATTTTCCCGAACTGCGTGAGCAAACGGTCTGCATGCTGTTGTGGCTGCGAAGGGACATAGCACCCGTTGGCCATGCGGTGCCGCAGGATTTCCCGCACGGTAGTCCCGGGGCGAACCTGCTCCCGGGTCAGCCCGTACATCTCGGCATAGCGCTTGTTGCAGATGACGAGCCGCTGCTGGTCGTCGTACATGGCAAGGCCTTGGGCCATGTTATTCATGGCGGCATCGAGCTGCTCGTTCTGTTGCTCGAGCCGGACCTTCAGCTTCTCGCGTTCCGTTATGTCCTCGTGCGTGGTAACCCACCCGCCTGCGCGCATCGGCTGGCGGCGGACACAAATGGCGCGCCCGTCGCTGAGGTGATGTACGGCCACCGACGCATCGTGAAACGCAGCGAGCCGTTCCCTGATGTATTCCTCCGGATTGGGACCCGCGTACAACCCCTTGGCGATACGTGCCTCCACGATCTGGCGCAGCGTAGTTCCGGGCTTCACCTGATCCGGTCGCAGACCGTAGATCTCGGCATAGCGTGCATTGGCGACCAGCACGCGCTGCTCGGCGTCGAACATGCAGATGCCATGCGACATGTTGCTCAGGGCCGCATCGAACCTGACGTTCTGCGCCTTCAACTCCTCCTCGTGGTGCCGCAGCAGGTTGTTCTGCTCCGACAGGCGCCCCGCCAAACGTTCGCGCACGGTGACGTCCTCGTGGGTGCTCACCACGCCGCCGCTTGCAGTCGGCCGTCGAAGGACAGAGATGAAGCGGCCGTCCGCCAGCCGCAGAACCTCTGAGACTTCCTCCTGGAAGCTCGCCACTCCATCCTCGACAACTTTTCGGATGTCGCTCTCGCAGTAGGCGCCGTTGGCAACGCGGGCCTTCAGGATTTCGCGCAGCGACGTGCCGGGCTTGATCTGGGCGGGCGTCAGACCGTAGATCTCGGCGTAGCGCTGGTTGGCGAACACGACGCGCTGCTGGGCATCGAAGAGACACATGCCCTGGGACATGTGATTGATCGCCGCATTGAAGCGTGTGTTCTGCTTCTCGAGTTCTTCCTCGCGCTGGATCAGGAGCTCGTTCTGGCTCGCGAGCTTCTGCGTGAGAGCTTCATGCTCGCTCACGTCCGAATGAGTGATTACCCAGCCGCCGTCGGCCCGCGGGCGAATAGTGGCGATGATGGCTCGGCCATCGGCCATCCGATTGGTCACCGAGGTCATGACGTTGCGGTTGAGCCGCTGCCAAATATTCCCGTAGACTTCGTCGGCCGTGCGACCGGGATAGGCGCCATTGGCCATCCGCAGCTCGACGATTTCGCGAAGGGTGATGCCGGGCTTCAGCTGTGCCGGATCTATGCCGCAGAGCTGAGCATAGCGGTCGTTGGCGATGACGACGCGGCCGTCGGCATCGTACATGATAAGACCCTGGGCCATCGTTTCCAGCGCGGTGTCGAGGAGCGAGTTCTGCTGCCTGAACCTGGCATTCGACGCCTCGAGCTCGCCAAGCGTTCGGTCGAGCGCTCCGAGCGGCAAGCGGACGAAGGCGAAATAGCCGGCAACCGCCAATATCACCGAGCCCAGTGCGACGAAGGCGACCTCCATCAGCAACGGGCGCATGCTGGAGGACACCTCGGCCGTTCCCACCTGCGCCCCACTGGCCATGACGGGCGAATAGCGAGCGAATGTCGGCCAGCCCAGCAGATCGCCTCTGCGCATCATCACGGCGCCATCCTGGTCGAGAATGCGCTGCATAATGGGGGCGCTGGCCTTGGTGCGAATCTCGCTGATGGCAGCCAGCTGGTCGGTATCGTAGCGCCAGGGAGCTTCGGGCGCGTAGATGTATTGCGCTGCTCGCGCGGCCGTCAGTTCCGCCTTGTAGGTGAGCGTGTCGCCTTCCTTGAGGTAGCCGATGATGCCGTATCCGATGGGGATCGACAGGGCGAGCACGACTGCAATGACGCAGCCCAGCAGCTTCATCGGGTCATGAACCTGCGGTCTGCTGCCCTCCGGCCGCCGCGCCAGCAAGCCAAGTCGGCATGTGAATGCCGCGCCTAAGGCCGCCACAACCCGCAACCAGCCGTAAAGAGTGGCGGCGCGCAGCGCAAAGCTGGGCGCCGAGGCTCCAGCCTGGCCCACGTCCGAGGCGGTAGACCGCCGCGCGCCGTACAACATGCGGGATCTCCCAAGAATCTGCGCGAGAGCAGGATTATCGGGGGCCGCCCCTAACAAGTTCCTTCTTCCGTGCAAGTTGCAGAAAATTGCGGGCTTCGTCGTGGATAACAACGGATTAACATGTCCGCGGCGGGATTCGCGCGAAACCTTGCGGTAATCTTCGGCGCGCGCGGCGTCGCTTGCCCGCAACACCGATTGGGCCCGACCATGGATCGCACGAAGCTGGATGAATTGCGCGCCAAGTACGCGAACGCTGCGCCCGGACAGTCGTACGATCCTGAATTCCGCAAAATCACCGAGAAGGTGTTCGCAGGCACCGACCGCCGCCCGAAGCCCTACGAGGGCGTCTCAACTTTCCTCGGCGCACCGCTGCGGCCGGGCGCCCTTGCCGAGCCTGATCTTGGCGGCCTCGACGTCGCGCTGGTGGGCGTACCCTTGGACCTGGGCGTCACCAACCGGGCCGGCGCGCGCCTCGGTCCGCGGGCCGTGCGAAGCATCGAGCGCATGGGCCCCTACCACCATGTGCATCGCCTGGCACCGCTCGCCGAGATCAAGGCGGCCGACGTGGGCGATGTTCCTTTCCGCAGCCGGTTCAGTCTGGAGGAGAGCCACCAGGACATCGAGGCCTTCTTTAGCAAGATCGCGGCCGCAGGCGTGGCGCCGCTGAGCGTGGGCGGAGATCATTCGATCACGCTGCCAATCCTCAAGGCAGTCGGTGCCAGGGCGCCCGTGGGGCTGGTGCACATCGACGCCCATTGCGACACGGGCGGACCCTTCGAGGGCTCCAAGTTCCACCACGGCGGTCCGTTCCGGCAGGCAGTGCTGGACGGTGTGCTGGATCCCGAGCGCACCATCCAGATCGGGATCCGCGGGGGTGCCGAGTACCTTTGGGAGTTCTCCTACGCCAGCGGCATGACCGTGATCCACGCCGAGGAATTTGCGGAGCTGGGTGCCGCCCGGACCATTCAGAGAATCCGGGAGGTCGCGGCCGGCGGTCCGACCTACATCTCCTTCGACGTCGACAGCCTCGACCCGGCGTTCGCACCCGGCACCGGCACTCCGGAGCCTGGCGGCTTAAGCACGCGCGAAGCCATGGAACTGGTGCGCGGCTGCGTCGGGCTCGATATTGTCGGCGGCGATGTCGTCGAGGTGGCGCCGCAGTACGATGCGACCAGCAATACCGCCCAAGCCGGTGCGCAGATGCTGTTCGAGATCCTGACCTTGATCGCGATTTCTCGCCTGCGGCGGACGTAAAGGCGGCGCGCCGTCGCCGCGAAGGATCGAAGGGCGGGTTGTCCACGAAGGACGAGAGGATGAGCGCAGCTCACGTCGAGATACGCCGCTTGGCACACGATGACGCGGCCGATGTCGCGCTGTACCGCGACATTCGCCTGGAAGCTCTCAGAGCTCACCCCGAAGCGTTCGGCAGCACCTTCGAGGCCGAAAACGCGCAGCCGCAGCAGTGGTATGCCGATCGACTGCGCAGCTCCACGGTGCTCGGCGTATTTCGGGACACGCACCTCGTCGGGATGGCCGGGTTTGCCGTCCAGCAAGGTTCGAAGCGCGCCCACAAGGGCCTGCTGTGGGGCATGTACGTTCGCTCCGCGGCTAGGAGCTCAGGAGCCGCAAGGCAGCTCGTCGAGGCCATATGCAACGTCGCGCGCCAGCACGTCGAGCTCATCCAGCTCACCGTCGTGCGGGACAACGCGCGAGCGAGGACCCTGTATGCCAGCCTGGGCTTTGTGGACTATGGCGTCGAGAAGCATGCCCTGAAGCACGACGGCCGTTACTACGACGAAGTGCTGATGGCGAAGGGCCTACTGGGAAGCGACTAAGGCGTTTGCGCCGTCCTGCTGCGGCAGGTCAGTCGCTCATGCGAAGCCGGTGCAGGAAGCGCCGGTCGCCGCGCGGGAGTTTGGCCCTGCGCAGGGGTTTCTTGAGGCGCGCCAGCCGCACCATGGCTGCCGTATGCGGGCTTGCCGCGCCGGGGGGCGCGAAGCGCGCCGCATGCGGGCCGATGAGGGCCAATAGCCGCTCCAGGTCGCGCTCACGGATCTCGAGCTCCTGCAGATGCCGCAGCGTGCTGAGAAAATAGTCGAGGTTGGCGCCGGACAGGCCCTTGGCGCCGTGTATCAGGCGCGCTTCGAGGGAGATCGGCAGCCGGCCGGCATAGTTCGGGTGCGCGCGCTCGACAATGTATGTGAGCGCTGTGACCTGATGGTGCGGCCCCTTGATCAGCTCCACCGGCACGTGCGCCTCGCGGTACACGCCGTTGACCTGCTCGCGCGCACGCAAGTAGTGCGTGGTCGCGACTGCATTGGCGGCCGTCACGCGATAGGCGATCCCCTCGCAGGCCCCGCCTCGGTCGAGCCCCAGCACGAGACCCGGTCGCTCACGCGATCCGCGGTGGTAGACAGAATAGATGCAGAAGCAGCGCCGATAGCCGGCGAGGCGCGCGTGCCGCGCCTCCTCGTAGGCAAACCCCGGCCGCCACATCAGCGAGCCGTAGCCGAACACCCAGAGGTCGTGATCGGCACTGGTCATTCCCTTCCCTCCTTGTGGGGAGAGGTTAGGGATGGGGCGAAGCCCGACATTGGAGGTTTGGGAGTCCCCCCTCCCTGTTCCTCCCCAACATCGTGCCGGAGGTACGCCTCCGGCGTGACGGGGGAGGGAACGCACCTAGCTGGGGTCTTCATGCGCTCGTCGGCTTCGTCGGGCCGTGCGGGCGGCCGAAGTCGGGGGCGGCCGTGTCCTGGCCGGCCTGGATGATGCCGCGCCGGGTGGCGCGGGCTTCCACGAACAGCTTGTGCAGGGTGTCGCCGTCGGCGAAGCGGATGGCGCGCTGCAACGTGGTCAGATCCTCGCTGAAGCGGCCCAGCATCTCCAGAACAGCCTCCTTGTTGTTGAGAAACACGTCGCGCCACATGACCGGGTCGGACGCGGCGATGCGCGTGAAGTCGCGGAAGCCGCCCGCCGAGAACTTGATCACCTCCGTGTCGGTCACCTTCTCGAGGTGCCGCGCGGTGTTGACGATGTTGTAGGCGATGAGGTGCGGCACGTGGCTGGTGATTGCGAGCACGAGGTCGTGGTGCTGCGCGTCCATCACCTCCACGTGCGAGCCGCAGGCCTTCCAGAAGGCTGCGAGCGCCTCGACGGCGCCCGGGCTTGCCCCCGGCGGCGGCGTCAGCACGCACCAGCGGCCGTCGAACAGCTCGGCAAAGCCCGATTCCGGGCCCGAATGCTCCGTACCGGCGATCGGATGCCCCGGTATGAAGTGTACGCCCTCGGGCACGAACGGCGCCACATCGCGGAGCACGGCGCCCTTCACCGAGCCGACATCGGTCAGGATGGCGCCGGGTTTCAGGCTCGGTCCAATGTCCCGGCCGACAGTGCCGCAGACGCCGACAGGCACGCACAAGACGACGAGATCGGCATCGCGCGCGGCCTCCGCCGCCGTCGCATACGCAGAACTGACAAGGCCGATCCGCAGTGCCGTGGTGCGCGTCCTCTCGCTCTGCGCGTGGCCGGCAATAGTGCGCGCAAGCCCCGCCCGCCGCATGGCGTGACTGAGTGATGATCCGATCAGGCCGAGGCCGATCAGAGCCACGCGTTCGAACATCTGGGCCATTACGCGCGCCCCAGAAAGCTCGCCAAGGCCGCGACGACCTTGTGGTTGTCGTCCTCGGTGCCGATGGTCATGCGCAGGCAGTTGGGCAGGCCGTAGGCCGCCACGCGGCGCAGGATGATGCCGCGCGCCTTCAGGTATTCATCGGCGGAGGCGGCGTCGCGGCCCTTGGTGGCCGGGAAGTGGATCAGCACGAAGTTGCCCACGCTCGGCGTCACCTCGAGCCCGAGCTTGCCGATCTCGGCCGTCACCCAGGGAAGCCACGTGTCGTTGTGCGCCACGGCACGCTCGAGATAGGCCTTGTCCTCGAGCGCCGCCACTCCAGCGGCGATCGCCGGGGCGTTGACGTTGAAGGGGCCGCGCGTGCGGTTGAGGACGTCTGCGACACCGGCCGGGCAATAGGCCCAGCCCAGCCGCAGGGCGGCGAGGCCGTAGATCTTGGAGAACGTGCGCGTCATCACCGTGTTCTCGGTGGTGGCGACGAGCTCCAGGCCAGCCTCGTAGTCGTTGCGGCGCACGTACTCGCAATAGGCCGCGTCCAGCACCAGCAGGGTGCTGGACGGCAAGCCCTTGTGCAAGCGCCGCACCTCATCGTGGGGCAGGTAGGTGCCGGTCGGGTTATTCGGATTGGCGAGGAACACGATCCTGGTCTTGGGGCCCACCCGCGCCAGGATTGCGTCCACGTCGGCCTTGTAGCTCTTCTCGGGGACCGACACGGGCATGCCGCCGCTCGCCAGCGTGGCAATCTTGTACATGAGGAAGCCGTGCTCGCTGTAGACGGCTTCGTACCCGGGGCCGACGTAGGCGTGGGCGAGAAGGTTGATCAGCTCATCGGAGCCGCTGCCGCAGACGATGCGGGCCGGATCGAGGCCGTAGAGCCTCCCCACGGCAGCGCGCAGCGCCGTGGCCGCGCCGTCGGGATAGCGGTCCAGATGCTCGGCCTCGGCCTTGAATGCCGCCACCGCCCTGGGGCTCGGGCCCAGCGGCGTCTCGTTGGATGAGAGCTTTATCGGCTTCACTCCGCCCGGGGCGCTGCTTTCACCCGGCACGTAGGCGCTGATGTCGAGGATGCCCGGCTGGGGTACGGGGCCGTTCTTGGTCATCGGATGTCTCTTGGGTTCAGCGCATGGATGCGCAAACGGGCGCCAAAATAGGCGCTGACGCGGGCGTTGGCCAGCGTTCCCTCATGCCCCCAAGCACGGGCAGTTCAGGCATCGATCCGCGCACGACGCGGGCGGTCCTGGGGCAAAATTCCCGCAGAGGCGCTTCGCGCTTGCGGGAAAGACGGCCTGTGCGGGCCACGCCGCTGTGAGGCGACCGGCGTCGGTCAATCTGCTATAAGCCGCGCTCGAAACAGGCAGACGAGGGAGGGCGACAGCATGGCCTTAACCCCCGAGGAGATCGAACGCTACAAGCGGCATCTGGTGCTGCGAGAGGTCGGCGGCCAGGGCCAGCAGCGGCTCAAGGCCGCGAGCGTGCTGGTGATCGGCGCCGGCGGCCTCGGCGCACCTCTGCTCATGTACCTTGCCGCGGCTGGCGTCGGCACCATCGGCATCGTCGACGACGATCGGGTCTCGCTCGATAATCTGCAGCGCCAGATCGTGCACGACACCGACCACGTTGGCGTCTCCAAGGTCGAGAGCGCCAGGGAGACGATCGCCAGGCTCAATCCGCACGTCCGGGTCGAGACCCACGACACTCGCATCGACGCCGGCAACGCCCTCGACCTGATCGGCCGCTACGACATCGTTGCCGACGGTTCCGACAACTTCGCCACCCGCTATCTCGTCAGCGATGCCTGCTACTTGGCCAAACGCCCCCTCGTCTTCGCCGCCGTTGGCCCCTTTGACGGTTACATCACCACCCTCAAGCCGCACGAGACCGGCCCCGACGGCGAGCCCTATCCCACCTACCGCTGCATTTTCCCAGAGCCTCCGCCGCCGGGCACGGTCGCCAACTGCGCCGAGGTCGGCGTGCTGGGTGCTGCCGTCGGCGTGATGGGCACGCTGCAGGCAACCGAGGTGCTGAAGGAGATCGTCGGCATCGGCGAGGGGCTGGCCGGCCGCCTCCTCCTCTACGATGCCAGCAACGCCCGCTTTAACGAGATCAAGGTAGCGTGGGATCCGGCCAATCCGCTGTCGGGCAAGGCGCCGACCATCCGCGATCTCTCCATCCACGCCGGGGTCGGCCAGGGCGCCGTCTGCGCAGCCTGAGGCAGCGGAGGCGGCAGGCATGGCGATTCGCGGCATCCTTCTCGACAAGGACGGCACCATCATCGACTACTGGCGAACGTGGGTTCCGATCAACCGCGAGGCCTCACTCTACGCCGCGCGGGGCAGCCAGGGGCTGGCCGATGACCTGCTGCGGCTCGGTGGCCATGACCCCGTCACAGACCGCGTCACGCCCGGAACGGCACTCGCCGCTGGCGACTTCCTCGACATCGCCCGGGCTTTCGCCCGGCACCCCGAGGTCGCCCCCGCGGAGAGATTGGTCGCCGGCATCGAGCGCATCTTTTGTGCCGGCGGCGCCCGGCATTCCACCCTCATCGCCGGTGCCCGCGACACGATTGTTGAACTGAAGCGTCGGGGGTTTCGGCTTGGCATCGCCACTAATGACTCCGCTGGCGGGCTGGAGGCGTCGCTTGCTCCCCACGACATCCTGCACTTCTTCGATTTCACCGTTGGCTGCGACTCCGGGTTCGGGTCCAAGCCCGATCCGCGCATGGCGTTGGGCTTCTGCGCGCATGTGCATGTCGAGCCTGCAGAGGTTGCCGTGGTCGGTGATGCCATTCACGACCTGGCCCTCGGCCGGGCCGCCGCCGTCGGCCTCAACGTGGGTGTGCTGTCGGGCACCAGCGGCCGCGAGGATTTCGAAGATCTGGCCGACCTGATTCTCGAAAGCATCAACGATCTGCCGGGACGTCCGGAGCTTGCCTGAGGCGCGGGCGAGGATGCCCGCGGCCCGTGCTCCGGGCCGCTCCCGCCACGGCCGCACGCCACCGCGGGCCATTAACGAGATGAGAGTTAATCGGTCCTACAATCCGTCGCGCTTGGGGTGTGGGAGCATCGCGGCTGCTTCTTGCAGCTGCGGTTGCATGATCAAAGCGGCCGGTGGGGGGCGTGGACATTGTTCCTCTTCAATTTCATGACGGTTGAGGCGTGCCTGGCGGGCCTCTTGCTGTTGAGTCTCGCCGGTTTCGGTGTGCTGGTCTGGCGCGAGTTGCAGCACAAGTCTCCCAAGTCCGCCGCGGAAGCTGGCAGGCAGGTGGCGCCCAAGATCGCCGCTGCCGCCAAGCAGCTCGACGGCGAGACGACCGCGATCCTGAAGCTGGTGCGGGGCTACATCGACGCTGGCGAGCGCTATTCGGTCACGCTGGCGGAGGCCGATCGGAGCCTGCCGAAACTCGCCACCCCCGCTGAGATCGGCGTGATCGTCAAGTTCCTTCTTGCAGAGAACAACAAGATGCAGAACGAGGCGCGTGAGCTGAAGAAGAGCCTCGAACAGTCGAAGTCGCAAATCGACAACCTGCGCTCCAATCTCGCCGAGGCGCGCGAGATGGGCATGCGCGACCCTCTGACCTCTCTCAGCAACCGCCGTCGCTTCGACGAGAGCCTGGCGAGGGAAGTAAAGGAGGCTCGCGCCCGCAGCCGGGCGCTTACGCTGGTCATGGCAGACATCGATAATTTCAAGAAGGTCAACGATGTCTTCGGCCACAAGATCGGCGACGAGATCCTCAAGATGTTCGCGCGCGTTCTGGTCGACAACGCACGCTCCAGCGATATCATCGCCCGCTACGGAGGCGAGGAGTTCGCCGTCATCCTGCCCGGCACCGAGCTCGAATACGCGATGCAGGTGACCGAGCGCATGCGCAGCCAGCTCGAGGCCAAGCAGCTGGCGGTGAGCGAGAGCGGGCAGCAGATCGGCAAGGTCACCGCCTCTTTCGGCGTCGCCGAGCTCACGGCGGGCGACAGCTGCGACGACCTCGTGCATCGTGCCGACGCCAAGCTCTACGAGGCCAAGTGCACGGGCCGTAACCGCGTCGCTGCCGATCACGCCGTCGCCGCTTGAGGCGCGTCGACTTCCGTACTGCGCCCCGCTTTTTGGGGAGGGGTTAAGGCGGGGTGAACAAGACAGGCCCCGATACTCATCCGGTCCCTGCCCTGCGGCGAATGCGCCACGTCGTGGAGGAATCGCCCTGATCGAGCCGCGACATCACCTCGAGCAGGAGGAAGCGGTCGTGTACGGCGATCGCCCCTTCCAGCAGCCCGTGCCAACCCTCGAAGACGGACGGCGACAGGGGCCCCAGCCCGCGCGTCAGCCGCCAGCCTCTCCGCGTGACGATGACGCTGCCATCCTCCGCCCGCGCCGTCGCTGCATCGCCTTCGCCTGCCGCGAGCGCCGACATGTACCGACCGAACTCCTGCGCCCCGCCGGCCGCGACGCCCAGTAATCCCGCCGTCTCCTTATAGAGCTGTGCGCCGACGAGCCGCCCTGTCACGCGCCCGAGGTGGACGGCCTCCGCGGGGCCGAAGAGCTCGGCAAGCCGCGGCAGCCCCGAGCGCACGTACTCCATTGCATAGTTGCGCTCGGCCTTGGCGAGGCGCTCCGCGGTCCACGCCACCGGCAGGCGTGGCGCCTTGCTCGCATCGAATGGCGGCGGCAGCTCGCCCGGCTTGAACTGCAGGCGCTCTTCCGGTGCCAGCTCACGGTCGTGCTCCAAGAAGTAGCCGGAGAGGCCGTGCTGGCCGTCCGTGGTCTGCGCCGTGCACACGAAGCCGAGCCGCGGGTTCTTCAGAGACACGCCGTTCTGCGCGTACCAGCCGCGGAGGAACGCGCGCGACACCTCGCTCGGCACCCCGCAGATGCTGGCGCCCGGATAGATCCAGCGCGGCGGCACGAAATTGACCCATGCCTTGCGATCGCTCTCGCGCATGAACTCCACGCCGACACCGCCGACGCTGTTGGAGAGATAGTGATAGGCCGCGCACGCCACCGCGTCCGGCATGCCTTTCAAGCCCAGCTTCTCGAAGCTCGACAGGAACTTCTCGTGGTGCTGGTGCCGGAAGGTGCACCGCACCCACTCCGCTGCATCCGCCGCGCTCTTACGCGTGACTAGCGTCAGGATCAGTCCCGTGAAGTAAGCGTGATAGAGCCCCGCCGCCGCCTTCATGGCGCGAAGCTCAGGGGAGGATGGGTTGGTGGTGCTCTCGGCCATCGATCGCTGCCTCACTGGAGTTGGCAGCAGCCGTTATGCGCGCGAACGGCGTCGCTGTCGCCATGAAACGCAGTGCTCCTCTCAGCGGGCATCATCCCGGCGGAGGCCGAACCCTGTCGCCTCCACACAGGACGCGCGATCCAAGCTTGGCCGGGCCTTCGCGAATGCCGCCATGGCGCCGCATGCGCCACTGCCGCTAGAGTGAGGTATCGACGCTCGTGCCACGGAGCCGCCCATGACCACCCGCCGTGCCGCCTGCAGCTGCGGCCAGCTCACTCTCACGATCACGGGCGAGCCCGTGCGCATCTCCATGTGCCACTGCCTGGAGTGCCAGCGCCGCACCGGCGCCGTGACGAGCAACCAGGCGCGCTTCGCCCGCGAGCAGATCACGGTGGCCGGCAAGGCCACCGAGTGGACGCGCACGGCCGAGAGCGGCAACGCGCTGACCTTCCGCTTCTGCCCGGCGTGCGGCTCCACCGTCTACTGGACGGGCGCGGGTTTCCCCGGCTTCGTAGCCGTTGCCATCGGCACCTTCGCCGACCCGAACTTCCCCGCACCGACCATCTCCGTGTGGGAGGAGTGCCGCCACGACTGGGTCCCCGCGCCCGCCGATGCGGGCGTGAAGCGCGTGGCGAAGCAGGGGTGAGGGTTGCCTCCATCTACTGCACGCTGTCATCCCGGAATTCGCCGAAGGCCAAAAATCTGGCACCGAGGGCCGCGATGCACCCGCGCAATTTGCTGCTCTAGGTGCCGGCTCTCGCGCTCTGTGCTCGGCCGGCACGACAGTAACGATCCCTCACCATGACCGTCATCCCGGCGAAGGCTGGCACCCAGGCACCCATCCGCAGAAGGATGATAAGGAAGTCGGCCACGCAAGCCGCGTGAGCAGATGGGGATTGCCATACAGGACCCGCAATCCCTTACGCAGCAGCTCGGGGGCGAGGCTAGCCTAAGAATTGGCGGCCCCCCACACCTTGCCTCCACCCCATCCCTGTACCATGATCTCTCGGCCCGTCCGCCGCCTGCCGCCGCCCCGCCCGCCTCGATATGCCCGCCGCACCCCCAGCAGATGACGTGCCTGTGCCCAGCTTCTGGCGTGACCTCACGCTGGCCCATGCGGCCAATGGCCTGGTCGGGTTCCTGTTCGCGGCCAGTGGTCCGCTGGCCATCATCCTGGCCACCGCCACCCGTGGCGGCCTGTCGGAGGCCGAGACGGCATCCTGGGTGTTCGGCTCGCTGTTCGTGAACGGCATCGTCAGCATCCTCTACTGCCTCAAGTACCGTCAGCCGCTGGTGTTCTTCTGGACCATCCCCGGCACGGTGCTCATCGCGCCCGCGCTCGGGCACCTGTCGTTCGCCGAGGTAATCGGCGCCTATGTTGCCACTGGCGTTCTGATGGCCAGCCTCGGCGCGCTCGGCCTCGTGCGGCGCGCCATGGCGGCGGTGCCGATGCCGATCGTGATGGGCATGGTGGCGGGCGTGTTTCTGCAATTTGGGCTCGACTGGGTGCGCGCCTTCCAGCTCGATCTGGGCATGGCTGGCGTCATGACCGGCGCGTTCCTGCTGATCAGTGCCGTGCCCACGCTTGCGGTACGGGTGCCGCCGATGCTGGTGGCCCTGGCGGCAGGCGCGGCCATGATCTACCAGTCCGGCACATTCGCACCGGGCCTCGACCAGACGGCGCTGGTCGCTGCGCCGCAACTGCAGGCGCCGGAGTTCTCCTGGGCCGCGCTGGTGGAACTGGTGGTGCCGCTCGCAATCAGCGTGCTCGTGGTGCAGAACGGCCAGGGCATCGCCGTCCTCACCGAGGCGGGCCACGCGCCGCCGGTCGACAGCATCGCGCTTGGCTGCGGGGCGGCTTCGATCGTGTCGGCCTTCATCGGCGCTGTGTCGACGTGTCTGACGGGCCCCGTCAACGCCATCATCTCGGCCGCCGGCGAGCGCCGCACGCAGTACACCGCCGGCGTGGTGGTCGGCGTCCTTGCTATCGTGTTCGGGCTGCTGGCGCCTACGGTGACCCGCCTGATGCTGTCCACGCCGCCGGCCTTCATCGCCACGCTGGCCGGCCTCGCCATGCTAAGGGTGCTGCAGTCGGCGTTCACAGTGGCCTTCAAGGGCGGCTTTCCGCTTGGCGCGCTCGTGACTTTTCTGGTGACAGTGGCCGGCATCCCCATCTTCAACATCGGCGCGCCATTCTGGGCGCTGATCGGCGGCACCGCCGTGTCGCTGTTGCTGGAGCGGGCGGATTGGCGCACCGCCGACCCCGCAGACCCTCCGCGGTGAGGTGGCGCGGTTGTCAGGAACCTGTGACTTGACGCTGAGCCTTCGGTTGCCTACCCGCGCCGCTGGAGCCATATATCTTGCCCATGGCTCGCCGCCCCAAATCCGAATCGACCGAGCGCGACTCCACGCCCCGCCCGCGGCCCTCGCGCGGCAAGTCGGGCAAGCCCCCGGCTCCACCCGTCGAGGGCGCGGCTGGCACGCCGGAGACAAAGCGCTCGTCGCGGGGCTTCGCCGAGGCCAGTGCGCCGTTCCTGCCCGATTCCCCCTCTCCCCGGTTGCGGGGCGAGGCGCGGCAACAGGCATCGGAGCGAGCCTCTGCCCCTCATCCCAGTCCTCTCCCCGGGGAGGGGGGACTGTCGACTCTGCCTGCGCTTCGCAACACCGGTCCGCCGTCGCGCAACTTCGGCGATATGACGGCGAGCCTCAACGCGCTGCTGGCCAAGCCACAGGAGCGCTCCGAGCGCGCCCGTCAAGTGCTGGGCCAGCAGCCCATGCTCGCCCAGCATCCCCTGGTGTCCGGCAGCTTGCCGACGTTCATGCCGCACCGGCCGCCACGGCCCGAGAAATCCGAGGGCGGCATCGCCTTCAGGCTGATGTCGGAGTACGAGCCCAAGGGCGACCAGCCGCAGGCCATCAAGGAGCTGGTCGAGGGTGTCGACCAGCTCGAGCGCAACCAGGTGCTGCTGGGAGTCACCGGCTCCGGCAAGACCTTCACCATGGCCCAGGTGATCGAGAAGACGCAGCGGCCGGCCCTGATCCTGGCTCCCAACAAGACGCTGGCGGCCCAGCTCTACGGCGAGTTCAAGAGCTTCTTCCCCGACAACGCGGTCGAGTACTTCGTTTCCTACTACGACTACTACCAGCCCGAAGCCTATGTGCCGCGCACCGACACCTACATCGAGAAAGAATCGTCGGTGAACGAGCAGATCGATCGCATGCGCCATGCCGCCACGCGCTCCCTGCTCGAGCGCGACGACGTCATCATCGTGGCCAGCGTGTCGTGCATCTACGGTATCGGCTCGGTCGAGACCTACACGGCCATGACCTTCGCCGTGCAGACCGGCGAGACCCTGCCGCAGCGCCAGCTGCTGGCCGATCTCGTCGCCCTGCACTACCGCCGCAGCGACGCCAACTTCACCCGTGGCACCTTCCGCGTGCGCGGCGACACGGTGGAGCTGTTCCCGGCCCACTTGGAGGACCGCGCCTGGCGCATCTCCCTGTTCGGCGATGAGGTGGAGGCGATTACCGAGTTCGATCCGCTCACGGGGCAAAAGACCGACGAGCTCAAGCTCATCAAGGTCTACTCCAACTCGCACTACGTGACGCCCAAGCCGACGCTGCAGCAGGCCATCAAGTCGATCAAGTCCGAGCTCAAGCAGCGCCTCGACGAGCTCTACGCCGGCGGCCGCCTGCTGGAAGCGCAGCGTCTCGAGCAGCGCACGGTCTTCGACATGGAGATGATGGAGGCGACCGGGTCCTGCGCCGGCATCGAGAACTACTCGCGCTACCTGACGGGACGCCAGCCCGGCGAGCCGCCGCCGACGCTGTTCGAGTACCTGCCCGACAACGCCCTGGTGTTCGTCGACGAGAGTCACGTCACCGTGCCGCAGATCGGCGGCATGTTCCGCGGCGACTACCGGCGCAAGGCGACGCTCGCCGAGTACGGCTTCCGCCTGCCCTCCTGCATGGACAACCGGCCGCTCCGCTTCGAGGAGTGGAACGCCATGCGGCCGCAGACCACGTACGTCTCGGCCACGCCCGGCGGCTGGGAGCTGGAGCAGACCGGCGGCGCCTTCACCGAGCAGGTGATCCGTCCCACCGGACTCGTCGATCCCGTCACCGAGGTGCGACCGGCCAAATCCCAGGTCGACGACCTGCTCGACGAGGTGCGCCGGGTCACGCGCCTAGGCTACCGCACGCTCGTCACCACGCTCACCAAGCGCATGGCCGAGGACCTGACCGAGTACATGCACGAGCAGGGCGTTCGCGTGCGCTATATGCACTCCGACATCGAGACGTTGGAGCGCATCGAGATCATCCGCGACCTCCGGCTCGGGGCCTTCGATGTGCTGATCGGCATCAACCTGCTACGCGAGGGCCTCGACATCCCCGAGTGCGCGCTAGTGGCGATCCTCGATGCCGACAAGGAAGGCTTCCTCAGAAGCGAGACCAGCCTGATCCAGACCATCGGCCGCGCTGCGCGCAACGTCGACGGCAAGGTCCTCCTCTACGCCGACGCCATGACCGGCAGCCTCGAGCGCGCTATCGCCGAGACCGAGCGCCGCCGCGAGAAGCAGCAGGCCTGGAACGCCGCCAACGGCATCACGCCGGAGAGCGTCAGGAAGAACATCGCCGACGTGCTGTCCTCGGTCTACGAGCAGGACCACGTCACCGTCGATCCCGGCCTCGCCGAGGAGGGGCAGGCGCTGATCGGGCACAATCTCGAAGCCGTGATCGCCGGCCTCGAGAAGAAGATGAAGGAGGCTGCGGCCGATCTCGAGTTCGAGACCGCCGCCCGTCTGCGCGACGAGATAAAGCGCCTGCGCGAGACCGAACTGGCTATCGCCGACGACCCTCTCGCCCGCCAGACCGACGTCGAGGACAAGGCCGGCGCTTTCGCCGGGGCGCGCAAGTATGGCGGCGCGCCCAAGGGCAGAGCCTCTGCCGGAGGGCCTCCCTCCAACCGTAGCCCCTCCCCGCAAGGGGGAGAAGAGCTGGACGCGCACGCAGAAGGCGGCTCCCGCATCCAGCGCGAGTACCAGCCCGTGCAACCGACCTACGCACAGAGTACGAGCGTTCCAGGCTCGCGCATCCGCAAGCCCTCGCTCGACGAGATGGGCTCGGCCGCCAACCGTCCCATCCCGGCGCGCGCCCCCAACATAGATCCGCGCACAAAGGCCGGAGCCTACGGCGAGAAGGTCCGGGGGCCGCACAAACCCACGCTTGACGAGATGGGTCCACACGCCGAGCGTGGCCTGCCCGTCGCCGGCAAGACGCTTCCACTCAGGCCGCTAAAGACCACCGAGATCCTGGACGCGACCGAGAAGAAGCACCGTCATGGCCGTCCCCGCAAGACCGGCCGCCCCGGCGCCTAGTCATGCGCTGGCAACCGCTGCCGATGATCGCGCCGGTATCACGATGACCTACCCGCACGGTGCGCTCGGACTGCTACCCGCCCGCTCCCATTGGTCCGGATCTGTCGCCGCGATGGGCGACACAGTGGGACGCCTCCCAGCCGCAGGGGACGAACTGCTTCGCGCACAGTAGGGCCCGAATACCCTACATGGCGACAGGCGGCACGCATATTGGCACGGTCGTCAGCGGCAGTCTGCCGCTTCCCACTCCGCCAAAGGCTATAGGAATTTTCCGTCCTCTGTCGCCCGCGCCCAGGATTGACCGATCGTAAGCTAGGTGCATTTCTCCGCGGCCGGCGATTGGATATAACTTCCCGTGCGGAAGTGAGTTGGGGGTGTGGGAATGCTTGCACGCCATGCTCGCCTCATCCTGGCCGACGTCTACGCGACCTGGGAACGAGGCGATCTGGATACGACGCTGTCCTACTGCACGTCCCACATCGCGTATGCCGTGCATGCGAGTCGGGACGCACCTTCGTTCGTCGGCAGTGGAGTGGGCAGGGACGCCTTGGCATTTCAGCTGGAACGGTTTGCGCGTCAGTTCGCGGTCGAGGAGTTCCGGCTGCAGCTCCTGCGCACCGAGGGCATACTCTTCGTAAGCACGGTCGCCTTCCGCTACCGCCACCGCGCCACGCGTCTCGATGTCGACGGACAGATGCGCCACAAGTGGCTGTTCATTGGCGACGAGATCGCTGGCTTCGAGCTCTTTCACGATGCGCGACGTATGCGCGCCTTCTACGATCTTGCGCAGGCCGGCGTAGCGTGACCTGACACTCCAGCATAGCGAGGCCTCCCGCATGCGTGCCAGCGCGTCGATCCTTATGGAAGCAGCTTACGCGGCATGGGCGGCGAAAGATCTTGCCGGGACGCTTGCCGCCTTTGCCGATGACGTGGTGTTCGTCATTCATCTGCCGCCGGAGGTCGCGCCCTTCGTCGGCGAGGCGCAGGGCAAGGAGCGGCTGAGGCCGCGCCTGCAGGCGATCATCGACGACTTCGATTTCCTCGAATACGTGCCGATGCAGATCGCGGCGGCGGGGGAGCACTTGCACTCGCGCATCAGCTTCCGCTACCGCCACAAGGCGACTGGTCTCGAGTACGACGGCACCATGCGTCACGTGTGGCGCATCGAGGGCGACAAGATCGTGCGCTTCGAGGAGTTCCACGACGCGGCGCGCGTGCGCACATTCTTCGCCATGGTCGCCCAGGCCATCAGTGATAGGCGACCGAAGGAATAGCTGCCGGCACGATCGATCCCGATATCGTGGCTTGACGGTTCCCTCCTGTGCTTCGCGTAGTAGTAGCAGCCAATTCGCAGAGCGTGCGCGAGGAGCCATCCATGCCCCTGTCCGCAAAACCCTACGCCGCAAAGAAGTTCGCCGAGGTCAAAGGCCGTCGCATGGCCTACATCGACGAAGGCTCGGGGCCGGCGATCGTCTTCCAGCATGGCAATCCCACCTCCGCCTATCTCTGGCGCAACGTCATGCCCCACTGCGAGGGACTGGGGCGGCTCGTTGCCTGCGACCTGATCGGCATGGGCGACAGCGACAAGCTCTCCCCATCCGGCCCATCCCGCTACAGCTATGCCGAACAGCGTGATCACCTATGGGCGCTGTGGGACAAGCTGGCATTGGGCGACAAGATCGTCTTCGTCATCCACGACTGGGGCTCGGCGCTGGGTTTCGAATGGGCGCGCCGGCATCCCGAGCGCGTCGCCGGCATCGTCTACATGGAGGCGCTCGTCACGCCGGTGACGTGGGCCGACTGGCCGGAGAATGCGCGCCGCGCCTTCCAGGGCTTCCGCTCCGACGGCGGCGACGACATGATCCTCGCCAAGAACATGTTCGTGGAGCGCGTGCTGCCCGGCTCGATCCTCCGCCAGCTCACGGACGCGGAGATGGCGGAGTACCGCCGCCCGTTCGCCGCTTCAGGCGAGGACCGCCGCCCGACCTTGAACTGGCCGCGCCAGATCCCGATCGAGGGTGAGCCCGCCGATGTTGTGAAGGTCGTCGAGGACTACTCGGCGTGGCTCGGCAGGAGCAATACTCCAAAGCTCTTCATCAACGCCGATCCCGGCTCCATCCTGGTCGGGCGCCAGCGCGAGGTGTGTCGCGCCTGGCCCAACCAGACCGAGATCACCGTCAAGGGCCTGCACTTTCTCCAGGAGGACAGCCCCGACGACATCGGCCGGGCGGTGGCGGAGTTCGTGCGCAAGGTGCGTGTACCGTAGGGTGCAATGTGGTTGTCGCCTTTTGCGCCCTACAGGCAGAAAATGCGCCCCAGTGCCGAGAGGTCGAGCAGCAGTGCTTCGCCCCGCACGGCGATGAGATAGAGGGCGCCCGCAAACACCACGCCGACGGCGCCGAGCGCGCCCCATCGCAGGGCACCGGATATTCCGTCCCGTGCTTGCGTCTCCCGTCCAACGTCCGTGTTCGTCACCATGGTCCTCGCCGGGTCGATATTCACGCTGGATTTGTCGCCAATCGCGCCACCGGGCGCTCCTGGATCGGCCAGTGCACTGCGGCTGCGAACAGGCCGAGCGCGATCGATATCCACCACATTGTATCATAGGACTTGGTGAGGTCGTAGAGGTAGCCTGCCATCATTAGGCCGCAGAACGATCCCACCTGGTGCGACAGGAAGACCACCCCGAAGAGCATCGACATCCAGCGCGTGCCGAAGAAGGTAGCCACCAGGCTTGAGGTCAGCGGCACAGTGGAGAGCCAGAACAGGCCTAGCAGGATGCTGAGCACAATCACCGTCGTGCCCGTGATCGGCAGAAACAGGAGCCCGAGGAAGACGAAGCAGCGGGCGAAGTAGATCAGGCTGAGCCCCCGGCGCTTCTCGATGAAGCGTCCCGATTGCCCGGAGATGTAGGTCCCGACCAGGTTGGCGAGCCCCACCATCGTTAGCGCCGCCACGCCGACGCTGGGGTCCAGTCCCTTATCAGCCACGAACGCCGGCAGATGCACGCCGTAGAAGGCGACATGGAAGCCGCAGACGAAGAAGCCCGTCACCAGCAGCAGGTAGCTCGGGTGCGTGAAGGCCTCCTTGAACGCCTCTCCCAGCGACTGCTGGTCGAAGGTGCCGGCATCGTGCACGGGCTTGCCCGCAAGCGGCCAAGCCAGCGGCATGACGATGGCCGTGGTCGCCAACAGGAGCAGGAGGCTCGTCTGCCAGCCGAAGTAGTCCATCAGCAGGTGGGTGTAGGGGAAGGCGACGAAGCCGCCGATGCCGCTGGCCATGCCGAGCGACGCGATCGCGGCCGTGCGCTGGTCGGGCGGAGCGGCGCGGCCGGCGGCGCCGACCAGGGCATTGAGCCCCGTGCCGCTGACGCCGATGCCCAGGAAAACGCCGGCAATCAGCAGGTCTAAGCCCGACGTGGCCGCATACATCAGGTAGATGCCCGCCATGCTTGCCAGAGTGCCGCCCACCACGACACGCCCGGCACCGTAGCGATCCGCCACCATCCCCGCGAACACCGCGGCGGCGCCCCACATCAGATTGGCGACAGCCATGGCCGTCGAGAAGGGCTCGCGGCCGATACCCAGCTCCTGGGTCATCGGTGGCAGGTAGAGGCCCATCACCTGGCGGATGCCCATGGCGATGCCGACGATCAGCCCGGCCGACAGCACCACGACCCAGAGGGGCTTGGCGGCGGCCGGCGGCGGGGGAGCAACCTTCTGCATGGGCGCGAATCCTAGGCTTGCGGGCTGCGCATCGTACAGACGTACCGCGCGTCGATGCGCGATTTTTTCTCAGGGCTGACCTGAGCGGTGCTCATGCACGCGTGCAGGGTGTAAGGACCCGCCGCTCGAGTTCGACAATCCGCCCGCCGACCTCGTTGAGACCGCGACCGATCAGCTCGATCGTCCAGGGCGGACCGCCGGTGATGCGGTACAGGTTGTAGCGGGCGAGCGGCTCGCGGTTGTGGCGACGGCCGAGCGAGGCGGAGGGTGCGCCGACGACCGGAATCTTCCCCGTGACGCTTTCGCACCAGGCCAGCGTGCTGACATGGTTGTGACCGTGCACCACGAGCCCGGCGCCGTGCTGCGCGAGGACCGCCTCCAGCGCGGCCGAGTCCTGAAGGTCGCGATAGCGCTTGGCAAGTCCAGGTAGCGGCGGGTGGTGGATCAGCACCAGGCGGAAGACATCCGCCCTGGCAAGTCGATCCAGGGTGGCGGCAAGACGCATAAGCTGCTTCGCGCCGACGCGCCCCGAGGCGACGAACGGCGGCGTCCGCACCGCCGAGTTGACGCCGATCAGCGCGACTCGGCCCAACATCCGCACAAACGGAAAACCGGACGCGCTTGGCTGATGGGTCGCGCCTTGCTCGTCCGACTCCATGTAGCGCGACCAGCGAGCGACACCGGGATCTGCTCCCAGCGACGAATAGATGTCATGGTTGCCGGGAATGACGCTCACCCGCTCGGGCGGGCCAACCTCATCGAGCCAGCGCAACGCGTTGATGTGCTCCTGCGGCAATCCGATGTTGACGAGGTCGCCGGTGACTGCGATGTGGTCTGCAGCCTGGGCCTTCGCGTCGGCCAGGATGCGGTCCAGCACCGGCCGCTGGTAGGCTGTGCGCCGGTTGCGCAGCCAGTTGGCATAGCCGAGCGCGCGCTTGAGGTTCCAATAGCGGGGTGTGAAGCCGGCAATCGGACCCAGGTGCACGTCGCTGAGCTGGGCGACGGTGATCGTGCTGGTCATCGCGCTACTGCGTAGCGGCTTTGTTACGGCTTGCCAAATCGGATGCTGCAGTCGAAAGGTGCCGTCCGGGGCCGACGTCGGCCCGGAGCTAGCCATGGTCAAGAACGCGGTTCTGACAAAGGCGCTGCAGCGCTACTGGCGCTTCCGGCGCGGCCTGACGATGGGGGTGCAGGGCTGCATCCTCGACCGCGACGGCCGCCTGGTGCTGGTGCGGCACGGCTATCAGCCCGGCTGGCACCTTCCGGGCGGCGGCGTGGAGAGCGGGGAGACCGTGGAGGTAGCATTGGCGCGCGAACTCGACGAGGAGGTGGCGATCAAGGCGACCGCCCCGCCGGAGCTGTTCGGGCTCTATGCCAATTTCGAGCGGTTCCCCGGTGACCATATCGCACTGTTCGTGGTGCGCGACTGGGAGCAGTCGCGCATCTGGACGCCGAGCTTCGAGATTCAGGAGCAGGCTTTCTTTGCCTCCGACAGCCTCCCCGACGGCATCACCGGCGGCGCCCGCCGCCGTGTCGCCGAGGTGCTGGGCGGCAAGCCCCGAAGCTCGATGTGGTAAGCCGCCAGTGCGATCCTTGGCCGTAGCCGTTCGAAAGTCTTGCCTGGGAGGTGTCAGTCGGGCACACGACGCTCGCTGCAGCGCATCGAGGGCCGGGCCCGCGATCGCATCGAACGGTAGCAATACGGAGGGCGGGCTCATGGCCCAGGACATTGTCACGCGCGCGGCGGCTCCGGAGGACGGCGCAGAAATCCAGGCGCTGCACGCAAGCGCCTTCGGCCCGGGGCGATTCGCTCGCACCGCCTATCGCCTGCGTGAGGGCACGCCGGAGTTCTCGCCCTTCTGCCGGGTGTGCCGCATCGACGGCCGGCTCGCCGCCGCCGTACGCTTCACGCCGATCCTGGTCGGCAGCCGCGGCGGCGCGCTGCTGCTTGGCCCTCTTGCCGTCGATCCGGCGTTCGCCAATCAGGGCCACGGCCGCGGCCTCGTTGGCGAGGCGCTGGAGGTGGCCCGCTCCGCCGGGATCTCCCTTGTCCTCCTCGTCGGCGACGAGCCCTACTACGGAAGACTTGGGTTCAAGCGTGTCCCCCGCGGCCAGATCACCTTGCCGGGTCCCGTGAACCCGGACCGGATCCTGGCCGCGGAGCTGGTTACAGGTAGCCTGGCCTCCTACCGCGGCGCGGCCTTTGCCGCTCGTGGCGGGAACGGCATCTCGGCATGAGGCGCGGTCCCGCATGCAGCCGAAACGCGCTCAGATCGTGAACGGCTTCTGCTTCAGGAACTTCGCATCCGCGTTGTTCGCCCAATAGAGGTTCGGCGATTGCGTGTTCGGCAGTTTGTCCTGAATCGTCTTGTGGAAGCGTTGGTAGCTGCCCTTGAACAATCCGCCGTTCCAGACCTGCTTGAGCGCGCCGGTGAACGCACCGTTGAAGGGGCCGTCCATCGACAGCTGATTGTCCTGGCATCCTGAGATCAGCAAGATGGAAGCCTGTGCCGATTGCCTCGCCTCGGCGAGGTCCTTCCGCTTCAGGATCGGGTCGTAGTAGCTCTTGTTCGCCTGATAGACCCTGAGCATGATTTCCGAAGGCATGGCGCGGTAGCGTACCGCGCGCCTCTCATCCGTCACGGCGGCTGTCACCATCGTGTTCTTGGCCATCGTGCCGCTGTGACAGCTGTCCGACAGCACCAGCACGCGCACGCCGGCCTTGAACGCCGAGAGGGCCATGAACAGCTCGTCGTCGATGAGCTGGCCATCGTAGAGGCAGATGGTCTCGTCCGCTCCGTCCCCTTCGTCACTGTTGAGATCGGGAACCTGGCCGCCATGGGAGGAGTTGGTGAGAAGGAAGAAGTCGCCCGCAGCACACTTGCCCGCCGCTTGGCTTATCCTGTTCAGGATTGCCGATCGGGTCGCATTCTTCGTCAGCACAATCTCGGTCCTGAAGCCACTCGCTTCAGCAAGCGCGCTCATGTCCTGCGCGTCCGCCTCGCACGCGACGAGCGGCCCGCTCCAGCCCTGATAGTGATTGGGATCGACGGTGTTCAGCCCAATATGCAATGAGATTCCGACGGCCATAACGACCTCCAACACAAGAATGAATGTCATCAACAACAGGTGAATTTATAGAACTGTCCTGCGCGCCGGTCCAGCGCCCAGCGCTTCACTCCGAGGCACCTTCACGCGTTGGGACTTAGGCTGCAGCCTCAATCCTCGAACGGATCACGCACCAGGATCGTGTCGTCCCGCTCAGGACTGGTCGAGAGCAGCGTAACCGGGCATTCGATCAGCTCCTCAATATGGCGCACATATTTCACGGCCTGCGCCGGCAGCTGGCCCCAGGTGCGCGCTCCCCGCGTCGACTGCGACCAGCCGTCGAGCGTCTCGTACACGGGCTTGACGCGCGCCTGCGCGTTGGTGCCGGCGGGCAGGCTGTCGATGCGCTGCCCGTCGAGCTCGTAGCCGATGCATACCTTGATAGCGTCGAAGCCGTCGAGCACATCGAGCTTGGTCAGCGCGATGCCGTCGATGCCAGACACCTTGATCACCTGCCGCACCAGACAGGCATCGAACCAGCCGCAGCGTCGCTTGCGGCCGGTATTGACACCGAACTCCTGCCCGCGCTCGCCGAGCCGCTCGCCGACGGCATCGGTCAGCTCAGTGGGGAACGGCCCCGAGCCGACCCGCGTCGTGTAGGCTTTGGCGAGGCCCAGTACGTAGCTGATCGCACCGGGCCCCATGCCTGACCCGGTGGCCGCCTGCGCCGCCACTGTGTTGGAGGACGTGACAAACGGATAGGTGCCGTGGTCGACGTCGAGCAGCGCTCCTTGCGCACCCTCGAACAGGATTCTCTTGCCCGCGCGACGCTCCCTGTCGAGCAGGGACCAGACGTTATCGACGTAGGGCAGCAGAGTGGGCGCGATCTCCGCCAGCTCGCGCTGCAGGGCATCCTTGGCGATCTCGGTCTGGCCGAGCCCACGCCGCAGCGCGTTGTGATGCACCAGCAGCCGCTCGATCTTCGGTCCCAGCGTGCCGAGGTTCTTGAGGTCCTGGGCGCGGATGGCGCGTCGTCCTGCTTTGTCCTCGTAGGCGGGGCCGATTCCCCGCCCGGTGGTGCCGATGCGCTGCTCGCCGGCGGCGGCCTCGCGCAGCTGGTCGAGCTCGCGATGCAGAGGCAGGATCAGCGTTGCGTTCTCCGCGATCTTCAGGCTGTCGGGGGTTACGGCGATGCCGCGCTTCCTCAGACCTTCGATCTCGACCGCGAGGTGCCAGGGATCGAGCACCACGCCGTTGCCGATGACGCTGAGCCGGCCCGGACGCACGACGCCCGAGGGCAGCAGCGCCAGCTTGTAGGTTTCGTTGCCGATCACCAGGGTGTGGCCGGCATTGTGGCCGCCCTGGAAGCGCACGACGATGTCGGCGCGCTCGGACAGCCAGTCGACGATCTTGCCCTTGCCCTCGTCGCCCCATTGGGCGCCGATCACCACGACGTTCGCCATCCTTCATCTCCGGGAAATGCCTGAACCCGAGGCGCCGCCGACCGGCGCAGCATACTGACGCGCGCCTGGTCTTTCGCCTCGGTTGCCGGCAGACGTCACCGCGCAACGTGCCCCCTTATAGGCTTTGCCGCTTGCTATGGATACGGGGTCGGGGCCCGGTTCTCAGGCAGAACCGCTGCGCCTTGACGCAGGGGCCGCCGCTGGTGGACTTGAGGGTGGCCGGCACGGGGAACGCCTGGACGCTCAGCGCACCCGGCGAGGCTTGCGCAAATGGCTGCGGAACGCTTCGAGCGTGGCGTCGCTTACGTGGTGCTCGATGCCTTCGGCATCCGCGTCGGCGGTCTCGGCGTCGACACCCAGCGCCATGAGGAACTCCCGCACCAGGGAATGGCGCGCGCGGGCCGCCGCCGCCACCTCCTGGCCCTTCGCGGTGAGAAAAATCGAGCGGTATGGCTTGCTGGTAACAAGCCCGTCGCGCTGCAGGCGTTGAATCGTATTGTTGACAGTTGCGCTGGTCACTCCGAGACGCCCAGCCAAGTCCACCACGCGTGCTTCGCCTGCCTGCTCGATCAGGTCCGCGATCAGCTCGACATAGTCTTCGGCAACTTCAGTCTGGTGGGCATCGCGCACGCGCCGGAAGCGCTGGGCTTGCCGGCTGGCCTCATGCACGTTCTCGTTTGCTGACATCTTTCCGCTTTCGCTCGAGAGGCATTCTTAAACCAATTCGACGTTGACAACAAGTTTAGTGATCACTAACTTTTGCGCCACAGCCTAAGGGTGTCAGCCTTGTGCCGAGACCCGAATCAGAGCCTTCGAATGTCTGTGATGGGGTGTACTCGATGAAGCCGCCTCTGCTGGTCAGGTGCGTGGCGCTTTCATTTGTTGCAGTGTCGGCATCTGGAGCAGTGATCGCCGTGGCACAAAGTCTCCCGCAGACCGCCTCCGCGGCCGCGCGCAATGTCGACGACTGGCTGCTGAATGCGCCGGACGATGCGGCGCGCTTCAGGCTGCTTCAGGAGCAGCACCGGGGCTTCTCCGCGTCGATGCACGAGGTCGGGTTGCGGTTCGGGTCGCTCTATGACGCGCTGGGCGACAAGAACTACGAGCTGGCAGCCTATCAGTGGGCCAAGATCAAGGATGCGATCGTCACCGGCTATGCGAGGCGCCCGAAGCGCCAGCCGAATGCCGACGCGATTCTGGTGAAGAAGATCTACGAGCCCGTGCTCGCCGACATCCGATCCGGCGACCCTTCCAGGGCATGGTCCGGCTTCGGCCAGGCTCGCGCGGCATGCACAAGTTGCCACGAGGCCGAGAAGCTCGGCTTCATGAACAATCAGCCTCTCTTCCGCAGGACCGAGAGGCCCAAAGAATGAGATCGGGGAGCACCAGGACACCCTTGCCATGAATGGAACGGGAAGATGGCTGCCCTGCCTGGTCGCGGGCACGGCAATGCTTCTTGCGACCGGCCATGCCGCCATGAGCGCGGACAAAAGCCAGTACACGCTCTTCAATCCGACGCCGGACAAGCTCCTGCGCGACATGACGACCGATCGTCCCGACCTGACGGAAAGCCCGTTCACCGTCGACGCCGGACGCATCCAGGTGGAGACCAACCTGTTCGGCTATTTCCGCTCGCGCCCGGATGAGAACGGCACCGTCACGGACAGCTATGACGTCGCGATCACCAACGTCAGGATCGGATTGACCAACCATGTCGAGCTGAGCCTCGTCTGGCAGCCCTATGGCTTCGTGCGCACGCGCGACGTCAATCCAGTCAAGATCACCCACCAGTCCGGCATCGGCCGCATCGATGTTCGCGGCAAGATCAACCTGTGGGGCAACGACAAGTTCGAGAAACCCGGCGACTCAGCCCTGGCATTGCTGCCGTTCGTTGTCCTTCCCACGGATCGCGACAACGGCATCAGTCCCCAGTACGTCGACCCGGGCCTCATCGTGCCGTATGCGGTCAAGCTCTCGGACAAGTTCGCGCTGGGCCTCAACGGCGCCCTGTTCTATTTCCGCGAGGACGCCACAACCAGCTATCACATGGAATACCTGGCTTCGGCATCCCTCTCCTACGAGTGGAACGACAAGTTCGGCACCTACTACGAGGTCGCCGGCCGCTTCCATACGCAGGACCCGCGCGGCGATGTCGTCGTGCTCGGCACGGGCTTCACCTACAAGCTGCGCAAGGACCTCCAGCTCGACGGAGGCGTGAACTTCGGAGTCACGCCAGCGTCCGATCGGATCAATCCGTTCGTCGGACTGTCGGCACGCTTTTAGCGCATCCTCATCCTGGCATCTCGAGACTCGTACGTCGTTTAAGGAGTAGCCATGCAAGCGAGCCGGAGCATCCCTGCCAGCACAAGGAGCGTTGCGAGACTAGCGGTCGGCGCGCTTGTGCTGGCGGTCGCGGGGTTCTTCCTGGCTTGCAGCGCCTGGGCGCAAGCGCCGCCAGGCAAGCCGCTGCGCGTGGTGACGACCTTCACGGTCATCCAGGACATCGCCCAGCACGTCGCAGGCACCTCGGCCATCGTCGAGTCCATCACCAAGCCCGGTGCCGAGATTCACGATTACCAGCCGACTCCGCTCGACATCGTCAAGGCGCAGTCGGCCGACCTCGTCCTGTGGAACGGCATGAATCTCGAGCGCTGGTTCGAGAAGTTCTTCGAGAGTGTCAAGAATGTGCCGAGCGTCATCGTCACCGACGGCGTGGAGCCCATGGGAATCACCGAGGGTCCCTATACCGGCAAGCCCAACCCGCACGCTTGGATGTCGCCGAACAACGCTCTGATCTATGTCGAGAACATCCGCAAGGCGCTGGTGAAGGCCGATCCGGCCCACGCCGCCGACTACGACAAGAACGCGGCCGCGTATTCGGCAGAAATCAAGGCGGTCGACCAGCCCTTACGTACGCGGCTCGCGGCCATTCCCCAAGGCCAACGCTGGCTCGTCTCCAGCGAGGGCGCGTTCAGCTACCTTGCCCGCGACTACGGCCTCAAGGAGCTCTATCTCTGGCCGATCAATGCCGACGAGCAGGGCACGCCCAAGCAGGTGCGCCGGGTGATCGACATCGTGCGCCAGCAGAAGATTCCGGTGGTGTTCAGCGAGAGCACCATCTCCGACAAGCCCGCCCGCCAGGTCGCCAAGGAGACGGGCGCGCGCTACGGTGGCGTCCTCTACGTCGACAGCTTGAGCGCGGTCAATGGACCGGTCCCGTCCTTCCTTAAGCTGCTGGAGGTGACCGTCGACACCATAGCCAAGGGATTCGGCAAGTGATGCAGCTGGTGAGGCCGCGAGACGGAGCAGGGGAGGTCTCCTCGCGCGGCCTGCTTGCGTCGTTGTCGGTCGAAGGCGTGGCCGTGACCTATCCCAACGGCAACACGGCGCTGCGCGATGCCTCCTTTGCGCTGGGCCCCTCGACCATCTGCGGCCTCGTCGGCGTGAACGGCTCCGGCAAGTCGACGCTGTTCAAGGCCATCATGGGCTTCCTTGCACCCGCCGCCGGGCAGATCCGCATTGCCGGCGTCTCCCCGCGCCAGGCGCAGAAGCGCAACCTCGTCGCCTATGTGCCGCAGGCCGAGGAGGTCGACTGGAATTTCCCCGTTCTCGTCGACGACGTCGTCATGATGGGCCGCTACGGCCACATGGGATTCATGCGCATCCCCTCCGCGTCCGACCGCCGCAAGGCCGACGAGGCGCTGGAGCGCGTCGGCATGACGGCCTTCCGCAAGCGCCAGATCGGCGAGCTGTCGGGCGGCCAGAGAAAGCGCGTGTTCCTGGCCAGGGCCCTGGCCCAGGAAGGCCTGATCATGCTGCTTGACGAGCCCTTCACGGGGGTCGACGTGAAGACCGAGGCAGCCATCGTAGATCTCTTGCGCGAGCTCAAGGCACAAGGTCACCTGATCCTGGTCTCGACCCACAACCTCGGCAGCATTCCCGACTTTTGCGATCAGGTCGTGCTGGTGCTGCGCACGGTCATCGCGGCAGGGCCGACTGCGACCACCTTCACGCAGCAGAACCTCGAGCGGGCGTTCGGCGGTGTGCTGCGACATTTCCGGCTCGAGGGCTCCGCGCTGCACGCCGATGACGACACGCGTAGCGTGACCGTGCTGACCGACGACGAGCGCCCTGTCGTGTTCTACGGCGATGGCAAGCCCTCCGAGGGCCCCACGGGTGGAAGCAGCGATGGAGGCGGGAAGGATCAGCCATCATGAGCGAGCTGCTGGTCCCGTTCGGCTACGACTACATGCTCAAGGCCATGTGGGTGTCGGCGCTGGTCGGCGGCACCTGTGCCTTCCTTTCCGCCTTCCTCATGCTCAAGGGTTGGTCGCTGATGGGCGACGCGCTCGGCCATTCCATCGTGCCGGGCGTCGCCGGCGCCTATCTCCTGAAGCTGCCCTACGCCGCCGGCGCCTTCGCCGCCGGCCTTCTCGCTGCGCTTGGGATGGCATTCGTGCGCAGCCAGACGCGGCTGCGCGAGGACGCCATCATCGGCCTCGTGTTCACGTCCTTCTTTGCCGCCGGCCTGCTGCTGGTCTCCATCAATCCGACCGCCGTCAATGTGCAGTCGATCGTGCTCGGCAACATCCTCGGCATCTCCGACGAGGATGCCCTGCAGGTCGTCATCATCAGCGCCGTGACCCTCGCGATCCTTCTCGTCAAGTGGAAGGACCTGATGGTCGTGTTCTTCGACGAGGGTCACGCCCGCTCCGTCGGCCTCAATTCGGGCTGGCTCAAAATCCTGTTCTTCACGCTGCTCTCGGCCGCCGTCGTGGCGGCGCTGCAGACCGTTGGTGCCTGCCTCGTCATCGCCATGGTGGTCACGCCCGGTGCCACGGCCTACCTGCTGACCGACCGCTTCCCGCGCCTCCTCGTCATCGCTGTTGCCATCGGCACGTTCACGAGCTTCGTCGGCGCGTATCTGAGCTACTTCCTCGACGGCGCCACCGGCGGCGTGATCGTGACGCTGCAGACGCTCATCTTCCTCGCCGCCTTCTACCTCGCCCCCAAGCATGGCGTACTGGCCGCCCGCCGCAAGGCGGCCGCGCTCGGGAGCGGGTCATGAGTGCCATCATCGGCTTCTTCACGACGCCCCTGAGTTACGGCTTCATGCAGCGCGCTCTCGTGGTGGCGATCTTCGTGGGCGCCGTATGCGCCGTGCTCTCCTGCTACCTTGTGCTCAAGGGCTGGTCGCTGATGGGTGATGCCGTCTCGCACGCAGTGCTGCCGGGCATCGTCATCGCCTATATGCTGGGCCTGCCGCTGGCCGTTGGAGCCTTCGCCGCCGGGCTCGGCTGCGCGGCGGCCACCGGCTATCTCAAGGAGAGCAGCCGGGTGAAGGAGGATACGGTGATGGGCATCGTGTTCTCCGGCATGTTCGGCTTCGGTCTCGTGCTCTTCACCAAGGTCGAGACCGACCAGCACCTCAACCACATCCTGTTCGGCAACATGCTTGGCGTGACCGCGGGCGATCTCCTCGAGACCGGTATTGTGGCCGGCGGCGTTCTTCTGGCCGTGGTCGTCAAGCGCCGCGATCTGCTGCTCTATTGCTTCGACCCCCAGCATGCGCGCGCCATCGGCCTCCCGGTGCGCCTTCTGCACTACGGCCTGCTCGTGCTCCTTTCCTTGACCATCGTCGCCTCGCTGAAGGCCGTCGGCATCATCCTGGTGGTAGCGATGCTCGTGGCGCCCGGTGCCATCGCCTACCTGCTGACCAACCGCTTCGAGCGCATGCTGGTCGTGGCCGTTGCCGTTGCCGTCGGCTCCTCCGTCGTCGGCACGCTCGTCAGCTTCCACATCGACGGCGCCACCGGCCCTTGCATCGTCCTGGTCCAGATGGCCGTGTTCCTCGCCGCGTTCCTCTTCGCCCCCTCGAGCGGCCTGCTGCGTCGGAGAGAAGCGGCCGGGTGAGCGCGAGTAATCCCTCCCCTTGCGGGGAAGGGGCGGGGGGCCAAAGTCACGGGTGGGACTTCACCCCTCATCCCTCCCCGTCAAGGGGAGGGGAACCGGTCGAGCGAGCGGCTTACGGCCGCATGGCGAAGGTGCGCGGGCCGGGCGTGCGCAGGGGCTCCGCGAGGTTGGCGAACTCGCACAGCAGCCTGCGCGTATCGCGTGGATCGATGATCTCCTCAACCCAGAATGTCTCGGCCGTGCGGAACGGCGAGCGCAGCGCGTTGAGCCGCGCCTCGATCTCGGCGAGCTTCGCCTTGGGATCGGTCGCCGCGTCGATCTCGGCGCGATAAGCGGCCTCGATGCCGCCCTCGAGCGGCAGCGAGCCCCACCAGCCCGACAACCACGCATAGCGGATCGAGAGCCGGCCGGATGGCACGTGCAGGGCGCCGGCAACGCCGAACGAGTTGCGCACGATCACGGTGCACCACGGCACGCTGGACTGGTTGATTGCCGCCATCGCTCGCACGCCGTGGCGGATCGTTGCCGACTTCTCCGCCTGGAGCCCGATCAGGAAGCCCGGGCAGTCGCACAAGTAGACGACCGGCAGATGGAAGGTCTCGGCCATGTCGACGAATCGCACGACCTTGGCGCAGGCGTCTGCCGTCCAGGCGCCGCCGTAGTGGTAGGGGTCGCTGGCCAGCACCGCCACCGGCAGCCCGTCGAGTCGCGCGAGCCCCGTGATCATCGGCCGGCCGAACATCTGTCCCATCTCGAAGAAGGACCCCTTGTCGACCACGGCATCGATGATCTGCCGCATCCGGTAGACCTTCTTGCGGTCGCGCGGAATGACGGAGAACAGCATCTCCTCGCGCCGGTCGATCGGATCGCTGCGCTCGCCGCGCGCCGAAACGCTATAGATCGACGACGGGAGATAGGAGAGGAACCGGCGCGCGCACTGGAACGCTTCCTCTTCCGTTTCCACCGCGTGGTCGACGGCGCCCGCCCTGCATTGCACGTCCCAGCCACCGAGCTCCTGCTTATCCAGGTTCTGGCCGATGCCGGCGACAACAGGGGGGCCCGCCACGAACATGGCGGACGTCGACTTGGTCATGATCGAGTAGTGGCTGGCAGCGAGCCGCGCGGCGCCGAGACCAGCGACCGAGCCGAGCCCCAGCGCTACGACGGGCACGGTGCCGAGGTTGTCAACGATGAGCTGGTAGTGGAACTGCGAGATGCCAAGCTGGCCAGGCAGGTTGGAACGGCCCGTCGTCTCGATAGTCTTGACCGAGCCGCCGCCGCCTGACCCTTCGATGATGCGGATGACGGGCAGCCGCAGCTCGTTGGCCATGCGCTCGGCGTGCGTCGGTTTCATCGGGATGGTCGCGTCGGCCGAACCGCCGCGCACGGTAAAGTCGTCGCCCAGGACGATGATGGGCCGGCCATCGATGCTGGCGCGGCCCATGACGCAGTTGGCGGGCATCAAAGCCGTGAGCTTGCCGCTCGCGTCGTACTCGGCCTTGCCGGCGATCGCGCCGACCTCGTGGAAACTGCCCTTGTCGACCAGCCCATCGATCCGCTCGCGTACGGTGAGCCTGCCGCCCGCGTGTTGGCGTTCGACCTTGTCGGTCCCGCCCATTTCGCGCGCCATGCGCTCACGCGCCCTCAGTTCGTCGAGCTCGGGTTGCCAGCTCATGCTTCAGTCCTCAGATGGTGTTGCAGAGTGCCGACCTTGATCACTCGGCCGCCGATGCCGGCCGCATGGCATCCGTCACGGCGGGAGACAAATAGGCGCCCTGCCGTAGCAGCTCCTGCTGGATGGCGCTCACTGCCACGTCGCGAGGTGCCTTGCCAGAGGCCGCTGCCAACGCCGCCGCGATGCCGGCCGCCTGACCCGTGAGCCAGCATTGCGGAATCTCGCGCAGGAAAGTGTGCGAGCTGGCATCGCAGGCCACATGCCGGCCGGCGCCCAGGATGTTGTCGAGCTCGGCCGGAACCAGCGCCCCGTAGGGCACGGAGATGTTGGGAAACTTGGGCGACAGCGACGTCGATACGCCGATCTCGTCGTCCCAGACCAGCCCGCTGTCCCATTGCTGGCGCGTGACCTTGCGCACGCCGTTGAGGCGTCGGCTGTGGCGCACGCCGATCTGCGGCGCGCCCAGCATGAGGAACGCGTTGGCAAAGCCCGGCGCCTGGGCCCGGTAGACCTCAAGATGGCCGTTGGCGAGCTGACGGGAGCGCAGCTCCACCGCCGTCAGATCGTCCACATCGACGGCGCTGTAGCCGGAGAGACGCGGGCCCATGAACAGGGCGATGTCGCTGCGCCACGAGACGAACGGCTTCTCGAAGAATTTGAGCCTGGCGCGCCCGTGCGCCATGAACTGGGAGAACGCCTCCGGCTCCGACTTGCGGAAAGCCAGCCACCGTTCCATGTCGACGCCGCCGAGCAGGAAGGCAGTGTTGATGCAGTGATGGATGTCGCTTTCGTCGATGTCGGATTCCAACGATGCCTGCGTTCGGGCTATCAGGTCGGCATCGCCCGTCGTGTCGATCACGGTCTTGGCGAAGATGGCGTGCCGGCCCTCCTTGCTCTCGAAGATCGCTCCCTTGACGACGTTGCCCTCCAGGATCGGGTGCGTGGCCCAGGCATGAAGCAGCAGCCGCACCTTGGCGTCAGCGACCATCTGTAAGGAGAGCGTCTTGAGCGCTTCCGGATCGACGGTCGGCGACCAGGTGACGATGCCGTGGAACGCTGCCGTCCGCTGCGCCCAGTAGGCAGCCGTGGCCGCGTCCTTGGAGCCCCAGTCGACGCGCTTGGGGCCCTGCACGGCCCCCTTCGGCAGGCGATCCATCAGGTCGCCCGCAATGCCGCGGATGATGTGCTTGCCCGACCAGTCCGACATCCGGTCGATCCAGATGACGAGGCCGCCGGTCGAAAGGCCGCCCAGGTGGTTGTAGCGCTCGACCAGCAGCACGTCGGCGCCCAGGCGCGCAGCAGCTATGGCCGCCGCGGTCCCGGCCGGTCCGCCGCCCACGACGAGAACATCCGTCTCGGCGTACACGGGGATCTCGCGGGCCGGCTCCAGATAGGACTTCGCGGGACGCTGCCGCTTGCCCGTCCTGCCGCTGCCGCCGAAGACCTCCAGGCCCTGCTCGGCACCGATGCTGCTCGAATAGTTGCCGACGGCCTTCGGGCCGTCCTTGAATATCTCCGACGTGTAGAGGGGCCGCCCCTCGCCCCCACCCTGCTTGTCGTTGGCCATGCTCGCGTCCTCGCCCGTGTCGGGGCGGGGTCCCCCCGCCGCCGTGCGCCATCGAGCTTACGGCAGTTCGGGCCGCAACCGCTACTTCCGCGCAATTTTCCCGGCGAGCCCTCAGATCCTGCGCTGGATCAATCAGCTCGTCGCGTACTTTGCGACAGGAGCTTCCTCTGCGAGGTCACGCATCGAGGTCTCTATCTGCGCGCGGCGTATAGGATCAGCAGCACACCGCCGATCACGATGGCCATCCCCGGCAGCAGGCTAGCATCGAGCGTATACACGGGTATCAGGCCGACAGCGCTGGCCGCGATCTGCACCAGCAGCGTGACCGCCGGAATGAACGCGCTCATCGCCACGAAGTTTTCCGAAGTGATCTTGACCACGGACGAAAAGCTCAGCACGGCCATCGCCGTCAGCACCGCCGCGACCAGCACTGCGCCGAGCAGGATCGTCGGCCAATGCAGCATCTCGGTGAGCGTGGGCACCATCGGCGTCGGCGGTAGCCATCCCGCGGCAATCATCAGGGCGAGCGTGCTCGCGAGCGCCAGGCTCGCCACCGAGGTCACCAGCACCACAAGGCCCGTAACTCGCATCTTCTCCCGCACGCCGGTCGCGCCACGGTTCCAGGGATGAAATTCGGCGGCGAAGTTGCGCAGATTGGAGACCGCGATTCCCGCCGCCAGCGCGATGATTGCCCCGGTGCGATGCTCGGCGTCGATCGTTACTGCCAGCGGTATGAGCGCGACCAGCACCACGGCCGAGCCGGCGATCGCCAGACGCTGCGGCCGGCGCGCGAACAGCAGCCAGCCGATCAAGAAGGATAGGGGGATGGCGAGCCGCATGAGCAGGCTGCCGAGGGCGGGCGAGACATGTGCGAGCAGCGCGTAGTAGGCGATCTCGATTGATACACTGCCAAAACCGACCAGCCAGCTCTCCGGCGCGAAGGCGATGCGTCGCGCATCCGCCCCCAATCCCGTCACGGCGAGCAGAGCCAATGCCGAAACGGTCGTGCCGTAGAGCACGAGTGCCGTCGGGTGCGCGCCGATACGCTGCCCGATCACATACAGGATGCCCAAGACCGAAATTGCCAGCACAAATAGTGCGGCCTCGATCCAGCCGCTGACGGGATAGCGTGCGGGGTGCGCGGGGTTGGCCTGGGTCACGGCGCGGTCCTCAGGAACGGCCGGCAGCAGCGAGCCGGGCAAACACCACCTGCGTGTCGCCCCAGGTGCGGCGGTCGATGAGATCGAAGCCGGAGGGCAAAGCTACCTCGACGCCATTGCGTTCCTCCAGCACGGCGAGGCAACCCTCGAGAAGCCAGCCGCCGGCAACGGCGGACGCAAGTGCCCGCTCGCCGAGGCCCTGGCCGTAGGGCGGATCGAGCAGCGCCAGCGCGAAGCCGCTGTTGCGGCCCGCGGGACCCAGCTCCGTCGCGTCGCGGCGGAAGATCTTCGTGGCGCCCGTAAGCCCGAACGCCTCCACGTTGCGCCGGATGAGCGCACGCGCCTCGGCGTCCTCCTCCACGAACAGGCAGAAAGCGGCTCCACGCGATAGCGCTTCAAGACCCAGAGCGCCCGTGCCTGCGAATAGGTCGATCACCTTGACGCCAGCGACATCGAAGTCAGGGATGCCGTGCGAGAGAATGTTGAACACTGCCTCGCGCACGCGATCGGACGTGGGCCTCGTGCGGTCATCGCTCGGTGCGGCCAGAGCCCGGCCGCGAAACTGGCCGCCCACGATCCTCATGTCGGTGGCCCGTCCTTCCACAGCTCTGGACGAGGGCGCGCGCGGGGTTCAGGACGAGGACGCCCCCCGGACCCAGGGTGAACGCACGTCCCGCAGACCGATGTCGCTGCACCGTGGTGAGCTCGTCGAACCACGGCCGGCATGCGCAAATGTTCCTCAGGCGCAAGGCGTGAGCTGTCAGGCGGCCTTGGTTGTAGGCCGCGTCGGCACCATCAGGACTGCCTCGCCTTCGAGCACCGGCTTGCTGTCGACCAGGCAGATGCTCTCGAAGCGGGCGCGTCTCTTGTTCGGGTAGAGCTCCATTACCCGCACCTTGGCAACCACGCGGTCGCCAATCTTGACGGGTCCGCGGAAGTTCAAGGTTTGCGACACATAGATGGCGCCGGGACCCGGCAGCTCCATCCCGAACACGGCAGAGATGTAGCCGGCCGTCAGCATGCCGTGGGCAATCGGCTCCTTGAAGATCGTCCGGGCTGCGTAGGCGGCGTCGATATGGACGGGATTCTTGTCGCCGGTGACCTCGGCAAACGCCACGATGTCGGCTTCGGTCACGGTTTTGGCGAAGGTGGCTTCCATTCCGACTTCGAGATCCTCGAAGTAGTAGACCTGTCGGGTGCAGACGTTCATTCCGCGTTTGCCTTCTGTGCGTTCATGCCGCGCTGCAAAACTAGTCGTCTAGAGTTTGCGCCGCAACAAGCCCGTCTGCGCCGTACAGATAACGCGGCCATTGCCGAAAAGATCGAGGGAATCGCGATGATTTGTTGCCACACCTGCGCCGTCCGCCCCGACTGATCCAGCTCGACTTATGGTGGATATACGGTGGGTGTTGGCTCAATCGTTGCTGCATTGCAACTATTTTAGGCAGGAGCGGCATGGCAGTTGCATGGCATCCCCTGACCGCGCTATAAGCCCGGCCATCCAGCGAATTCCTGCGCAACGACTCAAGGCCAACTCGGGCAAATCCCCCTGTCGGTCACGGAAAGGGTTCCTATGAGTGATCGCAAGCTTCTGATGCCCAAGGCCACGGCCGTGTGGCTGGTTGAAAACACCTCCCTCTCCTTCGAACAGATCGCGGAACTGTGCAGTCTGCACGTCCTGGAGGTCAAAGGCATCGCCGACGGCGACGTGGCGCAGGGCATCAAGGGCATGGACCCGATCTCGACAGGCCAGCTGACGCGGGAGGAGATCGCGCGCGGCGAGGAGGACCACGGCTACGTGCTCAGGCTCGCCGCATCCAAGATCGAGGTGCCCGAGGTCAAAAGCAAGAAAGGTCCGCGCTACACCCCGGTCTCGCGCCGGCAGGATCGTCCGAACGCCGTTTTGTGGCTCATGCGCAGCCACCCCGAGCTCAAGGATAGCCAGATCATGCGCCTCGTCGGCACGACCAAGCCGACAATTGCCGCCATCCGCGAACGCACGCACTGGAACTCCCCGAATCTGCAGCCGCAGGACCCCGTGACGCTCGGCCTGTGCTCGCAGATCGACCTCGACAACGAGGTGAAGAAGGCCGCACGGCGCGTCGAGCGCGAGCGCAAGGACTCCGGCAAACCGCTGGAGAAGGCCGGCACGCTTCTGCCGACGGCGCAAACCATCCCCGGTATGGGTCCGCAGCCCGAGGTCGAGATTATCGCGCCGCAAGCAGCGGAGGAGACACCCGCCGAGACCGCGGCCGAGGAGGAGGCCCGCGTCTTCGCCCGGCTGCGCGAGATGGGCAGCGGCACCGGCACTAAGACGGAGGACGAATAGATCGGCCGCCCACCCTGAGCCCGTCAAAGGGCGGCCTATGGCTCTGATAGTGATCCACAAGCGCGCTTCGGCGGGCTCACCGCGGGGTCGGCGAAGACCTCCGCGGGAGGCTGGAGCGCCTTATGAGCGAAGCTCAGCGCCCGGCCCGGTTCCAGCCGCGCGCGCCCTCGCCGTAGATTTCATAGCCCGTGTCGGTGACGGCCACCGTGTCCTCGAGCTTGATGAAGCCGCGGCGCGGATGCTGCAGCGTCGTCTCCACCGAGATCACCATGCCGGCCTCGAGCGGGCGCGAAGCATCATAGGCGTCATAGCCCATCCTGGCTGTCAGCCGGGGCGCCTCATGGCTGACGAGACCCATGCCGTGGGCCAGGAAGTGCATGTGCTCGGCATTCTTCGATTTTGCCACCAGCGGGTCGCCCACGCCGTAGATCACTGAAGCCGGTGCGCCGGCCTTGATGGTCTTGAACGCCGCGCGCTGGATCATCTCGATCTCACCCAGCAGGTCCTCCAGCTCCGCGTCAGGCTCGCCGAGGATCGCCATGCGGCAGAGATCGCCGATGTAGCCGTGGTAGTTCGCACCCGAGTCGAGCGACAGGATGTCGCCTTTGGCGAGCTTGTAGTCGGATGGCGCGCGGTTGAGGCTGGTGCCGGTGGTGAGCAGGCAATACTCGAACGTGAGGCCACGGTTGACCTCCTCGCGGCGCAGCGTGTCGAACAGCTCCTGCTTGGTCATTCCGGGGCCGGTCTTGGCGATCGTCGCCGTCATAGCGTCGATGACCAGCTCAGAGGCCTTGCGCAGCAGGCCAAGCTCGTGCGGGCTCTTCCTCGCGCGCAGACGCTCCAGCGTAAACAGGGCGTCCTTGATCTCGGCCTCGGGTAGCGCTGCGCGCAGGGCGGCGGCCGCGTCGGCTGGGATGAATGGCATCTCGATGCCGATCCGCTTTGCCTTCACGCCCGACTTGCGGATGTAGTCGACCGTGTTCTTGATGGCATCGAGGGAGCCGGCGCTCTTGGTTTGCGTTTCGGGCGTCCAGAACGGGTTCACCTCGGTCTGATGGCTCTCGAGCCGGTGGCCGATGAAGGCTGCCTTGTCAGGCGCACCCTTCGCATACACGAGAACCGGTAGGTAGCGGCTCACGCCCATAGCGTCCATGTAGTCGAAGAAGATGGAACGATGGCCGCCGAGCAGATACTGGACATTATGCTTGGAGGTAGCGAGCAGAACGTCGACTCCGGCCTCCTCCATCAGCCTGTCGAGCAGCTTGGTATCGAACGGAATCGTTGGGGCTGGCTTGGTGTCGAGCATCGGTTTCGCTCCTTGCATCGGGACAAGGGATCAAGAGCCCTTGCCTCGACATGCGATACTTCCTCCAAAGGTGGCCAAGAGGGCTTCCCCTGGCAGCGCGATGATAGCCGTCCGCCCGCCTCCCCGGAAGCGTGAGATGGCGTCTCCTCAGATGGGCAACTCTGCAGCCTGCGCATGAGCTGCAAGCAGAGCGGGCAGGCGGGCAGGATCGCCGCGCGCCATGCCGCATTCCGTGCTGATGCCGTCGACGCGTGCATACCGCCTGGCCGCGGCGAGGCGTGTCGCGTCGCCCGCAGCATCGTTGTGGTGGATCAGCTCGAGATACAGCGCCGTGTCCGGACGCAGATGCAGCCTCCTGAGCGGCGCGAAGTAGGCGTCGTCCGCGCGCTCCTTGGGCACCGGCATGTGGAAGAACTGAATCGGCCGGTTGACGCCGGCGATGATGGCGTTGGTCATATCGACCATTATGCCGGCATCCTTGGGCTGCACCAGATGTTCATCTGCAGGACTGCCGTAGCAGAGGTGATATCCGAGCTCGACGTCGGCCGGCACCGCGTTGCCGACGGTCTGGAGCAGGCTGATCGTCTCGGTCCGGAAGTCGACCGGACCCTTCTCGTAGTAGCCCTCCCAGGCCAGTACCTCCTGGCACACGTCCCATTGCAGCGCGAGGCGGTCGTTGGGAATCGTGGAGGCAATTCTGTCGACCTCGCCGATGAAATGCTGCGTCAGGGCCGGGATTAGGCCGGGGCGGTCGGCGGGCACCATGTTGTTGTAGATCGGGGCAATGGGCGTCGGCAGGCTCACCTGGAATTTGACGCCGGGCGGAATGACGCCCTCCCTCTGCAGACACTCGAACACGCCCCAGGACTGGATCGCCATGTCGGCGTACCCGGTCTTGAAATCTGCAGGGTCAGGCTCGGCACCGTGCTTCAGCCGCAGGCGTGGGATCTCGCGGATCAGCTTGCCGTCCCACTGCACGAACCTGAACGGCGGGAGATCCGCGGCCAACTCGATTGCCGGGTTCTCGGCCAGCACATCCTGCAGGAATCTGATCCAGGTCTTTCGGATCCCGGTCTCGCCGTCCGGGAGGCGGACGAGATGCCGGCCCAAGGCTCCGCACACCGTTCGGAAAACGGTCTCCGTATCGGGCAGAGGAATGCTGCCGACGAGATGCACGATCGGCTGCCGGCTGCGGTCTGCGCACATGGCTGTTCCTCCCCTGCTGGCCGTTTCATCCGCTGGCTTCCCTCCAGGCTACGTCTATGATTGCGGCTTGGATACCGTCGAAACGCGGCGAACGGCCGTAGGGCGCAGAGAGTGCCAAACAAAAACGGAGGAAATGCCATGCGTTTGCAGGACAAGGTCGCCATCGTCACGGGCGGCGCATCGGGAATGGGCGCAGCCACCGCGTACCTCTTCGCGCGCGAGGGCGCCAAGGTCATCGTTGCCGACGTGCTGGAGGAGGAGGGCCGCGCGGTCGCGGAGTCCATCAAGTCGAACCGCGGCGAGGCGCGGTTCCAGCGTCTCGATGTCGCCGAGGAGAAGGACTGGGAGGCAGCTGTGGCGACCGCGCTCGCCGCCTACGGAAAGATCGATATCCTGATCAACAACGCCGGTGTCAGCGGCAGCGATCCCGACAGGCTCAGCCTTGCGACCTGGGACCGGCAGATGAGCATCAATGCCAAGGGCGTGTTCCTGGGCATGCGTGCCGTCATCCCCCACATGCAGAGGGCCAAGTGCGGAGCGATCGTCAACACCTCGTCCATCTCCGGCATCACCGGGCAGAACTTCGTGCACATGGGCTACAACGCTGCCAAGGGCGCGGTTCGCACCATGTCGAAGGCTGCTGCTGTGCAGTTCGCCAAGGACGGCATCCGCGTGAACTCCGTGCATCCGGGGCTGCTGCCGCCGATGCGCACGTCGATGCTCTCTGCCGATCCCAAGATTCGGGCCAGCATGTTGAAGGCCGTGCCAATGGGTCGGGAGGGCCGCGTCGAGGAGGTGGCAAACGCCAACCTATTCCTGGCCTCGGACGAAGCCTCCTACATCACGGGCATCGAGGTTCCGGTCGACGGCGGTTTCCTGGCGATGTGAGCTCTGCGAGGGGATCAGCGGCCTTGACGAGGAGCCTATCGCTCCGACAGTGTCTCGGCCAGCATTTAGCCTCGAGGGGAAGCTCGGCGCTGCCGAATCTGAAACCCGGAGCAAATTCATGAAACGCGTATTTGCCTTGCTTGCGATGTGTGCAGTTGGCGCCCTGACAACCTCGGCGCTGGCGCAGGACTACCCCTGGAAGCCCGATCGTCCCGTCACCATCATTGTCCCGTGGGCGGCCGGCGGCTCGACCGACCAGATGGCGCGCATCGTCGCGAGTGAGCTCGAGGCCGAGCTCAAGCAGAAATTCATTGTCGTCAACCAGCCGGGCGCCTCGGGCTCGATCGGCACCAAGAACGCGGCGGAGGCACCAAAGGACGGCTACACGTGGGCCGCGGGTGCCGCCACCGATGTCGGCACCTACCGCGTGCTCGGCTTGCTCGATAGCGGCCTCAAGGACTGGCACATGTTCTTCGCCGTCGCCAACCTGACGGCGATTGCAGCCAACCCGAACGCTCCCTTCAAGGACTTCGGCCAGCTTCTCGAGGCGCTCAAGAAGGGCGGCGCCAACGTGCCGATCGCCACGGCCGGGTTGTCGTCGGCCGGGCACAACTTCATGGAGTCGGTGAAGGCCGCCGGCAAGATCGAGTACAAGCACGTCACCTACGATGGCGGCAACCCTGCGGTGCTGTCGGCCGTGTCGGGCGAGACCCAGGCGGTGGCTCAGTTGCTCGTCGAGATGAGCGAGTTCATCAAGGGCAAGCGTCTGGTGCCGCTGGCGATCCTTTCGGACAAGCCCGTCACGCTCGAGGGCTTCGGTGAGCTGGCACCGGTGACGAAGTGGCTGCCGACTATGCCCGCGCCCATGAACTACTTCGGCATTTGGGTCGCCAAGGGCACGCCCGATCTCGTGGTCAAGACGATGGAGGCGGCGTGGGACAAGAAGATGAAGAATTCCGAGGCGTTGAAGAAATACGCCGCCCAGCGCAGCGCGCTGTTCACGCCGATCCACGGCAGCGAGGCCGAAACCGAGTCCTTCAAGATGGTGCGGTACACCGCGTGGCTCTACTTCGACGGCGGCAAGGCCAAGGTCTCTCCGGATACATTGGGAATTCCAAGGCTCTGATGGCGGGCACATCTTCTTCATGCGGCGGCCGGGCACTCGACCCGGCCGTTGCCGTTCAATAGACATCGGATCCATGTGCGATGAGTGACGACGCGCCGACGTTGCTTCCGCACGAGGAGCCGATGCCTCCGCGTACGGATTTATGGACGGCAGCCGTGTTTCTGGTCTTCGGGGCTGCCATCGTCACGCTCGCCTGGCGCATGCCAACCTTCGTCGATCAGAAGGGCGAGCTCTATACGGCCCCGGGATTGGTGCCCGGTATCTATGGCACGATCATCGCGATCCTCAGCTGCTGGCTGGCGGTCCGGTCGATCCGTCGCGGCGCGCTCGCCGGCTCGGGTCCGGCCCGCGAGGCGCCGCCTGAGGGCACGAGCAATACGCGTTTGGCGCTCGCCGCGGTGCTCTGCCTGGCGTTCTGTGTCGGCCTGATCGGGCGCATGCCGTTCTGGGCTGCGGCCGCGATCTTCGTTGCGGCGTTCATCGTGCTGTTCGAGTGGCAGCGCAGGCAGGACTGGAAACTGCTCGCCAAGCGAGTTGCGACCGCCCTCTTGCAGGGCATCGTCACGGGCCTGCTTGTCTCGCTGGTGTTTGAGAAAATCTTCTACGTCCGTCTGCCCTGAGCGGAACACGCGCGGATGCTGGACAGCCTCGGACAGTTCGGGTTCGCGTTCTGGGGCTTCATGTCCCCGGGCATCATCGTGACCGTGCTGTGGGCGACGTTTCTCGGCATCGTCATCGGTGCGCTCCCGGGGCTCACGGCGACGATGGGTGTCGCGCTGATGACGACGCTCACCTTCTCGATGCCGCACACGCACGCCATCCTTGTGCTGGTCTGCATCTACGTCGGCGCCATCTACGGCGGCAGCCGCAGCGCCATCCTGCTCAACATCCCGGGCACGCCGGCCTCGGCGTGCTCGACGCTCGACGGCTTCCCTCTGGCCCGGCAGGGCCTTGCCGGCCGCGCCATGGGCATTTCCACGTCGGGCTCATGGCTCGGCACCCTGTTCGGCACGCTGTGCGTGGCGGCGCTGACGCCGGTGCTGAGCGAGATGGCCCTCAAGTTCCAGAGTTTCGAGTTCTTCTGGATCGCGCTGTTCGGTATTGTCATCGCCGGCACGCTCGCCGGCGGCGACGCTCTCAAGGGCTACCTAGCCGGCTTCCTGGGCTTGTGGATCGCCACCATCGGCCAGGAGCCCTACTACAATTACCAGCGCTTTGCTTTCGGCTTCACCGATCTTGCGGGCGGCATCGGCCTCCTGCCCGCCCTGGTCGGCGCTTTCGGCGTTGCCGAAGTGCTGCAGTCGATGCGCGGCCCCGCCGTTAAGGCCGTCTCCACAACGATCGACTCCGTCATCCCGCGCATCTCGGACGTGCTGCAGTACTGGCGCACGATCCTGCGCTCCGGTGCTATCGGCACCTTCATCGGCATCCTGCCGGGGCTCGGCGAGGACACGGCCGCCTGGTCGTCCTACGCGGCCGCGCGCCGCGTCAGCAAGGAGAAGGAAAAATACGGCAAGGGCTCGATCGAGGGCCTGATGTCGGCGGAGACCGGCGAGAGCGCGTGCGTGCCGGGAGCCATCATCCCAGTGCTGACGCTTGCTGTCCCCGGCTCGGCGCCCGCCGCCGTACTGATGGCGGCCATGATGATCCACGGGCTCAATCCCGGCCCCAACCTGATGCTGGAGACGCCGGAATTCTTCTATCAGATCGTCGCCATGCTGGTGATCGCCGACATGAGCAAGCTGCTGTTCGGCTTCACGCTGGTGCGGCCGCTGCTGTGGATACTGTTGGTGCCGCGCGAGCGGCTGATGCCGGTGGTGTTCGTGCTGTGCGTGGTCGGCAGCTTCGCCATCACCTCGCGCGTTTTCGACATCTACGTCATGCTGTTCTTCGGGTTGGTCGGCTTCGTGCTGCGCCAGCTCAAATTCCCGATGGCGCCGCTGATTCTGGGGCTCGTGCTTGGCGATCTTCTGGAGAAGAACCTAACGCGTGGCCTCGTGCTCTCGGGCGGCAGCCCGCTGCCGTTCTTCACGCGCCCCGTCTCCGCTGTTCTGGCGGCGCTTACGATCTTCTCGATCCTCTGGTCGATCCCGGTCGTCAGCGAGGGCGCTCGCCGCCTGGTGCGCCGGCAACCGCAATCGGGGTGATGCTCATACGCCGAGGGGCGCCGCGCAGGCGAACGCCAAAGGGTTGTGCAACACCATGAACGTCAGCACGGAATCCATTGCCGGCGCGGAAGCGACCTGCCGGTGGGCAGGCGCCCTCGATCAACGCTCCTTCGGGTCGAGCGCGTCGCGCAGGCCGTCGCCCAGAATATTGAACGACAGGACGGCCAGGAAGATGGCAAGCCCCGGCCAGACTGCCATCCACGGCGCGTTGGTAAGGAAGCGTTGCGCCGTGTTGAGCATCGAGCCCCAAGAGGGCGCCGGCGGCTGCTGGCCGAGCCCGAGGAATGACAGGCTGGCCTCGGCTATGATGGCGGTGGCGATGGAGATCGTGGCCTGCACGATGAGGGCTGGGAGGATGTTGGGGAGGATGTGCTTGAAGGCGATGCGGGCGCCCGGGTTGCCGACCGCGCGGGCGGCCTCGACATAGTCTTCCACCTTGACGGCCATCACCTGCCCGCGCGTCAGGCGCACGAAGATGGGCGTGGCCGTGAGGCCGATGGCGATCATGGCATTCTGCAGCGAAGGACCGAGGAATGCCGCGAGCGCAATAGCGAGAATCAAGAACGGGATCGCCAGCATGGCGTCGGTGATGCGGCTGATGACGGCGTCGATCCACTTGCCGCCGTAGCCGGCGAGCAGCCCGATGGGCACGCCGAGCCCCAGCGCGATGGTGATGGAGACGACACCCGCCAGCAGCGACGCGCGGGCGCCAAAGATCACGCGCGAGAAGAGGTCGCGCCCCGATTCGTCAGTGCCGAACCAATGCTGAAACGAGGGCGGCTTGCGGATCGCAGTCCAGCTCTGCTGGGCCGGGTCGTAGGGCGCAAGCAGCGGCGCAAAGACGGCGATCAGCACGAACAGCACGATGACGACGAGGCCGAACACGGCGCTTTTGCGCTTGAGCAGGCGGCGCCAGGCCCGCGCGCCGGGGCTCTCGTGGACGAGGTCGACGGTCAATGCCTCCGATACGGCCATGGCTAGCTCCGAAGCCGAGGATTGATCAGCACGTAGGCGATGTCGGCGAGCAGGTTCAGGAGGATGTAGGTCGTGGCGGTCACGAGCGTGACGCCCTGCACCACCGCATAGTCGCGGTTGAAGACGCTATCCACGATCAGCTTGCCGAAGCCCGGGATCGAGAACACCTGCTCGGTCAGCACGGCGCCCGAGAGCAAGGTCCCGAGCTCGAGGGCGCCAAGCGTCACGACCGGCGTCAGCGCGTTGCGCATTGCGTGCTTGAGGACGACGACGCGCTCGGCGAGCCCTTTGGCACGCGCGGTGCGCACGTAGTCGCTGCTCATGGCTTGCAGCATGGCGCTCCGCGTATGCCGCATCAGGACGGCGGCGAACGAGTTGCCGAGCACGAAAGCCGGCAGGATGGTCGTCTGCAGCGACAGCCAGAAATCCTCGAACGGGCCGACGTAACCTGAAGCCGGCAGCCAGCCCAGATGCACGGAGAACAGGAAGATGAGCAGGATGCCGAGCCAGAAATTGGGGGTCGAGATGCCCCAGAGTGCCACCACGTTGACGGCGTAGTCGATGGCCGTATTTTTCTTGACGGCGGAGATCACACCCGCTGTCACGCCGATTGTGAGCGAGATGACGATCGCCATCAGGGCCAGCTGCAGGGTGACGGGAAACTTCTGCGCGATGAGCGTGAGCACGGGTTCCTTCAGCCGCATCGACTCGCCCAGATTGCCGGAGAGCACTCCGCCGACCCAGTAGAGGTACTGGACGTGCAGGGGCTGATCGAGCCTGTATTGCCGGCGGATCTGTTCGAGCACGGCGGGATCGCGCTCCTCGCCGGCCATCGCCAGCGCCGGATCGCCCGGCAGCAGCTGCTGCAGGCCGAAGATGATCACCGACACGATGAACAGGGTCGGAATCAGCTGCAGCAGGCGCTTGCCGAGGAACAGGATCATCTAGCGGTCCGTGTGGACTGGGTCAGACCCTTTGCATCAACGGTAAGTGGCGGCCATCGAGGTGGGGCTTGGCCCCTTCACGGTTTCAGCTTCACGCCGACGACGCGCACCAAACCGTCGGGGAGTTGGGCGTAGCCCTCGAGCTTCGCGGTGTGGGCGATGATCACGAGGCGGTGGTAGAGGTAGAGGATCGAGCCCTCCTTCAGGTACTTGTCCGCAATCTTGGCGTAGATCGCCTTGCGCTCGTCGGGCTTGTCGACCTTGCGCGCATCGTCGAGCCACTGGTCGACGTCCTTGCTGCAGAAGAGCCCGTTGTTCTGGGGAGCGTTGCACTTGTGGAAGATGTAGCTGTTGCCGTCGGGGTCGACACGACCGGACCAGCCGATGAAGAAGGCGTGAAACCGCCCCTGCTCGGCCTCCTTGAGCGACGTGGCGAATTCGGTGACGCGGATCTTCATGTCGAAACCTGCCTCTGCCGCCATGGCCTGGATCACCTCGGCCACCTGCCGGCTCTCGGGGTTGTTCGGCACCATGAAGTCCACAGCGACGGGTGTCGTCACGCCGGCGTCCGCCAGCAGCTTCTTAGCCTTGGCAACGTCGCGCCCTGGCACGGGGAACTGTGCCTGGTAGTAGGAGCTCTTGGGGCTGACCCATTGGTTGCCGGGCAGGACCTCGCCATTGAAGACGACGTCGGAAAGGGCCTTGCGGTCGATCGCGGCATCGAGTGCCAGGCGCACGCGCGGGTCCTTGCCGAACGGGCCGTTCTTGCCGGCGTCACCGTTGGCAAGGTTGAGCGTGAGGCCCTGGTAGCCGATCTCGATCTGGGTGGCGAGTTTGAGCCTGGGATCGGCCTTGATCTCCGTGAGGTCGGTGGCGAGCGCGCGCTCGATCAGATCGAGGCTGCCCGATTTGAGGTTGGCGAGGCGGACGGTGGACTCCACGATCGGCCGGAACACGACACGGTCGATATGCACGTTGGTCGCATTCCAGTACTGGGGAAACTTCTCGACGACGATGCGATCCTGCTGCACTCGCTCCACGAACTTGAAGGGGCCGGCGCAGACCGGCTTCAGGCCGAACTTGTCGCCGGCCTCCGCCATCGCCTTGCGGCTCATGATCATGCCGGCGCGGTCGGCGAGCTGGGCGATCAAGGGCGAGAACGGGCTTTTCAGGTGCAGCCGCACGGTGGCGGCATCGGCGACCTCCACCCGTTCCACGGCGGCGAGTTCAGGCTTGCGGAAGGAGCCTTGAAAATTCATGTGCCGCTCGAGGCTGGCCTTCACGGCCTCCCCGTCCATGGCCTCGCCGTCATGGAACCTGACGCCTGGACGCAACTTGATGGTGACGGTTTTGCCATCCCTGGACGTCTCGTGCGACAGCGCCAGCTGGGGCACGATGTTGAGCTTGTCGTCGATGTCGAACAGCTTGTCGCAGATCGCCGCGAACACGATGCGGCCGACGTAGGTGCGTGCCAGCGTCGGATCGAGCACGTCGGGATCCTCGGCCAGGCCGATCCGCAGCGTGCTCTGCGCCAGCGCTGCCGCCGAGCCCGACAACAAGACGACAGCCGCCAATCCGGCGAGGCCTATCCGCTTCATGAGATCACTCCCGAGCTTGTGCGTCATGGCGCGCTTCAGTTCTCGATGCCCGTCCCAATGCCGGCATCGAACGCCCTGAACAGACGCTGGAGACCGGGCGAAAATTCCGATGCGGCGGCGGAGGCAGGCGGTAAGGAGGAAACTATGGCGGGCCACAGATGGCAAGCCGTTGCGTGGGGCTCGCCAGCGGCCAGCTCGGGACGTGAGCGGCTGCAAACATCCTGGGCATGCGGGCAGCGCGGATGCAGATGGCAGCCGGGCGGCGGGTCCACAGGGCTGGGCGGATCGCCCGGCAGAATGCGGCGCTGCCGCTCGCCGGGGAACAGCACCGGGACGGCCGAGAGGAGCGCTTGCGTGTAGGGGTGACGTGGCTCCGCGAAGATTGCGGCGCCGGCGGCGCTTTCTACGATGCGACCGAGGTACATCACTGCCACACGTGTGGCGATGTGCTTGACCACGGCCAGGTCGTGGCTGATGAACACGTAAGCAAGGCCGAGACGCTGCTGCAGGTCGCTCAGAAGGTTGAGGATCTGGCTGCGGATAGAGACGTCGAGGGCCGAAACAGGCTCGTCGCAGACGATGAGCTTGGGCTCGGCGGCCAGCGCGCGGGCGATGGCGATGCGCTGGCGCTGGCCGCCCGAGAACTCGTGCGGGTAGCGCTGCGCGTGTTCGTTCTTGAGGCCGACGACACCGAGCAGCTCCTGCACGCGCTCGCGCCGGCTGGCGGACGAGAGGTTGGTGTGCAGCAGCAGCGGCTCGGCCAGCATCTCGCCGACCGTCATGCGCGGATTGAGCGAACCGTAGGGGTCCTGGAAAATGAGCTGCGCCTTGGCGCGAGCGCGGCGCAGCTCGGCACCCGACAGCGAAGCCAGATCGCGGCCGTCGAAGCGCACCGTGCCGGACGTCGGCTCGATCAGGCGCAGGGCGAGCCGGCCGACCGTCGACTTGCCGCAACCGGATTCACCGACCAGCGCCAGCGTCTCCCCGGCCGCGACGGCGAGAGACACGCCATCGACCGCGCGCACCACGGCGGTCGGCGTCCCGACGAGCGATCGGCGCAGCACGAAATGCTTCGTCACGTTCTCCAGGGCAAGCAGCGGTGCGCTCATGCCACCAGGGCCTCCAGGGGTGCCTTCCAGCAGCGGGAGAGGTGGCCGGCGCCGACGTCCGCGAACGGCGGCGGCTCGCTGCGGCAGCGCGCGTCCGCAAACGGACAGCGGCCCGAGAAGCGGCAGCCGGCGAACGCGGCGGCGAGGCTCGGCACGCTGCCGGCGATCGTTGCGAGACGCTCGCGCCGCGTGCTGATCAGGGGAACGGACCCCAACAGGCCCACGGTATAGGGATGCTGCGGCGCGGAGAACACGCGCGCTGCAGGAGCGCGCTCGACGATCTGCCCCGCATACATCACCGCCACGTCGTCGCAGGTTTCCGCGACCACGCCGAGATCGTGGGTGATCAGGATGATGGCCGATCCGGTCTCCTGGCGCAGCCGGGCCAGCAGGTCCAGGATCTGGGCCTGGATCGTCACGTCGAGCGCCGTGGTGGGTTCGTCCGCGATCAGCAGGGCGGGGGCGCAGACGAGCGCCATGGCGATCATCACGCGCTGACGCATGCCGCCGGAGAGCTTGTGCGGGTATTCGTCGATCCGCTCCCGGGGCGAGGGGATCCTGACGCGCTCCAGCATCTCGATGGCGGCCGAGCGGGCAGCCTTGGCCGGGAGCGCGCGGTGGCGCATCAGCGCCTCGCCGATCTGGTCGCCAACGGTGAAGCTCGGGTTGAGCGACGTCATGGGCTCCTGGAAGATCATGGCCAGCCGGTTGCCGCGCAGGTCCTGCATCTGCCGCTCGGGCAGCGCCGTGAGCTCGCGCCCTTCGAACACGACGGAGCCCGACATGCGCGTCCCCGCTCGCGGAAGCAGACGCATGATCGACAGCGCGGTGACGCTCTTGCCGCAACCGGATTCGCCGACAATCCCGAGCGTGCGGCCGGGCAGAACGGAGAAGCTGACGCCGCTGACGGCCTCGGTGAGGATGCCGCGATCTCCCTCGAAGACGACGCGCAGATCCGCAACGGTGAGCAGCGGCCCAGGGCTCACTCATAGTCCTCCGCGATCGAGCGCGCGATCAGCTCCTCGAGCCCGGACCGGTCGGTAAGCCCCGAGGGGCGGGCCCGGCTCGGCATCTGGCGCCGAAAGTGCACCCAACGTTCCCGCGCGACCCCTTCCAGCCGCGCAAGCTCGCCCAGGGGATCAGCGTGGTCGTCCACCCGCAGGTCGTACAGCGGATAGGACTCGCTGTCATGGATCAGCAGGGCCGCGGACTGCTTGCCGCGCTTGTCGCCGCCCGCAGCCTCGCCGGCCCGCATGGCCGCCAGCAGGCGCCGCCCGAACGGCAGCGCGGCCTGTGCCTCGTAGGCACGGATCGTCTCGGCAAGCACGGCGGAGCCGGCCAGCATGTTGCCGGCGACAGAGAACGTCTCGCGCGTCTCGTGGCCGCACCAGGCCACGCAATCGGCGCCCGTATAGGCCGCAAACCGACCCGCTCGATCCATCACGTGAAGCTGCCGGTTGCGGCGCCCCTCGTCGCCGCGCGTCAGTTCGTCGATCGTCGCCTGGGCGCTCTGCCCGTCACGCAGCAGCTCCAACCCCCGCGAGCCGTAGTGGGGATTGATGAAGGCCTGAGTGGCGATTGCGCCGGCATCCGCCTCGATGTGGGGGACGACCGCGCCGACCGCGAAGAAGCGGGTCGCGACAGCTATGCCGATGCGCCCGCGGTGCGCGTCGCGGGCGATGATCGACCAGGTCATGTTGCACTGCCCAAAGCAAAGGGTCCGAAAAGCTAGCCGGGCGGAGAGGCAACGCCGAATTCACAGCGGCGTCAATAACCGGCAGTCCCGCCGCTCCGGCACGATCGGTGTTGCAAACCGCGGAATGCTCGCTCACGATGCCGAAAAGCCTGATCTCCTCGGAGGGAGCACTCATGAACCTGTCGCCCGACAAGCAGCGCGAAATGCTGCGCCAGATGCTCACCATCCGCACCTTCGAGGAGCGGGCGTCGAGCGACTACCATGCGGGCAAGATCTACGGCGTTGTGCACTGCTATATCGGCGAGGAGGCTGTGGCGGTCGGCGTGTGCGGGGCGCTCGAGGCCGGCGACCAGATCATCTCCACGCATCGCGGCCACGGCCACTGCATCGCCAAGGGCGCCGACCTCAAGCGCATGATGGCCGAGCTGTACGGCCGCCAGACCGGCTACTGCAAGGGCAAGGGCGGCTCCATGCACATCGCCGACTTCGGTATCGGCATGCTGGGCGCCAACGGCATCGTCGCGGGCGGCATCTCGATCGTGACGGGGGCGGGGCTTGCCGCGCAGATGGATGGCAAAGGCCGTGTCGCCATCTCCTTCTTCGGCGACGGTGCCTCCAACGCCGGGCCGTTCCACGAATGCCTCAACATCGCCGCGGCCTGGAAGCTGCCCATGGTCTACGTGTGCGAGAACAACATGTACGCGGCGCAGACCGCGGCGGCGGACACGCACGCGATGCCGGATGTGGCCGGCCGCGCTGCCGGCTACGGCATCCCCGGCGTCGTCGTCGACGGCAACGACATCTTTGCCGTCTATCAGGCGGCCGCCCGCGCCGTCGCCCGCGCCAGGGCGGGCGAGGGGCCGACGCTGATCGAGTGCAAGACTTATCGCTGGAGGGCGCATACCGAACGCATCGGCCAGCCTGACTTCCGTACCGAGGGGGAGATCGCGGACTGGAAGAAGAAAGATCCGATCGCCCGGCTGCTGGGACAGCTCAAGGACCAGGGCGCCATGACCGACGTCGACTGGCAGGCGATGGGCCGAGAAGTCACCGCCACGATCGAGTCCGCGGTAGCCTTCGCGGAGGCGAGCCCGTTCCCGGCGCCCGAGCAGGCGCTCGAAGACATGTACGCGGCCTGAGGGAGGATGCCATGCGCGAGCTGACCTATGCCCAGGCGGGCCTCGAGGCCGTCGCCGAGGAGATGCGCCGCGACCCCCGCATCTTCTACATGTCGACCGATCCCGCCGTCCCCCTCATGAAAGAGTTCGGCGACAAGCGGGTGAAGGCCACCCCCATCGCGGAAGGCGCGCTGACCGGCATCGCCATCGGCGCGGCGGGCTCGGGCTACCGGCCGATCATGGATTGGCGGCAGGTGACGTTCTCGTTCGTTGCCATGGACCAGATCGTCAACCAGGCAGCCAAGATCCATTACATGTTCGGCGGGCAGCGGACCTTTCCGATCCTCTACCGCGCCAACGTCGGCGGGGGCACCCGGCTGGCGGCGCAGCACTGCCAGTGTCCGTACTCCATGTTCATGAATCTGTCGGGGCTGAAGATGTTCCTGCCCTCGACGCCGGCCGACCTGAAGGGCCTGCTCAAGACCGCGATCCGCGACAACAACCCCGTCATCTCCTTCGAGTCGAACCGACTGCTCACGACGAAGGGCCCGGTGCCCGATGGCGACTACACGATCCCGCTCGGCGTTGCCGACATCAAGCGTCAGGGCAGCGATGTGACGGTGGTCGCCGTCGCCTGGTTGGTACACGAGGCCCTGGCCGCCGCCGAGGAACTCGCCAAGTCCGGCATCTCGGTCGAGGTGGTCGATCCGAGAACCCTTGTGCCCCTCGATAGCGCGGCAATCCGCACCTCCGTGCGCAAGACGGGGCGGCTCGTGATTGCCGACGAGGCGGGGCCGACGGCCGGCTTCTCTGCGGAGGTGGCCGCCATCGTGACCGAGGACCCCGCAACATTCGCCAAACTCAAGGCACCCGTGAAGCGCGTGTGCGCGCTGAACGTGCCGATCCCCTACAGTCCGGTGCTGGAGGACCATGTCTTCCCGGACCGCAAGCGCATCGTTGCCGGCATCCGCGAGGCGATCGAGGGGAGCGTGGCCGCGGCGGCGGAATAGGCTGGCATAGGGCGCAAAAGGCGAAGCCGCATTGCGCCGATCTACGCGTGCCCCGGTGCAATGCGCTTCGCTTTTGCACCCCACTGGGAGAGCCGTGATGATCACCAAGTTCGACAGCCTCTTTGCCGGGCATACCGATCTCGACAACGTCGGCTACGGCGGCACGCCCATCAACGAGCGGCGCTACGACAACGCACATCTTGTGACGGCGCTGAGCAAGGCCGAGAACATGGCCAAGCTGATGGACCGCATGGGCTACAACTGTTTCTGGATGGCGGAGCATCACTTCCAGCGCGAAGGCACCGAGTGCATCCCCAACAACCTCATGATGGCGGTGCATCTCGCCCACCGCACCAAGAACATCAAGATCGGTTGCGGCTTCAATATCGCGCCGATGTGGCACCCCCTGCGCCTGGCGGAGGACTATGCGGTTGCCGATTTCCTCACGGGCGGCCGCGTCGTGTTCGGGCTCGGCCGCGGCTACCACACGCGCGAGGTGGAGACCTTCGGCGCGCCGTTGCGCGACCAGGAGGCCAACCGCGAGCTCTACGAGGAGCAGACCGACATCATCTTCAAAGCCTTCAACCAGGAGTCCTTTTCGCACAAGGGCAAGTACTACACGCTGCCACCCGAGATTCCCTATCGCGGCTATACGCTGCAAGATCTCACGCTGGTGCCGCGGCCGGTCAACCTGCCGGTGGAATGCTGGCAGCCGATCCAGGGCGGCTCGATGCGGGCGCTGGAGTTCATGGCCAAGCACGGCATCCAGGGCATGGTGGGCGGCGGCTCGGCCGAGGGCGGCGCGATGCACAAGGTGGTGCTCGACTGGCAGGCCGCGCATGCCAAGCTCGGCAAGCACATCGAGCTCGGCGAGCGGCTGTGCTTCGGTTTCCACTTCTTCATGGCCGACAGCCGCGAGAAGGGCATCAAGGAGGCAGCCAAGTACTATGAAGAGAACATGAAGATGTTCGGCGAGCTGCGGCTCGTGCGCGCCATAACCGAAGAGCAGATCGAGATCATGCGCGATCCCAAGCGCGCGCCGACCGCCAAGCTGCCACGCATCGAGGACGCCGTGAAGGCCGGTGGCTTCCTCACCGGCAACGCCGACGACCTGATCGACCACCTCAAGGCACTGGAGCGGAAATACCCCGCACTCGACCGCATCTCGGTGAGCCTGTCGGTCGGCGTGCCGGAGAAGCTGGCGCTGGAACAGCTCGAGCGCTTCGCCAAGGAGGTGATGCCGGCGTTCAAGCGAAGGGCGTAAGGCGTCAAGACGCGCGAGCCGGCCCCGCGCAGTCGACGCAGCGCATGCACTTGTGGCCATGAACGCTCCGCCACAGGCCACCAACGGGCTGCAAGGTGCGCTGGGTTCCCGCCTCCGCAGGAATGACGTCAGTTGCGAGCGCATCCATTCCCACGAGCGTCATTCCTGCGGAGGCGGGAACCGATGGCGCCGGGAGCGCAGGCGCCATGGCATCCGAGCAGCTTCGCTTTCCACGTTTTCGCTGCGGTGGTGTTTTCTGGGTGGCGGTAGCGACGACCCAACGCAAGACGAATGCACCAGCACATGTTGGGTCTGCGCTTCGCTTGACCCAACCTACGTTATGGCGCCTACTCCGTGGAGGAGAAAACAACGCCGCGCAAGACAGGCCGCAACGGGAGAACGCCCCATGAAGTTCCTGTGGTTTCACCTGATGCCCTACAAGGAGCTTCCGGACGACTTCAAGGAGAAGCACCCCTCCGTCTGGGTGGACATCCACTCCTCGCTGTTCGATCCCAAGCGCGCGCACTTGATGTACAACGAGTTCCTCGACGAGCTCGAGTACGCGGCCGAGTGCGGCTTCGATGCCATCTGCTGCAACGAGCACCACTCCAACGGCTACGGGCTCATGCCCTCGCCGAACCTGATCGCGTCCGCATTGTCGCGACGCACGACGGACACTGCGATCTGCGTGCTCGGCAACAGCCTGGCGCTCTACAATCCGCCAACGCGCGTGGCGGAAGAGTTCGCCATGATCGACTGCATCTCGGGCGGGCGGCTGATCGCCGGCTTCCCCGTCGGCACGCCGATGGACACCACGTATGCCTACGGCACTAACCCGAGCCACCTACGCGACCGCTACTACGAGGCGCACGACCTCGTGCTGCGCGCCTGGACCGAGAAGGACACCTTCGCCTTCAACGGCCGCTACAATCAGCAGCGCTACGTGAACATCTGGCCGCGGCCGATCCAGCAGCCGCATCCGCCGATCTGGATTCCCGGCGCCGGCTCGGTGGAGACGTGGCGCTGGGCGGCCGAGATGGACTACGTGTTCTGCTATCTCTCCTACTACGGCTACAAGATGGCGCAGAACGTCATGAAGGGTTTCTGGGAGGAGATGAGCCGGCTCGGCAAGGACCGCAATCCGTATCGTGCGGGCTTCGCCCAGGTTGTCGGCGTCGCCGAGAGCCGGCAGCAGGCCTACGACCTCTACACCGAGCCCGCGGAATACTTCTACGGCCGCTGCCTGCACGTCGATGCGCGCTTCGCCGGGCCGCCCGGCTACGTCACGGAAGCGACCCAGCGCGTCGGCATCGAGAGCCAAGTCAAGATGGCGGCGGAGGGCAAGGCGGCCGGCGGGCCGTCCACCAACGCCTCTTCCGCGACAAAGATGCAGTCGCTCGCCCGCGACATGAAGAGCATCGTCGAGAACGGCTACGTCATCGTCGGCTCGCCTGACGACGTTGTGGAGCAGCTGCGCGAGCTCGCCACCACGCTCAACATCGGCCAGCTCATGCTGCTGATGCAGTTCGGCAACCTCTCGAGCGAGACCACCAAGTACAATACGCGGCTGTTTGCCGAGAAGGTGATGCCGAAGCTCCGGCCGGTGTTCGCGGAGTGGGAGAACCGCTGGTGGCCCAAGCCCATGGAGAAGCGACAGCGCGCCAGCCTGCCCGCGTTCATGCCGGCAACTGCCGCTGAGTGACATCGGGCGCGGCCAGCATTCTCGCAGCAACGGAGACGGCAGCGTGAGCGAGCCCGAGACGTCAACCGTCGACATCAATGGATTTGCCACGCGTGTGTGGCGCAAGGGCAAGGGACCGAAGCTCGGCTTCCTCGCGGGCTACGGAGGCTTGCCGCGCTGGGTGCCGTTCCTCGACAGGCTGGCGGAGGCGCGCACGGTGATCGTGCCATCGCTGCCGGGCTTTCCCGGGGGCGATCGCGGGCATTCCGTGCTCGACACGCACCTCGACTGGGTGCTGGCCGTGCGCGATGCGATCGACAAATCGGGCCTTGCCGGCGCCGATCTCGTCGGCAGCTCGGTCGGCGGCTCGTTCGCCGCGGAGGTGGCGGCGATCTGGCCGGAGAAGGTCAAGCGCCTCGCGCTGATCGCGCCGTTCGGCCTGTTCGACGAGAAGGACCCGGCGACTGATCCCTGGGCACAGAAGCAGGAGGACATCCCGGGCCTCATGACGGCCGATCCCGACACGTACAGGAAGCTCAAGGCCATGCCGGCCGGTGCCAACTCCGTCGAGTGGCCGATCGAGCAGACGCGCGCGAACGAGGCCGCCGCGCGCGTCTTCTGGCCGCTTGGCAACACGAAGCTTGAGCGCCGTCTGCCCTGCATCAAGGCGCCGACCTTGCTGCTCTGGGGCGAGAAGGACCGCCTGATGCCCAGGAGCTACGCTGGCACCATCGCGAAAGCGATGAAGGCGGCGACCGAGACGAAAATCATTGCCGGGGCGGGGCATCTGGCCGAACTCGACAAACCCGACGAGGTAGCGGCTGCGATCCTCGGCTTTATGAGCTAATTCCGCCGTGCTCCTATCGCTCTGCAACGAGGTGATCCGCGAACTGCCCTTCGAGGAGCAGTGCGAGTTTGCGGCCAAGGTGGGCTACGACGGCCTGGAGATTGCACCCTTCACGCTCTCCGAGGAGCCGCACCTGCTGTCGGGGAGCCGGCGGGCGGAAATCCGCGGCGCGGCTGCCGCTGCCGGCATCGCCATCACGGGGCTGCACTACCTGATGATTGCGCCGAAGGCGCTTTCGATCACGTCGGCGGACCCTGGGCAGCGCGCTCGCACCGTCGATGTCATGCGCCGGTTGTGCGACCTTGCGGCGGATCTGGGCGGGCGCTATTTGGTCCACGGCTCACCGGCGCAGCGTCGGCTGGACCCGGGCAAGGAGGCCGAGGGGCGCAAATGGGGCGCGGAGTGCTTCGCTGCCGTTGCAGAGGCCGCGGACAAGGCCGGCGTCACCTACTGCATCGAGCCTCTGGCGCCACCGGACAACAACTTCGTGCATACCGTGGACGAGGCCGCCCAGATCGTGCGCGCGGTCGACAGCCCGGCGCTGAAGACGATGGTCGATTGCGCCGCCGCTGCCCGTGCCGAGGCACAATCCATCCCCGAGCTTCTGGCGCGATGGCTGCCGACAGGGCTCATCGGCCACGTGCACTTCAATGATCCCAACCGCCGCGGTCCCGGCGAGGGTGAGCTGCCGTTTGCGCCGATCCTGCGGGAATTGAAGGTGGGTGCCTACGCCGGCGTCGCAGGCATCGAGCCCTTCATCTACGAGCCCGACGGCCCCGCCTGCGCTGCCCGCGCCATTGGCTACATCCGGGGACTGATGGAGGGCGCCTGACGGCCGGTCGCACGCGCCCAGATATCCGATGTCCCGGAATTTCGCGTCAGCGAAATATCCGGGGCAAAGGGCGGCAAGACGGCCGGCTGCCGCTGGCCCTGTCCCGGCTCACGGGCTGTCGCCGTCGGCCGCAACGTGCACGATCTTCCCGGCAATTGACGGAGTGCGCTGCCGGCTTCACCATCCCGCCTCCACCGACCAGCGCAACCGGCATCACGTCGAGGCGACGCCATGAGCAAGGCACCTCCAAGGCCCCAGCAGACAAGCGGCATCTCCACCTATCGGCCCGTGATCTCGGCGCGCCGACACGTCGTATCGGCCGGCCACTATCTGGCGGCGCACGCGGGCTTCGCGGTGCTGGAGGCTGGCGGCAATGCCATCGACGCTGGCGTCGCCGCCGGCATCGCGCTCGGCGTGCTGCAGAGCGATCTCGTCAACGTCGCCGGCGTAGCGCCGATCATCCTCTATCACGCCGAGAGCCGCAGGGTTTTCACAGTGAGCGGCCTTGGCGTGTGGCCGAGGCTGGTGACGCCCGACTACTTCGCCAGGCATCACGGTGGCAAGATTCCGCGCGGACTGCTGCGCACAGTCGTGCCTGCCGCGCCCGACGCCTGGATCCAGGCGCTGCAGCGCTGGGGCACGATGAGCTTCGGCGAGGTGGCGGCCGCCTCGGTCCGTTTCGCCAGGGACGGCTTCGCCGCACACCCTCTGCTTTGCGAGACCATCACCACGCATCGCAAGGGCTACGAGGAGTGGCCATCGAACCGGGCCATCTATCTGCCGGACGGGCGGCCCCCAAAGGTCGGCGAGCTGTTTGTGCAGAGCGATCTCGCCCGAACGCTGCAATACATGATCGACCAGGAGAAAGCGGCGACCGGCAAGGGCCGCGAGGCCGGTCTGGAGGCGGCCCGCGCCGCGTTCTACACGGGTGACATCGCGCGCACGATCGTTGCCTACCACGAGGCCAATGGCGGCCTCCTGCGCATGGACGACATGGCGGAATTTCGCTCCGGCATCGAGCCGTCCGTCGCCATCTCCTTCGGCGAATTCTCCGTCCACACCTGCGGCCCCTGGTGCCAGGGACCGGTGCTCGGCCAGATGCTGCGCCTTGTCGAGGCGACGACTTGCCACAAGCACCCGCACAACTCCTTCGACTACGTGCACGGCCTGACGGAGATCATGAAGCTCGCCTTCGCCGACCGTCACGCCTACTACGGCGATCCCCGTTTCGTCGAAGTGCCGCTCGATCGGCTGCTCTCGCGCAGCTATGCGGCGGAGCGGGTGGGCCTCATCCGCAGCGATGCGGCCTGGCGGGAGCTGCCGCCGGGAGGGCTCGGGAGATCGGGAATGGCAGCCACGTCCGCTCCCATTGCCACGTCTCCGCAGCCGCAGCTTGATACGTCCTACGTGTGCGTCGTCGATTGCCACGGCAACGTCTTCTCGGCGACACCGAGCGACGTCTCGAGCAGCACGCCGGTGATCCCTGGCACAGGGCTGTGCCCCTCCTCGCGCGGCTCGCAGTCCTGGGGAGACCTGTCGACGCCGGCTTCCGTTGCGCCGGGCAAGCGCCCTCGCCTGACGCCGAGCCCTGCGTTGGCGCTGGGCGCCGACGGGCGCGCCATTCCCTTCGGCACGCCCGGCGGCGACGTGCAGGCGCAGGCGATGCTGCAGACGTTGCTCAACCGCATCGTGTTCGGCATGGACCCGCAGGCCGCCGTTGAGGCGCCGCGCTTTGCCACCTACAGCTTCCCCGACAGTTTTGAGCCGCACAGCATGCTTCCGGGACGGCTGGTGCTGGAAGCGCGGCTGCCGCAGGAGCTTGCCGACCGGCTCGCGAGCGTCGGCCACGACGTGCAGTGGTGGCCCGATTGGACCTGGAAGGCCGGCGCCATCTGCATGATCGACAGCGATCCGGCAACCGGCCTGCACCATGCGGGTGCCGACCCGCGCCGGTCGACCTACGCGCTCGGATGGTGAGCCGAGCAAGTGGCACGGCGCGAGATCCAGCGCCACGGCGGCTGTGATGATGCCCCGTGAATTTGGGTGGTGTCGCCGGAACATCGCCTTGCGGGATGGCGTTCCCCTTTGCGAAAGCGGAGTATCTTATGAGGTGTGCCACCGGCGTCGGACTTGCCCTGGCTCCGGTTCTCATCCTGTCAGTTGCGATGCCGTCCTTGCCAAGCAACGCTGCCGATCCGCCCCCCGAGCAGATGCCGCTCGGCTATGGGCCCAAGCCCCGGATTCCCGAGGCGAAAGTGGGCTGGCTGCCCACGGTCAACTGGTCCGTCGCCAGCGAGACCTGGACGAAAGGCCAGGCGCCCAAGGCAGCCACTGGGTTGAAGGTCGTCGCGTTCGCTCAGGGGCTGAAGCATCCGCGCTGGCTGCAGGTCCTGCCGAACGGCGACGTGCTCGTTGCCGAGGCCGCAACCGAGCCCGCCCCCTCCTGGTCGCCGCGAGCGATCGTGGAGAACTGGGTGCAGCGCCGCACCGGCGCCGTGGTGGAGAATGCCAACCGCATCTCCTTGCTGCGCGACACGAACGGCGACGGGATCGCCGATCAGCAGCTCGTGTTCCTCGAGGGATTGCGCCAGCCCTTCGGCATGGCGCTGATCGGCGACGATTTCTACGTCGCCAACACCGACAGCGTGATGCGTTTCCCCTATCGTGCCGGAGAGACGCGCATCGCCGGCAAGGGTACGAAGCTGCTCGGTTTGCCCGTCGGTCACCACTGGACGCGAGCGCTGCTTGCCAGCCCGGACGGCTCGAAACTGTTCGTGACGGTGGGATCGGGCAGCAATATCGCCGAGAAGGGTCTGGCGATCGAAATAGGCCGAGCCACCATCCTCGAGCTCGACCTTGCGACCGGCCAATCGCGCGTGTTCGCCTCCGGCCTGCGCAATGCCAACGGCATGGCCTTTGAGCCAAGCACGGGGGCGCTTTGGACCGTGGTGAACGAGCGCGATGAGCTTGGCGACGATGTGCCACCCGACTATCTCACCTCCGTCAAGGAGGGTGGCTTCTACGGCTGGCCCTACAGCTACTGGGGCAAGACCGTCGACACGCGAGTGCGACCGCAGCGTCCGGACCTGGTCGCGACCGCCATCACGCCTGACTATGCGCTGGGAGGCCACACTGCGTCGCTCGGGCTTGCCTACTACGGCGGCACGGAGCTACCGGCCCCGTTCCGCAACGGCATGTTTATTGGCCAGCACGGCTCATGGAACCGCAGCGAGTTCAGTGGCTACAAGGTGGTGTTCGTGCCCTTCAAGGATGGCCGGCCGGCCGGCCCGCCCATCGACGTGCTGACGGGCTTCCTCAAGGGCGACGACAGCGGCAAGGCATACGGCCGGCCCGTGGGCGTCGCCATCGACGGCACCGGCGGCCTGCTCGTTGCCGACGACACGGGCAACACAGTGTGGCGCGTGACCGGCGATGAGCGCCATTCGCCGACGCGCTGATGTCGGGGCGCGGCTCTAGGCTGCCTGCTGCTCCACCGTCGGTGCGTCGCCCATCAGCGTGGTCCGCCGCATGTCACGCACCTCGTCGTGCGGAAATTCGCGCGCGCGATGCATCGTCTGGCGGTTGTCCCACATGACGAGATCGCCGACCCGCCACTTGTGCGCATAGACGAGCTCGCGCTGCGTCGCGGCTTCCATCAGATCCATCAGGAATGCCTTGGCCTCCGGTTCCGGCCAGCCGAGGATCGTTCCCGCGTGGGAGGAAAGATAGAGCGACTTGCGCCCCGTGCTGGGATGCGTGCGCACGAGCCGCTGGCGGACCGGCCGCATGCGCTCCAACTCGTCGGCGGAGAATTCCGTGAAGCCCAGCTTGGCGCGGGAGAATCGTTGCGAGTGCTCGCAGATGAGGCCCTCGACCCGCTCCTTGGTTTCCCGGTCGAGCGCGTCATAGGCGGCACGCATGTCGGCGAACTCGGTATTTCCGCCCTTCGACGTGACCGAGCGCGCATGCAGCAGCGAGTACTTTGCAGGGATCGCCTTGAAAGAGCTGTCGGAATGCCAGAGGCGGTTGCCGATCGCATACAGGCGTCGGCGGTCATCGCGCGCGAACGGCCTGTTGTTCTTGTCGAGGTTGGAGATATCGGCGAACGTCTCGGGCAGACGGTTCTCCTCCGGCCGGCGCAGGCTGGTGGCGATGGCCAGCTCGATTTTGCCGAGGCCTTGCGTGAAGGCCAGCTGCTGCTCATCGGTGAAGGCCTGATCATGGAAGATCAGGACGGCGTGCTTGTCCATGCCCTCGTGAATGGCCGCAATATCCTGGGGTGAGAGCGGCTTGGTGAGGTCGAGGCCGGAGGCCTCGCCGACGAAACACGGACCGACCTGGCGGATGCTGAGGGGCATGGCAATGGTCTCCAATCATGCAAGCCCATACTAGTCCGATTATGTCATGAATGCATGTGGGGGTGTTTCAGGTCTCCAGCGCGGTCCTCCGCTACCTCCATCCAAAGATGCCGGAGCATGCGATTGGATGGTCGGAACAAACCTGGGCGAGCCCCGCCCTGGTAGTCCGGTGCAAGAATGCTCGACCCGATTGATCCGCTGGGCGGAGGTTCGGCGCGTCGCGCAATGTGCCGGCATGGTGGCCTGACGAACAGTGGCCCCGGCGAGAACCTAACGGACTGCCCGATCAGGACGCTCAAGCCCGGCCTTCGGTCTCGAACATGGTCGAGGCCAGCGCCTCGCGGCTCTCCTTGCCGGCCCAAACCACGTATTGAAACGCCTGATAGTAGCGTTCGCAGGCTTCGAAGGCGGCCTTGAGCAGGGCGTCGCACTGGCGCGGGGTCGCGAGCGTGCCGTTGAGCATGAGACCCTGGCGGAACATGACCAGGCCTTCGTGCGTCCACAGATCGAAGTGGCCGAGCCAAAGCTGTTCGTTGATCTGGGCAATAAGGCGGTAGACCTCGGGCAAACGATTGTCCGGCACTTTGGCATCGAAGGCGCAGGCAATGTGCAGCGTCTCCAGGTCATCGCGCCAGTTGAGGGAGACGTGATAGTCGGTCCATTGGCCCGCCACCGTCAGCGTCAGCTCGTCTGGAGTTGCCCTCTCCATCGGCCAGTCGTTACGGGTGGCAAGGTCTTCGACGAGATCGATTGGGTTGTTCGCGCGGCTACTCATCTGCGTGATCGCCATCCCGTCCCTCTGCTTGTTGTGCCGCCAGGTTGGATCGGGGGGCGGCTCTTGTTGGCCTTGATGCACCGCGCACATACAGTGTCGGCCACGTAATCCAAGCCGACCGCGCGTGGCAAGACGACGGTCCTATTGTCCACGGCCAAAATGGCCGAGCGGCGGCGAGTGGCCGCCAAAGGGAGAAATCTGGGGACGAGGTGCGGACTCCTTGTGGATAGCTCATGTGCGCGCGGCATCCTGCCGCCGTCCGAGCTTTCGAAGTGCGCCGTGGAGAGGCCACTGCTCAGGCTGGCCGTTTCAGCGCGGCGATTTCGGTCTCGAGCGCGGCGACGCGCGCCTCCAGCCGCTCGTTCTCCTCGCGCGCCTTGGCGGCCATCTCCTTGACCGCCTCGAACTCCTCGCGCTGCACCACGTCCATGTCGCGTAGGATGCGCTCGCCCTGCGACTTCACCAGGGTTTCGAAATCCTTGCGCATGCCCTGCGCGGCCCCGGCCGCGTCGGTCATGAGCTTGGCCAGTTCGTCGAGAAAGCGGTTGTTGGTCTGTGTCATTGTAGGCGCCTCGTCGCTGCTCGACCTGTCTGCCGTCACTATGCTAGCGGCCTGTGACGCCTTCAAGCGATGGCCGGCGCGCCAAGTCCTTCCTCGTGCCGATGGTTCCCCTCGGCAAGCGGCAGCCTTGTCTCCGGCGTCGAGGCGTGCTAGGAACAAATATAGAACTTTCGGGCTGGAGTAGGCTGGCTCTTTAACCTGCGGATTCTATCTTTGCGGCAGGTTTACATCCCTTCGCGTGGCGTCGATATGCCTGAAATCCCAATCCCCTGGCCCCGGATTTCCGAGCAGATCTGGGATATGAAGTACCGCCTCAAGGGGGCGGACGGCGCCCCCGTTGACCGCACGCTGGCGGACACCTGGGAAAGGGTGGCGCGGGCTGCCGCCGCCGCGGAGCCGAAGCGTCAGCGGGGGCGCTGGGCGACGCGCTTCGCCGAGGCCATGGCCGGTTTCGCCTTCCTGCCCGCCGGACGCATCCTGGCCGGCGCCGGCACGGGGCGCCACGTCACGCTCTTCAACTGCTTCGTGATGGGCCGCATCGAGGACGACCTCGGCTCCATCTTCGACAACGTCAAGGAAGCCGCGCTGACCATGCAGCAGGGCGGCGGCATCGGCCACGACTTCTCCACCCTGCGCCCCAAGGGCGCGCTGGTCAAAAGCATCGGCGCGGACGCGTCGGGGCCGGTGAGCTTCATGGACGTGTGGGACGCCATGTGCCGGACGATCATGTCGGCGGGCGCGCGGCGGGGGGCCATGATGGCGACGCTGAGGTGCGATCATCCGGACATCGAGGCCTTCATCGACGCCAAGGCCGATCCGGCGCGCCTGCGCAACTTCAATCTCTCCGTACTGGTGACGGACGCCTTCATCCGCGCCGTGCGCAACGATGCGGCATGGGACCTGGTGTTCGGCGGCAAGGTCTACCGGACAATCTCCGCTCGTGCGCTCTGGGAGCGCATGATGCGTGCGACCTACGACTATGCCGAGCCCGGTGTCGTCTTCATCGACCGCATCAACGCCACCAACAACCTCGCCTATTGCGAGGAGATCAGCGCCACGAACCCTTGCGGCGAGCAGCCCCTGCCTCCGCATGGGGCGTGCCTGCTGGGCTCGATCAATCTCGCGAGCCTCGTCGAGCGGCCGTTCGCAGCGGATGCGGGTGTCGATGCCGGCCGGCTGGAGACGCTCGTGGGCACCGCGGTGCGCTTCCTCGACGATGTCATCGACATCTCCAACTATCCGCTGCCGGCGCAGAAGAAGGAGGCGAAGTCCAAGCGGCGCATCGGCCTCGGTGTCACGGGCCTTGCAGATGCGCTGATCCAGTGCGGGGTGCGCTATGGAAGCCCCAAGGCGGTGGCGCTGGCCGAGGGCTGGATGGCGTCGATCAAGAGGGCGGCCTACTTCGCGAGTGCGGAGTTGGCGCGCGAGAAGGGCGCATTCCCCCTCTATGATGCCGATCGCTTTCTCGCGGCGCCCAGCCTGCAGCGCCTGCCCGAGGATGTGCGCGCCGCCATCGCGCGCCAGGGCATGCGCAATGGGCTCGTCACCTCGGTCGCGCCCACGGGCACTATTTCGCTGTTGGCCGGCAACGTCTCTTCCGGCATCGAGCCGGTGTTCGACTTCCTCTACGAACGGCGCGTGCTCGAGCGCGACGGGTCGGCGCGCACCGAGCCGGTGGAGGATTACGCCCACGCCCTCTATCGCCGTCAGTTCGGTACCGCTGTGCCGCTGACGCCGGCGTTCGTGACCACCGAGGAACTCGAGCCCCGTGCGCACCTGGAGATGCAGGCTGCCCTGCAGCGCCACGTCGACAGCTCGATCTCCAAGACGATCAACTGCCCGGCCGATATCAGCTACGAGGCCTTCAAGGACATCTATCTCGAAGCCAATGCCCTGGGGCTCAAGGGCTGCACCACCTATCGGCCCAACACGGTGACCGGGTCGGTGCTCGGACGCACCTCCGACAAGGCCGCGGCCGCGGTCACCCGCTCCGCTATCGCCCCGGTTCAGCCCGTTCCCGAGGCTCCGCCGCCCGAGGCCCCGCTGCTGCCCGGCCTCCTGCCGGAGCGGCAAGGCGAGGTCGTCTACATGACCAGGCCGGCCGAACGCGAGCCCATACTGGCGGGCTACACCTACAAGCTGCGCTGGCCCGGCAGCGATCACGCCATGTACATCACCATCAACGACATCGAAGGCCCTCCAGGCCCCGGCGGGGCCGCTCGCCGCCGTCCCTTCGAGGTCTTCATCAATTCCAAGAACCTCGAGCACTATGCCTGGACTGTGGCCCTGACACGCATGATCAGCGCCATCTTCCGCCGCGGCGGCGATGTGACGTTCGTCGTCGAGGAGCTGAAGGCCGTGTTCGACCCCCAGGGCGGGCAGTGGATGGCCGGGCGATACGTGCCGAGCCTTCTCGCCGCCATCGGTGACGTCATCGAGACGCATATGATCCGCACGGGCTTCCTCGCCACGCCGCGCAAGCCGGATGAAGCGGAGGCGCGCTCTGAAATGTCGGCGCTGGCCGTGGGCGAGCATCCTCAGGGAGCTCTGGCCGGCGGTCGCAGGAGCATTTGCCCCCGTTGCAGCGCGCAATCCCTGCGGCGGCAAGAAGGTTGCCTCGTCTGCGACAACTGCGGCTACGCCAAATGCAATTGAGGGTAACCAGTTAGTGTCCTGAGAACAGTGGATTTTCCCATGTACACCTGGAGGCGCACGGCATGGCCCAAGCGCTCTCCCTTCGCCGCTTCGCGACGCAACCTGACGACGGAATACCTTGAAAATTCTCGCCCTTCGTCACATTTCAGCTTGAAAGTGAACCTAACAAACCGTCCACTGTTACCGGGTTCGGGCATGGTCCCCCGAAGGATAGAACAGCAGCATGCCGGCTCAGATCGTCAGTCTTGCTCCAATACGTCGCCGCACGGCGGCTCCGGCGCCGGCCGACCTGGGCCTGCCGCAGGATCTGCCCGGCCGCCTGCACTTTTGGCGTGGCGCATCGGGGAAGCGCTACGTCCACCACGTCTACAGCCTGATCGAGTGTCCGCCGTTGCCGTCTGCACTCTATCTTCTGGTGCGCCGCGACAAGGACGGCCGGCGCACCGTGCTGCACATCGGCCGTGGCGAGAGCGAGGCGCCCACGCTCAATCTGGCGCGCGTGCGCCAGCGTGGCGCGCAGCTCGGCGCCAACGAGGTGCACGTGAATTTCCTCGCCGACGGCGATGCGCAAAGCGGGCTCGTCATGTGCGATCTGCGCGCCGGCCAATTCGGCGAACTCGGCTCCGAGCCTTCTGCCTAGACTGGAGCAATTCCGATCTGCCGGCGTCGTTCGGCACCTCAACCTGTCATGCCGGCCGAGGGCGGTAGCCCGAGAGCCGGCACGCAGGGACCCGGTTTGCGACCGTTCCCATGGATCCCGGATGTTTCGCTGACGTGAAATTCCGGCGGGATGGTGCTTTCCCCGAGAACTTCGGGCGGTTGCCGTTGTCGGGTCAAATGACGCGCTCGTTTCCCTGCTTCGAGGCGGGGCTCCGTGCACAGACATGAAGGCGGCGCGCGTGCGTGAGGGGCCGAAGCCTACGCCTCAGCCCCAGGGGCCGCCGGAGCCGGCAGAGGAGCCGCCGCCGCCCCAGGGTCCGGATGAGGGGCCGGGCCGTGACCGCGCGAGGCGCGAGCCGCGTCCCCCTGCGCCCATCTCGGCCGCGAGTTTCTCCAGCTCGGCGATGCGGTTGGAGGTGTTGGGGTGGGTCGAGAACAGGCTGTCCATCCCCTCGCCCGTCAGCGGGTTGATAATGAACAGATGCGCGGTAGCAGGCGCCGCCTCGGCCGGCTCGTTGCGGATCTGGTGCGCGTAGCTCTCGATCTTGCTCAGCGCGGAGGCCAGCCACATCGGCTCGCCGCAGATCATGGCGCCCAGCCTGTCCGCCTGATATTCGCGCGAGCGGCTGACGGCCATCTGCACCAGCATGGCGGCCAGCGGCGCCACGATCATGGCGACAAGCGCGCCGATCCAGCCGATGCTGCTGTTGTTCTCGCGATTGCCCCCGAACAGGGCGCCGAACTGAAGGTACTGGGCGAGCATGGAGATGGCGCCACCGATGGTGGCGGCGACCGCCATGGTGAGCGTGTCGCGGTTCTTGATGTGGGCGAGCTCGTGCGCCATGACGCCCGCGACCTCCTCGGCCGAGAGCATCTCCAGCAGCCCGGTCGAGGCACACACGGCGGCGTTCTGCGGGTTGCGGCCGGTGGCAAAGGCGTTGGGCTGGGGATTGTGCATGACGTAAACACGCGGCATGGGCAGCTCCGCCCGCCGCACCAGGTCGGCCACGATGCGGTAGTACTCCCCACCCGAGCGCGCATCGACCTCCTCTGCGCCGTACATGCGCAGAACGATCTTGTCGGACTGCCAGAGGCTGAAGAGGTTCATGCCCGCGGCAACCACGAGGGCAATGGCCATGCCGGTCGTTCCGCCCACCAAGCCGCCCATGGCTACGAGAATTCCCGTCAGCACAGCGAGCAGTAGCCCTGTCCTGGCGAAGTTCATGGGCATGGTGTCTATGGTCCTCCCGAAGTTGCCGCCGATCAGCCGGCGAGCCCATTATATGGTATGGGTGCAGGCAAACAGCCAGTCCCACCACCCCGATTGCGAGTTGCCGATGGTAGGCATCGACGAGACCGGAAATGACAGTCCGCAGAAAGAGTTAACGCCCGAGGCCAGGCGCGCGCTGGCGGAGGCTGAGGAGCGGCGACGGCTGGCCGACGCCCGCAGGGCCGCCAATCCTCCGCCGAAGGAAGTCGGAGGGCGCGACGGCCCCGATCCCACCCGTTACGGGGACTGGGAGAAGGGCGGTATCGCTTCCGACTTCTGAGGAGCGGGAGGCATCGCGCGCCCCAAGCAATGAAGGCCGTGCATCTCCACCTGGGATGGCAGGCGGCACATCCCCCTCTCGGCTTGGCCGCGAGATCGGCGCTCTCTATAGGTGGCGCATGCAGAAGGTGAGCCCAGCCCCCTCCTACCGGCGTCGGTCGCGCCTGCCCAAACTGATCCTTCTCGTGCTGGTGCTCGGCGGCATTGCCTTCGCCTTCCGCCAGGGCGTCGTGCCGTGGTTCCTCAATCCGCTGCCGGCGATCAACCTCGCCCGCGCCCCCTGGCTTGCGGACTGGCGGCTGGCGGCGATCAGGCATGATCCCGATCTGTGCCGGCGGGTGATGGTCCAGCCCCACACGGACGCCCGGCCGATCGCCGACAGTCCCTTCAAGAACGGCTGCGGCTGGATCAACGCCGTGCGCATGTCGACGGCAGGCGGTGTCCGCGCGGGCTTCGACAGGCTGACCTGCGAGGCGGCGACGGCGCTGACGCTCTGGCTGACGCACGACCTACAGGAGGTCGCTCAGGAGATCTTGGGTCAGCGCGTGACGGCGGTGCAGAGCTACGGCACCTACTCCTGCCGCAACATCATCGGCGCCAAGCTGTGGGTGAACCGGCGCAGCGAGCATGCCAGCGCCAATGCCGTCGACATTGGAGGCTTTACACTCGGCAACGGACGCGTCATCAGCGTGCAGGGCGGGTGGCGCGGCGACGGGCCCGAGGCTCGCTTCCTGCGCGCCGCCCACTCGAGCGCATGCCGCTATTTCCGGGTGGCGCTGAGCCCGGACTATAACGATGCGCACCGCGATCACTTCCACTTCGACCGTGGCATTGGCATGATCTGCAAGTAGCATGGCAGGGCAGGCGAGCCCCGCGCGCATGGCTCGGACCTTGTTGTCGCGCAGGGCCTGTGCAATGTGGCTCCCCATCGAGCTGACCGAGAAAAGCCCCTGCCCGTGCGCACTTTTTTCCGTTCGCAGGCTGCAGCCTACGTCCTGCTACCTCTGGCGGCGGCCTGCTGGGCCGGCAACCACGTGGTTGCGCGAGCGATCGCAGGTCACGCACCGCCGATCACGCTGTCAATGCTGCGGTGGGTGGTCGTGCTGGCCGTTGTCTGCGGCGTCGCCTGGCCTCAGGTCCGGCGCGATCTGCCCGCGCTCCGGGCCAGGCTCGGTGCCATGTTGTTTCTGGGGCTTGTCGGCGGCGCGGCCTTCGGCGCCCTGCAGTTCGTGGCCCTCAAGTACACGACCGTGCTGAACATGGGGGTGATGAGCTCGATGTCCCCCGCCCTCATCCTGGCGGCGAGCTATCTCCTGTTTCGCGACGGGCTCGCTCCGCTCCAACTCTTCGGCGTGGGGGCCTCTCTGGTCGGCGTGCTGGCGATCGTGTGCCGGCTCGACGCCCAGCAGCTGCTGTCGCTCACCTTCAATGCCGGAGATTTGCTCATCCTTCTGAACATGGTCCTTTGGGCCGTCTACTGTGCCTGCCTGCGCCTGCGCCCGGCCGTGCACGCGATGAGCTTCCTGTTTGCGTTCGCGGCGATCTCCATCCTCGGCAACCTGCCGTTCGCGGCCTGGGAGTATGCCGCGGGCGACAGGTTGATCCCCGACCCGCCGACCATCGGCGCCATTCTTTATGCGGCGCTGTTCACGAGTCTGCTGGCCCTGATGCTCTGGAACCGTGGCACAGACCTCATCGGGGCGCCGCGGGCCGGCGCCTTCCTCCACACGATCCCGCTCTTTGCCGCCGTCCTGGCGACCTCTCTGCTCGGAGAGCGGCTGATGCTCTATCACGTCGTGGGCTTCGTGCTGATCCTCGCCGGTGTGACCTTGGCAGCGCGTCCTTCCTCCGCCGAGCAGCGCGTCGCAGCCCGATAGTACGCAGGCCGGCCTGGGGAACTGTGGAGTTCTCTTGGCGCGGCACCTCAGGCCGGGCGCGGCACCTCAGGCCGGGCGCGGCGCGGCGAGCTTTTTGCCCAGCGTCTCCCGATCGAAGGGCTTCAGGACGTAGTCGTCCGCCCCCGCCGACAGCGCGCGGGCGATCTCGGAGGGATCGTTCTCGGTGGCGCAGTAGATGACCACGGGCTTGTCGCCGCCCGGCATCGCCCGCAGCGCCGAAAGGAAGGAGGCGGGCGGCATCGGCGGGATGTGGCTGTCGAGCAGAATGAAGTCGGGCATGGCCTCGGCGCAGCGGTCGAGAGCGTCCTGCGCGGTCTCCGCCTCGCCGGCCTCGAATTGCAGGTTCTCGAAGATATACCGGGCGACCTTCCTCACGACTTCGGAATCGTCGACCACCAGGCACGTCTTCATGAGGGCCTCTTGCAAAAGCCGGACGGGTTCGCGGCTGCCGCGATGGCCGGCGCCATCCGATTACGGGCAAGCCTGAACACAAAGTGTTAAGGTTGCCTTGCTGCACCGCTCAAGAAGCAACAACCGGCACCTGGCTGTCCTGATGCTGCCGGTCCCGCTTGGCCCACGCCGGCCTATGGAGGTGGGTCGGCATCGCCGGTCTGGCGCAGGGCTTCGCCCAGCACCATCGCCGCTGCCACGGCCACGTTGAGCGAGCGCAGTCCGATCCTCATCGGGATGCGCAGTCGGGCATCGGCCGCGGCGTGCACGGCTCCAGGCACTCCCGAGCTTTCTCGCCCCAGCAGCAACGTATCGCCGGGCCGGAAGGCGAAGCGCGTGTAGGCGGCATCGGCGTGCGTCGTCAGCAGCAAGAGGCGCGAGCCTCGCTGCCGCACCGCCGACAGGAACGCCTCGAAGTCGGCGTGCCGCTCGATGGTGACATGGGAGAGATAGTCGAGCGCAGCGCGCTTGAGCGCCCGGTCGGTCATGTCGAAGGCGGCCGGGGCTATCAAGTCGACAGGCACACCGAGGCAGGCGGCCAGCCGCAGGATCGCGCCGGTGTTTTGCGGGATGTCGGGCTGATAGATTGCCAGGCGCATGGGCCCAGCATAGCTCCTCGTTCCCGAGGAGGGCAGGCAACTACCGGATCCGCGCCCGCGTTCGAGCACGACCACTTTTGCACCGCTTGGCGGGCGCCCTCAGCGGGGGTCGGACCCATGCGCCAAATTGCCCCCGGACGCATGCGGGCGACAGCCTTGTGCACGCTTTAGAACAATGCAAAAAGAACGCGCGTCAAAACGTCCTGTTGGGGGAGCGGCCGACGATCACCGACAATCCGCGGGGTTGGTGAGCAGGCACGGCAGACGCGCCGGTAGCCTCTCGTGTACGATGTTTAGGGGTCTGCGCACCGTCCGCGCAGGAAGTTGCGGTCGCTTGACTGTCGCCCGACCATCAACGGGCTAGCGAATGCAAAGGGAGGCTGATTTGGCGTCTCACACGGCGGAAGAGCCGAACCGTCGCGACTTCATCGTGGTCGCGGCGCAGGCCTTTGCGGGCGTCGGCGCAGCGCTGGCGCTTTGGCCGTTCATCAGCCAGATGAACCCCGACGCCTCCACCCAGGCGCTTGCGTCCATCGAGGTCGACCTCTCCCCCGTGAAGGAGGGGCAGGCGATCACCGTCTCCTGGCGCGGCAAGCCGGTCTTCGTCCGCCACCGCACGTCGGAGGAGGTGAAGACGGCCGTCGACACCAGGCTTTCCGACCTTGTCGACCCGCTGGCGCGCAACGATGCCAAGCCCGAGAAGACCCCGGCCACCGACGCCAATCGCACCGTCAAGGGCAAGGAGAACTGGCTGGTGATGGTCGGTATCTGCACGCATCTGGGCTGCATTCCCAAGGGACAGTCGCTGTCCGACTCCAGGGGCGACTTCGGCGGCTGGTTCTGCCCCTGCCACGGCTCGCACTACGATACCTCCGGGCGCATCCGCAAAGGTCCTGCTCCGCGCAACCTCGAGGTGCCGCCTTACGAGTTCGTGTCCGATAGCAAGATAAAGATCGGCTGAGGGACCCGCCAATGGCCAGCCACGAATCGACATACCGGCCGACCTCGGCATTTGCCAAGTGGCTGGATGCGCGCCTGCCGATCCTGCGCATGATGCACGCACAGTTCGTCGATTTCCCGACCCCGCGGAACATCAACTACCTGTGGACCACCGGTGGGCTTCTGACCTTCTTCCTCGTGACGCAGATCGCCACCGGCATCGTGCTCGCCATGCACTTTGCGCCGACGGCCGCCGATGCCTTCAACAGCGTCGAGCATATTCGGCGTGACGTGAACTATGGCTGGCTGCTGCGCAACATGCATGCGGTCGGCGCCTCGATGTTCTTCCTTGCCGTCTACATCCACATCGGTCGCGGCCTCTACTACGGCTCCTACAAGGCGCCGCGCGAGGTGCTCTGGATCATCGGCGTCGTCATCTTCCTGCTGATGATGGCCACTGCCTTCATGGGCTACTCGCTGCCATGGGGCCAGATGAGCTTCTGGGCGGTGACCGTGATCACCAACCTCTTCTCCTCGGTCGATTCCATCGTCCCGGGCCTCGGCACACGCATCGTGCAGTGGCTGTGGGGTGGCTACTCGGTGTCCGGCGCCACGCTGACCCGCTTCTTCAGCCTGCATTACCTGTTGCCGTTCGTCATCATCGGCCTCGTCGGATTGCACATCTGGGCGCTGCATGTGGCCGGCCAGAACAATCCGACCGGCCTTGAGATCAAGACGGCGTCCGACTCTGTGCCGATGAGCCCGCATGCCGTCGCGAAGGACATATTCGCGCTCAGCGTGTTCGTGCTGCTGTTCGCCTGGTTCGTCTTCTACCTGCCCGACTATCTGGGCCACGCCGACAACTACATCGAGGCCAATCCGCTATCCACGCCGCCGCACATCGTGCCGGAGTGGTATTTCCTGCCCTACTACGCGATCCTGCGCGCGATCCCCAACAAGCTGCTCGGGGTGATCGCAATGTTCTCGTCGATCCTGCTGCTCCTCTTCATCCCCTGGCTCGACACCTCGCGCGTGCGCTCCACCAAGTATCGGCCGGTCTACAAGTGGTTCTTCTGGATGTTCGTCATCTCGGTGATCGCACTTGGTTATCTCGGCTCCAAGCCTCCGGAGGGCAGCTACGTGCTGTGGGCCCGGCTGTTCACCGCGTACTATTTCCTCCACTTCCTGGTGGTGATGCCCATCGTCGGGGTCACGGAAAATCCGACGCCGTTGCCACGCTCCATCACGGAATCGGTGCTGGGCAAGAGCGGCCATCCGGTAGGTGTGGGCGCGCCGGCGGCGCCGGAACGGCGCTAGCGCGGGGAGGGGGCTAGTCATGATCAGGAATATCCGCGCGAGAATGGCAGCGATGCTGCTGGCAGCAGCGCTGCCGGCAAGCGCAGGCGTGGCGTGGGCGGCCGGCGAAGCCGTGCACATCGACCGGCAGAAGTGGAGCTTCGGCGGCCTCTTCGGCAAATTCGACGATGCGCAGCTCCAGCGCGGCTTCAAGGTCTATACGGAGGTCTGCTCCCGGTGCCACGGCATCAAGCGCCTGCAGTTCCGCAACCTCGTTCAGCCCGGCGGCCCGGGCTTCCCGGAGGCGGCGGTGAAGTCGCTCGCGGCCAACAGCTACCAGGTCGACGATGCGCCCGACGACGAGGGCAAGATCAAGAAGCGCCCCGCCATCCTGGCGGATTCCTTCCCGCCCCCCTACCCGAACGAGCAGGCAGCACGGTTTGCCCAGAACGGCGCACTGCCGCCTGACCTATCGCTCATCACCAAGGCGCGTAGCGCCGACCCCGGAGCTCCCTTCTATCGCGTGCCCGACATGATGGTGCGGGACATTCTGACCGGCTATCAGGAGGGCGGATCAGACTACGTCTACGCCTACTTGCGCGGCTTCGCCGATCCGCCGCCTGACGTGAAGCTTGCCGAGTTCATGAATTACAACAAGGTTTTCCCCGGCCACCAGACGGCGATGGCCAACCCGTTCCTCGGCGGAGATGGGCTCGTCAAGTACGATGACGGCACGCCGGAGACGATCGACAACTACGCCCGCGATGTGGTGGCGTTTCTAAGCTGGGCGGCCGACCCATCGCTGGAAGAGCGCAAACGCATGGGTCTTCTGGTGCTCCTCTACATCGCCATCACGGCGATCCTGCTGGGCCTGGCCAAGAGGCGCATCTGGCGCAGCGTGCACTGACGTTTAGCGTCCCGGCCGGCGCGGCGCGGACCAGCGCGTAGGGCCGGGACCACAGGACCCCAAGAACCGGGTCGAGACCTCGTGACTGTCGATCCCGGATAGTAGCTGACGCGGATTCCGGGATCGCGACTTCACTTTACGCTCGAAAATGCTGTCGGCGTCATCAAGCTGCTGGTGATGTTGGCAACGATCGGCCCGTCGCGCTCGCTGTCGGCGCGGGCCGAGATCCAGGCCGGGTCGGCCTGGAAGCTTGTCCACTTCCTCTCGCGGTCGGCGAGCGACTCCCAGGCAAGGAAGTAGTGCAGATCGTGGTTGCCGTCGCCGACAAGCACGGTCCAGAAGCCGGCCTGCTTGATGCCGTGCTTTTCCCAAATCTTGACAGTGTGGTTCTCGAAGCGCTTGAGCAGGGCCGGCAGGCGGCCGGGCAGGCAGCGATAGACGCGGTACTCGTAGATCATGGCAATCCCGTTCCGTGGTTACGATCCCAACCCAGCAGAGCGCTCGAAGACTTCTCAGGGTCTCCGTGTCGAGCCCCGACCCCGGTTGCTCCCTTGTGCGGGGACGGCAACGATAGCCCGGAACTCCAGCCGCTCCTAGCTGGCGCGCCGGCGGTCGCCGCGATGCTGTCCCACGCCTTGTCTCATCGCGAGCCCCGCGCAAGGTCTAGATTAGCGATATTCGGCGATGGCGGCGTCGGTCGCGGCCAACTCGCGCTCGATGTCCACGGGCGGGCAGCCTTTGCTGATGAGGGTGCGATGCAACGAGCGCACATGGGCGCGCTCGCGATCGTACTCGGCCATTGCCACAGGGCTTTTGCCCGAGCTTCCGAACCAGCGGCCGACCGCTTGCACGGCGGTCGGAGCCGCGGCCCCGCGCTCGGTCTTGGCGCGATCGGGTATCGCCCGCAACACCTGCAGCCGGCCCCATATGCTGTTCGACAGACGCTGACAGTCCAAGGACTGCTCGCTGCTGTCGAGAATGTAGGTGCCATCCTTCTGCAGGCCGACGGAGGCGCCCGAGCACCCCGCAAGAAGGGTGCAGGCCAGCAGCGCCAAACCGAGGCTCGCACGCGGGACAGCGCGCACTCCACCGCAACCGGATGGCGGCACGTCAGACACGGGATTGGGCCTCGAGCAGTTCAGCACCGATGGACCGCGCCCCGATCAGTGGACGAGCCCGACAAGGCCAGCTCAACAATCGAGGGTGTCCGAATTTCGACCACTGCAGCCCCATCCACTGCCATGATTCGCGGGGCGCTCCATATCCGCAGCACCAATCTACAGGCAATCAGCGCCGGCCGAGGGCGCGCAACTCTTCGTCGGTGAGTTGCCGCGCCTCATCTTCCAGCATGATCGGAATGCCGTCGCGGATGGGGTAGGCAAGCCGTGCGGCACGGCTGATGAGTTCCTGCCGTGCCTCGTCGTAGAGGAGGGAGGTCTTGGTGCGGGGACAGACGAGGATCTCCAGCAGCTTGGGGTCAACCCGGCTGGTGGCCTCGTCCTTTGCCGGGTCACTCATGGAACAGCTCACACTATTGCAGCGTGGAACCCGAGCCGCCGGCGCCCGCCGCCAGCTCCATCTCGGCGAGCGCCACCAGGGCATCGGCCCGTGCAGCGAGCGTCGGCGCCTCCAGCAGCGCCTGCTTCTCCTCGGCGCCGTAGGGGCTGGCGATGGCGAGCAGATTGACGAGGGATTCGCTGGAGGACTTGGAGATCGCCCCCCAGTCGGCGCGTTGGTTGCGCGCCTCCAGATAGGCTTTGAGGGCGCCAAGAAGCTTTTGGCGATCGACGTCCTCCTCGCCTTCGCCGGCGACGAAGTCGCCGCGGAAGCGATCGAAGCCCATCCTCCAGATGCGGTAGGCCGCCGGGGTCGCGATCTCGTCGAGAAGCGAGCAACGGGCGATGCCCGTCAGCGCGATGCCAAGCCGCCCGTCATCGAACTCCTGGTACATCGTGACGCGTCCGACGCACCCGACGGCGCGCAGTGCCACGGCCTTGCCGGCCGGCGATTCCTCGTCTGTCGCTGCCGATGGCTGCACGACGGCGAGCACCCGGTCGCCCGACATCACATCGTCAAGCATCCGCAGGTAGCGCGGCTCGAAAACGTTGAGCGGCAGCACGGCGCGCGGCAGCAGGATTGCACGGCGCAGGGGAAAGACCGGCAATTCCCCGGGCAGGTCCTCAGGTCCTTTGTAGCGCTCGGCGAAAGTGGGCAAGGTCGGCGCACCTCTCAGGAGAAGAGAATGGACGACAGTCGGCGCCGGCCCTCGAGCGTCGCGGGGTCCTTCGGGCCCCAGGCATCGAACAGCTGCACCAGCTGCTTGCGCGCGGCCTCCTCGTTCCACTTGCGGTCGCGCCGCACGGATTCGAGGAGCTGGTCGAGCGCCTCCCCCTTCCTGCCGCCGGCCGCGAGGGCCATGGCGTAATCGATGCGAGCCTGATGGTTGGCGGGCTCGGCGTTCACGGCGGCTTCGAGCTTGGCGGTATCCCCGGTCTTGCCGGCGAGCTTGGCGAGATCGAGCGCGGCCCGCACGCCTGCAACTGCTGCGGTCTCCCGCTTGTCGGGCGGCACCAGTGCGATGGTCTGCTCGGCGCGGGCTGCGTCGCCACTCTTGAGGTAGCACTTGGCAAGGCCCGCGAGCGCGCCGATGTTCTGCGGGTCTTGCTGTAGAACCCCGGCATAGACTTCTGCCGCGCCCTGAAGATCGCCCGCCTCGAGGGCCTTGTCGGCGGCCTCTAGGGCGGCGGCCGCATCCAGAGCCGCCTCCTCGCCCAGCAAACGCTCGACGAAGGCCTTCACCGCGCTCTCTGGCTGCGCGCCCATGAACCCGTCGAGCGGCCGGCCGTCGCGGAATGCGTAGACGGTCGGGATCGACTGGATGCGCAGCTGGTTGGCGATCGTCTGGTTCTCGTCGATGTTGATCTTGACCAGGCGAACCTTGCCGCCCTGCGCGCGCACAACCTTCTCGAGGATGGGGGTGAGCTGCTTGCAGGGTCCGCACCAGGGGGCCCAGAAGTCGACCAGCACCGGCATGGTGCGGGAGGCCTCCAGCACGTCCTTGGCAAAGGTCGCTGCGCTCGCATTCTTGATGACATCGCCAATTCCCGGTTGGGATCCGTCGTCCGCCTTGCCAAGTCCCAGAACCATGTCCGTCTCCTGCCCTTCTCGGGCACACAAGATATCGCCGACAGTTGCGACCGATCTCAATTCTTGCCGAACGCCCAGTCCTCAGGGCGCCGATGCCGCGGCCAGGATGCGCGGCTCGTGGCCACACGAACGTATGAACCGCAGCAGGTCTTCGCGCGCGATGTTGGTCGTCGCCGTGTTCTCGAGCGGATGGTAGTTGAGCCGCTCGTGACGCATCATATCGGCATCGAGAATGACCGTCACCCGCCTGGCCTTGTCGTTGATCAAGGCAAAGGGCGTCACCGAGCCGGGGGGCACTCCCAGCACCTCCATCAGCAACTTCGGCTTGCCGAAGCTCAGCCGGTCCGAGCCCAGCGCCTTGTGCAAACTCTTGAGATCAATATGTGCAGACCCGAGCGCCACGACAAGGAACAGCCGGTCCTTCTTGTCTTTGAGGAACAGGTTCTTGGTATGGCCGCCGGGCAGCTCGCGCTCCAGCTTTGAGCTTTCTGCCACCGTGAATACGGCCTCGTGATCGACCGTGTTGCTCGCAATGCCGAGGTTGGCCAAGCGCGCGAGGAGGTCCTGTCGGGTGGCGGGCAAGGGCGGGTTCCGGGAAGCTGTCGGGTGGTTGATCGCGCAGTCCTAGCCGAGCCGCAGCACCCTGTGCAACGGCCTCGCCGGTGCCTGAAGGGCGCGGCGTCGCCACCCTTGCCAACGGCCCCCTTGATGTTGCATAAGGCCGGTTCGGACGCGGGTGTAGCTCAGGGGTAGAGCATCACGTTGCCAACGTGAGGGTCGAGGGTTCAAATCCCTTCGCCCGCTCCAAAATACCGAAATCGACGTAGCGCGCAAACGGCACGCAAGCGCGTGCCACGGGTGGCCTGTTGCCTTCATGCCGCGGGAAATCCACCCTTCCTGCTCGCCCCACTCGCGCAAAGGTCGATTCCGCCCCATCGATTGGAACGGGCCATGAGGAGGCGCGCTGGGCACGCCTCACCGACGCGGCGGAAGTTTCTCCATAGCTGACGGACGCGCTGCACTGCCGAAGACTTTGGCCGGTGCGAGAAGGCGACGTCTTGAGCGGTGCCTAGTGCGATAGCAGCGTCGGCAGGGTCATGTGGCGCAGCAGGTGGCGGGTGGCGCCGCCGAACACGAATTCGCGCATGCGCGAGTGCCCGTAGGCGCCCATGACGAGAAGGTCCGCACCGGCATCGGCCGCGCGCGACAGAATCTCGTCCCCGACGCTGATGTCGACCGCTGTCGAGGTTTGCACGGTGGACTTGATGCCGTGGCGGGCCAGCGAGACGGCAATCGTCGTGTCCGGCGGCAGCGTGCCGCTCTCTCCGCCACGCTCGTGAATCTCCAGGATGCGGACGTTGGCATTGACGAGCAGAGGCAGCGCATCGAACACCGCGCGTGCGGCTTCCCGCCCGGACTTCCACGCGATCATGACCTCCTGACCAACCCTGGGATAGCGGCCCACGTAGGGAATGACTAGCACGGGGCGGCCGCTTTCGAGCGCCAGCCGGTCCGGGAAATCCATCAGCGGTGCCAAGTCCCAATCCGGATCGGTCTGGCCGGCGATCAGCAGGTCGGCAGATCGGCCGTGATCCATCACGACTGCCGCCAGATCGACGTGCGGTACCTTCACCTCGCGCCACTCCGCGACGAATGGCCGGCCCGTCGTCATGTCGGCGAAGATAGACCCGATGGCCTCCGCCTCGCTGCGCGCTGCCGCCGCGATCGCACCAAGCACCCGCGAGCCGTATGACACAGGGGGCGCCGGGAGGGCGGCGTGGACGTGCAGACCTATCAGGTGCGCGTTGTAGCGGGCGGCGAGGTCGACGGCGGGCTCCAGCATGGCTACCGCGCGGCGCTCGTCATTGAGATAAACGAGAATTGTCTTGTAGGTCATGGCCTCTCAACCTTCTGCTCGCTGATTTCCTTCGCGGCGCTCGGCACTGTTGTCCGACCGCTGTAATAGATATGCCGACGATCCCCCGCGCCCGAGCGCACCGAACGTTCATCGACCAATACGTAGTCCCGGCCGCAAGCGAGTTCCAGCCATGCTGCACGCTTGCTGCGCACAATCTCTGCCTCGAGATCGGTCGCTCTCGCCGCCTTCCGTTGGTCGCTGGAGACTGGGAGCTTCGGCGATTTGGAAGGGGCAGGGCGGCGGGCCTGGAGACCGCCCGTGCCTTTGCCCGATTTGCTCGTCGTCCCGCAACAGCGCCCGCAGGGAGGGTCTGCGAGGGCGGCCATCGAATAGCTGGGCGCGATCTTTCCCCATCGCATGGCCTTCCCCTTCTCCCGGATCGACAGATCTCAGGAAACCAATCGCCGCATACAGTGGTTCGATAGCTCTGAAAGAGAGGGTAAGAAATTGTAACAGCCTCGGTCCGACGTTATCGATCGGCGCCGGTGCTTGATGCAAGTCAACGTCAACAGCGGTCCCATCGGTACGTTGGCCGCACCAGGAACAGGAGAAAGCGATGTACAGACACATCCTGATTGCCACTGACGGCTCTGAGCTCGCCGGCAAGGCCGTCACGACTGGTCTCAGCCTGGGCAAGCAGCTGAACGCCAAAATCACGGCCGTGACCGCGACCGAGCCTTACACGGCGCTGATGGCAGGGGAGCCGGCTCTCGCCTTCCCGATCGAGGACTACGACGAGGCCAATGCCGAGAGCGCCAAGCGCATCCTTGCCGCGGTAAGCGAGGAGGCAAAGAAGGCGGGTGTCGCGTGCGAGACCGTGCATGCCGTCAATTTCCCCGCCGAAGCGATCATCGACACGGCGAAGGGCAAGGGATGCGATCTGATCGTCATGTCCTCGCACGGGCGCCGCGGCCTCGCCCGCGTCCTGCTCGGCAGTCAGGCAACGCGCGTCGTCACGCTGAGCACGATCCCGGTGCTGATCTGCCGCTGAGCCCCCGCGCGTACTCGCCTGTGGCGAAGGCCATAGCCTCGGTCGTACACCGGAGTGTCCGGGCTCTATGGGTAATGGAACGCTCGGCGCTCGCCTACGTTGCGAAAGGCGGACGCAGAAGCATGTGATCGCATTCGAGCGTGGAGAATGACGATGACCTCCAAGCCCAGGGACTACCATCTCGGGAGGCAGGACCGGTGGCCGAGCGACTACGGTGTGCGCGATGCGCAGGAGCAGGAGCGGAGGCGGAAATCACAGAAACCTGCGGATGAAGATCGCACCGGGACGACCGGTAAAAAGGGCCACCGTGAAAGCTACCGCAGAGGTAGCGCCGGGCCCTCCGGTGCCAAGGGCCGGCGTTCGCGATAAGGCTTGCAGCGGCCTTGCTCGAGAGGGCGCGCTGCCCTCTCATGCCGAAGCGTTGGCCGCTCCCTTGCTAAGGTTGGTCTTCTGCGCTGGGCACAAAACCCACAAGATGCAGGAGCGTTCTATTCTACCTTGGCTGCCACCACGACGGCGCCTCCGATTGCAACGACGGAGAAACCGAGGGCGATGAGAGCCTCAAGGTCGGGTCCACCGTTCCAGCCAACGACAATTAATGCACCACCGGCACCGACTGCGACCGATCCCGCAAGAAGCCAAATGCGTCTCGCATCCATGCTGCGAGCGTAGCCTCTGCCGGCATCGGATGTCGCCCACGGCCGGTCAATTTTTCCACAGCCTGACGTTCGCGTTCAGGGCCTCGCTGCCTCGCGGTGCCAGCAGGAGGAAGGTCCGACGCCCATTTTTCTGGGCGCTGCGTCATTTCTGCTCGGGAATGGCCAAAAAAGAAGAGCCGCTCCGATGGAGCGGCCCTGTAGGGAAGCCGCATGCGACGTTGAGGGAAGGGACAGGGGGGCTGTCCGAGGGAACGTGCTCTTGCGGCCACCGGGTTCGTCGCATATGCACCTCAATCGACCAATCCGGAAAAACCCTGAGATTGCCGGAAGGACGGGCCGTTTCTTGGCGAGGCTGATATGCATGCGCGGGTCAGCTCGGGGCTCGAGCTACGGCAAATGCGAGCGCCCGGTCGGCTGAGTTCGAGGCGGCATCCTGTCCGACATTGCGAGGTCTTGAGAACGTCCGAGCTGGCAATTTTCTCTGCGGCTGGCTCGTCAGCGACGGTTCGACGAGGAAGACGGTCGGCTATTCTCTATGAGGGTGCAGCCCTTCGCGGTGGTCATCCAGCCCGCATCCTTGTCCCTGGCAACGTAGCCCTCCCTGACGAGCTCTTCCAGAAGCGGCTGCAGGTTCTGGACGACAGTGCGGCTCGGGCGAAGCGCCAGGGTACGCAGCAGCGCAATTTTGTCGTGCAGCATGGATGGCCCCCCTTCCAGTGGTGCGCCAGCCATGTATCCAGGCCGCGCTTCGCGCGCCACTCAAATTGTGTGAATGAGTATTGCCGCCCTGCACAACGGCAGCGACGCCTGAGCCACTGGAGGACGAGCGGTCGCGTCACCAGGTTCGATGCCCAGAACCCAGGCCCTCTTGAGCACCGGCTTTTCGCCAAAATGGCAGGTAAACAGTGGACGCCGAACGCAGCCTTGAGGCATCCCGGCAGTCCGTTTCGTGGAATCGGAGCCGACTCTCGATGCGTCCCTATCAGGTCTTGCAAAGCCCAACATTGCTGCCGCGATGACGGCAAATTCCGGCCAGCGTGTGGAACGCCTGACCATTCGAAGCGTTGCCCTGACGGGTCAGGCGCGGGTCGTGGAAAAAAGGGACCCAAACAGCAAAACCATGGGGCCAGGAGAAACTCTGGTTGGCCATGGCATCATCGCGGTTGCTGCAGTCGCCACCTACCGCGTTTCCACGCGACGTGCGGCGCCCACCATGACACGGCCGCCCGCGCCCTGGAAAGCAGTCCAGACACCAACAAGCTGGGGCAATGATATGGAAATTCCGACTTGCGTTCGTGATCTGATGGCGCACATCGAGAAGGTGAGCTATCGCGACGATTGCGGACGACCGCTGCGGTGCAGCGAAAGCTATCGGCGCCTGAAGGAATTTGTGGGTGCTGCACATGACAACGGCGACAATGTCGTCGTGGATGGCAGTGCCACGCACGGAGTGGGGATGCTGTCGGGAAGCCCCGACGCCTTGCTACGGATTCCGGCGCAGGGTGATTCGTCAAAGTGAGGCGCTGACGAGCGCGGGCTGGCACGCAGAGTAGGCCGCCGTGAAGGCGGACGGGACCGATCTTTCGCTCGGTCCCGCTCAGCAGTTCTCTACTACTCGATGCGAGCGTCGACGCAGCGACTGCCGTTCCCAAAATGCTAGGTGCCACAGTGTCCCGCGGGCGTCCGGTAGTAGCTGCGATCACGCTCGACGCGCGATCTGTAGCCATAAACCGGCGGATCGTTGTCGTCGTAGTAATACCCGCCGTCATACTCGTCGTATTCCCATGGTGGTCCGACATAGACGCCGATACCTTGTGCAGACGCGGACGATCCGGCTGCAGCAAGGCCGAGAACGCTTGCGGCAAATGCAGCCAGCAATGTTTTTCGCATGAGGGTTCTCCTTTCCTGACCGGCAAACCGCGCGATCGGGGACAGGGTTCCTATGTGTGGCATTCGAAGATATGGCTCGCAACGGCAGCACGTGCGCCGGTAGCGCACCTCGCAAGACGCACGTTGGCGGAGCCGGCGACGCGGTCGAGTGTTTGACCCACTTGGCGCTGCCGAACGAATCATGATCAGGACTGGTTCTCGATCGCAGCCCGAGGCCGAGCGATGCCGGCAGTCCGCTATCTGGAAAGCCTCAATGCCGAGCAGCGCAGCGCCGTCGAGCACGGGGTCTGCGGTGAGGGCTCCAACATCGCCGCGCCGCTGCTGGTGATCGCGGGCGCCGGCTCGGGCAAGACCAGCACGCTGGCGCACAGGGTTGCGCACCTGATCGTGCACGGCGCCGATCCCCGCCGGATACTGCTGCTCACGTTCTCGCGCCGCGCCGCTGCCGAGATGGAGCGCCGCGCCGAGCGTATCGTGGCCTCTGCCCTGGGCGAGGCGGGCGGCGGCTCCGGCGCGCGCGGTGGCCTGGCGTGGTCGGGCACGTTCCACGCGGTCGGCGCGCGGCTACTCAGAATGCATGCACATGCGATCGGGCTCGATCCGGGTTTTACCATCCACGACCGCGAGGATGCCGCGGACCTGATGAACCTCGTGCGCCACGAGCTGGGTTTCTCTGACAAGGCGCGCCGCTTCCCGCTCAAGGCCACGTGCCTTGCCATCTACTCGCGTGCGGTCAACGCCGGCGAACCGCTGGAGGTGACGCTGGCCAAGCAGTTTCCCTGGTGCGCGGACTGGAAGGACGACCTGCAGGGCCTGTTCGCGGCCTACGTCGAGGCGAAGCAACGCCAGCATGTGCTCGATTACGACGATCTGCTGCTCTACTGGGCCGAATTGATGCGCGTGCCCGAGCTGGCGGCCGAGGTCGGCGCGCTGTTCGACCACGTGCTGGTCGACGAGTACCAGGACACCAACGCGCTCCAGGCCTCGATCCTGCTGCGGCTCAAGCCCGGAGGGGCCGGTCTCACCGTCGTCGGTGACGATGCGCAGGCGATCTATGGCTTCCGCGCCGCCAATGTGCGCAACATTCTGGACTTTCCCAAGCAGTTCGAGCCCCCCGCCAGGATCGTGCGTCTGGAACAGAACTATCGTTCGACGCAGCCGATCCTTGCTGCCGCCAACGCCGTGATCGGGCTGGCACGCGAGCAGTTCACCAAGAACCTTCGGTCCGAGCGCTGCGGAGGCGAGCGTCCTGCGCTCGTCTCGGTGCTCGACGACGTTGGCCAGGTGAACTGCATCGTCACGACCATCCTGGCCAACCGCGAGGCCGGCATCGCGCTCAAGGAGCAGGCCGTGCTGTTCCGAACGGCCCATCACAGCGCCATGCTGGAGATCGAGTTCGCCCGCCGCAACATTCCGTTCGTCAAGTTCGGTGGCCTTAAGTTCATCGAGGCGGCGCACGTCAAAGACATCCTCGCCGTGCTTCGCTGGGTGGAGAACCCGGCCGACCGCGTCACGGGCTTCCGGGTCGTGCAGCTTATCGACGGCATCGGCCCGGCAACCGCGGCCAAGGTGCTCGACCGCATGGGCGGTCGCGCCATGGTCGATGCGCTCGCCACCTTCCCGCCACCCGCCAAGGCCGCCGACGCCTGGCGCGATCTCGTCGCCCTGGTGCAACGCCTCGACGGCAGGGGCGCTGGCTGGCCGGCCGAGATCGACCTCGTTCGCCGGTGGTATCAGCCCCACCTCGAGCAGCGCTATCCCGACGCCCTCGTCCGTACCGGCGATCTCGACCAGTTGCAGCGAATCGCCGGGAGCTACGCCACGCGCGCGCATTTCCTGACCAACCTCACCCTCGATCCGCCCAGCGTCAGCAGCAACGAGGCCGGCGCGCCGCTCCTCGACGAGGACTACCTGATCCTCTCCACCATCCATTCCGCCAAGGGCCAGGAGTGGCGGTGCGTGTACGTCCTCAACGTCGTCGACGGCTGCATCCCCTCCGATATGTCGACGGGCAACAGCGAGGACATCGAGGAGGAGCGGCGTCTGCTCTATGTCGCCATGACTCGCGCCAAGGACCAGCTCATGCTTCTGCTGCCGCATCGCTTCTACGTGCAGCAACAGTCCCGTCGCGGCGACAAGCATCTTTATGCTGTCCGCACCCGCTTCATACCCGCAGGCATAGCCGGCAACTTCGAGGCCTGCACCTGGCCGCCACCCGGCGGTGCCGCTTCTGCGACCGGCGCGCGCAAGCCGGCCGCCAGCGTGGACATTGGCGCCCGCATGCGGCAGATGTGGCGCGGCACCGGCACCTGAGTCGGCAGCCTTGAAATCCGCACGCCGAGGTGGAAACTGATGGCGTGCCGGCGCAAGCCGGCACCGAGGTCACCGAGCAGCGAGCAAGGTGCTGAGTGCATGGGTCCCGGCCCTTCGCCGGGATGACGTCTCGGAGGGCAGGAAGCTTTGGACAAGATCAACGAGCGCATCGCGGCCGAGCTGGGCGTCGGCGTGGCGCAGGTTGCGGCGACCGTGGAGCTTCTGGGCGAGGGCTCGACCGTGCCGTTCATCGCGCGCTACCGCAAGGAGAGGACCGGAGGCCTCGACGACACGCAGCTCAGGAAGCTCGAGGAGCGGCTGGGCTATCTGCGCGAGCTCGAGGACCGGCGCGCCGTCGTGCTCAAGAGCATCGAGGAGCAGGGCAAGCTGACCCCCGATCTGGCACGCTCGATCAACGGCGCCGTCACCAAAGTGGAGCTTGAGGATCTTTACGCGCCTTATCGCCCCAAGCGGCGCACCAAGGCGCAGATAGCGCGCGAGGCGGGACTGGAGCCGCTCGGCGATGCGCTGCTCGCCAACCCGATGCTCGACCCGGAGGTGGAGGCGGCGAAGTTCGTCGATGCCGGCAAGGGCGTGGCGGATGCGAAAGCCGCGCTGGAGGGCGCCCGCCACATCCTGATCGAGCGCATCGGCGAGGCTGCAAGCCTTGTCGGCGCCCTGCGCGAGTGGGAGTGGAGCGAGGCGGCGCTCGCCTCCAAGGTCGCCAAGGACAAGGCCGCAGACGGCGCCAAGTTCTCCGACTATTTCGAGTTCAGCCAGCGCATAAAGGACCTGCCCTCGCATCGTGCGCTCGCAATGCTACGTGGGCGCAACGAGGGCGTGCTCGACCTCGATCTCGACGTGGCCCACGAGGAGGGCAAGCCACATCCGGCGGAGCTGAAGGTGCGCGCCGCGTTCGGCATCGCTGAGCGCGGCCGCCCGGCTGACAAGTGGCTTGCCGAGACCGTGCGACTTGCCTGGAAAGCTCGACTTGCGCCCTCGCTCAGCGCCGACCTGTTGACGCGCCTCAAGGAGCGCGCCGACGCCGAGGCCATCTCTGTGTTCTCCAAGAACCTCAAGGACCTGCTGCTGGCCGCCCCTGCCGGCCAGCGCGCCACCATGGGCCTCGACCCTGGCTTCCGCACCGGCGTCAAGGTCGCCGTGGTGGATCAGACTGGCAAGCTCGTGGACACAACCACCATCTATCCGCACGAGCCCAGGCGCGACTGGAGCGGGTCGCTTGCGGCGCTCGCCGCGCTGTGCATGAAGCACAAGGTGGACCTCATCGCCATCGGCAACGGCACGGCCAGCCGCGAGACCGACAAGCTCGCTGGCGAGCTGATCGCGAAGATGCCAAACCTCAAGCTCACCAAGGTGATGGTGTCGGAGGCCGGCGCCTCCGTCTACTCCGCCTCCGAGCTGGCGGCGGCCGAGTTTCCCCAGCTCGACGTCAGCCTGCGCGGCGCCGTCTCGATCGCGCGCCGGCTGCAGGATCCTCTCGCCGAGCTGGTGAAGATCGAGCCCAAGGCCATCGGCGTCGGCCAGTATCAGCACGACGTGGACCAGGGTGGGCTCGCTCGCTCGCTCGATGCCGTCGTGGAGGACTGCGTCAACTCGGTGGGCGTCGACGTCAACACGGCCTCGGCGCCGCTGCTCGCCCGCGTATCGGGCCTCAACCAGACGCTCGCCTCCAACATCGTCGCCTTTCGCGACGAGAATGGCGCCTTCAAGTCGCGCAGCGCACTGAAGAAGGTCCCACGCCTCGGCCCCAAGACTTTCGAGCAGGCGGCAGGCTTTCTGCGCATCATGGACGGAAAGAACCCGCTCGACGGCTCGGCCGTCCACCCGGAGGCTTATCCCGTGGTGGAACGGATCTCGGACGCGACAGGGCGCCCGCTCAAGGCCATCATCGGCGACAAGGCATTCCTGAAGTCGCTCAAGCCCGCGCAGTTCGCCGATGCCCAGTTCGGCATTCCGACCGTGACCGATATTCTGGTGGAACTGGAGAAGCCCGGTCGCGATCCCCGCCCGGAGTTCAAGACCGCGACGTTTCAGGAGGGGGTCGAGAAGCTCTCCGACCTCAAGCCCGGCATGCAACTGGAAGGCGTCGTCACCAACGTCACGGCCTTCGGCGCGTTCGTAGATGTCGGTGTGCACCAGGACGGGCTGGTGCACATCTCCGAGCTGTCCGACCGTTTCGTCAAGGACCCGCGCGAGGTGGTGAAGGCCGGTGACGTCGTGAAGGTGCGCGTCAAGGAGGTTGACGTCGCCAGGAAACGCATCGCGCTCACCATGAAGTCGGGTGTCATCGACCGCTCCGCGGGCCCACGTCCGTCTGCTTCTCCCTCCGGCCCACGCGGTGCCTCCGCCCCTCCGCCCCGCGTGCCGTCGCAGCCGCCGGCCGAGAGCGCGCTCGCCGCCGCCCTGCGCCGCGCCCAGGAGCGCAAGTAGGCATCCGCAGTTCGGAGCGGCCGGCGACGGACCCTACACAGTCTTCATGCGCCCGTGGTTGCGGTCCTGGAGGATGGGCCTTACGAAGCGGTGAAAGCGCTCGGCTTCCGCGTCGTGAAGGTAGCCCGACAGGCAGAACGAGTGGCAGCCGATGTCGATATACTGCTGCAGCACGTCGGCGCACTGCTCGGGGTTGCCGACGATGCAGATGCCGGCGCCCGGCCGCGCCTTCGTCAGCCCGCTCCACAGGTTCGGCGCGATGAGATCACCCATCGTCCGTGCCAGCTCCTGCACCCGCTGATTGGCGACCGACTGCGCATAGTAGGTCTTGATGTAGTCCGTGCGCTCGGCGGTCACGTTGCGCACGAGCTTGTCGGCCGCTTCCCAGGCATCCTTCTCGTTCTCGCGGCACACGATCTGCAGGCGCATGCCGAAGCCCAGGTCATTCTCGCGCCCATGACGCGCGGCGAGCCCACGCAACATCTTCATGTTGGCGACGATCTGCTCGATCGTGTCGCCCCAGAACAGATGCACGTCGGAGTGTTTTGCCGACAGCTCCGCGGCTTGGCCGGAGCCGCCGCCCAGATAGAATTTCGGATGGGGCTTCTGGTAGGGTTTGGGCGTCAGCTCGGCCTGCTTCAGCATGTAGTACTTGCCGTCCCAGTCGGTCGGGCTGGTCTGAGTCCACAGCGCCTTCAGGATCGTGACCTCCTCGTCCATGATCTCGTAGCGCTGCTCCTTGTTCCAGCGCACGCCCTCGGCGATGTTCTCCGCCTCGCTCTGCCCGGCGATGAGATTGACGGAGATGCGCCCGCCGCTCAGCTGATCGAACGTGGCGATCATCTTCGCCAGCAGCACCGGATTGATGTAGCTGGGGCGGGCGGCGATGAGCATGCGAATCTTGCTGGTATTGCGCGTCATCATCGCGCCCGTCATCCACGCGTCCCAGCACTGGTGGCCGACGGGGATCAGCATGTATTCGAACCCCGCCTTCTCCGCCGCAACGGCGACGCGGTCGAACATCTCGAGCCCCGCCGCAATCTTCAGCGGCTCGCCGTAGTCGTCCGTGTCGCCTCGGGTCGGGATGAACCAGCCGAATTCGAGATCGCGCATTGCGTGCCAGCCTTTCCCGCGCCCTCAGCCCGTCTTGGCCGGCGCCCAGTCGTAGATGCGCCTGAGCGCGCCGCCCATCAGCATGGCGCGGTCGCTGTCGGAGAGCCGATCGGTGACGCGGAACGCGTCCACGCCCTGCTCGTAGCTCAAAAGCCCCACCGCCCGTGTCCAGTCGGTGCCCCACAGACAGCGCTCCAAGCCGAAGGCGTCGAAGATGCGCGCCAGCGGATCCCAGATGTCCTTGTAGGGAAATGGCTGGTGCGAGAGCGTGCACGCGCCCGAGATCTTGATCGCAACGTTCTTGTGGACGGCAAGCTCCAGAACCTTTGGCAGCTCGGCGAAGGGTTCGGCCGGCGCCGGCGGCTCGAAGGGCTGCTGCAAGCCCAGATGATCGATCACGATCTGCGTATCGGGGTTGCGGGCAGCGAGTCCCTTGGCCTGCTCGAGACGCCCCCACACGAGCATGTTGACCGGCATGGCATGCTTGGCGCCGGCGGCAAGCACCCGGTTGATTCCGGGATCGGCCGGATCAGTCGGCAGGTCGCGGTTGAGCATGATGCGCACGCCGACCGTTCCGTCCTTGGCGGCCCAGTCGGCGATCTTCTCGCCCACGGCAGGGTCCGCCGTATCGAAGGGCTTGATCAGCCCGAACCGACCGGGATGCTTGGCGTAGACCTCGAGCGCGTAGCTGCCGTCGAAGCGGTACATGGCATAGGGCGAGATCAGTAGCGCGCCGTCGACGCCGACCGCGTCCATAGCCGCCACCATGTCGTCGCCGGTGACCTCTTCGGGCCCGTGCAGGAAGCCGGCCCACGGCCGCTCGGGCCGATTGCGCTCATAGGTATGCACCTGGGAGTCTATTGTTAGCATCGCTTCCACCCTTCCCTGGTTCAACGCCAAGCGGGACCGCTGGCCGGCCCTCTGGCCCTTTCGCCACGCGTCTGCGGCCGCACGGCCCGCGCTCGTTGAACCGTTCTCTTCGGTTCAGCCGGGCACGATGAACGTCTTGGCGTGGCTGTCGTAGTCCGCATACCCAAGCATAGCGCGCAGCTCCGGCGGCGGTAGGGCGCTCGCGGCCTCCGCCTCGCCGGCCCGCAACGCGGCGAGCCCCGCCTTCATCCCGGCGGCCGCCGGCGAGAGCATGCCGGTCGGATAGGTGCCGATCTTGAAGCCGAGCTCGGCCGCCCGCTTCTGCGACGGCGTTGCCCGCGGCGCGCCGGGCGACAGCACCACGAAGGATGGCCGGCCCGCCGCCGCGGCGACACCGCGACGGATCTCCTCCTCATCGGCCGGCGAATCCATGAACAGGATGTCGGCCCCCTCCCCGACGTACATCTCGATGCGTGCCACGGCCTCGTCGATACCCTGGGTCGGGCGGCAGTCCGTGCGCGCCAGGATCAGGATGCCGGACTCCTTGGCCGCCTCCACCGCCGCGCGGATCTTCATGCGCGCCTCATCGCGCGGCAGGCAGGGCTTGCCCGCCGCCGTCAGCGCGCGCGGAGTGACCTTGTCCTCGATCAGCACGGCGGCGCATCCGGCGCGGCCGTAGGCTCGCACGGTGCGCTGGACGTTCATGGCGTTGCCGTGGCCGTGATCGCCGTCGGCGAGCAGCAGCGTCTGCGGTGCTGCGCCGCGCACCATGGCGCAGGAGTCGAACATCTCACCGAAAGAGACGAGATCGAGATCGGGCCCGCCCAGCCGGCTCGCGGCCACGCACGAGCCCGACAGGAACGCCGTCTCAAACCCGGCTGCTGCCGCGAGCTTCGCGCTGAGCCCGTCCCAGACGGCCGGCATAACGACGAACTCGGGCTTGGCCAGCAGGACGCGCAGGCGATCAGGAGGCGTCATCGATGACGACTTTCCCCGGTGAGGGCACCGTGCTGAACCACACGGCGCTGCGGAATGGATCGGCGGATGCACCGATGTTGCCGCGACAGCGGCCATTCCAGCAAGAGGGAAATTCCAGCCGTGAGGCCTGCCGAGAGCTACCCGGCGCCTTCATCCCGCCGGCTCCCGGCGGGCTTCGCTCCTTCATGGGCGATCGGACCCGCCAGGCGGAGCTTCAAACAGCGATCGGCAGTTCGAGCGATGGGCGCTTGTCGATCCAGCCCGCCGCCCCCTCGTAGGCCGCGCCGATCCGGAACACGGTTGGCTCGTCGAAGGCGCGCCCCACGATCTGCATGCCGAGCGGCAGACCGCCCCGGGAGAATCCCGTCGGGATCGCCAGAGTGGGGTTGCCCGTCACGTTGAACGGCATCGTGTGCAGCATCATTTTCAACGGTGCATCGGCTGGGAACTCGTCGAAGCGGGGCGCCGGTGTCAGCCCGTTGGCGGTGACGATGGCATCATGCGTGCCGAGAATCCTGGCGTTGACAAGCGTCGACAGCTCGCGCCGCAGCCGGAATGCCTGGGTCAGGTCGGCAGCCGAGATCGTCGCCCCCACCATTATGCGCTGGTAGGTGTAGCGCGCGTAGTCGAGCGGGCGCGCCAGCAGGTCTTTCTCGTGGATCGAGTAGGCTTCGGCCGCCAGGATGATGCGCCCGCACGCATTGAAGAGGTCGATGTCCGGCAGCACGACCTCATTTACCGTCGCGCCAAGCTTGGTCAGCTGCTGGACGGCGGCGTCGAGCGACGCGACGACCTCAGGCGAGATGCCGTCCTGTGTGGCGAAGAACGAGCGCGGGTAGGCAAGCTTCAGTCCCGCAAGATCTGGGCCGAGCGCGGCCGCAAAATCGGGGATCGGAACAGCGGCGCTGGCGGGGTCAAGCGCGTCGTAACCGGCGATCACCTGCATTGTCAGCGCGGCATCCTCCACCGTCCAGGTCAGCGGCCCGCAATGATCGAGCGCGTAGGAAAGTGGGAACACCCCGCGGCGCGAAACGAGCCCATAGGTGGGCTTGATGCCCACGGTGCCGCAGTAAAACGCCGGCCCGCGGATCGAGCCGCCGGTGTCGGAGCCCATGGCAGTGCGCACCAGCCCTGCGGCTACCGCGGCGCCCGAGCCTGACGAGGAGCCGCCGGTGAAGTGATCGAGGTTCCAGGGATTGCGCGCCGGCGGAAACGGCAAATCGAAGCTCGGACCACCGATCGCGAATTCGTGCGTGGCGAGCTTGCCGAGCAGCACCGCGCCGCCCGCCTTGAACTTGGTCTCGACGACGCAGTCCTCGCTCGGGACGTTGCCGATCAGCAGCTTGGAGTGGCAGGTCGTGCGGATGCCTGCCGTCAGATGTCCTTGAGCGCATAGGGAATGCCGTGCATCGGCCCCTTGTCGATGCCGGACTTCAGCTCGCGGTCGGCGCGGTCAGCGTCGGCAAGCGCCCGCTCCTTCGTGATTAGCAGGAACGCGTGCAACAGCGGGTCGAGCGCGGCGATGCGCGACAACGCATGCTGCGTCAGCATCGCCGAGGTCAGGGTGCCCGCGCGCAGCTGCCGGCCGGCTTCCGCGATGGAGAGCTCATGCAGAGGCTTGGTCGCGGTCATGACCTGCTCCGCAGGAAACTCGTGAGATCGTATGTGTTGGAAGGCTCGTCGGCCGCGGTGCGCGGCTGGCGCACCAGCTTCGCCATCGCCTTCATGTCCTTGTAGCCAGCCACCACACCGGCTTTGCGATCGGCCGGCACGTTGGCGGCGGCCTTGGCCATCAGCATGTCGAACTCGCGTTCGACGCCTGTGTCGTCGCCCGTGCTCATTGGCGCAAAACCCCTCAACGTGCGATACCCCGTATCCGACGAGAGCTGGCGCACGTGCGGCGACGCACCTCTTGTCCATCGCGGACTGTAGTTGCCATGCCGCGCTCCGGCAATGGCGGGCGCATGAAGAATTCTGTCGCAGCCATTCGCAACGATTGATCAAGGAGGGCGGATAGCAGGCCGGTTGCCGCCGCTTGCTACTGCCGTCATTTCTGAGAACGCCTGGCTCGCTGCTTCAAAAGCCCGCGCCCGCATCCCGCTGCACTGAGCAAGCTCTACTCGAAGCTGCCCGACTCGGTGGCGGGGTAGGCCCAGCACAGAGCGGGCGGAAGGGTCACATCGACGCTGGTGCCGACCGGATAGCGCACCCGGGTCCCGAGCTCCAGCGCATCGACGCGCCCGCCCAACAGGTCGAGCTCGTACACGGTCTGCGCACCCTGGTAACGGGCGTCGGCTACGCGGGCCGTGAAGGTATTGGGCTCGGCCGTGCCGTTGCTGCCCAGGCGCACGTTCTCCGGGCGGACGGCGATCTTCACCGCCTCGCCCGCCTTCAGGCCCGCCGCCAGGAATGCCGACAGCCGCTGTCCGCCGCCCGCCTCGACGATACCGAATTCGTCGGTGCGCTCGATCACGCGGCCGTCGAGCATATTGGATGCACCGGTGAAATTGGCCACGAACAGGTCAGCCGGGCGGTTGTAGAGCGTGTCGGCCGAAGCCATCTGCAGCAGCTTGCCGTCCCGCATGACGCCGATGCGGTCGCCCAGCACCACCGCCTCCGCCTGGTCGTGCGTGACGTAGAGGGCGGTGACCCCCGTGCGCTTGATGATGCGGCGCAGGTCATCGCGCAGGCGCAGGCGCAACTTGGCGTCGAGGTTGGAAAGCGGCTCGTCGAGCAGCAGGAGCTGCGGCTCGTACACGAGGCTGCGCGCGAGCGCCACGCGCTGCATCTGGCCGCCTGAGAGTTGCACCACGGGGCGTTCCGCATAGGCTTCCAGCCCCACTAGTTCGAGCACCTCGGCGATCTTCTTGCCGCGCTCGGCCCGGGGCACCTTGCGGTGCCGCAGGGGGTAGCCGACATTCTGCTGCACGGTCATGTGCGGCCACACGGCATAGGACTGGAAAACCATGCCGATGTTGCGCAGCCGGGGCGGCATCAGCACGCCCTGCCCCGGCGCCGACACCACCGTGCCACCGATGCTGATGGATCCGGATGTGGGATGCTCCAGACCCGCCACGCAGCGCAGCGTCGTGGTCTTGCCACAGCCCGACGGGCCCAGGAGCACGACAATCTCGCCGCGCTCGATGGGGAAGCTCACGTTGTCGACCGCCGCCACCCCCGTGGCGAAGACCTTACGCAGGTGCTCGACTCTCAGCTCGGCAGACATCTCGGTCTCGTTCTTCTCGCTTGCGCTGCGCTGCGGCCGAAGACGACCATCATTGGCGATAGCCGTAGGTCTTGTTCCACTCTTCTAGCCAGTCCTTCTGTAGGCTCACGAACTGGCCGTAGTTCGGCACCCACACCTTGACGACATTGGGGTCGAAGCCCTCGGGATAGAACGGCGCCTTCTTCAGCGACGTGAGCATGCCGAGCTCCTTGATCATGAAGACCTGTCCCTCGTCGGAGAGACACCAGTTGAGGAAGAGCTTGGCAGCATTGGGGTTGGCCGCGGTCTTCGGCACGCCGGCGGCGAACGGCGTGACCGGCGCTCCCTCCGGCGGGAAGAAAATCTCGATCGGCGCGCCATCCTTCTTCTTGGGGTAGATGGCGTTGTAAAGCACCGGGCCCATGACGATCTCGCCCCGCACCAGCGCGTCGGACATCGGCGCGTTGGAGGGGAACAGCACGGGCTGCGTGGCGGCCTGCTTCTTCCAGTAGTCCTCGCCCAGCACCTGGCGCTCGAACATCGAGCGCGTCCAGGTCGTGCCGCCCGACGGCGCGATGACCTGCCCGATCTGCTTGGGTCCGTACTCAGGCTTGGTCATGTCCATCCAGGTCTTGGGCGGGGTTCTTCACCAGCGCGCTATTGTAGGCGATCGACCACACCAGCGTGATGCGCGGCCACAGCTTCGGCGAGACCTGTGCCTCCGGCAGATAGGCTGCCGCATTCGGCGGCGCGTAGTCGAGGAACATGTCCTCCATGCCGGCGAGCAGTGCTCGGTCGGAATGATCGAGCACATCGGCGCGCAACTTGCCGGCCGCGGCCTCGGTCTTCACGCGCGTGATGAGCTGGCCGCCCGGCGCGCGCAGCAGCTCAACCTTCACGAACGGAAAGCGCTTGTTGAACGCGTTGATGACGACCTGCTCCGCCTCGGCGATGTTGGCCGTGTAGAGCACCAGCGCGCCCTCCTTTTTCGCCGCCTCGATCAGCTCCGGAGGGCCGAACTGCGCACGCGGCGCGATGCTCGCGATGAGCATCGACAGCGCGAACGTGAACGCCGCGAGCAGCTTCTTCGACATCGATTCCTTCCCTTCAGTGAGCGCGAGGTTCGAGCCTCGCGCTTCCATGGCCCGGCGCTATTGCCGATAGCCGTAGGTTTTGTTCCACTCCTCGATCCAGTCTTTCTGCAGCGCCACGTATTGCTGGAAGTCGGGTGCCCAGGTCTTGACGACCTTGGGATCCCATCCCGGCGGAAAGGCCGGGGGCTCCTTCAGCGCTGTCAGGTTGCCCTGCTCCTTGATCATGAAGGCCTGGCCCTCCTGCGACAGGCACCAGTTGAGGAACAGCTTGCCGGCGTTGGGATTGGCGGCCGTCTTGGTCACGCCGCTGGCGTAGAAGTTCACCGGCACGCCCTCGGGCGGAAAAAAGATCTCCACCGGGGCGCCGTCGCGCTTCTTCACGTAGACGATGTTGTAGAGCAGCGGGGCGATCGACACCTCGCCGCGCACCAGCGCGTCAGACAACGGCGCGCCCGACGGATAGAGAACCGGCTGCGTGGCCGCCTGCCGCTTGTGATAGTCCTCGCCCAGAACCTGGCGCTCGAACATCACGCGCGTCCAGGTGGTGCCGCCCGATGGCGCGACCACCTGGCCGATCAGCTTGGGACCGTACTCGGGCTTGGTGAGGTCCATCCAGGATTTGGGCGGATTCTTCATCAGCTCGGTGTTGTAACCGATCGACCATCCGAGCGTGACGCGCGGCCACAGCTTCTTGGAGATCAGGATGTCCGTGCGGTAGTCGCCGGCGTTCGGCGGCGTGTAGTCCTGGAACAGGTCCTCCAGCGGTTGCATCAAAGCGCGATCGGAATGATCGATGACGTCGGCGCCGAGCTTTCCAGCGGCCGCCTCGGTCTTCACACGGGTGATCAGCTGCCCGCCCGGGGCCCGCACCATCTCGATCTTCACGAAGGGAAAGCGCTTGTTGAAGGCCTTGATGGTCTCCTGCTCGACCTCGGTGAAGTTGGCCGTGTAGTAGACGAATCTGCCTTCCTTCTTGGCCGCCTCGATGAGCTCGGCCGAACCGAAATTCTGTGCCGAGGCCGGTCCGGTGCCGAGCGAGGCCGCCGCCAGTCCGGCCGTGGAGCCGGCCACGAACTCGCGGCGGGTGATTCGTGTCTTGCGCATGCGTCGGTTTCCTCCTTGGGATGATTTTCGGTGTCGCCGTTTGCGGTCAGCCGGCACGCCCGATGTCGCCGCTCCTCGCGCCGCCTCGCGACAGCAGGTGCGCGATGCCGATGAGGACGCCGAGCAGGATGGTCTGCACCAGACTGAAGGCCGCAGTGATACCGACATTGCCGCCTTCGTAGTAGTCGAGCAGAAGCACCGCCATCACCATGGTATTGCTGGTGTAGAGGAAGAGCGAGGAGCCGAGCTCGCGGATCGCCAGAATAAAGAGCAGCGTCATGGCGGCGATGACGCCCGGGCGCGCCAGCGGCAGCACGATGGAGCGGATGGTGCCGATGAGTCCCTTGCCGCAGATCCAGGAGGCCTCCTCCAGTTCGCGGTGGATCTGCATGAGCGAGGTCGAAAGCGCCTTCACGGTATCCGGCATGAAGCGGGCGATGAAGGCGAGCGCCAGGATCCAGATCGTGCCATAGAGGCCGCCCGGCAGCCCGATCCACGCCCACAGGTAGGCGACGCCGACCACGAGCCCGGGAATCGCGACCGGCAGCGTCGAGACGACGTCGATGCTTCGCCGCGCCGGCAGGCTCGTGCGGTTGATCGTATAGCCGATAGCAAACGCCAGCACGCCGCCGACGAGGGCGGTCACCAGTCCGACCTCCATGGTGTTCACGATGGAGCGCAGTGCCAGCGGATTGGCGAATAGCCGCTCGAAGTGGATCAGGCTGTACTGGCGCTCGTCGAACAGGCTGGCGAGGTTGCGCACGAACAGGAACTTGCGGAACGCGGCGACGATGAGCGCCAGCGTCGGCAGCACGACCACGACGAAGAGGTAGACGACGGCAAGCCCAAGCGTGAAGTAGCGCCAGCGCCCCAGGTTGAGCAGCGCCGGCCGGAACGACTTGCCGGCCACCGTGGTGTAGCTGCGGCGCGAGATCACCCGGTGCTGCAGCCACACCAGGAAGCCTGTCACCACCATCAGGATGATGGCGACCGAGGCGGCCGTGCTGTAGAGCGGCGGCGACCAGTTGGTCAGCTTGAAGATGTAGGTGGTGAGCACGGGGATGTCCCCGGGCGTGCCCAGGACCGCCGGAATGCCGTAGATCCCCAGCATGACGATGAACGACAGCAGCATGCCCGAGACGATGGCGGGCGCGATCAGGGGGAATGTGACGGTGAGCAGCGTGCGCAGCGGCGTGGCGCCCGTGACCTCGGCCGCCTCCTCCAGCGAGGGGTCCATGTTGCGCAGCGCGGACGCCGTGAACATGTAGACGTAGGGCGCGTAATAGATGCCGAAGATGGCGATGAGGCCCCCCATCGAGTAGGCGTTGAAGCGCCAGTCGAGGCCGATGCCCGCCAGCATTGTGTTGAGCAGGCCGGTGCGCGGCGAGGCCAGGATCGACCAGGCGACGGCGGCGACGAGTGGCGGCACGAACAGCGGCAGCATGCTGGCTGCCGCGATGAAGCCCTTGCAGGGCGTGTTGGTGCGCACCACCACCCACGAGAAGGTCAGGCCGATCACCACCGCCAGCGCCGTGCCGCCGGCGCAGGCGATAAGCGAGTTGGCCAGCGCCAGGTGGACGTTGGGATTGGCGAGGACCGTGACGAAGTTGGCGAGCGAGATGTCGAAGACGCCGAACCCGTCCACCACCGGATTGGTGTTGGTGAGCGCGCCCAGCAGCAGCATGGTGACGGGGTAGATGACCAGAAAGGTCAGCACCAGGAGCAGGAACAACGACCACAGCCACGTCAGGCCGCCCGTACTTCGCGCGGAAGCTGCCGCAGTTGAAGCATCGGCGGCACCTGTCGCAAGGGCGGCGTCGGTGGGCAAGATTTCCTCCGGGTTGGCCGCTGTTGGGTCGCTTTTGGTGGCAGGGGCCTTCTTCTGAGCCTAACACGGATCAGCAGACGCGGGTGAGCCGGCCAAGCCTGCGAGGATGAACTGCAGGACGCGCGGGGCTCCTAGGCGAGCGCCAGCATGGCGGCGTGGGGAGCGTCTCAACCTGCGCATGCATGGCCTACTGGCGGTAATTGTAGGCCTTGTTCCAGTCCTCCGACCAAGGCTTGTGCACCCGTTCGAACTCGGCGTCGTCCGCGTACCAGGTCTTGATGGCCTTGGCATCGACGCCCGGCGGCATCGGCGCGTGTGCGAGCGAGGAGAAGGAGCCGAGCTCGACCATCAGCGCCTGGCCCTCGCGCGAGAGCGCCCAGTCCAGGAACAGCTTGGCGGCGTTGGGATTGGGTGACGTCTTGGTAAGGCCGGCCGCAAACACCGTCGCGGGGACGCCTTCCGGCGCGAAGAACCACTTGAGCGGCGCGCCCTGGGCGGCCAGGGGAATGGCGAGATTGGTGACGAGTGGCGCAATCGCGATCTCGCCGCGGATCATGGCATCGACCATCGGCGCCTGGCTCGGAAAGAGCGACGGCTTCAGCGCGGCCTGCTTGGTCCAGTAGTCTTCGCCCAGAACTTTGCGCTCGAACATCGCGCGTGTGAAGGGAGCACCGCCCGAGGCCACCACCGTCTGGCCGAGGCGCAGCTTGCCAAATTCCGGCTTCACCAGGTCGGCCCAGCTCTTGGGCGGATCGGTCACCAGCGCGGAGTTGTAAGTGATCGTCCAGGCATTGCCCGAGCGCGGCCAGAGCCGGTCGACCGTGCGGGTGACTTCCGGGTAGTCGGCTGCATTCGGCGGGGTGTACGGCGCGAAGATGTCAATCATGCCTCGTGCCTGCACCCGGTCGGAGATGTCGATGACGTCGGCGATCAGCTTGTTGGCGGCGGCCTCCGTCTTGATGCGCGTGATGAGCTGCCCGGTCGGGGCGCGCACGATCTCGATGGCGATGCCGAAGCGCTCGTTGAGGCGCTTCGCTACGGCCTGCTCGGTGTCGAGGAAGTTGGCGGTATAGAGGATGATCTTGCCTTCCTTCTTGGCCGCCGCCAGGAGATCGGCCGCCGGGGTATGATTCGGCTCGGCCGCCTGAGCCGAGGTGGCGGCCAGCAGCCCCGCGGCGGCGGCGGCCGCGAGCCGGCGGCGGTGCAAAGTGAAGCCCATCACGGTATCCGATCCTCCATGCATGTCAGTTGCTGCGGCGGCTCTTCCCTTCGAACGGGTTGCAGGTTGCAGCGGGTTGTTTCCTCGCTGTTGCCGCCCGTGCGCGGACTATCTCTCATCTTGCTCTGTCTGTCGCGCGCTGTGTTCCTGCCTGCCAGGCGACCCATCGATGCGGAGCTGCGTGGCCCATCCCGCTCCCGGCGCGCCGAGCCCACCGAGCTGGTTGTGAGCACCGCTATTTGGATTTGGCCCGCGCCGCTGCCTTCTGCAGGTCGGGCACGTTGCCGCCGGATGCGCTGAAGTGGGGCGACTTGGTGACCGCGAGCGCGGCTGCCGCGCTCTCGTTCTCCATGATTTTTGCCATCACGGCCTCGCGGCTGCGTTCGAACACGCCACGATTCTCCGTGACGAACTTCTGCGACTTGCGCAGGCCGTCGAGATAACCGTTGATCTCCGGCACGACATAGCGCGCGACCATATCCCAACTGCGGAAGGTATTCTCAGGGTTCGCCCAGTCGTGCACGAAGCCGACGACCGTGCCGAATCCGCCGCTGACCTCCAGCACGGACTTGATCTTGGCCACGAGGTCGTCGGGCGTGCCGATCGTGGCGGCCGCCCCATCCACGAAGCCCGTCTTGTCGACGGCCTCGTCCGGCGTCGCGTACGCCTTGAGCCCCGGCCGCTGCAGGGTCCCGAGCACGTACTCGTTGTGATGGCGCAGCAGGCCGTCACGCGCCTCGATCCGGGCCTTCTCGCGCGTCTCGGCGATGTGCCAGCTGAGCAGAACCCGCCATTGCTGACGGTCCGCGATCTTGCCGTGCTTGGCGGCCGATTGCTCCGCAAAGGCCCACTGCTGCGGTAGCGATTGCAGCCCTTCGTTCGACATCGAGCCGATGGAGATGATGCCGATCCCATGCTTGCCGGCGAGCGTCATCCCCGACGGGCTGATCTGCGAGGCGACGACGAAGGGCATGTCCTCCTGCAGCGGCAGCAGTTGCAGCGCCGCGTCCTGCAGCGTGAACCACTCGCTCTTGGCCGTCACGCGCTCACCCTTGAACAGGCGGCGGATGATGGAGATCGCCTCGTCCTGGCGATCGCGCTGCACCATAGGGTCGATGCCGAGGGTGTGGGCGTCAGAGGCCAAGGCACCTGGTCCCGAGCCGAAGATCGCCCGGCCGCCCGTCATGTAGTCGAGCTGTACCATGCGCTGGGCGACGTTGAAGGGATGGTGATAGGGCAGGGAAATCACGCCCGTGCCGAGCCGGATGCGCTTGGAGCGCTCGCCGGCGGCCGCCAGGAACATTTCGGGCGATGCAATCATCTCCCAGCCGCTGGAATGGTGCTCGCCGCACCAGAATTCGTCGAACCCGAGGCGGTCCAGATGCTCGACGAAATCGAGGTCGCGTCGGAACTGCAGCATGGGGTGCTCGCCGACGGGATGATGAGGGGCAAGAAAGGCGCCAAAGCGTAACCGCGGCATCGTGGGCTCCTGGCAATTTTGATTGTCGCTAAGGGGCGGCGAACGTTAGGTGCTGCATCAAGCCGGGGCAAGCCTGCCGCGCGATCCTGCGGGCTCGGCGTGTCCACGGCGGGCAAATCATCTGTGCGCGCCGGCTCGAGCGCCACGGAGCATTTGCAGGCGCGCTTGGGTTGGTGTCTTGCCGAGGAACCGACAAAAATCGGATGCGGATCGACTACAATTCGCCAACAACCTGGAAAATATCGCAATTGCGGGTATCGCCCGTGGCTTGCCGGGTCCGCTCATTCACCGGAGAGCTGCCAGGCTCGTGGAATACCAGATCCGCGGGCCTGCTCGCGCGCCAAGCGCTATAAGCTTTTCTTCAGCGCGGATGCCGATTGGCCACTTTCGCCATCGAGGTCCTGGCGTCGGGCGCGCCACTTAACTAACATTCCGTGACAAGAGAGATCGGGCGATGGAAATCCTCCGTCGCACGCGAGTAGATACGTCCTGTTGTCGGTCCGACGGACCAGCTGCCCAGCAAGAGATTGCCAATGACCAGCGTCTCCCCACAGCCGAGGCCGGTGCCGTCCCGAGGCTATCTGGCCATCATCCACGTCATCGACAGGTTCACGGAGTGGACCGGCTACCTGTTCGTGCTCCTGCTCATCCCCTTGGTTTTCGCCAATGTCGTGGAGGTCTTTGCCCGCTACGTCCTCAGGGACCCGACCATCTGGGCCCTCGACGTGACGACGATGTCGTATGCAGCCCTGTTCATGCTGGGCGCCGCACTCGCCTTACTCAAGGGCGCCCACGTCCGCACCGACATGCTGTGGGAGGGGTTCTCGGATCGAACCAAGGGCATGATCGACAGCCTGGCCTTCATACTGTTCTTCCTGCCGACCATGGTCGTGCTGTTCTTCATCTCGATCGACGATTTCTTGTACTCCGTCTCGATCGATGAGCGCGCGAGCTCGGGTGCCTGGACGCCCGTCCTGTGGCCGCTGCGCGGCGTCATTCCGCTGGCCGCCCTCATGCTGTTCTTACAGGGGATCTCGGAGCTGATGAAAAGCCTCTGGGCCTGGCGGACCGGCGAGTTCCTGACGAAGCACGAGAAGATCGAGGTCTGAGACCATGAGTTTTTCCGAGGCTCTCGGACTCATCATGCTCGTCGGCATGGTCGCGGTCATCTTCATCGGCTTTCCGATCTCCTTCACGTTGCTGTTTCTCGCCATCATTTTCGGCGGCGTCGGGTTGGGGTGGGAGCAGACCTTCAACCTGGCCTATCTGCAGATCTGGGGCACGATGAAGGACGAGATTTTTCCCGCCGTGCCGCTGTTCATCTTCATGGGCTACATGACCGAGCAGGCCGGCCTGATGGAGCGGCTCTTCGGAGCGCTGCGTAGCCTTCTCGCGCCGGTGCGCGGCTCGCTTTATCTAGCGGTCATCCTGACGGCCACGATCTTCGCGATGGCGACGGGCATCGTCGGTGCTGCCGTGACGGTGCTCGGCATCATGGCCGCCCCGATGATGATCAAGGCCGGCTACGATGCCCGGCTTTCGTCCGGCGCAATCGCCGCCGGCGGGACGCTCGGCATCCTGATTCCACCCAGCGTCATGCTGGTGGTCATGGGCCCCACTATGGGCATACCCGTCAACCTCCTCTATTCAGCCTCGTTCGGACCCGGCCTCCTGCTTGCCGGCTGCTACATTAGCTACGCGCTCGCCCGCAGCTTCATCAATCCGAAGCTCGGTCCAGCCATGACAATGGAGGAGCGCAAGCTCGCCTATGAGCAGATGACCACGGAAAAAGTGGGCACCCCCGTTGTCGGGTTGGCTCTCGTCTGCTTGATGGTGATGGTTTACCTGGCTGTGGATTTCTTGTTGAGCCGGGCAGGCGCTCCACGTTTTCCCGTCACCATAGGCCCGTTTTCCGTTTCGGGCCTCGCATCCGCGCTGGCGCTGCTGACGGCGTTTCCCTACTTCCGCAATGCTTACTTCCGCGCTGTCGTGCTGGGGATCGCGCCTCTGAGTGCGCTGATCGGGTTCACGCTCGGAACCATCGTCGGTGGATTGGCGACTCCGACGGAAGCTGCCTCGTGCGGGGCCTTCGGTGCCGCCCTGCTTGCGCTTCTCTATGGCCACCTCGGTGTCAAGTCGCTAACCAACGCGGGCATCGGCACGATGGTCACCTCGTCCATGGTGCTGTTTCTCGCCGTGGCCTCGACTGTGTTCGGGGCTGTTTTCACGAAGCTCGGCAGCGCGAGCCTGATCACCAGCTACCTTCTCTCAGTTCCCCTGGGAGATTGGTGGAAGCTGGCGCTGATCATGTTCATCTTTTTCATCCTGGGATGGCCGTTCGAGTGGCCCGTGATCATCCTGGTCTTCCTGCCGATCGTTCTGCCCGTGATCGAGAAATTGCAGCTTGGCCTCGGCAAGCTCGATCTGCTGATCTGGTTCGGCGCCCTGACCGCGGTCAACATGCAGACGGCATACTTAAGTCCGCCGGTGGCAATGTCCGCCTACTACCTGCGCAACGTCGTGCCGCAGTGGAGCCTCGGGACGATCTACAAGGGCATGGCCGACTACATGGTCATCCAGGTGATCGCCCTGATCCTGCTGCTGCTGTTCCCGCAGATCGCCCTGTGGCTGCCGAGCGTGGTGCGGTAGGCCCGCTCAGATCGTCTACAATCGACCACAAGCACGAAGGGCGGCCGGGGCCGCCCTTCCTGTCCTATCATCGATGCGTGGACCCTTCACTGCTTCACGGGAAAGTAGTGGTCCGCCTGCACGGCGTAGGGCGGGAACATGAAGCGCTTGGCCGGCACGACCTTGGCCGCATAGGCCTTCTGCGATTCGTAGACCTTCTTGAAGAACGGGTTCTTGGCCGCCTCGGCCGCGGCGAACTCATCCCAGGTCTTGAGGAAGGCCTGATTCACCTCGGGGGGCGTCGTCAGCAGCTTGACGCCGTGCTTCTCGACGAACTCCGCGATGGCATCGGCGTTCTGCCTCTGGAAGCTTGCCCACCAGCGCAGGAAGGTTTCCGTCGTGGCAGACTTGATGGCTTCTCTGTTCTGGGCCGGCAGGCTGTCCCAGACGTCCTTGTTGATCGCGATCTCGGCGACCGAGGCGCTCTCGTGCATGCCCGGCGTGTAGTGGTGCTTCCAGACCGTGTGCAGACCGAGCCGCAGGTCCTCGACGCCGCCCACCCATTCCGCGCAGTCGATGGTGCCGCGCTCGGCCGAGGGAAGGATCTCACCACCCGGCATGTTGACGACGGCCATGCCCATCTTGGCGTAGAGCTGGGAGACGATGCCGGTCTGGCGGCACTTCATGCCCTTGAAATCGGCGAGGTCCTTGATCGGCCGCTTGAACCAGCCGAGCGCTTGCGGGCTTGGCGGAATGCTCGGGAACGCGACGAGATTGAGCTTCAGCTCCTTCTGATAGAATTCGTTCCACAGCTCGAGCCCGCCGCCCTCGTAGACCCAGCCGATGAAGTCCACGGCGTCCATGCCGAAGATGCCGGCCGGCGTATTGGCGAAAAGCGTCGCGGTAACACTCTTGCCGTACCACCAGTAGGAAATGCCGTAGGCGCCATCGAGCACCTTCTTGTGCGCGGCATCCAAGATCTCGAAGGGCGGAACGACAGCACCGCCTGGCAGCGCCTCGACCTTGAGATTGCCGCCGGTCAGCTTATCGACCCGATCGGCGAAAAACCTGAGCGCGTCCTGCGTCGTGGACGTTGGCGGCACCGCCGACTGGATCTTGAGGGTTCGAGGTTGCTGGGCGAGCGCCGTGCCGGCGAACGCCAACGTGGCGGCGACTGCGGCGGCCAGGCCCGCTCGCGCAGGCGAGTAGATTTTCATTGATTTCCACCTCCCTGAACAGAGTATCGGCGAGTTAGGCGCCCCGCCGCCGGCAAGCCTAGCGCGGTTGGGGTGCCTTCAGCCAGGGCGCTGCTTGGAAAGATGTCTTTCGGTCTTCCGGGCCGAACTTGTCAGGGACGTGAGCACCCGCAGCAAAACCCAAAGGCCGGGCGCGCCGGAAGGCAGACCATCATGTTTCAAGGGTGGTCTTCACGCCGACCGTTGCCTGTGATTTCCCTAGGTGGCGTTGCCGCGCTCGGGTCTCTGGGTGTCCCGCACCAGGGGAATTGCTGATTTACGGGGTGGCAGGGCCTTGCGTAAGCGGTAGGCAGGGTAGCCGTCTGCAGCCAGGGTGCGAGCATGACATCGAGAACGATCCGTGCCGCGTCTCCGGATGCGGTCACGAGCTGTTGTGGCGGGTCGTGCCGAGCAGCGGGGTTTGCCCCGGACGCGAGTGCATCCGTGTTGGAAGGCAAGGCCGTCGCTGGCGAGCCGGACCTGTGCAGAACCGTCACATGAGGCCGCTTATTGATCCGCGCCTCGGTGACGTCGAGGACGACGCATCCAGCACGAAGCGGCGATCCCTGTTTGCGATAACCGGAAGCCTGCTCGCCGAGATCAGCTTTCCGAAGCTGATACTTGCCTGGATCGTCCTGTTCCTGTTGCCGGGCCTGCTGCTTGGCCTCGCGCCGCTCATCGTCTCGGGCTGGCTGACCACTCTCTCCAGGAAGGTCGCGGTCCTCTTCAGCGGCGCCTGGCCCTTTGCCGTCCTCGTCATCGCGGTCGTGGCGGGTTGGCTGGGAGGCCGGCATCTGCTGCGTGCCGCGGAGCAGAGTTTCTGGTCGCTGAATGCCGTTGCAGTGCAGCCCGGATATGCGCTGTGCCGGGAATGCATGCGCCATCTGATGGAACATCTGCTCGCCCGGGATGGCACTGCCGACGCGACGCGGTTTCGTGCTGCCGCCGCCGCCGGCGCCGGCCTTATCCTTTGTGCGATAGGCCTTGGCGTCGTGTTGTTGGCTTGGCCGACCTCGCGGTGGCTTGGGACGATCGAGGACCTGGCGGCCCCGCATCGGCTCATCGCTCCCGCGCTGGCCAACACGGCCGTTCTCATCGGCGGATACCTGGCCACCGCCGCCCTTGCGTGGGGGATTGCCGACGCCACGATGGATCAGCCACGCGACATTTCGAAATTCGACCAGCCGCCGCCGCAAGCCAGGATCTGGCGCGTGGCGCACGTCTCGGACCTCCACGTCGTCGGCGAGCGTTACGGCTTTCGCATCGAGAGCGGGCGATCGGGGCCGCGCGGCAACGAGCGGCTCCTCCGCCTGCTCGGGCGGCTGCAGCAGGAGCACGACGATTGCGGCCTGGACTTCCTCCTGATCACCGGAGACATGACGGACGCGGGCCGCTCCGCGGAGTGGGCGGAATTCCTCGCGGCTCTCGAAAGATTTCCACACCTGGCGGCCCGCACCCTCATGTTGCCGGGCAACCATGACGTCAACGTCGTCGATCGTGCCAATCCGGCTCGCCTGGATCTGCCCATCAGCCCCGGCGGACGGCTGCGTCAGCTGCGGACGCTGTCGGCCCTCGCGGCAGTGCAGGGCGCTCGCGTGCGCGTCGTCGATGCTGCAACAGGAAGACTGGGAGACACTTTGGAACGCGCGCTGGAGCCCTACCAGACGGGCGTTGCCGAGTTTGCCGACAAAGGTACGCTGCAGTTATCGGCCAGACTGGCCGGGCTATGGGCTGACGTCTTTCCGATGGTGTTGCCGCCGGGCGCCGAGGATGGACTGGGGATCATTCTGCTGAACTCGGCGGCAGGGACGCACTTCTCCTTTACCAATGCTCTGGGGCTCGTCTCGAGCGATCAGACACGGGCCTTGCTCAGGGTTATCGGGCAGTTTCCGCGCGCGCATTGGATCATCGCGCTTCACCACCATCTGGTGGAGTACCCGAAGCTGGCGACGGCGCTGTCGGAGCGCATCGGCACGGCCTTGATCAACGGCAGCTGGCTCGTACGCCAGCTCCAGCCGCTCGGCAGGAGGGTCGTGGTCATGCACGGCCATCGCCATATCGATTGGATCGGTGAATGCGGCGGCCTGCGGATCGTCTCTGCACCCTCCCCGGTGATGGAGGCGACGGACGACATGGCGACCAGCCTGCTCGTGCATCGCCTGGCGATTGGTCCCGATGGGCTCCGTCTGATGACGCCCGAGCGCATCGAGATAGCAGGCAGCGGCGCGAGGGCCCTCAGCACGGTTTCCTGAGTGCCGCGTGCCCTTCCGTACCGCCGAGGAGGTCAGCGAGCCAGCGCGTCGAGGGGTGCTGCGCGCAGAACGTCAGCAGCGCGATCGTGATCGGGACACCGATGAAGGCACCGAACAGGCCCCACAGAAACGTCCAGAAGAACACGGAAAACAACACGACAAACGGAGAGATGGCGAGCGCACTGCCCGAGACGCGCGGCTCAATGTAGCTGCCGATGACGAACTGGATGACATTGAGGCAAACGAACAGAGCCAGCGCCGCCTGCCACGACGCGAACTGCGCCAGCGCAAACAGCGTCGGGAACATGGTGGCGACGAACGGGCCGATGAACGGGATGTAGTTGAGCGCGAAGGCGATGACGCCCCATTCTGCCGCCAGCTGCAGGCCGGCGGCTGAGGCTAACGCCCAGACGAGAACGCCGGTGACGAGGCTCATTTGTGTTCGGATCAACAGGTACTTGCGGAATTTGGCTGCCGTCTTTGCGCTCCCCTCGAGCAGGACATGGGCCGCCTGTCGGTTCTCCATGGCCCGGACCCGCCGTTCGGCGTCATCGACCTCGAGGAGCCCGAGGATCACGTAGACCAGCACGACCAGCCAGAAGCCGATGGTGGTGTTGAGCTGTCCTGCGACGCCCTGCACTGCGCGCACCAGCCAGCGCGCATTGAAGTGCTCGGCCCATAGGGTCGCTATGCCGATGCCATGGGCTTCCAGCCACGCCGCCGCCTGTCCATAGAGCTGCTGGAACCGCTCCGCATCGGCGATCAGCGACCGCGCGATGCGCCCAAAGCCCCAGGCAACGAGGGTGGCAAACGTGGCGAAAACAACGACGATGGCGAGCATAACGATCGCCAGCGCCACGAGCTTTGGAGTGTGCGCCTGCAAGCGGCTTTGCAGTGGCCACACGATGGCGATGACAAAGAGCGCGCAAGCGATGGGCGCGAAGACGGAGCTGGCGATTCGGATGGCAAAGAAGACGGCAACGATGGCGATCAAGGCCAGGGAGGCGTGAACCCAGCCGTCTCCTGGCCTGCCGCTCCTGACCGGGGCGTCCGGCCCGGTCGCCGCATTCGCATCCCGATTCTCGATTTCCACCCTCAGGCCTTCGCCACGTTGCTCAGCGCGGCCCGGAGCTTGTCCTCCTGCTCTTTGGACAGCGACGTCTTGAGCACGCGCGGATTGAACGGCTCGATCTCCGGCAGGACCTTGTCGGGGGTCGAGCGCTTGATGAGCAGGAACAGGGCAGACGAGCCCTTGGGAATCGTCTTCCCGAGGTTCTTGATGAACTCGTCATTGATTCCGTAGTCGGCCATGGAGCCCGAGAGCGCCCCGAAGCCTGCGCCGGCGATGCCGCCAACGGCCATGCCCGCGAGGGGATTGAGCACCAGCAAGCCCGCCAGGGCGCCGATCAGCATGCCCGTGCTGGCGCCAGTCGAGGCGCCGAGCGTCGTCAAGTTCAAGGCCTGCTTGATCTGCACTTTGCCCGCCTGCGTGTGCACGACGATGCAGGCATCCTCCAGATCGATCAGATACTCCTTCTGCATGCCACGCAGCTTGGTCAGGACTTCGTCAGCCGTGCCGACGCCATCGAAGTCGAGAACAACCAAGTTACTCATCGGGCTTTGGCTCCAATCACCGGTGTTGATGACGGAGATGACGGCAGGCTGTAGGTCCAGCCAGCGACCATCCGGGAAAACCAGCTGGGCGCGGCCGCAGAAGTGCCGGTGAGGACTGCCCTAGCATCAGGACTGCGGCAGCGCTCATTTCTTGCGACCCTCGGCCTCGGCCGCGTGGTGGCGGCCTGAGAATTGCGCGGGTCTCCACTCATCCATGTGCTGCAGCTGAAAGCGCATGCCGAGGATGGCGAGGACGATTGCGATGATGGCCGGAATGGCGCTCAGTGCGGTCGGCTCGCTGGCGATCGGCAGAAGCATGCGCGCCCCGAGCACGATCAGCGTGGCGCCGCCGTAGGCAGACGCGGCGATGACGAGGGCATCGAAGAACCTCATGGCGATCATAGCGCCGGCCACGCCTCCGATGACGGCTATGACAGCCGCCAGCAGGGCGCTGTCGAAGCGGCCCAGGCCGATTAGCGACGCGAGCGACAGCGACACGACCGATCCGCCCAGATAGCCGACGACGAGCCGCCTGTAGGGCTCGATCAGATAAGTCGCCGCAGCGAGCACGGCTCCGAGGGCGATCCCGACAGCAATTCGCGCCGATCCCGCGCTGCCGAACATCCATCCGCCCAGCAGCAGTCCGATCTCGAAACCGAACAGCGCATAGAAGACCGGTAGCCAGGCGTAAAATATGAAGAGACCGAATCCGAGGATTGCGAACCCGACCAGAATCATCAGCATTGCGGTAGAGAGGAGCACGTGTCAGGTCGCCGGCGAGTGGAGGACGTCAGATCGAGCGCTCGTGCCCCGGCGGCTGCCGTCGCAGATGAAACGGCCGGGCTCGCGCGAGTGGCAGCCGCTCATGTGGACACCTTTGACTTGAGGAAGCCGGCAAGAAGCGTCGCGAGGCCGCCGCTCACACCGCCAGCCAGCAGCGCCGATACGATTTGCACGCCGCTCAATCCGAAGATCGCGAACAGGATCTGACCGCCGACGCCGCCTGCCACTGCGCCGACAACCGCGTGGCCGATCGTTCCGAGACTCACGTCCTTGGAATAGTGGCCCGCCGCATAGCCGGCGACGGCGCCGCCGATGATCTGCATGATCAAGGCTGTCAGGTTCATCGCGACATCCCTGCGCGCGGCGCGGTGCTTCGCTTGCGCCGCGATACTGCAAGGGATCAAGCACGCTCGCAGCGGCGCACGTCATCCGGCGAAACCCGGACGCAAGCCCTTGGCAATCCCTGAGGATCGGTCCGGCCGCACGTTGCGATCCGGCCTTCGCCTACCTCTTGCGCGCCAGGGCCTGCGACAGGTCCGCGATGAGATCGTCTGGGTGCTCAATTCCTATCGACAACCGCACTGTCGTGTCTTTCACCCCGATCCCTGCACGCACTTCAGCCGGCACGCCGGAATGCGTTGTCGTGCCCGGATGACAGGCAAGCGACTCCGTTCCCCCAAGGCTGACTGCCAGCTTGAAGACCTGCAACCGGTTCAGGCACTCGAAGGCCTCGGCCAAGCCGCCCTTTATGTCGAACGAAAAGGTCGATCCGGGGGCGCTGCATTGGCGCTTGTAAACCTTGAGCCCGGGGGCGCCCGGAGGCAGGAAGGGCAGATAGTGCACCTGCGCCACCCGGGGATGGTCGCGCAAAAACTCGGCAATGGCCTTGGCGTTGCTGTTCGCGCGCTGCATGCGCAACGCCAGCGTCTCGAGGGAGCGGCCGAGCATCCAGCACGAATGCGGATCGAGTTGCGTGCCGACCGCACCGCGCAGCAGGCGGATCGGCCTCAGCAGCCTCTCTGCTCCCAGCGCCGCGCCGGCGATCAGGTCCGAGTGGCCGCCGACATATTTCGTGAGCGAATAGACCGACACGTCTGCGCCGACCGCCAGTGGACGCTGAAACACCGGTCCCAGCAGGGTATTGTCGCATACGATGATGGGACGATGCTTCTGGCGCTCGGCGATCTCATCCGCGATGCGCTTGAGCAGCGCGATGTCGACCAGCGTGTTGAGGGGATTGGACGGCGTCTCGATCATAATGACCGAAACGCGCCCCTTCGCCTCGGCCATGGTCGCCGCCTCGCGCACGGTCGCCGCGTCGATCCCGTCAGGGAAACCGACCGCCTCGATGTCGTAGGCTGCCAGCGTGCGCGACAGCAGTGTCTCCGTCCCCCCGTAGAGGGGCTGGGAGTGGAGGATCACGTCGCCGGGTCTTGTGAACGTAAGGATCGTGGTGGCGATCGCCGACATACCCGACGAGAAAAGAATGCAGGCCTCGGCTCCTTCGTAGGCCGCCAGGCGATCCTCCACGATCTCGCTGTTGGGATGATTGAAGCGCGAATAGACGAGACCAGTTGTCTCGCCCTCGGGCGGTTGCTTGCGCCCCGCTGTGTAATCGAAGAAGTCGCGGCCCTCCTCGGCCGAGCGGAATACGAAGGTGGAGGTCAGGAACACGGGCGGCTTGACCGCACCCTCCGAGAGCAAAGGGTCGTATCCGTAGCCCAGCATCAGCGTCTCGGGATGCAGGACGTGATTCGCCAGCCGATGCTTGTGGTAGCGGTCTTCCTTCATCGCAGCCTCCAAGACGCAACGGTCCGCGAAAGGTTAGCGGCGATGGGCGGCGAAGGCGAAGCACAAGCGCGTGCAGCTTCGAAAGAGAACGGCTTCCGCGGCCAACGTCTCGAAATCGGAGGCCCGCACCGCAGCCGGTGGCCATCCCAGCAAGACAATTGGTGGGTCGCAGCCCTAAGGCATGTAGATCAGGATTTTCATCTTCAGGAGTTGCGGAAAGAAGGTCTGCAGCGCCTGGCCGAATACCCAAAGGAACGCCATCACGACCAGCAATGCAGGAATGGCCGCAAACGCGGCCCGCATGAAGAAGGCGGCGAGCCTGGCGAACGGCACATCGAAAGCCGTGACCGTAACTGCCGGCGCCGGCAGGGCGAGGTCGCCCGCCACAGGGTCGAGCATGGGCAGCGGGGCCGTATACTTCTCGCGGGCCAGCCTATCGCGCGCCTCCCGCTCCCGGCTTTCCCGCTCACGCGCCTCCCGCTCGCGGCGGATGGTACGCGGCAGATCGTCGTCCGCGGTCATCGACAAGGTCGGTTCAGGCATACCAGGCGACTCCCAACGCTTCGCGCTTTCGACGCGTGTCCGATCGGCGATGGCCAGTTCAGCCTTGCTTGACTGGCGGTGGCGCCGATACGCTGACAGCGCCGGGCGTTATCGCCCAGCTGCACCATGCAAGCGCAATTTGGCGTTTTCGCGGTGGTTATTGGGGACGCACGAAATTGAGCGAAGAACGTAGCCATGCGTCGCGCCCGCCGGTGGGGGGCATAGCACCGGCGCGCTTCTCAGAGCCCGACCGGGCGCGCGCCGTCGCACAGGCCTTCGATCTGCGCCGGCTGCCCGCCGACTTCTACGCCAACCCCTATCCCACCTACCACGCCCTACGCGAGCACGAACCCGTGCGCGCCATGCCGGACGGCAGCTACTTCCTCTCCCGCTACGCCGATTGCGTCGCCGTCTACAAGGACACGAGCGCCTACTCCTCCGACAAGAAGCGCGAGTACGGCACCAAGTATGGCCACGGTCTGCTCTACGAGCATCACACCACGAGCCTTGTCTTCAATGATCCGCCGCTGCACACGCGGGTGCGCCGGATCATTGCTGGAGCCCTGACGCCGCGCGCCATAGCCGACATGGAGGGGCCGGTGACGGCGCTGGTCGACCGCCTGCTCGACGCCATCGAGGCGAAGGGCAGCGCTGATCTGATTGCTGACCTGGCGGCAGCGGTGCCGGTGGAGGTGATCGGCAATCTGCTGGCGGTGCCGCGTGAGGAGCGCGGGCCGCTGCGCGATTGGTCGCTTGCCATCCTGGGCGCGCTGGAGCCCGTGCTGAGCGAAACCCAGCGCGACCGGGGCGAGCGGGCGGTGGGCGAGTTCCTCGTATATCTGCGCCACCTCGTCACCGACCGCCGCGCGCATCCGGGCGATCCTGCCCGCGATGTGCTGACGCGGCTGATACAAGGCGAGGTGGACGGCGAGCATCTGTCGGAGGGCGAGCTGCTGCACAACATCATCTTCATCCTCAACGCCGGCCACGAGACCACGACCAACCTGATCGGCAACGGCCTCGTCGCGTTGCTCGACTGGCCGCAGGAGCTGGCGCGACTCCTCGCCGAGCCCAAGCTGATCCGGCCCGGGGTGGAGGAGCTGCTGCGCTTTGAGAGCTCAAACCAGCTCGGCAACCGCGTGACCACGCGGCCGATGGAGATCGGCGGCGTCACGATCCCGGCTGACACGTTCATCACCATCGGCATCGGCGCGGCCAATCGCGATCCCGCCGAGTTTCCTGATCCCGACCGGCTGGACGTCGCGCGCGAGCCGAACCGTCACCTGGCCTTCGGTTCTGGCGCGCACTTTTGCGTCGGTCTCAACGTCGCGCGGCTGGAGGGCCGCCTTGCCATCGGCCGCTTTCTTGCGCGGTTCCCGCGGTACCATCTGGCCGGCGAGCCCGTGCGCGGAGGGCGGGCCCGGTTCCGCGGCTTCCTGTCGATCCCTGTTGCTCTTGGCTAGGCTCGGGGTAAAGCTCGTCGACCCTGAAGCAGTCCTGAGCACATTTGCCACACCGGACCAACGATCTCTGTTCAGAGCAACCAAAGAGGAACTGGGCGCGCATTTTCGCGCGTTTTCTTCGCAAGCACGCAAAGTGGTCCGGCGTCGATTAGGGCCGGACGGATTGGGGCCCGCGGTTGATGCAAGATCCCGCGGGCTCTTGCTTTTTCGTTTGGTTGAAGCTGTTCGGCCCGTCCCCGCCAAAGGCCGCGCTCTGCAAGGCCTACATCGTTAACGATGCATCGTTCAGAATCAGCAGGTTCCACCCATGGAACTCACGGGTTCCATGGGCGTTTACTGGGAGGTTGGTGTGGGGTCGTGAGAGGGACAGGCATGTCGGAAAAAAACAGCTCGCCGCCGCGGCTAACTGCGCCCGCCGAAAGCGGCGAGAGCGAACGGTCTGATCTGGCGAGGCCTCGGGCGCAGCAAGGCGGCAGGGGCGATGCGACTTTCATGCACAACAGAAAGCCCAATCAGCAGCAGGGAAAGCCGGAGCAGCGTTTGCCGTCCCCGCGGTACAGTGCCCCCCATGGAATGCTGGATCGCTCGCTGCAGGCCCAACTTGGTCGGCAGCTGCGAGCGATCTACTCCGACGTCGCGGAAGAACCTGTCCCCGACCGATTCATCCGACTGCTCGAGGAACTGGAAGCCACTGAAAAGCGAGAGGAGGACCGCTAGTGAGCTCCGGGTCCAACATTGCGTCTCAGCCGCTGAAGCAGTCGCTGCTGGGGCTCATCCCCAATCTGCGTGCATTCGCCGTGTCCCTGTGCGGCGATATCGAGCGCGCGGACGATCTTGTCCAAGAGACGCTGCTCAAGGCGTGGAACCACTTGGACAGCTTCCAGGAAGGTACCAACCTGCGCGCTTGGCTGTTCACGATCCTGCGCAACACCTATTTCTCCGAGTGTCGCCGGCGTCGCCGAGAGGTCGAGGATCACGACGGTACCAAGGCGGCCGAGCTGGCCGTGCACCCCGCGCAGCAGGGTCACATCGATATGCAGGATTTCCGCCGGGCTTTGAACGAGCTGCCACCCGATCAGCGTGAAGCGCTCGTGTTGGTCGGCGCCGCGGGCTTCTCCTACGAGGAGGCGGCGTCGATATCTGGCTGCGCCGTGGGCACGATCAAGAGCCGTGTCAATCGCGCCCGGGCCAGACTCTCGGCGCTGCTGGGCGTGCTTACCGCCCACGAGTACGGCCCCGACTCGGCGACCGAGGCCATCGTTGCCCGCACGGTCGGCGTGCGCGGCGCCACCTGATCCGGTCAACTCATCGATGTCTGACGGCCGCCGGCGCGTCTGCGCGCCTGCTGATCGAAGAACAGCACCTGGCTGATGATCGCCTTCACAGCATCCTCCCGGAACGGCTTGGCGATCAGGAACGTCGGCTCCGGCCGCTCTCCGGTCATGAGCTTCTCCGGGTAGGCGGTGACGAAGACGACGGGTACCGTGAAGCTGGCGAGCATCTCGTTGACCGCATCGAGTCCGGAGCTGCCGTCCGCCAGCCTGATATCAGCCAGGACCAAGCCGGGTTTCTTCTGCTCCGCCGCCTTGAGCGCGTCCGCGTGCGTCCGCGCGATCGACGTGACGCGGTGGCCGAGGTCCTCCAGAATGCGCTGCAAGTCGATGGCGATGAGCGGCTCATCCTCGATGATGAGGACGTCGGTAGCGATCTGCTTGCCGATTTCCGTGTTGGCCTGGCGCAGTAGCTCGTCCACCCGGGCCTGCGAAACCTCGAGGATCAGGGCGGCCTCCTCGCGGTCGAACTCCTCGACCGAGACGAGAAGAAAAGCCTGACGCGTCTGAGGCGGCAGGGCGGCTAGCGATCGCGCCGCCGTCTTGCCGATCTCATCCGCTTGCGCGGCGGGATCTTCCAGGCGTGCCGTGAACGCGTTAAGGAAGCTTTGGTAGAGACCGATGCGGGGTGGCAGGTCCGGAAACAGGGCGGGATCGGCGACGATTGCCTCGAGCAGGCGCGCAACTGCCGCGTCCCCCGCGCCCTGCCTGCCCGTTAGGAGGCGAGCGAACCGGCGAAGATTTGGAAGATGTGGTCCAATCTTCTCAGCTAGGGACATGAACCGGGACGCACGGCTCCTCGTTGTCTGCGATGTCCGCTCTGACCGGCGGTTGACCGGCCAGTGGAAGCGCCGCAACGGTCGTTGTGGATAGGTTGCGGCATTGCCCCGTCATTGTCGATACCTGGTGACACGGGCGAAGCGGCGTACTACGTAAAATCAGCATGAGCAAGGCAGATGCCAGCGGTCCTTCCGGCAAGGATGACGCCTCCTCCGGGGCCGGTAACGAATTTGCGATCCACGAGCACATCGGCCGCCACCTCAAGACGATGTTCGACGAGGTGGCGAACGAGCCGATCCCGGAGAAGCTGCGCCAACTGCTCGACACGCTCGAGCACAGGGAAGCGAAAGAGGGCGACGCCTCCCACCCCGACGCCAAGGTGCCGCAGCAAGGTTGACCTGAACCGTTGCTGAATTATGAAGCCAAATCAAAGGAATATTGTGCCGTCTTTTGTGGTTTTGGTGTTCGCCGCTTTTTAACCAGCCGGTCCATCATTTCTAGGGGGCGCGACGGAACCATTCTAGCCTGCGCCGAGTTTCACATCCGACAGGCGCGCAGACCCCCCTTCTGCTTCCCTCACGCGCCAGTCGTGTTTGACCCGCGGTTCCCCCCAAAGCCGCGGGTCATTTCTTTTTGAGCTTAACCTTCCGACCCGAGACGAGGGGCCATGGAACTCTGCCGGATTCATGAGGTTCCGCATCGGTACTAAGGACGCTGCCGCGTTCTTGCGATACTATCCCTCCAAAGCGTCAGTAGCTGCGTACCGGATATCGCCATGGCCCCACGTCCCAGTTGGAAGGGCTACCTCAAGCTCTCCCTTGTCTCCTGCCCTGTTGCCCTGTTCCCTGCCACGACAACGTCGGAGCGCGTGTCGTTTCGCACCTTGAATCGCGAAACGGGCAACCGTGTGCGACGCCAGTTCGTCGACGAGCAGACTGGAGAGCCGGTCGAGGCCGATCAGCAGGCCAAGGGCTACGAGGTCGCCAAGGGCGAATTCATCGTGCTCGAGGACGATGAGATCAAGGCCGTCCAGATCGAGAGCAATCACACGATCGACATCGAGCGTTTTGTTCCGAGCTCGCAGATCGATGCGCTTTACCTCGACACACCCTACTACCTGGCGCCCACCGACCGCGTTGGCGAAGAAGCGTTCGCGGTGATCCGCGAGGCCATGCGCGCCGAGAAGATGGCGGGCCTGGCGCGCGTCGTGCTGTTCCGGAGAGAACGCCTGCTGAAGCTCGAGCCGCGCGGCAAGGGCATTGTCGCGACCAGCCTGCATTTCGGCAACGAGGTGCACGCCAGTGATGCCTACTTCGATGAGATTCCGGATCTCGACCTGCCCAAGGAGATGCTGGACCTTGCCAAGCACATCATCGACAAGATGGCGGGCAAGTTCGAGCCCGACACCTTCGAGGATCGCTACGAAAATGCGCTGATCGAGCTGATACGCTCCAAGCAGAAGGGCACGACGTTCAAGGCCAAGCCCGCCCAGCGTCAGGCCAACGTCATCAACTTGATGGACGCGCTGCGCCGTAGCGTGGAGGGCGAGAAGACCGGCGGCCGTGCGTCGAGCAAGAAGGAGGCGGATGAGCCCGCGCCCCGCGGCGCGGCGCGCAAAGGCAAGGCGCGGATGAAGAAGGCGGGATGACCCCCCGGTCATGGCAACGTCGGCGCTGCGCGAGTACCACCGCAAACGCAATTTCACGCGCACGGCGGAGCCGCGAGGCAAGCTCAACCGCAAGACGGGGCGCCTGTTCGTCGTCCAGAAGCATGCCGCACGCCGCTTGCACTACGATTTGCGCCTCGAACTCGACGGTGTCCTGAAGAGCTGGGCCGTGACCCGCGGCCCCAGCCTGTCGCCGAAGGACAAGCGGCTTGCGGTGATGGTGGAGGACCACCCGCTCGACTATGCCGAGTTCGAGGGGCGGATTCCCGCGGGCGAGTACGGTGCCGGCAGCGTTATCGTGTGGGATCGCGGGCATTGGTCGACGGACGGTGATCCGCACAAGCAGCTCGCCAAGGGCCATCTCGAGTTCGAGCTTACCGGCAGCAAGCTCAGGGGCCGCTGGCATCTCGTGCATATGAAAGGCCGCGACAAATCCGGCAAGCAGAACTGGCTGCTGATCAAGGCGGATGACGAATTCGCCGGCGAGAGGAGCGACGCCGACCTGCTCGCAGCCAAGCCGCGCTCGGTCAAGACGGGCCGCACCGTCGAGGACGTGGCCGAGAGCGCCGTGAAGATCAAGCGCAAGCGCGATGGGGCCCGCACGCCCGCGGCTTCTGTCATCTCGACGCCGACCGAAGGCGCTGACCCGGTTGGCGCCACTGCCGAAAGGTCCAATCGCGCAAGCATCCGCGGTGCCAAGCCGGGCGCACTGCCATCTTTCGTCGACCCGCAACTCGCTTCGCCCGCCGCCAAACCGCCGATTGCCGAGAGCTGGGTGCACGAGATCAAGTTCGACGGCTACCGCCTCCTCGCCCGTGTCGACCGCGGGCGGGTGACACTCAAGACCCGCAGCGGCCTGGACTGGACCCAGAAATTTCCCCCCCTCAAGAGGGCGTTGGAGGGGTTGCCTGTCGTCACCGCGCTCATCGACGGTGAGGTGGTGGCGGAGTCGGAGTCGGGCATGCCGAGCTTCGCGGCGCTGCAGGACGATCTCAGTGCTGGCCGCAGTGACCGGTTCCGCTACTATCTTTTCGATCTTCTTCACCTCGACGGCATGGACCTGACCGCCGGTGCGCTGCTCGACCGAAAGGCGGCGCTCGCTAGTCTTCTCGCCGGCCATGAGGAGGGCCCGCTCAGATACAGCCAGCACTTTGCCGAGCGCGGCGACCTTGTGCTGCGTCATGCCTGTCGGCTGAGCCTGGAAGGCATTGTGTCCAAGCTCGCGCGCTCGCCCCACCGCAGCGGTCGCAGCAAGGCGTGGCTGAAGTCCAAGTGCACGGAAAGCGGCGACTTCGTCATTGTGGGCTACGTGCCCTCCACGACGCAGCGACGAGCGATCGGCTCGCTGGTGCTCGGCCTGCCAAAGAACGGCAGGCTCGCCTACGCGGGACGCGTCGGCTCCGGCTTCTCCAGCAGAGCCGCAGAAGACCTGTGGCGCCGCCTCGACGATCTGCGCGTTGATTCCCCGGCGCTGGAGGTTCCGTCGGGACCCGAGGTGCGGCGCAACGTGCGCTGGACCAAACCGTCGCTGGTGGCGGAGATCGAGCTGCGCGGCTGGACTGCGGACGGCATCCTGCGTCACGCCGTGTTCAAGGGGCTGCGCCAGGACAAGCAGCCGGCTGATGTCATCGCCGAAAGGCCCGCAATGAAGGCCAAGCACAAGAGCGCCGATGCGCTTCCCGTTCCACTCACGCACCCCGATCGCGTGCTATGGCCCGACGCCGGGGTAACCAAGCAGGGGCTCGCGGAGTTCTATGCCGAAATCTGGCCGTGGATCGGCCCGCACGTGATCGAGCGGCCGCTGGCGCTCGTGCGCTGTCCCAGCGGCGTCGAGCAGGGCTGCTTCTTCCAAAAGCATGCCTGGGCCGGCATCAGCGAGCACATCGTCCGCGCCAAGGATCCCGAGGACGGAGAGGAGCTGCTGGCGATCAGGGACGTCAAGGGTCTCCTTGCCCTGACCCAGGCTTCGGTTCTGGAGGTCCATGTGTGGGGCGCCAAGCTCGACACCATCGAGAAGCCCGATGGGATCACCTTTGATCTCGACCCTGCGCCGGAGGTCGGCTGGACCGAGCTGGTCGAAGCTGCGCTCGAAGTGCGCGATCGGCTGAAGGACCTTAGGCTCGACAGTTTCGTCAAGACGACGGGAGGCAAGGGGCTGCATGTGTTCTCGCCGCTGAAGCCGGTCGCAGGGTGGGACGAAGTCAAGAGCTTCGCGCACAAGCTCGCCGCGGCGATGGCCAGGGACAACCCCGAGCGTTATCTGGCGACCGCGTCGAAGGCAGCGCGTCGGGGACGCATCTTCGTCGACTATCTGCGCAACGGCCGCGGCGCCACGGCCGTTGCTGCCTATTCGCCCCGTGCCCGGGCCGGCGCGACGGTCTCGACCCCGCTTGCCTGGGAGGAGCTGGGCCCCGAGATGCGTCCCGACCGGTTCACGCTGCTCAACGTGCTGAACCGACTGGCCCATATCGAGGACCCCTGGCGGGATGTGCGTAAACGCGCGCGTCGCCTGCCGTCCTGACGGCTCAGCTTCAGCTTGTCGTGATCACCTCCAAGCGAGTTCCGGGAACCGCAACCGCAGCCTGGCGGTTGAACAGTGGTGCCCTGGAACACTTACGCGAGGAGGTGGAGGGAATGGCTGAAGAGCGCAAGAGCCACGGCGAGGGATCGTTGCGCGGTTTCGCCGGCATGGAGCAGGAGAGACAGCGCGAGATCGCCCGCAAAGGCGGCGCCAACGTACCGAACGAAAAGCGCAGCTTCGCACAGAACCGCACCCTGGCTTCAGAGGCCGGGCGCAAGGGCGGGCGAGCTGTGAAGCCTCAGCACCGCAGCTTCGCACGCAATCGTGAACTTGCGGCCAACGCCGGCCGCAAGGGCGGCCAGGCTTCGCAGAGCCGCAGGCTTGCCGAGCATCACGTCGGCGACCGCGTGAACGACGATCACGGCGATGGTAGCTCCCGCGGTTTGTGACGCCGTTGCGATGGAGCGTGACGCCGGCTAGCGTTGCCTTGGTGCGAAGGGATTCGCTCCCTTGCGCAGCTTGATGCGGATCGGCACGCCCGGCAGGTCGAAGGCAGCACGCAGGCTGTTGGTGAGGTAGCGCACGTACGCTTGCGGCAACGCCTCCGCACGCGGAGCGAACGCGACGAATGTCGGCGGGCGCGCGGACGGCTGTGTCATGTACCGGATCTTGAGGCGCCGGCCCTTGGCGGCGGGCGGTGCGTGCCTCTCCAGGGCCTCACCCAGCCAGCGGTTGAGGTCCGCCGTCGGCACGCGCCGGTTCCACGTCTCGTATGCCCGCAGGACCGCGGACATGAGCTTGTCAAGGCCGCTGCCGGCGAGTGCTGAGACGGCGACGAGGGGTACGCCCTGAACCTGGGCCAGTCGTTCCTCCAGCGTGCTGCGCAGTTCCGCCAGCTTCTTCTGCTTGTTGGCGACGAGATCCCATTTGTTGACAGCAACCACCAGCGCGCGCCCCTCATCGGCGACGAGATCGCCGATGGTGAGGTCCTGATGCTCGAACGGATGCTCGGCATCGATCAGCAGCACGACGACCTCGGCGAAGCGGATCGCCCGCACGGCATCGCTGGCCGCAAGCTTCTCGGCCAGCTCGTTGATGCGCGCCTTGCGCCGCAATCCCGCGGTGTCGAACAGCTGTATCGCCCGGCCATTCCAGCGGAACTCGGTGGCCACGGCATCGCGCGTGAGTCCGGGCTCCGGCCCGGTGATCATGCGCTCCTCTCCCAGCAGCGCGTTGACGAGCGTCGACTTGCCGGAGTTGGGCCGGCCGACGATTGCGAGCCGGATCGGCACCTCCGTCGCAACGGCGCCGTCTCCTTCGGCGCCGGCATCCGCGGCCCCAATGTCGCGCCCGCCGCGGGCCTTGCGCAGGGGTTTGAGGCCGAGCGCCGCCAGCAGTGCCGTCTCCAGATCGCCTATGCCTTCGCCATGCTCGGCGGAAACTGCAATCGGCTCGCCGAGTCCGAGTTGGTAGGCCTCGTAGAAGCCGCCGGCGCCGGCACGCCCTTCGCACTTGTTGGCAACGAGAATGACGGGACGGCCAGACCTGCGCACGATGCGCGCAAACTCCGCATCGGCCGGCACCACGCCGTCGCGCGCGTCGAGCACGAACAGCACGAGGTCGGCGCTCGCAATGGCCGCCTCGCTCTGGGCGCGCATGCGGGCGGCAATGGAGCCGGATGCTGCCTTCTCGAGTCCCGCGGTATCCACGAGCGTGAGCTTGTGTCCGGCGATCTCGGCCTCACCCTCGCGGCGGTCGCGCGTCAGACCGGGCATGTCGGAGACGAGTGCCGTACGCCGCGCGGTCAGGCGGTTGAACAGGGTCGACTTGCCCACGTTGGGTCGGCCGACGATGGCAATGACGGGAGGCATGTCAGCTCATGCTGCAACGGCCGGTTTGGCGCACCGACCGCTAGCGCGAAACGCGCCAAAGTTCAATTCAGGGCGATCAGCCGCGCCTTGTCGGTGAGGACGTACATGCGGCCCTGTGCCACGACCGGAGCGATGTAGATGGGTGCACCCATGTCCTGCGATGCATCGACCTTGCCGGTCGTCGCGTCGACGGCGATCAGATGGCCCTTGTTGGAGGTAAGCCATAGGCGGCCCCCGGCCAGCACAGGACCTGACCAAGTGTGCGTGCCGGGAAGCTTCGTGGTCCACATGATCTTGCCGTCGCGCCGCGTGATGGCCATCACCTGTCCGCTGGTGTCGACCACGAACACAGCATCGCCCGCCACCCAGGGTGCCTGGAGGCTCGGCACCGTCAGCGACCAGAGCCGCTCGCCGGTCTTCTGCGAGGTGGCAACCATGCGCCCGCCGTGGCCGACGGCAAAGACGGTGCCGCCATCCACCGCCGGACGCGCGGCGTCGCTCATGGCGGCCATCGAGGAGCCCGTGCGCGTCCGCGCCAGGGACTCCGACCAGACGGCCTGGCCATCGGAAACCCGCAACGCCACTACCTCGCCGGACGGATACGGCACGATGACGATGTCGCCGGCAACGGCGGGGCTGGCATTGGTCAGCAGACTGGCGCGCTCCTCCATGCCACGGAAGCTCCACAGCTCCGTTCCGTCGGAGCCCGAGAGGCAGTAGACGCGTCCGTCGCGCGTCACCGTGAACACGCGCTCGGCCGCGGCCGTCGGAGATGTGCGTACCGGCGATTCGACGTTCTTCTCCCACAGCTTGCGCCCACTCGCGGCGTCAAAGGCCACCACGTAGCCATAGCCGGTCGCGGCATAGACGCGTCCGCTATCGGCAGCGAGGCCACCGCCGAAACCTTCCCGGTCCTTCTCGCCGGAGGGCGCACTGGAAGTCTGCCAGGCCAAGGTACCGGAGGTGCTGAAGGCCGAGACCTTCCCGGCAGCGTCGAGCGTGTAGACCTTGTTGTCGTACACGATGGGGCTGGCCGTCAACTTGCCGTAGAAGCTCGAGCCTTTGCCGATATCGGCGGTCCACACGCTCTTGACCGAGCCGTTGAAAGCGAGGTGGCCGAGGGCGTTGGTCGGGGTGCCGCCCGGTTGGGACCAGGTGTCATTCTGATAGGGCTCCGGCAGCACCACTGGACGGTCGGCATTGGCAAGGTCGTAGCCGACGTTCTCCTGCTGGATCACCGAGACGCGCTTGCCCGGTAGGGGCACGGGCTTTTCGGCAAAGGGATTGACGTCGTCGAGCTTGGGCAGGCTCGGCAAGCTCATGCCCACGAACGCTTCGGAGCAGCCCGCGAGCATCAGGACGGCCGAAAGCGCGATGCCGACGGCGCCCCGCCTGCCCAGACCCCTTTCTACGCTCCCCCTCATCCTCGCTCCATCGGCGCGCTCGCGCAGCCTTACTTGGATTTCCCGTCGGTCGTACCCGCCTTCGCCTTGTCGTCGCTCGCCGGCGGATTCTGCGGCGAGGCCTTGGCCAGCTCTTTTTCCGTCAGCATCGCCAGCATCACCCGCGCCCGCTCACGGATGCTTGGCGGCGTATCGCGGTCGGCCGCCAGCTTCTGGAACTCAGTACGGGCATCCTCGCTCCTGCCCGCCTTTTGCGCGGCTAGTGCCAACAGCTCGCGGGCGCTGAAGCGCCATGCGTTGCCATCTGCAACCAAAGGGTTGAGCCGATTCTGCATTTCCGTCCAGTCGGCGGTGTCAACGCGCAGCGTGGCGGCCTGCAACCGGGCGTAGTCGGCCAGGATAGGATCGATCCCGCTCTGCTTGGAAATCGCTTCGAAGACAGCCAGCGCCTGCTCCGTCTTGCCGGCTTCGCGGTCAGCCGCGGCGAGGCGGATGCGGGCGAGGGCCGCATAGCTGGCGGGCCCACTGGCCGCGAGCTGCTCCATGGATTTCTGCGCGTCGGCCGACTTGTCCTGGGCTGCGGCACGCGCGGCTGCGGTAAAGCGGTCGCCCGCTGCCTCTGAGGCCGCAACGCGGCGCTGTTCGTAGTACTTGAAGCCGACGACACCCAGGATGACGAGAGCGGCCGCGGCGACGGCGTGGGTTCCATACTTCTCCCAGAGCTTGAGGAGTTGATCGCGCCTCAGCTCTTCATCGATTTCCCTGGCAAAGCTGTCTCGCTGGTCCGTCATGCCTGCCCGGCATCTCCAATTGGCGTGTCGTCTCCGGCCATAGATAGCGCGGTCGGCTCGTGCCCGGAAGGCGCTCCGAAGCAATCTCGGCCGAATTCGACAAGCGTCGACTTAGGGGGGCGATTTTCGGCTTTTTTGCGGCTCCGGCAGGGCTTGGGCGCCCGCGGCTAGCCCGGCAGCCTCGGCAGGACCTCGGGCAGGGCGGCCAGCACCTCGACAGGCTCCCCAAGGACGATCCGGCCGCCCTCGAGGACGCGGCATGTAAACCCTCCCCGCCAGTCGCGGGCGAGCGCGCGCAGCAGTCCTGGGTGCGCCTCCTCCATGCGTCCACAGGGGTAGGTTTGTCCGGTCAGCTCGAGGCGCACCTCGCCGATGCGGAAGACGCTGCCCTTGCCTCGGGGCAGTTCGATGCCGGCAATCAGCAAATTCGCGCGCCGCACCGTCCAGGGCAGGTCGGGCTCGCCGACCTGGGCGGCCGCGGTCTGCCAAGCCTCGCGGGCGAGAACGGTGATCTGGCGGCGCCTGGGCTTCGCCCGCTTGCAATCGCCGACAAGGCCTGCCTCGGCGGAGATCAGACCCACGGGGATCTCCTGCATCGGCGCCAGCCGCACCGGCCGCCGGGCGATGGCGATGAGCCGCCCGTCGCTCACCGCACAAGCGGCACGCCGATCAGCCAGGCGTGCCCCCAGAACAGCATCAGGGCGTAGACGAGGAGGCCCGCGGCGATCGCTGCGACATCGTAGAAGGGGCGTCCAGGCGTGGTCCCGAGAGGCCCGGGCGACGGGCGCCCGATAACGGAAAAGCGATCATAGGCGGCATAGGCGAGGAACGATCCAAACAGCAGAACCGAGGCCAGGTCCCCGTTGGTGAGCAGATGGGCGAACGCCCAGATCATCAGTGCTGCCAGCATCGGGTGGGCGACAGCCGTGCGGATGCGAGAGGGCACGTAGGCCGCCACGAGCAGGATGAAGGCGGGGACCATGAGCAGGAAGGCGACGTGCCTGGTCCACGTCGGTGGAGTCCACAGCTCGGGGTTTCCGCGTGCGAGGCCCCGCATTTGTCCATACCCCACGACGATCAGCACCAAGCCGGCCGCCGAGACCAGCGAAAAGAGCCCACGGTACGCGTTGATGCCAAGCCGGTCGACGAGGCTCGCACGCATTTGAGGGAGCGTGGGGATCAAGTGCGCGAGGAAGAAAAGTACAAGCCCGCCGATCAGGAGCGACATGAGCATGCCCTATCTGACGAAGTCCCGTTTGGCCAGCCGGTATCGGCCCTTGGCCGTCCGCGTCGCGCTGGCACCCTGCCATAATTTATGCCAGATTGGACGCGTCTATTGGCAGGCGGGCCGAGGGAACGAAGCGGCCCCAGGGATCACGGGAACGATTGCCATACTGGCTCGCTGGTGAGCTCCGCGCCATTTGCGCGGGGTGTCCGCTCAACTCCCGAGCTCGGGACCTTGAGCGGGCGAGGCAGCGCTTTCGCGTCCCTGGAGTGTCGACCAGCCCGCCGAGCAGGGCGCGGACGCTTGGAGTGCCCCGCTGCCTCGTTGTGGTGATGTGCATGGCGTACGAGGGGCAAGCCGTGGTGAGTGATGCGAATGCTTCGTCTGCGGGGCCGGCGAACAAAGAGCCGGCAAGCCAGGATCCGACGAGCACAGGCGAGGGGGCGAATGTCGCCCTGACCGAAGGCGCGCCCACCGACAATGGGTCCATTCCTGTGGATGCCAGTGCGGGATATTCCGATCTCGGGGGGGCTGGCAGGGACGGTCATGGTCTCGAAGGTCCAAGCCCCGAAGCTCCGCACCTCGAGGCCAGTCCATCGGAAAGTGCGGGGCTCGAGGGCCCGAGGCGCGGCATCCCCGGCGAGGCCCTGTTGGGCGTCAGCAGCCTCGGCGCCATTGGTGTCAGTCCTGCCAACATAGATATCGGGCATGCCAAGGGGCCGGATTTGCCGACCGGGAACCTGACGGAGTTGGCGCAACTGCTCGCGCTGGCGATCGCGCAGAACCAGGCTGCCCGCAGCATTCCTGCCGCCACCAATTCCGAGCTGACGAGCCTGGCGACATTGGTCTCGAATGCTGGCGCACAGCGCACACTTGCGCCGGCGTTCAAGGATGGCCTGTCGGCGCTTTCCTACTCGCGGCCCCCGGCCAAGCCGATCCGGTCGCTCCCGGCACTCCAGGACGAGGTGCTGGACGACGACGAGCCGATGCCCATTCCCTCCACATGGCGTCAGCCGGCGCCCCGGGAAGACGACGGCTGGATCCGTCAGCAGATGGGGGCCGCATTGCTGGGACTGGTCGCCGGTCTCATCATCGTGGTGCCGTCGGTGCTGTGGATGAGCGGTTGGCTGGAGGGGGCCAAGCAGGGTTCCAGCAGGACAGCCACGGCGTCGCTCGAGTCCAAGCCTGCCGAGGTCAGGACCGTCAAGGTGCAGGTGCGCTCGCTGGAGAAGCCGGTCGAGACGGCCGCGCAATTCGTGGCCGGCAGCCTCGAACCACGGCTTGTGACTAGCTCGGCGCGCTCGTTCGAACCGAGCGCAGTGGAAGCCAGCGCGGCCGAGGCGCGCGAAGCCGAGGCCAGAGAGGCGGAGGCACGAGAGGCCGAAGCCAGGGAAGCACAGGCCAAAGAGGCGGAGGCAAGGGAAGCACAGGCCCGCGAGGCGGAAGCCAAGGCCGCCCAAGAGAGAGAGGCCGAGGCAAGAGCGGCTGCGGCGCGCGCCGCGGAGGCTCGAGCCGCCGAAGCGAAGGCGGCCGAGGCGAGAGCTGCTGAAGCGAAGGCCGCCGAGGCCCGGGCTGCAGAGGCGAGGGCTGCCGAGGCCCGGGCCGCAGAGGCGAAAGCCGCCGAAATGAGGGCTGTAGAGGCACGTGCAGCGGAGGCCAAGGCAGCGAAAGCAAGAGCCGAGGTCCTAAGGATTGCAGAGGCGCGTGCGCGCCAGGACAGCCTGCTCGGCAAGGCCCGGCAACGGGTGGAGACCGGCGATGTCGGCGGCGCTCGCGAGCTTCTTGCTGCCGGCGACAACGGTGCTCAGGGCCCCGTGCTGTTCGCGCTCGCGGAAACCTACGACCCCAACATGCTGGCGGCGTGGGGCTCGCGTGGCGTCACCGCCGATGTCGCCAGGGCCAGGTCGCTCTACCAGAAGGCGCTAGGTCTCGGAGTGGCGAACGCGAAGGTCCGCCTCGAGGCGCTGCAGTAGGTCTCTGGCGTCGCGCTATCGCTCTCAGGCCGTGCCGGGAGGGCTAGGCCGGCTGCTTGACCTTGCGCCGGAGCGAGGCCGCCGATGCTGGCGCCAGGGCGTTGATCACCTGCACCCTGCGGGCGGCCGCCTTGCGCGGGGCCCCGATATACTTCACGCCGACGTCCTTGCCGGAGCGCCACACGACCTCGCAGTTGGCTTCCAGCCCGTCGATCTCGATGATCAGCTCGAACGTATCCGGTATGGTCAGTGAACTGTCCATGCGCAGGCGCGCCCCGGTGTCCGACTGATCGCGGATCGTGCAGCTCATCGTCAGGTGGCGGTCGTTGGTGGCAACGACACCGGATTTCAGCACGCGGTGCCGGGGGGCACGGCGCGCGTCGTCCGGCTTGACGAGCGCGCTGCTCATCGAGCGGAATTGGACGACAGTGTTCGGCGGGCCTTCCATAGCACTCGCGCTTCGCTGGCACGCAACGAGCATCGCACGGGTGGCTCTGAGCCGAGTTAACCTTGCAGGCGGGCGGCGGCCTTTCTCGGAGTCCGGTTAAGCCTTCGTGGATGCGCCGTGGTGCCCGTGACCGGCCCGAGACAATGGGACGGCGCGTACGAAGAACCCGCTCTTGCCGAAGTGACCGCGCCGACGAGGCAAGCCTTGCCTCAACCCGCGTTGTTGCAAGGAGAAGACATGGACCGAAGATTGCCGCGATCGTGCGCATGCAACCCAGTGGGGCATCGCGAATCGCTCTATAGACCAAAAAGGTAAAGTGTCGCTCGAAAAGAAAGGAGCAATCCGCATGGGTTTGCGACCTTATCGTGCACGCGCCCTGATTGCGGCGTGCGTCCTGATGGCGGCGAGTGCCGAAAGCCAGGCCACTGAGTACGCTTTCTCTACTTACGGTCTCGGCAGCGCGGCGTTCGGGGCTGGCGTGACGCCACCCCCAGGGACGTACGTCACGGGGGCGACCGCGTTCTACGACGCCACCATCGGCGGGGCCCTCAGCTTTGGCGGTGTCATCATCAATGCCGGCGCCGAGGTCGCCGGTTTTGCCGGCAGCACCAACATTCTCTACGTCCCCGCACGAAAGGTCCTCGGCGGCAATCTCGGCCTGGCGGTAACCGTCCCCGTCGGCCACCTCGACATCGATGCAACCGTCGGCCCCCTCTCCCGGGAAACTGACGGCTGGGGCTTCGGAGACATCACGTCCAGAGCCCAGCTCGGTTGGCAGCACGGCGACTTCGCGCATCTGATCTACGTGCAGGTGGTTGCCCCGACTGGCCGATGGCAGCCTGGATTCTCGCCGATCATCGGCCTGCATCGTCCGGGCATAGACACGGGCTGGGCCGTCACGTGGACGGACCGGACGAAGAAGTTGCAGCTCAATGGCGCCGTGGGCTTCACGTTCAATTTCGAGAATACGGCGACCAATTACCAGAGCGGCAACGAATTCCATTTCGAGTGGGCTGCAGGCCTCGAGTTCGCGCCTGGCCTCATGGTCGGTGTCGTCGGGTACGACTATCGGCAGCTGACCCCGGACTCCGGCTCGGGAGCGTTGCTGGCGCCGTTCAAGGGCAGGGTCGATGCCATCGGTCCCGGACTAACCTACACGACGCTCATCGGCACGACGCCGCTCATCATCAATGCGCGCCGTTACCAGGAATACAACGCGCACAACCGGTGGGAAGGCAGCTCGACGATCATCTCCGGCACCGTTCGTTTCTAGCATTCCTGGCTTGGCGGCGACTCTGCACGCTGACCGCCTGTCGCGGCGCTGCCGGGCTTGAACTGCGGCGCGCACCGACTGCGGCCCTGCACGGCACCGGTCGTTGGCGCCTATCGGCGTTGCGCGCGGCTCATGGCCGGTGACATCATGCAGCTTGCCGGCACGACCGGCATCGAGGAAAACTGGCGCCCACTGCTGCGGCGGGCGGGCGGCGAAGGGCGGAAATCTCGTGTGCACGGGGAGCCGGCTCGGGCGCCACGCCGTGATCAAAGGGGTCGGCGAGGCATCCTGCAACTCCCTGGACACGAGATATGAGCGAGACAGCGCCAGTCGTCATCGTCGGAGCCGGCCACGGAGGCGTGCAGGTTGCCGCGTCGCTGCGCGAGGAAGGCTATGACGGAAAGATCGTGCTCCTCAGCGCCGAGCCGCATCTACCCTACCAGCGGCCGCCGCTCTCGAAAGCATTCCTGAAGCGCGAGATCGGGGCCGATGCGCTCCCCTTGCGCGGGGAGGCCTTCTATACGCAGCGAGGCATCGACCTTCTCCTCGGGGAGGAGGCGCGGAGCATCGATCCCGGACGGCGGCGGCTGCATCTGGCTTCAGGCGCGACGCTCTCCTACCGCCACCTCGTGCTCGCAACCGGGGGCCGCCAGCGGCTGCTTCCTCTCGAAGGCGCGGGACTGGACGGTGTGCTGACCCTGCGCAGCCTCGCCGACGCCGAGCGGTTGCGGGAGCGGCTCGACCGCGCGGAGAGAGTTGCGGTCATCGGCGCGGGCTTCATCGGCCTGGAGTTTGCGGCGGTTGCAGCCGGACGTGGCCTGAAGGTGCATATCCTCGAGCTTGGCGAACGTCCCATGGGCCGGGCGGTATCTCCGGTCGTCTCCGACTTCTACACGCGGGCCTATCACGCGCTCGGCGCCGATATCCGCTTTGGCACCAGTGTGGTCTCCCTGGAGGGCGATGCCGGCAAGGTCACGCGACTGCGACTTGCGAGCGGTGAACGACTCCCTGTCGACCTGGTGCTCGTGGGCATAGGCATGCTCCCCTGCGCCGAGCTGGCGGCCGCGGCAGGGCTCGCCTGCCCGGATGGCATCGAGGTCGACGAGGCGATGTCCACCGCCGATACGGCCATCTCCGCGATCGGGGACTGCGCGCTGCATCCCAACGTCTTTGCCGGCCGTCGCCTCCGCCTCGAGTCCGTGCAGAATGCCGTCGATCAGGCGCGCGTCGTGGCAAAGCGCGTTTGCGGCAGGCCCGCCCGCTACACCGCGGTGCCGTGGTTCTGGAGCGACCAGGGTGACCTACGACTGCAGATCGCCGGCCTCGTGCACGGCGCCGACAAGTTGGTGCTGCGCGGTGCGTCGAACGAGGGAGGCTTCTCGGTGTTTGCCTTCGCGGATGGTTGTCTGCTTGGCGTGGAGTCGATCAATCGGCCGGGAGACCACATGGCAGCGCGCCGCCTGCTCGGCGGCAACATACCGATCCGGCCGGAAGAGGCGAGCGATCCGCAGTTCGACCTGAAGGCTCGCGTGATGTCGTCGTCGGCGAGGTGAGCCCACCAAGTCGGCTTGCTGCCATCAGAACAGCTTTTGTCTGTTGCTGTGGGGCTTGCCGCGTGCGCTAGACTGCAAAAGCTCAGTAGAGTTCCATCAGGCGCGTGTTGTCCTTGAGCTCGGCTGGAAGCGCGTCGAGGATGATGGCGCCGGCCTTCATCACGACGACGCGATCGGAGACCTTGAGCGCCTCGCGCACGTTCTGCTCGATCAGCAGGATGCTCAACCCCTGCTCCTGCTGGAGGGCGCGGATCGGCCCAAGCAGGTCCTGGAACAGCTTGGGCGCCAGGCCGATCGAGGGCTCGTCCATCAGCAGGCAGCGCGGACGGGCGAGCAGCGCCCGGCCGATGGACACCATCTGCTGCTGTCCGCCCGAGAGCAGGCCCGCCCGCTTGTCGTAGAAATTGCGCACCGGTGGCAGCACCTGCATCACCCACTCGACGCGCGCCTCGCGCTCCCCAGGCGGCACGCTCGCCGACCACATGCCGAGTGCGAAGATTTCCTTCACGGTCAGCCCGGGAAAAATGCCGCGGCCTTCCGGCACCATGGCGACGCCGTGAGCGGCAAGCGCGCGCGGCACGTGTCGCGGTAGCGCGGTGCCGTCGACGAGCACGCGGCCGGACTCCTGGCGCACGAGGCCGAACAGCGTGCGCAGCAGCGTGCTCTTGCCGGCGCCGTTGTGGCCGATGATGCAGAGCACCTCGTTGGGCCGCAGCTCGAGGCTCACGTCCTGCAGCACGGGCTTGCCGCCGTAGCCGACGCGCAGGTTCTCCGCCTTCAGGACCGCCGCCCTCTCGCTCATGCAGCGCGCTCCCCGAAGTAGATGGCGGCGAGCGCGGGATCGGACAGGATCGTCTTGGGATCGCCCTCCGCCAGCAACCGACCCTGGTCGAGAAACGCGATGCGGTCGGAGATGCCCTGCACGATGTCGAGGTTGTGCTCGATGATGCAGATGGTGACGCCCTCGCGCACCTGGTTGCGCAGCAGCGACAGGAAGCGCTCGTAGGAGCCTGGATCCAAGCCGGAGGCGGGCTCGTCGAGCAGCCACAGGCGCGCACCCGAGGCCAGGATGCGCGCAAGGCTCAGGAACTTGCGCTCGGCGTAGGCGAGGTCGACGGCGCGATCGTGGCGCTTATCGATAAGACCGGTGGCGGCGAGCGTCGCCTCGACCTTTTCCTTGCGTGCCGCTCGCGCCGATGCTCCGCCGGGTTGCCACAGCCACGAGCCGCGCTCGGTCACGGTCTCGATATTCTCCTCCACCGTCATGTTGGCGAAGAGCTTGAGGTCCTGGAACGAGCGGCCGATGCCGAGACGCGCGATCTTCCAGTGCGGCAGGCGGAGAATGGACTTGCCGAGCCAAAGCACCTCGCCCTGGTCGGGGACGAGGTGGCCCGTCATCAGGTTGAACAGCGTCGTCTTGCCGGCGCCGTTCGGACCGACCAGCGTGGTGATGATGCCGGCACGCAGCGCGAAGGTGACGTCGTCGACGGCTTTCAGGCCCCCGAAGGTCTTGGCCACGTCGGTCGCCTGCAAAAGGACCTCGCCGCCCATGTGGTCGGCCGAGCTCATGGCGCGCCGCCCTCCTTGGCCTTGGGCTTCTCCTGGAAGCCCCACAGGCCGCCCGGCCGGTAGATCATCAGCAGCACCATGGCGAGGCCGTAGGCGATCTGCTGGATGGAGCCGATCTCGGTGGGGGGCAGGTAGGGGAGGTAGCTGAGGCCCGCCGGAAGCAGCAGGATGAGGATGGTGCCGATGACGGGGCCGAACAAGGTGGCGGTGCCGCCGATGATCACCATGGCCATGAGCTGCACGGACGTATCGAGCGTGAAGCTCTCGACGTTGATGAAGCTCAGGTAGAAGGCGTAGAGCGAGCCCCCGACGGCGCAGAGAGCCGAGGACAGCACGACCGCCGTGGTCTTTATGATGGCGACGTTCTTGCCGTAGGCCCACGCCGCCGTCTCGTCGTCGCGGATCGCCTTCAGGCTGCGGCCGAAACTCGAGCGCACCAGCGCCCGGATGATGAGGATGATCAGCACGAGGCAGGTCAGGCTGAGCACCAGGAAGTGCTCGGGCTGGGTGAACTCGAAGCCGAGGATTCGCGCAGGCGGAATGTTGGTGAGCCCGCCGATGCCGCCGGTCACCGACTTCCATTCCGTGAACACGGTAATTGCCAGCATCTGCAGGCCGAGCGAAGCCGCGACGAAATATTCCCCGCGCACGCGCAATGCCGGCAGTGCCAGGGCAAGCGAGATCAGGGCACCGACAGCCATGCCGGCGGCGGTGGACAGCAGGAAGTCGGCGCCGAGCTTCATGGCGACAAAGGTCGCGGCATAGGCGCCGACGCCGAAGAACAGGGCATGCGCGATCGAGAAGATGCCGGCATAGCCGAGGATGAAGTTGAGCGTCACCGCCAGGATGGCGTTGATCGAGATCAGTACGGCGAGATTGACGATGTAGGCCCACATGCCGCCGGCCTCACTTGGCGCCGTGCGGCCGGCCAAAGAAGCCGGCCGGCCGGAAAATGATGAACAGGAACAGCACCACGAACGTCACCGCCTCGCTCCACTGCGGATCGAGACGCCACAACGCGAGGTTCTCCGCCAGCCCGAGCAGCAGGCCGCCGTAGGCCGCGCCCCGCAGCGAGCCGATGCCGCCGACGATGGTGGCGGCAAGGCTGATCAGCATGACGTGCGCGCCGACCGCCGGGTTCAGGCCCGCGGTCATGGCCGTGAAGATGGCTCCTGGCACGACGATGGCCGAGCCGATGGCGAAGGCGTATTGCGCAACGCGCGCCGGATCCAGGCCGAAGACGCGGATCAGGTCTGGATTCTCCGACAGCGCGCGCATGGCCATGCCGGTGTGCGTGCGCGTCAGGTAGTATGTCAGCACCGTGAAGACGATGATCGCGACCACGATCGAGATTGCAGCTATTGGGGCAACGAACAGGCCCGGCATCACCTCGACGCTGCGGCTGAGGCTGGTGGTCACCGAGACGAAGCCGCGGCCGAAGATCGTGCCGACCAGGTTCTGGACGATGATCTGCACGCCGAAAGCGGCGATGAAGACGGTGAAGAACGCGCCTTCATGGCGCTGGATCGGCCGATAGACGAAGCGCTCCATGAACAGGCCGAACAGTACCGCGGCGAGAACGGCAACCAGCGCCGCCACCAGCCAGGGTGCATGCAGCACTGTGCTGGCCCACCAGAACAGGTAGGCGGCGATGGCGAAGGCGGCGCCGTGGGCGACGTGGAACACCTTCGTCGCCCCGAAGATCAGCGAGAAGCCGACCGCTGTGAGCGCGTAGATCGCCCCGAGCTGGAGGCCGTTGATGACGAGCTGGAGCAGCAGCACGGGCTTGGCCGGCGTTGATGCGGCGCTATTTCGCCATCGTCCCCGCCTTGATCAGCTTGCCGCCCCCTCCGTCGATCTCGTTGATCTGGATCGGCATCGACACGGAACCGTTGGGCAGGAACTCCATCTTGCCGCCGACCAGATCGAAGGTGCCGTTCGCCCGGCGCTGCTTGAGCAGATTCTCGCCCGTGATCGGCTGGCCGCTCTTCTCCAGTGCCTGCGCCAGTTTCACGAACACCATTACGGCGTTGTAGTAGTTGGCGACGTAGGCGTTGGGCTCCTTGTTGGTCTTGGCCTTCCAGTCCTTGGCGACGCGCTCGCTCATTCCGGCCGCCTTCCAGTCGACCGATTGGCTGGGGAAGAGCGCGCCCTTCGCCTCAGGCAGCTGGGTGACCGTGGGCGATGCGAACGCGGAGTAGCTTGCCAGCTGCTGCGGCACGCCGTTGTCCCGCAACTGCTTGACGATCTGTGCTTGCTGCGCGCCGAAAGAGGCAATGAAGACGAGATCAGGGCTGGACTCGCGCACCTTGGCAGCGATGCTGGTGAACTGCTGGGCGTTGCGCGGCACCTGCAGCTCGGCGACCATCTGGCCGCCGGCCTTCGGCACGTTCTCCTTCAGCTCTTTCTGGATGGCCTCGCCGGCAGGGTCGTCGACGTAGACGAGGGCGATCCTCTTGAAGCCGCGCTCCTGCACCAGGTAGGGCGCCATCACCCGGATCTCCAGGTTGACCAGCGGGATGACGTTCCAGAAGTAGTCGCCGAGTTCGGCCAGGTCCGGGCCGATGCCGCCGCCGTTGACGCTGACGACCTTGGCCTTGTCGCCGACCGGGGCGATCGCCTTGGAGACGCCGGTGAAGGCCGAAAGGACGTACGGCACCTTCTCGACGTTGACGAGCTTGTTCATGGCGACGACGCCTTGCTGCGGCGTCGCCTGACTGTCCTCGAACTGGATGACCAGCTTCTTGGAGAGCATCTTGTCGGCGTTGGCGTGCTCGGCGGCGAGGTTGGCCGCCGCCCCGAACAGCTCGCCGTACTCCGCGTTAGGTCCGCTCATGGGCAGGTCGGCACCGATCTTGATCGTGTCCTGCGCGGCGGCGCCGGCAGCGCCGAGGCACACGGCAGCCAGCAGCGCAAGAAGGCGAGTGATATGCATGCGTCCGTCTCCCCCTAGGGTTATCTTGTGATTATGGTATGCCGTCGATTGGTCTCTCAAAGGAGAGCATACCGGCTCCGAACAGGCAACGAGGGGCGGGCGCGCTGCTGGTATCCGTTTTCGCAGGAACACACGGCTGGACCTTCAGCCGATGATAGCTGGTGCGGCCGTGGTGCTTGCGTTGCGGCGCCGTCATCGTGGAGAAAGCGGTGAGAGCAGCCACGGGCCTGCCTGGTTGTCGAGAGTGGGAGTGACGAGCAATGCGCAATCTCAGCCTGCAGGCCGCGGTGGCCGACGCGGAGGCACGCTATGTGGCCGCCAATCCGAGGAGCAAGGCCCGCTTCGAGGCTGCGGCGCGCGATATGCCGGGCGGCAATACCCGCACGGTCCTGCACTATGATCCGTTCCCTGTCGCCCTCGTCAAAGGCGAGGGCGCGCGTCTGACGGATCTCGACGGGCACACTTACATCGACTTTCTCGGCGAGTTCACCGCGGGCCTCTACGGACATTCCGAGCCGGCAATTATCCGCGCGATCCAGGAGGCGCTGGCGGGCGGCCTGGTGCTCGGCGGCCCCAACCGCTACGAGGCGAGGCTGGCCGAGCTCATGTGTGCACGCTTCCCCGCGCTCGATCTTGTGCGCTTCTGCAATTCGGGATCGGAGGCAACGCTGATGTGCGTGAGCCTGGCGCGCGCCGTGACCGGGCGCACCATGGTGATGGCCTGCAACGGCGCCTACCACGGCGGCTTCCTGTCTTTTGCCGGCGGGGGCTCACCGATCAACGCGCCGTTCCCTTACGTGATGGCGGACTACAACGACGCGGAGGGCGCGCGCGAGCTGATCGGCCGCCACGGCTCCAGCCTTGCCGCCATCATCGTCGAGCCGCTGATGGGCAGCGGCGGGTGCATCCCGGCCGACCCCGCCTTCCTGGCCACGCTGCGCGAGGAAGCGGACCGGCACGGCATCGTCCTGGTGTTCGACGAGGTGATGACCTCGCGCCTGGCTGCCGGGGGCCTGCACGGCAAGCTCGGCATCCGGCCGGATCTCGTCGCCTTCGGGAAGTACCTGGGCGGCGGGGTGAGCTTCGGTGCCTTCGGCGGCAAGCGTGCGCTGATGCAGCGCCTCGATCCCACGCGCCCGGACGGGTTGACGCATTCGGGCACCTACAACAACAACGTCCTGACCATGGCGGCCGGTATCGCCGGGCTGGAGCGGGTCTACACGGTCGAGGCCGCCGAGCGGCTGAATGCAAGCGGTGATCGCCTGCGCGCGAGGCTGAACGCCGTCAGCACTCGACACGGCACCCCGGTTCAGGTGCTGGGACAGGGCTCGATGCTCTGCTTTCACCCCCAGCGCGCTCCGATCCGACGCCCTGCCGACTGGGCGGGCGTATCGCCGGACCTGCGCAAGCTGATGCACCTGGAGTTGAACCTGCGCGGCATTTACATGGCCCGCCGCGGGTTCATGAGCTTGTCTCTGCCGCTCGCCGAGGCCGACCACGATGCCCTGGTCGCCGCCTTCGACGCCTATCTCGGCGACTATGCGGGCATGCTCGCGCAGGCGGGCTAGAGCTTGCGGCCTCTGCTCGCTGAGTGCACGCAACACTCTCGGGGTTGCCGGCGATGGCACAGCTGGAGGTCCTGTCAGGCGGCAGGTCTGCACTCAGCTCAAGCTGCCCGGATAGTCCTTCCAGATGCTCGGCTCGAGCCTCAGGTGCGTGGCGGCGGGATAAGTCGTGGACCAGTAGCGCGCGCACTCCGTCCCCGTCGGATTCCACAGGTCGGACAGGCCCGCCATGTAGGCAAGGAAGTCCTCCAGGCCCGCCATGCGGTTGCACCATCCGATATGCTGCGGATGCAGCGTCATCGTGAAGAAGCGGCCGCGCCTGTATTGAGCATCGAGCTCTGCGCGCCAGTTGCGGAACAGCATGTCGGCGTTTTCGAGCCCCGTCCCGGCGGTCGGGAACATGCAGAAGAACTGGTCGTCGAAGTGATAGTAGTAGGGCAGCGTCAGGATCGCGCGCCGGCTGGCGAAGTCCGCGACCCAGTAATGGGGGATGTCATCGGCCAGGCCGTTGCCCATGTAGGCGAAGCCCGCCTCGATCAGCAGGTCCATGGTGTGAGGGCTGATCGTGCCGCCGGCGAACGGGTCCCTCTGCCGCGGCAATGAGAACCAGCCGAAGGGCCGCCTGCCAGCGATGCCGGTCAAGATTTCGATCGCGAGGCCGATGCGGGCCTTCTCGTCCTCGCGGCTCAAGGTGCTCACGTCCTCGTGCATCAGACCGTTGCCTGCCACCTCGTGGCCGCGCTCGAGGAGCTGCCTGATCCGGGCGGGGGCTATTTCTGCGATAACGGCGGGGACGGCGAAGGTCGCCTTGAGCTTGTGCTTCTCGAGCGCCGTCAAGAGGAGGTCGAGGCCCTCGGCGGCCCCAAACCGAGCCGGCGCGCTTTGCAGGTCGCGCCGTGTCGTGCCTTCGGGCCCGCTGGCGACGCTCAGGTCGACGACGATGTGGACGGCGCAGCGCCGGCCCTCGGGCCAGCGAATGTCGGCATCCGCCAGACTCTTCTCGTCCGAGATCGTGTATCCGTCCTTCCAGGGCATGGCAGGGGCTCCTGCGCTGAGCTGATCACGCTTGCGATCGCGCCGCACGCACTTCGGGCGGATGCTTCTCCAGGCAATGGCGCGCAACCTCCTCGCAGGTCGCAAACCAGACGCCGGGCAGTGTCTTCATGCGCGCGATCAGCCGGTCCAGCATGGCCACGCGCAGGGCCCGTCCCGAGACGAAGGGATGCAGGCAGACGTTGAGATAGCCGCCCTGGCGATACTGCTGCTGGAAGGCGGCCCACCACAGGTCGAACACCCGGTCCGTATCGGAGAGCCGCTGCTCGCCGTTCTTGGATGCGTACCATGCGAAGCTGAAGAACATCGCGTCGTCGATGGCATAGTGGAACGGCAGCTCGATGAGGCAGGGCGCCCTCTTGTCGTCCAGAACATAGTGAGGGCCGTGACTCGGCGCGCCGTGCGAATTGTAGATGTAGCCCTCGTCCCTGAGCAGCGTCGGCGTGTGCAGGCTGCGCGAGCCGACCGGCCGGCGCCCGCTGACCTTCTCGAGCGCAACCCGGGTCTTGAGCAGGTGATCGCGCTCCAGCTCCGGCTCCTTCGGGACGCGATGCTCCCACATGTGGTCGGCAAGCTCGTGCCCGCTCGCCACCGCCGCCTTGAGAGCCTGCGGATAAAGCTCGCAAATGCGCCCGACCGTGAAGACGGTCGCCTTGATGCGATGAGAGTCGAACAGCTCGATCAGCCGCCAGATGCCGACGCGTCCGCCGAACTCGCCCTTGGCGAGCTGCATCGGCGGCTCGTTGTTGAGCCGGCGCAGCAGCATGGCGTCGAAATCCGCGGTGAAATTGACGGCGATGCGCGCGCCGTTGGGCCAGGTGATGCGCTCGATGGGTTGGGCGCGAGCCGCCGCGTCGTGGGCGGTGCTCTTCAACTCGGCCAATGCCTCTCTGAGACGTTCGGTCATGGCGCGCCCCTGCTCCGGGAGAAGCTGCCCGCAGCTTAGACCGGTCATGCCTACGAACTCAAATCGGCCGCGGGACTACCGCCGGTGGCTGCCGTCGGCACAGAAAGTCAGGCGGATGCCGCAGGCGGAGGGCCGCTTGGAGTTCTGGCGGCAGGCTTCCAGGGCCTGATCCGTTGCCTGTCCGAGCGTGGGACGGATGATGCCGATGGCCGCCCAGTACGTGGTGCGGCGCACGGTTGCCATGTAGAAGCCGAGGGCACCGCACTGCCCCTCCATGGCGGTGAGAACCTTGCACGGGTCGCGTCCTGCGCGCTCGTGGCAATCGTTGAGAGCGGCGCTGGCGGCCTCGCGGCGCGACGGCCGGCTCCAGACAACCGAGCTCGCCCCTTTGGCGGCATAGGCCAGCGCGCCCCAAACGGTCGGAACGCGAGTATTGCGCAGGGCTTCCAGGTCGTCCTCGGAAAGCTCGCCCGTCACCGCGCGCTGATTGTTGCTTTGCCACTCGCGCAGGGCCTTGCGGGTCTCCTGCGTCATCTGCCCGTTAACGAGCTGGATGTCGTAGTTGAGATTGTAGAGCCGCTCCTGCGCCTCGCGGATGATGCTCGGGTCGGTCAGCACATTGCCGGCCGGTGCGGGCGGCGGCGGCACGCGCCGAGAGGGCTCAAGCACACGCAGGCGATCGCGGGCCCGGTCAGCATAGGCCCCGTTCGGATAAGCCTCCAGGTAGGCGCGTATCTCGCTGGCGCGGTTCCTGTCTTTGATCCGGTTCCAGAACGCCGTCTCTGCCGGGCTCTGGGCGTGCACTGGGCCGGCCCCCGCACCGAGCAGAACGGCAAGCGCAAGAAGCGGGCCCGCAATCCGGCTCATGCCCACGTGTCGTGCTCTCCTCACCCCTCAGAAGATCCCGCAATCCGCATTCCGCCACCATATGAATGCGCAGCAACGGCTGCGTAAAGCCCGTTGCGCCACACATCCACGCCAATCGGGCCTTGCCGGGCGTGCGGCGCGGGGCTAGCCAGGGGAAAACCACAGGGAGATGCCGCAATGATCCCCAACGATTTTCCCTCGCTCAACTTCGATCTCGGCGAGACGGCCGATCAGCTGCGCGCTTCCGTGCGCGGCTTCACGGCCGACGAGGTTGCCCCGCTCGCGGCCGAGATCGACAAGTCCAACGAGTTCCCGCGCGGGTTGTGGCCGAAGCTCGGGGAGATGGGCCTGCTCGGGATCACCGTGGAGGAGGAGTACGGCGGGTCGGGCCTCGGTTATCTCGAGCACTGCATCGCCATGGAGGAGCTGAGCCGCGGCTCGGCCTCGGTTGGGCTGTCCTACGGCGCCCACTCCAACCTGTGCGTCAACCAGATTCGCCGCAACGGCTCCGACGCGCAGAAGCGCAAGTACCTCCCCAAGCTGGTCTCGGGCGAGCATGTCGGCGCGCTGGCCATGTCGGAGCCGGGCGCCGGCTCGGACGTCGTGTCGATGAAGCTCAGGGCCGAGAAGAAGGGCGACCGCTACATCCTCAACGGCAACAAGTTCTGGATCACCAATGGGCCGTGCGCCGACACCCTGGTGGTCTACGCCAAGACAGATCCCAACGCCGGCCCGCGCGGCATCACCGCCTTCCTGATCGAGAAGGGCTTCAAGGGGTTCTCCACGGCGCAGAAGCTCGACAAGATGGGCATGCGCGGCTCCGACACGGGCGAGCTGATCTTCGAGGACTGCGAGGTGCCGGCCGAGAACGTGCTGGGCGAGGTCGGCCGCGGCGTCAATGTGCTGATGAGCGGGCTCGACTACGAGCGCGCGGTGCTGGCGGCGGGGCCGCTCGGCATCATGCAGGCGGCCATGGATGTCGTGATCCCCTACGTGCATCAGCGGAAGCAATTCGGCCAGGCGATCGGCGAGTTCCAGCTGGTGCAGGGCAAGCTCGCCGACATGTACACGACCATGAACGCCTGCCGCGCCTACGTGTATGCGGTGGCGCGCGCTTGCGACCGCGGCGAGACGGCGCGCAAGGATGCGGCCGGCGCCATCCTCTACGCGGCGGAAAAGGCGACGCAGATCGCGCTCGACGCCGTGCAGCTCCTGGGCGGCAACGGCTACATCAACGACTATCCCACGGGCCGCCTGCTGCGTGACGCCAAGCTCTACGAAATCGGCGCCGGCACATCCGAGATCCGCCGCTGGTTGATCGGCCGCGAGCTGTTCCAGGAGACGGCGTGACCAAGGTCATTCCGGCGATCCACGCCGCGAAAGATGACACGCGCTTCAGGCAGCAGCCCCTCGCTTGCGCATTGCATTCGAAAAACGCGGGCAGACTTCCTCGGCGAAGCGCGTCATCATCCTCTGGCGCACGGCGAAGGGGGTGCCCGGTGTCGCCGACGACACCATGAAGTAGTTGAAGCCCAGGGCGGCCAGCCGATCGATGCGCTTTGCGATCGTCGCGGGGCTGCCGACCAGGTTGGAGTCGAGGAACGGTCCGAGCTCATCGGGGTTGGCCAGCTTGCGCAGGTTGGCGAACATGCGGCTGAAGTCGGCGTACTCGGGGATGTCGGCCCAGGGGTTGGCGTCGGCCTCGTAGTGGTCGGCCTGCAGGGCGAAGTAGGGCGGATAATAGCGGCGGCCCATCTCGCGGGCTTCCTCGTCGCTGTCGGCAATGAACATCTTCACCGAGATCGGCAGGATCGCGCACCGGGATTTCGCGCCGGCGCGGGCCCGCCAGCGCTCGAGAATCTTGGCGAGCAGCCCGTCAGGAAAGGTGGAGAGGCAGATGGGGGCGATGCCGAGGCCGCCCATCACTTCCGCGCTCGCCGGGCTGCCGATAGCTCCATAGAAGCGCACCGGCTTGGCAACGGGCTCGGGGCGCAGGCGGATCGGCCGCTCGATATTCCAGAAGCGGCCCTTGTGCGTGAAGGGTTCTCCCGCCAGGCCCTTCTCGACGATCTGGAAGACTTCGGCGAAGCGAGCGCGGCCTTCGTTCATGTCGACGTTGTAGGCGTCGTATTCCATCTTCGCCGTACCGCGGCCGATCCCCAGATGCAGGGTGCCCCGCGTCAGGCTGTTCAGCATCGCGATCTCTTCGGCGAGACGCAGCGGGTGATACCAGGGCAGCACGAGCACGGAGGTGCCGAGCGACAGGTCGGGAAACTTTGCGGCGATGTGCGCCATCATCAGCAGCGGGCTGGGCGTGGGGTAGTAGTCGGAGAAGTGATGCTCGAGCAACCAGGCTGCGTCGTAGCCGAGCTTCTGGCCGAGCGCGCAGTCATCCATCAATTCGCGATAGAGCTGGTGATCGGATTGATGGGCATCGCCCGCCGCGGCGGCCTGGAAGCCGAACGTGAGGTCATTCATCCCCTGTGTCCTCCCGGCAAGGATGGCTCGCGGACGTTCCCGGCGCGCTTGTTCAGCGAAGCGTAGCAGCGGCAGATATCGACGTCAGGTGAAATCCCGCAATGCCGCCAGCAACGCCTCGCGCTTGTGCGCACCGAGGCGCTTGGCCAGGCGCGCCTCGTGGCCGGCGGCAAGCGACTTGATGCGCTTGAGGTCGCGTTGCCCCTCGCGCGTCAGATAGAGCGCATGGGCCCGCCGGTCCGAGGGCGAGGGCTGCCGCCGCGTGAGGCCGCGCCGCTCGAGTGCGTCGAGGAGGCGCACCAGCCGTGCCCGCTCGATGCCGAGCCGCTGGGCAAGAGCCGTTTGCGAAAGGCCCGGATTGGCCTCGATCACGAGCAGGACGGAATATTGCGCAGGACGGATGTCGAAGGGTGCAAGCGCGCGCACGAAGTCCTGGAAGATCCACACCTGCAAGCGGCGCACCGAGTAGCCGAGGTGGTCCGCGAGCGCGCCGAGCCCCACCTCGTTGCGCCTGTCTCGCGCGCGTCCCCGACTGCCTGGCGAGGCCGCATCTTCCACGTCCTGCGCGATCTGTTGCAGCGCTTCGTGCGCGGGCACGGCCGGTCTCATTGCTGTTGACGACATCTGTTGTCAAAGGCAACAATAATTGCAAAGCAGTGGGCAGAGTCAAAGCGCTTCGCGGATGGGGACGCGGTGCCGACCAATTCTGCCCGAGACTTGCCATGGAACTGCGGACCGCCCGGTCCGCTTCAGGGAGGAACACATGACCAGGAAATCGCCGCCGCGGGCCGCCCAGTCGCGAGCCGATCAGACGCAAGCCGGCCTGACGCGGCGGAGGTTTGCCGCCGTCACCGGTGCGATGGGCCTCGTGGCCGCAACCGCGCCCTTCAGCATCGGCCGCGCGCAGGGGGCGCCGCTGAAGGTCGGCGTTCTGCTGCCGCGGTCAGGCCAGCAGGCCGGGATCGGCCAGGACTGCCAGCGCGGCGTCGAGATCGCGCCGGGCATTCTCAAGGGCCTCGGCCTGCCGGACCTCGCCATCATGAATGCCGACACAGAGACGAACGTGGAGGTGGCGCGCTCCCGCGCCGAGCGGCTGATCAGCGAAGGCGCGCAGCTTCTCGTCGGCGCCTTCGACTCCGGCCAGAGCACGGCGATAGCCCAGGTGGCCGAGCAGAAGGGCATTCCCTACGTCATCAATATCGCTGCCGCCCCGCCCATAACCGAGCAGGGCTACAAGTTCGTGTTCCGCAACTTCCCGACCGCGCGGATGATCCTTGGCGATGCCTTTGCCAACCAGAAGGAGGTCTTCGAGGCGGCGGGCACGGCGCCCAAGACGGTGGTGTTCCTGCACGTCAACGACACCTTCGGCACATCCATGCAGAAGGGCATCGACGCCGTGCTGCAGAAGGCGAACATGCCCTACAAGATCGCCGAGACGATCGCCTACGATCCGGCGGCGCGCGACCTGTCGGTCGAGATCGCCAAGGCGAAGGCAACCGGCGCCGAAGCGCTGCTGATGGTCAGCCGCCTCAACGATGCCATGCTGCTGACGCGCGAGCTCGTCAAGCAGCGCTGGACGCCGATGGCGGTGCTGAGCATGGGCCCCGGCTGGTACGAGGACCAGTACCTGAAGACGCTGGGCAAGCTCTCCGACGGTCCGCTGAGCTTCGTGCCCTGGTACGATCCGACCAAGCCGCTTTCCAAGGAGCTCGAGGCGACGTTGGCCAAGGCGTATCCGGAGATCAACCTGAACACGAACCATATCTTCACGTTCGAGGCGCTGCTGATCGCGGCCGACGCCTACAAGCGCGCGGGCTCGGCCGACCCCAAGGCGCTCGCCGATGCCATCCGCGCCACTAACATCACCAACAACGTCAGCATCGGGCCCGGCATCCAGTTCGACGCCAAGGGCCAGAACGCGGCGCTGAAGAACGCGGCCATCCAGAACCGTGGCGGCAAGCTCGTGACGGTGGCGCCGAAGGCCGCTGCCAACGGCAAGGCCGAGTTCCCGATGACTGGCTACGACAAGCGCGGCTGACGCTGCGGCCGCCTCCCCTCCGGCCGCCGTTGTCGCGGCCGGAGCCTCGCTCATCGCGGATCGTCCGGTGCCCGCAGGAATCTATCTCAACGTCGCCGTCAGCGGCCTGTTGACCGGCCTCGTCTACGGGCTGATGGCGCTGGGTCTGTCGGTGATCTTCGGAGTGGTGCGCGTCGTCAACTTCGCCCACGGCGAGATGATGACGATCGCTATGTACTTGGCGATCCTGCTGTTCGCCGCCTTCAAGCTCGACCCGTTGCTGATGATGGTGCCGATCGCCGCCGTTCTGTTCGCGCTCGGCTACACCATGCAACGTGGGCTGATCAATCCGTTCATCAACCGACCCGAGCACAGCCAATTCATTCTCCTGGTGGCCGTGGCGATCATCATGGTCAACGCCCTGCTGATCGCCTTCGGCCCGGATGCGCGCGGCATCCAGACGCGCTATGCCTACGACAGCTTTCTCATCGGGCCCCTCATCGTCGATGCCACCAAGCTCTACGCGGGCGCCGCAGCCGTGGCCGCAGCCGCCGCGTTGTTCGCCTTCTTCCGCTTCACGCTCACCGGCAAAGCCATCCGTGCCTGCGCCGACAACTACACGGGGGCGCTGGTGGTGGGGCTCGACGTCAAGCGGCTCTATGCGCTCACCTTCGGCCTCGGCTCGGCCTGCGTAGGGGCGGCGGGCTCGATGATGGTGCTGCTGGTCGACACCACGCCGCCGCTCGGTCCTGCTTACACGCTGCTGGCTTTCGTCGTGGTCATCACCGGCGGGCTGGGCTCCATGCCCGGGGCGTTGCTCGGCGGGGTTCTGATCGGCGTGACCGAGGCGCTGGGCGGGCTGCTGTTTACGCCCTCGGCCAAGAGCATGTTCGCCTTTGCCATCCTCGTGCTGGTGCTGCTGTTCCGCCCGCAGGGCATTCTCGGCAAGCGTGCCTCGCCATGATCGCGCGGCTTACCGAAGGCGTCTCGCAGCGTGGCCTGATGCTCCTCGCCACGCTTCTGGCGGCGCTGCTTGTGCTGCCGCTGGCCGTCAACGACTACCTGATAACGGTGCTGATCCTCATCTTGTACTTCGCCTATGTCGGGCAGGCCTGGAACATCATGATGGGCTTCGCCGGGCAGCTTTCTCTAGGCCACGCGCTCTATGTGGGGCTCGGAGCGTACGCGGCGGCCGCGCTCTACGTGCATTTCGGGGTGAGTCCCTGGATCGGGTTGTGGCTGTCGATGGCGGTTGCGGCCGTGGCGGGGGCCGTCATCGGCTTTCTCGCCTTTCGTTTCGGCGTCGGCGGCGTCTACTTCGCAATCCTGACGATTGCGTTCGCCGAGTTCGCGCGCATCGGCTTCGACCACTGGAGCTGGCTCGGCGGCTCGGCGGGGTTCTTCCTGCCGGTCGCCAACTACGCGAAGAACGACATCGTCAGCCTCCGCGGCAGCCCGACCATGTTCTACTACGTCGTGCTCGGCATGACGGTCGCCGGCTTCGTTCTCTGCCATGCTCTGATGCGGAGCCGCATCGGCTACTACTGGCTGGCGATCCGCGAGAGCCCGGAGGCGGCGCAGGCGCTCGGCATCGACATCTTCCGCTACAAGATGCTGGCGGTGGTGATCTCCGCAGCCATGACCTCCCTCGGCGGCGTGCTGTTCGCCTTCCACTACAACAACCTGTTCCCCGAGCAGATCTTCCACATCTCGCGCTCCATCGAGCTGATCCTGGGGCCGATCATCGGCGGCATCGGCACGCTGGTTGGGCCGATCGTGGGCGCGTTCCTGCTGACCGTGCTGGCAGAGCTGCTGAGCGAGATCATGCTGCTGGCGGGGATTGACGTGCCCGGCATCAAGCAAGTGTTCTATGGCCTCTGCCTGCTGATCGTGGTGGTCTTCCTGCCCGACGGCGTCTGGCCGCCGCTCCGTAGGCGGCTCGGCCTCGACGATGCCAAGCCCAAGCGCCGCGAGGGCTCCAAATGACGGCGCTGCTCGAGATCGACCGCATCTCCAAGAGCTTCCGCGGCCTGAAGGCCGTGCAGGATGTGAGCTTCCAAGTGCCGGAGGGCCAGATCGTCGGGCTGATCGGCCCCAATGGCGCCGGCAAGACAACCTGCTTCAACGTGATCGCGGGCGTCTATCATCCCGACGGCGGGGAAGTGCGTTTTGCCGGGCAGCGCATCGATGGCTGGCGTTCCGATCAGGTGTGTCGCGCCGGAATCGGGCGCACGTTCCAGCTGGTGAAGCCGTTCGCGGGCCTGACCGTGATGGAGAACATCATGGTGGGTGCGCTCAACTGCAGCGCGGGCGTGCGCGAGGCGCGGCGCAGGGCGGAGGGCGTGATCGAGCAGCTGGGCTTGGCCGATAGGGCGCTGCAAATGGCGTCCTCTCTCACCTTGCCCGATCGCAAGCGTCTGGAAGTGGCACGGGCGCTGGCCACGGGCCCGCGCCTGCTGCTGCTCGACGAGGTGATGGCCGGCCTGCGGCCGACCGAGACCGATCAGATGGTGGCGCTGTTTCGCGAGCTCAATTCGAAGCTGGGCCTCACCATCCTGCTGATCGAGCACGTGATGCGCGCGGTGATGGCGCTGTCGGCGCGCGTGGTTGTGCTGCATCACGGCCAGGTCATCTCCGCCGGCACGCCCGAGGCCGTCACGCGCGATCCGGCCGTGCTCGAGTGCTATCTGGGTGCCGAGGCGGTGTGATGGAATTGCGGCGCAATGTCATCCCGGCGGAAGCGCGACAGCGCAGAGGCCCGGGACCCATGGGCCCTCTCGTCGCCCTGGGTCCAGGATATTTCGCTGATGCGAAATTCCGGGATGACAGCTCGGGTGGCGCGTCATGATTCTGCAGGTCGAGGGCGTGGATCTCTACTACGGCGATGCGCAGGCGCTCGATGGCATATCCATCGGGGCGAAGGAGGGCGAGCTTGTAGCCATCGTCGGCGCCAATGGTGCCGGCAAGACCAGCCTCATCCGCACCATCGCCGGCATGGAGGCTCCGCGCGCTGGGACCATCACGTACCGCGGCGCCGATATCACGGGATTGCCGAGCCACCGCATCTGCAATCTCGGGATCGGCCAGGTCGCAGAAGGCCGCCAGATCTTCCCCTCGCTGACCGTGGAGGAGAACCTGGAGATGGGCGCGCTGCTGCCACGGGCACGCGGCGCCATGGCCGAGACCATGCGCGAGGTGTTCGCGATGTTCCCGCGCCTGGCCGAGCGACGCAACCAGGCGGCGGGCACCATGTCGGGCGGCGAGCAGCAGATGCTGGCGATCGGCCGCTGCCTGATGGGCAAGCCCGAGCTCATCATGTTCGACGAGCCCTCGCTGGGGCTGGCGCCGGCGCTCGTGCAGGACCTCTTCCGCACGATCCGAGCGCTCAACCAGCGCGGGCTGACGGTGCTGCTGGTAGAGCAGAACGTGGTCGCCTCGCTCAAGCTCGCAAACCGTGCCTTTGTGCTGGAGAACGGCCGGATTGTCATGACCGGCACGGGTACGGATCTGCTCGCCGACGACCGCGTTCGTCAGGCCTACCTCGGGACGTGACCGGCTACGGCTGCTCGCCGGCAAGCAGGGCATACATCATTACGCTCGCGTATTCATCGCCGACGCGCCAGTAGTCCCGCAGCGGCCCGCCTTCGCAGCGAAAGCCCAGACGCATGACAAGCCGGATCGAGGCGGCATTGTCAGGGTGGATCAGGGCGTGCACGCGGTGCACGCTGAGCTCCTCGAAGCAGTAGGCGAGCAGCGCCTCAACGGCCTCCGTCATCAGCCCGCGGCCCTGGTGGGCCGGCGCCAGGATGTACCCCAATTCCAGCCGGCGGTTCTGTGCCTCGCGGTGGTGATAGTTGACCATGCCGATGCACCGGTCGCTCCGCTTGTCGGCGACGGCCCAGGCGAGAAAGGCGTAGGGGCTCATGTTCTTGGCCAGTATTTTCACCCAGCGCTGGGTCTCGGAGCGTGTCCTGCACGGCGGGAAATTCCAGTAGCGCATGGCAGCAGGATCGCCGAAGCAGGCGTGCATGCCCTCCACGTCGCGCGCTGCAAATTGCCTCAGGCGCAGCCGCTTGGTGATGAGCGTGGGATGGGCTTTTGCCTTGCCGGCCTTTGCCATGCTGGCCCCCTCGATTGCATCGGCATGCTCCGGCCCGTGCGATAACTGCTGCCCGGGCGCATTACCTGCCTCAGGCGCTACCGATCAGGATACCGGCGGCGAAGACGATGAGGCCGCCCACCACGACCTCGAAGGCGGCGCGCAGGAACCTCGTATCCATGTAGCGCGAGCGAATCCAGGCGATTGCCCAAAGCTCGATCAGCACCACGAGAATTGCGAGCGTGGTTGCCGTCGCGAAATCCTTGATCAGGTAGGGCAGGGTGTGGCCGACGCCGCCGAGTGTGGTCATCAGTCCGGTGATGCTGCCGCGCAGCCAGGGATGACCGCGGCCCGTCAGCTGGCCATCGTCGGACAGCGCCTCGGCAAAGCCCATGGAAATGCCGGCCCCGACCGAGGCTGCCATTCCCACGAGAAACGTCTCCCAGGTGCTGTGGGTGGCGAAGGCGGCGGCGAACAACGGCGCCAGGGTCGAGACCGAGCCGTCCATCAGCCCCGCAAGCCCCGGCTGGACCACCTGCAGGACGAACATCCGCTGGCGGGTCTCTTCCTCGGCCCGGCGGGCATCGGTGGTCAGGTGCTGCTCGCCCAGACGTTGCGCCAGGCTGATGTGGGAGCGCTCCGCAGCGGCGAGATCGCCCAGCAGCTTGCGAATGCTGGCGTCGGAGGTGCGCTCCATGGCGCGCTCGTAGAACCTGCGGGCCTCGAACTCCATGGCCTCCGCCTGCTTGCGCACTTTCTCGAGGCCCAGCGGCCGCACAGCCCACAGCGGCTCATGTTTGATGAAGCCGCGCACGTCCTGACGGCGGATCAGCGGGATATTCTCACCGAACTTGCGCCGGTAAAGGAGGATGAGCATGCGGCGGTGCTCGTTCTCCTCGTCGGCCATGTCAGTGAACACCTGGGCCGAGGCCGGATAGTTGGCCTTCAGGCCGTCGGCATAGTTGGCGTAGATGCGCGCGTCCTCCTCCTCGGCCGCGATGGCAAGGGCCAGAATCTCCTGCTCGGTCAGGTCGGAAAACGCCCGCACGGTCTGGCACAACCCTCCATTTCTTAGAACTCTTCTAAACGCACGGTTGGGCGCGGCAAGCAGCACTGCGTCGCACCTTGCGCGGTCACAGCTCCGATTGCCGCATCAAAAGATGCCACGCAAGGCTCGGCCACTTGCATCTGCTGGCGATGATATCCCCATGTCCCACGCCGCCGCCGCAATCCGACGGCGCGTCGCCGCCTTGTTGGGCCGGCGAAGCCCATGATATGAGGGCCGCGCGCCGCTTCGGCGCTGCAACGCCCCGCGCCCCGTCGGCGCAGCCATGGATTTGTTCGAGATGCCCACCGCCGCAGGGCGCCAGACGGCGCCGCACTTGCCCTTTTTTTCCGCGTCGCTCGCCGAGGTCGATCCCGAGATCGCCGAAACGGTTGGTAGGGAGCTGCAACGCCAGCAGGACGAGATCGAGCTCATCGCGTCCGAGAACATGGTGTCGCGGGCGGTCCTGGAGACGGCCGGGACGGTGCTGACCAACAAGTACGCGGAAGGCTATCCAGGCAACCGCTACTACGGCGGATGCCAGTACGTGGATGAGGCCGAGACCCTGGCCATCGAGCGTGCCAAGAAGCTCTTCAAGTGCAAATTCGCCAACGTTCAATCGCACTCGGGGAGCACGGCCAACCAGGAAGCGTTCATGGCGCTGATGCGGCCCGGCGATACATTCATGGGACTCAGCCTCGCCGCGGGCGGACACCTGACCCACGGTTCGCCGGTCAACGTATCGGGCAAGTGGTTCAAGGTGGTGCCCTACTCCGTGCGCCGCCAGGACCACCGCATCGATATGGACGAGGTGGCCGCTCTGGCGCGCCAGCACAAGCCCAAGGTGATCGTGGCCGGTGGCAGCGCGTATCCCCGCACCATCGACTTCGCGGCATTCCGGGCCGTCGCCGACGAGGTCGGCGCCTATCTGATGGTCGACATGGCGCACTTTGCCGGGCTCGTCGCCGGCGGCGCGCATCCAAGCCCCTTTCCCCATGCCCATGTCGTCACCTCGACCACGCACAAGACGCTGCGCGGGCCCCGGGGCGCCATGATCCTCACCAACGACGACGCGCTGGCCAAGAAGATCAACTCCGCGGTGTTTCCGGGAATGCAGGGTGGGCCGCTGATGCATATCGTCGCCGCCAAGGCCGTCGCTTTCCACGAAGCGCTGCAGCCGGAATTCCGGGCCTACGCACGCGCCGTGGTCGAGAACGCCAAGGCGCTGGGCGAGGTGCTCTCCAGTGCGGGCTTCGACCTGGTGTCGGGAGGCACGGATACGCACGTGCTGTTGGTCGACCTGCGTCCCAAGAAGCTCACCGGCAATGTCGCCGAGAAGGCGCTCGGCCGCGCGCACATCACCACCAACAAGAACGGCGTGCCGTTCGATCCGGAGAAGCCGGCCGTCACCTCGGGAATCCGCGTCGGCTCGCCGGCCGGCACCACCCGAGGTTTCGGCATCGCCGAGTTCCGGCAGATCGGAGCCATGATGGCCGAGGTGCTCGACGGGCTCGCCGCCAACGGCGAGGCCGGCAACGCCAAGGTCGAAGCCAAGGTCAAGGCGGAGGCGATCGCGCTCGCCCGGCGCTTTCCGATCTATACGTGAGTGTTCCTTTCCCCACGCTCATCAGCTGGGGCGTATCGTAGGTTGGGTCGAGCGGAGCGAAGACCCAGCGCAGCCCGTCGGCGCCTCAATTGCGTTGGGTCTGCCCCCGGTCTTTGCCGGGATTGACCCAACCTACACATGAGCACTGAAAATGCGCTGTCCCTACTGCGGATGCGAGAACACCCAGGTCAAGGACAGCCGTCCGACCGAGGAGAACCAGGCCATCCGGCGGCGCCGCAACTGCGAGGATTGTGGCGGCCGCTTCACCACCTTCGAGCGCGTGCAGCTCCGCGAGATCATCGTCATCAAGCGTTCGGGCAGGCGCATGCCGTTCGATCGCGAGAAGCTTTCGCGCTCTGTCGAGGTGGCGTTGCGCAAGCGGCCGATCCAGCCCGAGCGCATCGACCGCATGGTGTCGGGCATCGTGCGGCAGCTCGAAAGTATGGGCGAGCAGGAGATGCCGTCCTCGGCCATCGGCCAGCTCGTCATGGAAGCCCTCAAGGGCCTTGATCCCGTGGCGTATGTGCGCTTTGCCTCCGTCTACCGCGACTTCAGCGAGGCCGCCGACTTCCAGGAGGTGCTGGGCGAGATCGCCGGCGAAGGCAAGTCGGCCGAAGGTGCGGCGGGCTCCGCGCCCAAGGCCCCGCCGCTGGGACCGATCGACACCAAGCACTGAAGCATGACAGTAGCGATCACGGGACACCGCAATCCTCCACCCCCATCTATTGCCGTCCCCTCCACCCTGATGGAGGACGGCGAAGGAGGGGGGGATTGCAGAACGTCCAATGTCGGGGCTTCTCCCACCCATAGCTTCTCCCCACGTCATGTCGGAGCCGTGCCTCCGGTACGATGGGCCGGGAAATCCGCGCAGGCGCTCTAGGAGCGATGGTATCCTCCCAGCATCTCTCGCCCGACCCCGATCGGCGCTTCATGCAACTGGCGCTGCGTGTGGCGCGGCGCATGCTCGGCCGCACGGCCCCCAACCCGGCCGTCGGTGCCGTTATCGCGGACGAGGCGACTGGCGAGGTGATTGCACGCGGCTGGACGCATCAGGGCGGGCGGCCGCATGCGGAGGCGAACGCGCTGAGACGTGCGGGAGCGCGGGCGCGCGGCCAGACCATGTACGTGACGCTCGAGCCCTGCTCGCATCACGGCCGCACGCCGCCCTGCGCCAATGCCATTATCGATGCCGGCATACGCCGCGTGGTTTGCGCCATCGGCGACCCGAACCCCGAGATTTCCGGCCGCGGTCTGGCCGTGCTGCGCGACGCCGGCGTCGCCGTGGAGCTCGGCCTGTGTGCAGAGGAGGCACGCTGGATGGCCGTCGGCCACATCCTGCGCATGACCCAGGACCGGCCATTCGTGCAGCTCAAGATCGCCGTATCCGCCGATGGCCTGATCGCGCCGGGTCAGGGCGGGCCGGTTTGGGTGACGGGCCCCGAGGCGCGCCAGTTCGCGCACATCCTGCGCGCGCAGGCGGATGCCATCCTGGTCGGGCGCCGGACGGTGGCGGACGACGACCCCGACCTCACGTGCCGCCTGGCAGGGCTGGCAGCCCGCTCGCCGAGGCGGGTCATCCTCGATCCCGGATTTCGCACCTCGCCCGCGGCACGGATGTTCACGAGCGTCGACCGGGTGCCCGTAACGATCTTCGGCAGCACCGGCAGCAAGCCTCCGGTCTATCCCAGGGGCGTGGAGGTGCGCCGCATGCCGGCGGGTGCCGACGGCCGCCTCGGGCTTGTCGTCGTGCTGGAGAGCCTCGCCGCCGAAGGCGTGACGCGGGTGCTGGTGGAGGGCGGACCGACCATTGCCGCCGGCTTCCTGAATGCCGACCTCGTCGACGAGGTGGTGATCGGCCACGGCAGCGCGGCCTTGGGCGCCAAGGGGCGGCCGCCGGTGGGGGACCGGGGTCTCGGTCTCCTCGACGACATTACGCGCTGGCAGAAGGTCGATGAGCGCAAGATCGGCACCGACCGGCTGACCTTTCACCGCCGCCTCGGCCGTTTCGTCCCGGAGTCGTTCCCGACATGACCACCCAGCCGTTTCGCTACTATCTGCGCGTGCGCTACCAGGAGTGCGACGCCCAGCACGTCGTCTTCAATGCCCGCTACGGCGAGTACGTCGACATGGCATGCTTCGAGTTCCTGCGGGCCGCCTTGCCGCGCCCGAGCGATGCGACGGACGGCACGTTCGAAAGCCAGACCGTGCGCCAAGTGGTCGAGTGGAAGCGGCCAGCCCGTTTCGACGATGTGCTCGAGATCTCCGTGCGAACGGGCCGCATTGGCAGCACCTCGTTCACGTTGAGCTTCGATATTCGCCGCGCGGGCGAGGCCGAGCCGCTGGTCACCAGCGAGACCGTCTACGTGCATGTCGATCCCAAGACCTGGACCAAGCGCGAGATCGCGCCTGCCATGCGCGCCGCGCTCGAGGCTGGCGCCGCCGGCAAGAGCACGGATCACGCTGGATATCTGCGGTGAGCGTGGCTTCCATGCTCATTCAGCATGGGAGCGTGGACACCATTATCGGCCCTGGGTCCAGACTCTGCGCGCTAACGCGCTACGGCCGGGATGACAGATGTGATACGCTAACCCCATGTTCACGGGCATCATCACGGACATCGGCGAGCTGGCGGCGCGCGAGGGCGGCCGCTTCACGATCCGCTCGCGCTATGGGGCGGACAGCATCGCCCTCGGCGCCTCGATTGCCTGCGACGGGGCCTGCCTGACGGCAACGGACATCGTGGCTCACGGTGCGGGGTGCCTCTTCAAGGTCGACGTTTCCAACGAGACGCTGAGCCGGACGACGCTCGGCACTTGGCAGGCCGGGCGGCGCATCAACCTGGAGCGGGCCCTGAAAGCCTGCGATGAACTCGGCGGGCATATCGTCTCCGGTCACGTGGACGGATTGGCCGGCATCCGCGCTATCAGCGCCGACGGGCAATCCCGCCGCTTCGTCTTCGAGGTCCCCAACGGCCTTGCGCGCTTCATAGCTACCAAGGGGTCCGTGGCGCTGGACGGGATCTCGCTGACCGTCAACGAGGTGGAGAAAGGCAGCTTTGGGGTAAACATCATTCCCCACACCTTGACCCACACGACCTTGAGCGCCAAAAAGCCGGGCGACAGGGTAAACCTGGAGGTCGACGTCTTTGCACGCTACGTGGCGCGGGCAATGGAGCTGAGATCGTGAAAGAAGGCTTGAAAACCGTCGCATATGCCGAAGGCAAAGGCTTCCTTTCGCCGATCGACGAGATCATCGAGGACCTGCGCAACGGCCGCATGATCATCCTGGTCGACGCCGAGGACCGAGAGAATGAGGGCGATCTCGTGGTCCCCGCTCAGATGGCCACGCCCGACGTCATCAATTTCATGGCCAAGCACGGCCGCGGCCTCATCTGCCTCTCGCTCACCGCACAGCGCGCGAACCAGCTGCGGCTCGAGTACATGGCGCGGCAGAACGAGGCGCGCAACCGCACGGCCTTCACGGTGTCGATCGAGGCGCGTGAGGGCATCGCCACGGGCATCTCCGCCCACGATCGCGCTCGCACCATCGCAACGGCAATCGACCCCACCAAGGACTACAACGATATAGTCTCGCCCGGCCATGTCTTCCCGCTGATCGCGCGCGAGGGCGGCGTGCTGGTGCGCGCCGGGCATACCGAGGCCAGCGTCGACCTGGCGCGACTAGCCGGACTCTATCCGGCCGGCGTCATCTGCGAGATCATGAACGACGACGGCACCATGGCGCGCATGCCGGACCTCGTCGCCTTCGCCCAGCGCCACGGCCTCAAGATCGGCACCATCGAGGACCTGATCGGCTATCGCCTGCGCAACGACCGCATCGTCAAGGAGGTGGCGAAGACGGCCGTCGGCAGCGCGCACGGCGGACCGTTCACGCTGCACGTGTTCGAGACCGCAGCAGAGCCGGTGGAGCATCTGGCGCTGGTGAAGGGCGATCTGAGCGCGCCGGGGCCCGTGCTTGTGCGTGTGCATGCCGTCAACGTGCTGACCGATCTGCTCGGGATCGGCGCGACGGGCCCGCGCAGCTCCGTGCTCGACAAGGCCATGCGAGCCATCGCGGAAGAGGGCCGGGGTGTGATCGTGATCATCCGGGACCTGCGACCCAAGTCCGTGTCGAGCTGGATCGCCCAGAACGCCGACCGCAAGAAACGGCCGAAGAGCACGGCTGAGCGGCGCCTGGTCGAGATCGGCGTGGGCTCGCAAATCCTGCATTCACTGGGGGTAAGCGACATGGTGCTGCTGTCGAACGCACCGCCGTCGCGCTATGTGGGCCTCGAAGCATTCGGGCTGCGCATCGTCGGCCAGCGACGGCTCGGCTGAGGCACCATGGCACGACGCGTGCAACGACCGGAAGCGAGCGACCAACCTGATGTGCCAGCCGGAGGCGAGGGAGCGCACATCCTCATCATCGAATCTCCCTACTATCAAGCGATCTGCGCCGAGCTGGCCGCGGGCGCGGTCGCCGAGCTCGAGGCCGCCGGCTCCACCTACGAGCGCATCGTCGTGTCGGGCGCGCTGGAGATTCCGCAGGCCCTGGCACAGGCAGTGAAGGCGGGGCTGATCGGTTCGGACGATGCCAACGCGCGCTTCGACGGCTGTGTTGTTCTCGGCTGCGTCATCCGCGGTGAGACCTCGCACTACGACATCGTCTGCAACAACGCCAACCACTGGCTGATGCACGTGGCGGTGGCCAATGCCATCCCGCTCGGTAATGCCATCCTCACGGTCGACACCGAGGCGCAGGCGCTGGAGCGTGCGCGCGGCGGGCGCAAGGGCAAGGGTGCGGACGCCGTGCGTGCGTGCCTGGCCGTCGTTGCCATCGACCGCGCCTTCGCCGACGAGGAAGTGCCATGAGCGCGGCGGAGGGTAGCGCGAAGAGGTCCAAGGGCCTGTCGCGCAGCCAGGCGCGGCTTGCCGCGGTGCAGGCCCTATACCAGATGGACCTGGCCCAGACGGACCTCGCCGCCATCATCGAGGAGTTCAAGGCGCACCGGCTCGGCAAGGATGCCGATAACGGCACCGGCACGGAAGCCGACGCCGAGCATTTCGCGAACGTGCTGAGAGGCGTGGTCCGGCGCCAGCGCGACATTGATCCCATCGTCGACAAGCAGCTGGCCGAAGGCTGGCGGCTGACCCGCATCGACTCGATCGTGCGCGCGATTCTGCGTGCCGCCGTCTTCGAGTTGATGGAGCTGCGCGACGTGCCCAGCCGCGTGGTAATCAGCGAGTATATCGACGTAGCGCACGCCTTCTTCGAGGGCGACGAGCCCAGGGTGGTCAACGGCGTGCTCGACGCTTTGGCGCGGCAGCTGAGGCCCGGCCAGCTTCCCGAGCGCAGTTGACGAGGTTCCCACTCCCCCGTGCTCTTGCGCACGCGGGAAGTGGCTAAAGGTGACGGGCTGCGCCAAGCGCTGTCGCAACCTGTTGCCACCTCTCGCCCCGGCCCTCTCGCCGCAAGCGGGGAGAGGGAGATAGAATAGGCGATGACCCGAGGCACGCCACCTGACGGAACCCTGCAGGGCGAGGAGGCCATCGTCCGGCTGCTGGCGCCGCTGGCTAAGGGCGCGGCGGGCGCTTTCGGCTTGCAGGACGACTGCGCACTGCTGGCACCCGAGCCTGGTACCGAGCTCGTCCTCAAGACCGACCCTGTGGCGGAGGATGTGCACTTCCTGGCCGACGACGCGCCGGAGGACGTCGCCTGGAAGGCGTTGGCTGTCAATGTCTCGGACCTGGCCGCCAAGGCGGCGCGCCCCGTGGGCTATCTGATGGCGCTCTCCTTTCCGGCGCCGCCTGACCGGGCCTGGCTAACCCGCTTCATTGCCGGGCTGCAGGAGGCGCAGGAGAGCTTCGGCTGCCATTTGCTTGGCGGCGACACGGATCGCCGCCCGGGGCCGCTCACGGTTACGATCAGCATCATCGGCGCGGTGGACCGGGGGCGCATGGTGCGCCGAGGGACAGCCCGACCGGGAGAGGCGGTGTTTGTGTCCGGGACGTTGGGCGACGCGGCCCTTGGACTGGCGCTGCGCAAGGACCGGACGCTTGCTGGCCCCTGGGGGCTGGCACCGGACGAGGCCGGGCATCTGCTGCAGCGTTACGCCCGGCCCCAGCCGCGCCTCGCCCTGGCGCCGGCCCTCCGCGAGCAGGCCTCCGCGGCCATGGACCTGTCGGATGGCCTTGCAAAGGACCTCGGACGCCTGTGCGCGGCGAGCGGTTGCGCAGCGCGCGTGCGCCTGCTGGACATGCCCCTTTCCCCGGCCGCAGCCAAGGCGCTCGCAGCGGACCCCACCCTCTGGGACCGGATCGTCTCCGGCGGGGACGACTACGAGGTGCTGGCGACGGTGCCGCTCGCGGCCGCGGAGAAATTCCGGTCGGCAGCGACAATCGGGGGCATCGCCGTGACCCGGATCGGGTCGACCTCGGCCGGCGCGGGGGGAGTGATCGAGGGCATCGACGGCAAGCCCATCGCGTTCGATCGGCCAGGCTGGGACCACTTCTGAACGCCCCGGGCCCGACCGGGCCATTTCCTTCGGCTAGCTGCTGCAACCGACGTCGTGGCAGCGCCTTGTCAACGGGCCGGTGTAACCATGGTAACAGCGCCGTTGCCGGCCAGCAGCTATTGAGGTTATGCGAGAGAGGGAGTTGCGACGGCAGCTCCAGCTCCGCTGCCGCAATTCGGCGGGCTCGGAGGGTCATTTCCGAAACCGCGTTTGTTTGGTATCCTCTTAGGTCAGCTGGCGCGACGTGGAGAAGCGTCTTGGACACCCGCCTGGGTCTTCCGGTCAATACTGTCCTGGACGGGAGCTATCGCATCACCCGCGTGGTCGGCGTGGGCGGTTTCGGCATCACCTACGAGGCGGAGGACGTCAACCTCGCCACCCACGTCGCGATCAAGGAATACTACCCCTTCGACTTCGGCGACCGCGACAACACCATGAGCGTCCGGCCCAAGTCGGAGCGCCATCGCCAGACCTTCGATTGGGGCCGTTCCAACTTCCTGCAGGAAGCCCGCACCCTCGCCCGATTCGAGCATCCGAGCATCGTGCGCGTGACGCGTGTGTTCGAGGCCAACTCCACCGCCTACATGGTGATGCGGTTCGAGCAGGGTCAAAGCTTGGAGGCTTGGCTTTCCGGACTTGGCCGGCCTCCGACCCAGGATGAACTCGACGCCATCGTCGCGCCGCTGCTGGCGGCGCTGGAGATGATGCACGCGTCCGATTTCCTGCATCGCGACATCGCTCCCGACAACATCATCGTGCGCGCGGACGGCAGCCCAGTGCTGCTGGACTTCGGCGCCGCCCGCCGTGCCGTGGCGGAGATGAGCCGGACCATGACGGGCATCGTCAAGGCGGGCTACTCGCCGCACGAGCAGTACTCCTCCGATAGCCGCCTGCAGGGTCCCTGGTCGGACCTCTACGCCCTCGGCGGCACGCTTTATCGCGCTGTCACGGGCCACCCGCCCGAGGAAGCCACCCTGCGCGTCGACGAAGACCACATGCCGACCGCCGCGCAGGCGGCGTGGAAGGGCAGGTATCGGCCTTCCTTTCTTGCGGGCATCGACTCCTGCCTCAAGGTCCGCCATGCCGCCCGTCCGCGCTCGGTGGCACAGCTGCGGCCCATGCTGCTCGGCAAGGGCACGGTGTCGAAGCCTCGACTGGAGCGGCTGGCAGAGGTTTTCAAGTCGCCGAGCAAGCCGCAGCTGAAGGCGCAGAGCCGGCCGTCGGCAATCACCGGCCGCACCCGGCGCACGACGCCTCCACACGTTCAGCCGGCGGCGCCCAGCCGGCGCTGGCTCGCGATCACGGCCGCGATCATCGCCGTGGTCGGCGGCGCGTTTGGCGGCTATCAGTTCTCGCAATGGGATGATCCGGAGACGGTTCGCCGCAAGGCGGCCCTGGAGGCGCAGCGACTGGCAGAGGCCAAGAAGAAAGCCGACGAGGAAGCTCAGGCCCGGCGTCGCGAGGAGGAGCGGCAGGCGGCCGAGCGGCTGGCCGCCGAGCGCGCCCGCGAAGACGCCGAGCGCAAACGCATCGCCGATGCGGAGGCTGCCAAGCGGAGGGCTGACGAGGAAGCCAGGATAGCGGCAGAGCGGCGCGCGGCCGAGGACCGCGTCCGCCAGGACGCCGAGCGCAAGCGCATCGCCGATGCGGAAGCTGCCAAGCGGAAGGCCGATGAGGAAGCCAGGATTGCGGCGGAGCGGCGTGCGGCCGAGGAGCGGGCCCGCCAGGACGTAGAGCGCAGGCGTATCGCCGATGCGGAGGCTGCGGCAGCGGCCAAGCGGAAAGCTGAGGAGGAAGCCCGGATTGCGGCCGAGCAGCGCGCAGCCGACGAACGCGCCCGCCAGGAGGCCGAGCGCAGGCGTATTGCCGATGCGGAAGCTGCGGCAGCGGCCAAGCGAAAAGCTGACGAGGAAGCCCGGATCGCGGCCGAGCAGCGTGCTGCCGAGGAGCGCGCCCGCCAGGAGGCCGAGCGTAGGCGCATCGCGGATGCCGATGCCGCCCGGCAGCGCGAGAAGGAGCGGCGCCAGGAGCAGGCCCGCAGAGAGCAAGAGCAGCGAGACGCAGAGGCCGCGGCGAAGAAGACGGAGGACGGGCGGCGCGAGGTTGCCAGCATCGAGCCGGACAAGGCCGGAGACCGGTCGGCCGCCGCATCGCTCAATGTCGAACAGCGCGCCGCGTTCATCCGCCGGGTGCAGGCGGTGCTGAAGGACAGCCAGTGCTACAAGGGTGACGTCAACGGCACCAGCAGCGACGCGGTGCAGGAAGGTCTCAACAAGTTCGTAAATACGGCCCGCAGCAAGGGTAACAGCAAGCCCGGCCGGATCGAACTGGCCAAGGCGACGGCCAACGATTTCGACAACTGGCTGCAAGAGGCAGATCACGTGAAGAGCGGACTCTGTGTTGCTCCGAAGCCTCAGCCCAAACCAAGAGCTGCCACGCGTGCGCCGCGCCAGCCGTCCCGTCCTCAGTACCGGGGTGGCGGCGGCGGTGGTTACGGCGGCGGAGGTGGCGGAGCGCCGATCCAGGGTGTAAGATAGCGTAGGGTTGATTGCAGGCGGCGAGCCCCCGGGAAGGTCAAGGGCTCACCGTCTTGCTGGTTGAACCGGCCGGACCTTCGTCTCGATGTCCTGGGTCGCTTCCGGCCCGGGCAGGGCATGAAAGGTAAAGGAGGCCTAGCATGTTAAGTGGATACCGCCGCGCGGCGCTGCTGACCGGAGTGCTGCTCTCGACCCTTGCAATGCCGGCCCTGGCGGCCGACGTTGACACTCTAAAGGAAGAGGCTACCCAGTCCGACCAGCCCTTGGTGATGGCGACATCGGCCGTGACGCAGTCGAATGCAGGCCCTGTGGTCTCCCGTGAATCGCTCGACGATCAGGTGAATGTCGTCGGCGGTGTCGAGCAGACCCGAAGCGCGGCGGGCCTTGCGTCCGTCAAGCGGTTGCGGGCAGCGCGTGCGGCCAAGGCAGCAGGCCATGCCGGCAACGGCAATGGCTACTACCGCTCGTCCGCTCCGATCATCCTCGGCGTGCGCTTCTAGTCGAGACTAGCCTCCGATCGCGGCGCGGGAGCTGTTTCCTGCGCCGTGACATGGAATCCGCGGGGGCCTGTCAGCGCGCCTTCATGCGGCGCGCTCATTGCGCTGGTGCCGCCGTAGGCGAGGTGGCTGGGGCAGGCTGACCGCTGCCCGCATCCTCCAGGCCGACCAGTGCCACCTTCAGATAGCCAGCCTGCCGTAGCAGGTTCATGACGCGCATGAGTTCGCCGTAAGGCACAGTCTTGTCGGCGCGCAGGAAGATGCGCTTCTGGCGGTCGCTCTCCGTCGCGGCATCGATGGCACCAGCGAGATGTCCGGCGGGAATGGGAGCGTTGCCCAGCGCCAGTGTCATGTCGGCCTTGATGGTGAGGAAAACAGGCTTGTCGGGGCGCGGCTGCGGCCGGGCGGACGACACCGGCAGGTCGACGGCGACGTCGACCGTGGACAAAGGGGCCGCCACCATGAAGATGATGAGCAGGACGAGCATGACGTCGATGAAGGGCGTCACGTTGATCTCGTGCAGCTCCGAGCCGTCCTCGCCGCCGCTGCCGTCGATGCGCGCCGCCATCGACTACTCCGCTGCCTGAGAGAGCTTCACCTGCCCGTCGCGGCGGTCGAGATCACGCGAGACAAGGCGCAGGACCTCCGCTGAGGCATCGCCCACCAGCGCGCGATAGCTGGCGATGGAGCGTGTGAACTGGTTGTAGATGATGACGGCAGGAATGGCCGCGAAAAGGCCGATCGCGGTCGCCAGGAGCGCCTCGGCGATACCCGGGGCGACGACGGCGAGATTGGTGGTCTGCGCCTTCGAGATGCCGATGAAGCTGTTCATGATGCCCCATACGGTGCCGAACAGGCCTACGAACGGCGCCGTCGCGCCGATGGTGGCAAGCACGCCGGTTCCCTTGTTCATCTCTCGGCCAGCGGCAACCTCCAGGCGGGCGAGCTGGATGGCGATGCGCTCCTTGATGCCTGCCTTGTCATCGAGGTCGGCGGAGAGCTGCAGCTCCTGAGCGGCGGCCTCGAGAAGGCCCGGCAGGATGCCGCGCCGTCCCTCGATGCGGGAATAGGCTGCGGCCAGGGTGCGCTCGGTCGCCATGGCAGCCATGGCCTTGCGCAGGCGCCGCAGGGCCGACCAAAGTTCGACGTTCTTGGCAAGCCAGACGGTCCACGTCACGACCGAGGCGAAGACCAGGCCGATCATGATCGCCTGCACGAGGATGTCGGCCGATATGAACATCGACCAGGGTGACAGATCCCGCGGCAGCTGGCCGCTGCCGACCACGGGCAGGGAAGGCGCCTCGACGGGAGGCGCCGGCTGAGGTGCCGCTGCCGGACCCGACGACGGGGAAGCCTGGGTCGGGGCGTCCATCACCGCCGGCCCGGTAGGCGCGGGATCGGCCGACGGGGGCGCCGCGGTTTGGCCAAGGGCCGATATCGGCGCCGCCAGCAGCAGGACAATCACGAGCCCCACAAGGCCGCACAAGAAGCGCGATGCACGGCTCGGGACGGCCAGCCCAAAGACTCGGGGGGGCGCTGCTGGCATTTCGCTGCTCATGACCTCCAAGGTCGCCTTGCGCATTGGTTGCCGCTTTTGCCGCGCCGCTGCGATTTTTGAACGTCCGTCTAACTATTCTATACGACGAGAGTCAAGTTTTTGGAGTCCGCGAGCAAGTCTGCCGTCGAGTGAAATGCGCCCCCGCCTCGTCTGCTGATCGAGAAGTCTGCATCGCGCGCCGCCGAGTCGTGAAACGCACTTCCCGATCCGAACCACACTAGACCCATTGTCGGGGCCAGTGTCCCCAGAAATCCACTCCTCGCCGGCCGCACGGCGAATTTAGCGACAAGGACACTAGCGGCCGCGCGAACTGTTCCAAATGGATATCTCGAGCGCGAGGCGGCGCCGGGCGACAACGTAATTCATGAGCGCCGCCATAACCAGCGCAGTCGATGTCGCCGTGGCCGCCCCCAGCATGCCGAATATCGGCACCAGGGTGAAGCTCAAGGCAGCGTTGAGCAGGGCCGAAACGACAAGGACGAGCGCGCAACGCCACTGCTCGCCCAGCATGTTGAGCACGAACTCTGCGGGACCCATGGAAGCCCGCGTCAGGAAGCCCACGGCGAGCACGAACAGCACGGGATAGGCCTCGGTGAAGTGCGGGCTGAACAGCCACAGGAGCGGCTTGCCGAGGGCCAGAATGACCACTGCTCCCAGGAGCGAGGGCCAGAAGGTCCAGTTCACCGCGTCCCGCACGAGCATCTCGAGGCTCGCGTGGTCGCCACGTGTCTTGAGCGTCGAGAAGTGGTTGGCGACGGCGCTGCCCACCGCATAGTGCACGAACATGATGAGGCTCATGGTCTTGGCAGCCGCGAAATACATGCCGACCTCGTTCGGCGACATGAAGGCCGAGACGATCAGCACGTCGGTGTTCTGCAGTGCGATGTCGCAGGTGGTGATCGCCAGGAACGGCAGCGACACCTTCAGCCAGCGTCGGAAGTCGTACGTCGGCGTCACCTTGTCGATCACACCGCGGAACTTCCATTCCACCAGCGCCATCTGCACCAGCGCTGCCGCCCACGTGGCCACGACCGCTGAGCCCGCCGCGGTGCGGGCGTCGGTGGGTAGGTCGAGGAAGTGTGCTGCGGTCATGCAGGCGAGCAGCAGGATCGGCCGCAGGATGTAGGGCGGTATCAGGCCAACCGCCATCCAGCCGCGCGCGCGGCCGATGCCGTCCTGCACATCGCTCAGCGCGCATAGCGGCACGCAGGCAAGCGCCAGGTAGATCGGCAGGACGTAGTGGCTGTCGATCCGGTCGCCGAGCAGCCAGAGGACGAGCATGGCGCTGCCAGCGACGGCGGTTCCACCGGCCACGGCAAGGACGCGGCCGCCGCGCAGGAGGCCGCGCAGCATGGCATGGTTATCGTGCTGAAGATATTCCGGCAGCAGCCGGATCGTGGCCGTCGGCAGGCCGAAATTCGAGATGCCGCTGAGCACCAGCACCCAGGTCCACACGAAGACGTAGATACCGTAGTCATAGCCCCCCATCCAGCGCGCCAGAACCACTTGCGACAGATAGAGGATGCCGGCGCTGGCGAGGCGCACGAAGAAAGCGGTCAGCGCGTCGCGCTGGGTGCGCGCGCGCTGGCTGTCGGCGCGCAGGATTGCGAGCGTCTGGTGCGCCAGGCCCGTCGCATAGACACGCGCCGGAAACCCCTCGCTGGTGTGGCTCGGTGTGGTCACGGCCTCACGTCCGCAGGTTTCAGTATGGGACGTTCAGCAGTATTGCTCGCGAACACGGGCTTCAGCCTTGCGACGAGCCATTTCCGCCACTCCAGCCCACGCCCAGCTGCGTCCGACGTCGCCCTTGAGGCTGTGCAGCGTGGCGAAGAACTCTGCCACGTCGGCCGCCCAGGCGCCGTGCCGGCCTTCGAGAACGGCGACCATGGCCTCTACCTCACCCGGTGTGGGCGTCGTGTCTTCGTGGAAATGCCAGCCCGATGCCATTTTTGCGTCCTCGGCGATGTGGTAGTCGCAGGGGAGCAAGATCAGCGCCAGCACGCGGCAGATCCCCATCCAGAAATGCCTTCCACGGTTAACGGCGCGGCCGGGCGGGCCGGGGCGGATGGCCGGTCTTGCCACGGCGAGACCCCGCCTCGAACGAGTTTCGATGGCCCGCGGACGCTCCCCGCGCTACGCTGGCCGGGCGACAGGGGGAGATTCGCGATGAGGTACGCAATCGTATTGGCCGCTGGCGCCTTGGCATGCGGGCTGCTCGCCGCTGTCGGTCCGGCCGGAGCCCAGGAGACGACAACCGAGCCTCCGGCAGGTCCTGCCGCTGTACAGGGGCAGCCCGCTCCGGTCCCCCTGACTGTGCCACCGGGCATTCTCCTGGCGCCGCAGACCAGTGTACCGCCCGGTGCCGACCCCCGGGGGCCAGTGCAGAGCTGCCCCGATCAGGGACAGCGTCTCGAGCTTATCGTCTGAGGCCGCAGCGGCACCTGGGGACGCCTATTGCTGCTGCGAGCCGGCATCGGCCGGCCGCCGCGCCGACTTGGCCTTCTTGGCGGCCGCCTGGTCTTTCTTGGCGCGTGTCTTGGCCACGGGGCGGCGTGTGCCGCATTCGTACGAAATGACGGCCTGGCGCATCGTCATGGGACCCTTGGCGTCCTCGGGGATCGGCATGGTCTCGATGGTCTGGGTGGAGAACAGGGCCTTCCAGCCCTGCATCTGAAAGCCGTGCTCGAGCAGGTTGGCTGCGCGCAGGGCGCGGTCGGCTCCTGTCGCTTCTCCAAGCACCACCGCGATCAGCTTGCGTCCGTCGCGGGAGGCGCTGGCGACTACGTTGAAGCCGCTGTCGCAAATGAAGCCGGTCTTCATGCCGTCGGCGCCGGCGTAGTTGGCGAGCAAGCCGTTGTGGGAGTGCAGGCGGATCTTGCCGAGCCTGAATTCGGGCATCGACCACAGCTGGGCGTGCTCGGGATAGTCGCGCACCACCGCGGTGGCGAGCCGGGCGAGATCGCGGGCCGTGGTAATTTGCTCGGCCGCGGGCAGCCCGTTGGCGTTGACGAAACGGGTGCGCGTCATGCCGAGCCGGGCAGCTGTCGCGTTCATGCGCTTGACGAACTCCTCCTGGGAGCCCGCGACGGCTTCCGCCAACATGACCGCCACGTCGTTGGCCGATTTGATGATGAGGGCCTGCAGTGCCTTCTCGACCGTCATGTTGGCACCGACCGGCAGGCCGACCTTGCTCGGCGCCTGGCTATGGGCAAGCTCCGAGCAACTGATCCTTGTCGCCATCGTCAGCTTGCCCTCCTTGAGGGCCTCGAAGGTCACGTAGGCGGTCATGATCTTGGTGAGCGACGCCGGGTGCCACTGGTTGTCCATGTCCTCGGCGTAGAGGACGCGGCCGTCGGCCGCATCGAAGAGGAGGGCAGGGCCCGCCATGGCGGGTGTCGCAAGACCCGCAATCAGTGCGGCTGCAACAAATCTCTTCATTACGTTCAACATCCACCTCGCGAATTGGCGATCGGCGCCGGTTCACGCTTCTGGCGGCGCGCACCGGTGCTCCCTTATGCAGCACCACCGCCGCGATGACCACCCGGGGGTAACTGCCGGGGTTCATTTCGCGCGCCGGCGTACCCGAGATACCTCAACCCGGCCGTTGCGGACGCAGGCACGGCCGTCTGGGCTGCGGGGACTGTCCCCGGACAATGTGGTAATCCTCGGACTGCCGGATTTCGGCCCCGATGGACGGAGGCGCGCCCGGAAGCTGGAAAGCAGCATGTTGCACGACGACGCGGTGCTGGCCCCCGGCACGCGCATTGAACAATACGTGATCACCGGGTTGCTCGGCCGCGGCGGCTTCGGCATCACCTACCTCGCGCGCGATGAGGAACTGCGCCGCGACTTCGCGTTGAAGGAATATTTTCCCCAAGGCCTCGTGCGGCGTGAAGGATCAGGCGTCCGCTTCCTGTCGGGGCCCAATACCGAAAACGACTATCGCTGGGGCTTGTGCAAGTTCCATGAGGAAGCCCGCCTCCTGGCCAGTTCAACCATGCCAACATCGTGAGCGTCCGCCGTGTCTTCGAGGCCAACGACTCCGCCTACATGTTGCTCGACTTCATCAAGGGGCGCACGCTCGAGGCTTGGCTGCAGGAGCTGGACTCTCCGGCTACCCAAGAGGAGCTCGACCTCATCTCCGTGCCGCTGCTCAATGCGCTCGGACTCGTGCACGCCAACCGTACCTGGCATCTCGACATTTCGCCGGAGAATCCGCCGACGGCGCGCCGATCCTGCTGGACTTCGGCGCGTCACGGTTCGAGTTCAAGCAGCACTCGCAGCTGCTCTCGGCGCTGGTGTTGAAGACCGGATACTCGGCGCCGGAGCAATACACGGCCAACGCCGACCGCTACGGACCCTGGACCGACATCTACGCGTTCGCCGCCACGCTCTATCGGGCCGTTGCCGGGCGTCGCCTTCCCGATGCGGCCGAGCGCCAGCTGGGCAATATGGGGACGCCGGCGGAGGAGATCGGCCGAGGCCGCTACCGCGAGGAATTCCTGAAGGCCATCGACTGGGGCCTCCGCGTCCTTCCGCGCGAGCGTCCGCAGTTGATCGCGCAGTGGCGCAAGCCCTTGCTGGAGCGGGGTGGTGCCGTCGTCGCGCCGGCGCTGACCCGGATCGCCACGGGGCGCGACGTGGTCCCCAAGCCAGCGGCCTCGGACGAGGGGGTTCGCGGGGTCGGAGCGGCGGCGAGGCCGTCCAACGCGCCCGGCGTGCCGTCGTGGGTGCTGCTTGCCAGCGTTGCCGCCGCCTTCATCGCAGGCGCCGCGACGACTTATGGCCTGCAAGCGCGGCTGCAACCTGCGCTGCAGGTCGCAATGGGACCGGCCGCTTCGGACGGAGCGACACGGGGGCCAGCGCAAGCTGCAGGTGTGCGGCCGCTCGTGGGCAAGGGCCTTGTCGGCGACATCATCGCGACGCGCGCCGACAGCGCCTCGCCGGACGAATGCCTGGCGGCCTGCAACGCCAACGGGACCTGCAAGGGCTTCGAGCACCGGCGCGCCGCCGGACTCTGCTACCTCTACCGGTCCATTCTCCGCGAGTACGAGTCGAGCGACGCGGTGTCGGGGCGGCTGGACTGATACGGACCCCGCGGATCCCCGTGAAGGCGGGATTCACGCCAAGCAGGGATGCTCTTACCTATGCGAGCAAGACGACCAGCGAAGAGGCAGCTAGCGCCGCTTCAGTTCGCCTGGGTCGTTGCGGCGTTCGCCGTGGCGTCGGGCTTCAGGAACACGTCGACGCGCATTCCCGGCAGGAGAGGCGGCTGCCCCGTCATGTCGATGACGATCTCGAGAACATCGACGTCCGTGGGCTTGCGCGGACCCTTTTGCCCGACGCGGCTCGGCCCCAGCGACTTGGCGATGGTGCCGACCGTGCCCTCGAAGTCCTTGCCCGGGTAGGCGTCGGAGCGGATGATCGCGCCTTGGCCGATGCGCAGTTTGCCAATGTCACGTTCCTCGATCTCCGCCCGCACGCGCAGCGAGGAGAGGTCGCCAACGATGACCAGCACGTTCTCGGGCGACGGCGCGACAGTCTCGCCGGTCCTGGCGTTCAGCTGCAGCACCGTGCCAGGGGAGGAGGCGCGGATGCGCGTGCGCTCCAGGGCGGCGTCCGCTTGCGCCAGGTCGGCACGGGCAGCCGTCAACCCCACCTCCTGGCGTGACGGTACGGGCAATCCGTCGACGGCCAGCGCCTTGCGCAGATTAGCGCGCGCCTGGTCGAGACGGTCCTTGGCCTTGTTGACGGCGTCGCGGGCCTTATCCACCTCGGCATCGCTGGCGTTGTTGCCGCGGCGCGCCTTGTAGAGGCGATCGGACTCCTCCCTGGCCTGAACCAGCTGCCGCTCCGCCGTGGCCACGCCGTCTTCCGCCGAGCGGCGGTCCTGCGCCTTGCCGGTAACGGAATCGTTGTTGTCGCGGTCGCGCTTGCGCACGGTGGCTTCGGCGACGGCGGCGTTGACGCGGCCGATCAACTCGTCGTCGTCGAGACGGACGAGAAGATCTCCCGCCGCGACCTTGTCGTTCACGCCGATCAGCACCTCCGCGATGCGGCCGGGCGATTGCGCGGTAATGCGTACCTCGCCGCCGACCGGCTCGACACGGCCTGCAGCCGAAATCGCCCAGTTGCTCTTGGCCGGTGCCTTCGCGTTGGCCGTGCCGCTCCCCTTGGCGACGTCCGCCGACTTGGAGCTGTCGGCGCTGGCCGTGCCGGCATTCGGCTTGGCGCTGAAGGTCTGCGGCACGTAATAGCCGACGCCGAGCGCCAGGATGGCGGCGACGATCAGCATGTTGAGCGAGGAATCGCCTCTAAGCATTGGCTTTGCGCTTTCTGTTGCGGGCCAGCTGATGCACCGTCTCGACGCCCTCGGCGCGGCGTTCCTCGCCGACGATCAGGCCGTCCTCGATGCGCAGCACGCGGTTGGCAAACGGAATGGTGCGGGGGTCATGGGTCACGGCAAGTACGGCCCGGCTCGCGTCCTTGGCGATCTCCGACAATAGCTGCATCACGGCAAGGCCGTTTTCGCTGTCGAGGGCTGCCGTCGGCTCGTCCGCCAGCATGACCGAGGGCTGGCCGACGAGTGCCCGGGCCACGGCAACGCGCTGCTGCTCGCCGCCGCTGAGGTTGGAGGGGAACGACTTGAGCTTATGGCGCAGGCCGACATGCTGAAGCGCACGCTGAGCGCGCACGGTGGCATCCGAGCCCCGCTCGCCGCGCACGTCGAGCGCGATGCGCACATTCTCTTCCGCCGTCAGCGTCGGAAAGAGGTTGTAGGACTGGAAGATGAAGCCGATGTGCCGCCGCCGCAGCTTGGCGAGGTCCTCAGCCGTAAGGCCGGTGGTGGAGTGCGAAGCAACCGTAAGCGAGCCTTCGGTCGGCGTCAGGATGCAGCCCAGGATCGACAGCAGCGTGGTCTTGCCGCTGCCCGACGGGCCCATCAGCAGCGTCAGTTCTCCGGCATTGAGGGAGAGGCTCACGCCCTTGAGCGCGCGCGTCTTGCGGGCGCCGCTGCCCAGCTCCTTGACGATGTTGGTCGCCTCGAGCACGACCTTGCGCGTGTCGGTGTTGGCATTGGCCGGCGGGGCGAGCGCGGCGTTGGTTGGACTAGCACTCATCGGCTGAATACCACCGCTGGGTCGATCCGCATCACCTTGCCGATCGCGGACAGCGCCGAGATGGCGCACATGGCTACGGTTAGGCCGAGCAGCAAGGTTGCGAGCCCGGGAGTCATGACGATCGGCAGCGGCGTTGCCTCGCTCAAATACACGACCGTCAGGGCAATGACCATGCCGAGCGCATATCCGAGCACCGCGCTGAGGGCCGCCTGGGCCAGGATAACCCCGTGGATGTAGCCTGACGAGGAGCCCAACGCGCGCAATGTCGCGAATTCGTTAATGTGATCCTTGGTGCTCGAGTAGAGCGTCTGCGCCACGATCACGGTGCCGACAACCAAGCCCAGGACGGCGCCGCCGATAAGTGCCACGCCGGCGCCGGTGGCAAACAACCAGTGATTGAGGCTGCGGTCGCGGAACTCGGCCTTGGTCAACACCTCGTTGTCGGGCACTTTGCTGCGCAGCTCGTTGCGCACGGCTTCGATGTCGGCGCCCGGCTGCAGCTTGACGAGCACGTAGCTGGTGTTGTCGGCCGGCATTTCCAGCAGATTGCGGGCGCGGTTGAGCGTGGTGAACACGTAGGGCGACACGGTGAAGGAGCGGATGCCTTCCGTCAGCCCGGAGATGCGTACGCGCGAGGCCCCAATCTGGGCTGTGTCGCCAGCACCCTCGACGCCAAGGTCGCGCAGGTAGGTCTTGTCGACGATCACTGCGTCACGGGCTCCGAGCGCGTTCAGATCGCCCTCGACGAGGTTCCAGGGAACCAAGCCGCCATCCTCGGCATCGGTGCCGACGACGATGACCAGCGTCGAGCCCCCTTTGGGTTTCCGCCAGTCCATGAACGAGACGATCAACGGCACCGCCTTGGCGACACCAGGCGTCGACAACGCGGCAAACTTCTCGCGCAGTCCGATCGGCTGAGCCTCCTCGAAGTTCTTGGTGCCATACGCCATGATCCACAAATCGCCTCCGGAGCGCTCGATCATCGCCACGATGATGTTGCGCGCACCGAGGTAAAGACCCAGTTGCACCGCAACGAGCACGATGGAGAACAGGATGCCCACCATGGTCACGGCGAGCCTGATCCGGTCGTGAAACAGGTTTCGGAATGCCAACGTGAAGGTCATGGCGTTACGAATCATCTTGGTGGCCTTCGATCGATGGAGTGGCCGCCAAGCGTGTGGTTGCCAACGAACGGAAACGGGCTCGCGTCGTTCCAGCCGTCGCTCGCCCGACCGTCTAACGTGCCGTACTTATACAGGAATTTGCGCCCGTCATGACGAGTGCAGCAAAATTCTGCCGATCCCGCCGCGGCAAGGTGTCCTGCCCCTGCCTCGCGAGGCAGTGCGTGGGGGTATTCAAGTGTCTGAATCTGAACCATTTTCCCTATAATGGGCCGCTTTGGCCTCCCGCCTACAACCCGAATTGCACGTCTGGCTCGCCGATCGCCACAACCGCGGCCGCCTCGGGGCAAAGCACCAACCTTGACCAGATCACTCGCCGCGTACGCCCCTGAGCATGCGCGCGATTTCGCCTTTCGCAACGATCGCACTCTCGAGCCAGCTGACAAACCTCTCCGAGCGTTCGGCCACGATGTGACGTTGCTGGTCGAGCGTGATCATGTGGTAGCTGTCGTCGAGGATCACCGTATCGACGAGGCCGCCAAGGTGCGTCTGTAGATAGTGCGCGTTCTTGAGGCTTGCCATGTCGTCTTCGCGCGGATGGACGATGAGGGCGGGCTGGCGCACCTTGCGAAGGCCCTTGCGCTTCACCGTGGACACGAGCGCGTTGAAGTTTGCAAAGCAGCGCAGCGGCGTGCTGAACGTGCCGGCGAGGCTGCTGTCGCCGCCCTGCATGCTGGCGACGACGATGGCACGAACGCGCTCGTCCTTGAGGCCGTACGGCTCGTGCTCCGGGAGGTCGAACTCGACGCGGATCGGCAGCGGGCGGACAAGGTGCAGCGGCCGCGAGTACCAGGGCATCGACCAGCCGTCGAGCTTCAGCGTCGGGGCGAGAAGCAGCAGCCCGTGCACGGCCTCTGGCCGGTTCTGGGCCAAATGAATGCCGAGGATGCCGCCCATCGACAGCCCGCCTGCGATGATGATGTCGCAGTGCTCTTTGAGCTGGTCGTGCGCGCGCTCGACGGTCTCGTACCACTCGCGCCACGTCGAGCGGCGAAGCTCCTCGGGCGTGCCGCAATGGCCGGCGAGCTGGCAGCAGTAGACGCTGTGACCGGCGCGGGCAAGGCTCTGGGAAATGAAGCGCAGCTCAACCGGAGTTCCGCCGAGCCCGTGAATCAGCAGTATGCCTACCCGACCACCGGGGATGAAGTGGCTCCGGTCAGGAATATACTGATCGGGAGCACTAGACTCCATGACTGCCCCACCCGTCGCTTCTTCTGCGTTCTTTTCAGTCATCGTTTAAGCTAACCCATGAATGCCGGTATCGGCATCGTATACTTCGTTCCAGTCTCCCCCGCCGTGCCTTGCCCTGGGCCGCATAACGGCTCCAAGGGGTCCCGTCCTTCCGTACCCGGGATGGCGGGACGACAGTCGGCTGTTGGAAGGCTAACCCAGCGAGAACCTGGAACCCTCCGCAGGGTTCCAGGTGCATTCTGTAGCTACGTAGCTCTCACGCGTTGGGACCTCATGTTTTGCTGACGCGGTGTAGAACGCGATCGAGCAGTTTCAGGCTCAAATCCATCTCGTGTTTGGTGATGTGCAGGTTCGGTGCCAGCGTCACCACGTTCTTGTGATAGCCGCCGATGTCGAGCACCAAGCCGTATTTGCTGCCGTCGACCTCGATATTGCCCTTGAGACCCTCATCGACCATGCGGTCGACGATGGCCTTGGACGGAGTGAAGCTGTCGTGCGGCTCGCAAATCTCCATGCGCAGGGCCATTCCGAGGCCGTCCACATCGCCGACGATTTTATAGCGGCGCTTCAGGTCCTCCAGCCCATCGAGCAGGTAGGCGCCTTTCTCGGCAACCATCGCCTCGTAGTCGGTCTCGGCCATCATCTTCATGGCCTCGAGCGCGACGGCGGTCCCCATCGGCGTCGCATTGAATGTGGAATGCGTCGAGCCCGGCGGGAATATCTCCGGGTTGATCAATTCCTCGCGCGCCCAGATGCCGGCCAGCGGATTGAGACCGTTCGTCAGCGCCTTGCCGAACACGATCACGTCCGGCTTCACGCCGAAGTGCTCGATCGAGAACATCTTGCCGGTCCGGTAGAAGCCCATCTGGATTTCGTCGACCACGAGCAGGATGCCGTGACGATCCAGCACGCGCTTGAGCTCGACGAAGAAGTTCTTAGGGGGAATGACGTAGCCGCCGGTGCCCTGGATCGGCTCCACGTAGAAGGCGGCAAACTCGGCCTGGCCGGCTTTCGGGTCCCAGACGCCGTTGTACTCGCTCTCGAACAGGCGTTCGAACTGCTTGACGCAGTGATGGCCGTACTCGTCCTTGCTCATCCCCTTGGGACCGCGGAAGTGGTAGGGGAACGGCACGAAATGGGCCCTGTCACCGAAATGCCCGTAGCGGCGACGGTACCGGTAGGAGGAGGTGATGGCGGAGGCGCCGAGGGTGCGGCCGTGATAGCCGCCCTCAAAGGCGAACATCAGGCTCTTGCCCTGCTTGGCATTGCGCACGAGCTTGAGGCTATCCTCGACCGCCTGGCTTCCGCCGACGTTGAAGTGCACGCGGCCGCCGAGCCCGAACTTGCGCTCGGCATGCCTCCCCAGCACAGCGGCGAGTTCGATCTTCTCGCGATGCAGATATTGGCTTGCAACCTGCGGTAGCCGTTCGAGCTGGCGATGGGCTGCCTCATTGAGCCGCTCGTTGCGATAGCCGAAGTTCACGGCGGAATACCACATCTGCAGGTCGAGATAGGGCCGCCCCTCGCTGTCGTAGAGGAAAGAGCCTTCGCACCTCTCGAAGATCTTGGGTGGATTCGTGTAGTGGACCGTGTCGCCGTGTGAGCAATAGCGGGCCTCGAGCTCCAGAAGCTCTGCGTTCGTCAGCCGACGGTTGGTTTCTTCCCCGCTCCCTTCGTCATGGAGCGGCCGCGCAACAGATCTATGGATCGGGGTGCGCCGCATGGTTCAGTCGCCCGCCCTTGCGGCGGCGTGCGTCTCGTGACGGCCGTCGAGCCAGCCGGCCAATAGCGCAGTCGCCTCGCTGAAGTCCGCAAATGCCACATGCGGCAGGTCGGCGGCGCGGCAATGCTCGCGCAGCGAGCCCTTGGCGAACACGACATCGGCTCGACTTGCAACGCAAAAGTCGGAGCGGCCGTCACCGACCACGATCGACAGTTCGCTCAGCGGGCCGGCACTGAGGTGGCACTTGCAGGTGCCGGCCAAGGATTGGCAATCGCTGCGCGCTTCGGGAAAGGTGAGCCGCCAGCGGTCCCCGCCGCGCCATTCAAGATGGTTGGCGCGGAACGGCAGGTCGAGATCGCGCCGCTCCAGCACGGCCTCGATGGTGCGATCGAGGCCGTCGGACACGACGGTGATCTCGTGGCCGAGGCGTTCGCACAGGCGCACGAAGGTGGGAAAACCCGGATCGATGTCGAGATTGGAAATGAAGTTGTCGATCTCGGCGGGGGTGGCGCGCACCAAGTCGATCTGGCGAACCATGCATTCCCGCGAGCCGATCAGGCCAGCCTTCCAGTCTTCTTCGATGGCGCGCCAAGCGGGCGCAGCAAAGCGCTCGAGTAGTGCATCCGTTGTGTCGAGGGATGCTATCGTCCCATCGAAATCCACAAGCAATCTGCACTTCACACGCGCAGGCGACACGTTGAGGGAACCTGTTGACACAATTGCCCCGTCATGGCCCGGAGGATGCCCAGGCGACGGCCTCTTTAACCGCCTGCGGCAGCCATGCCAACCAGTTTCATTCACGTTTACGTTAAAGTGCTGCGCCCGATTCGACCCTGGAGGCATACCACGACACCCCCGGGCGGGCTGTTGCCGGCGGAGCACGCAGGCTAGTTAGCGATTGCGCAGCGAAATGTTACGGTGCCCGGGACGGATGGCCGCAGCTGGCGCTCGAGTGTAATTGAATAATGTTCACTGGGGCCGCCGCTCAAGAAGGGCCACGCCGACGTAGGCGACGGTCGCAGCCAGCAAGCCCAGGACATAAGGCGCGCTCAGGTCCCCTACATATCTACCCCATGCCCACACCAGCATGCCGCTGGCCACGGATGTGTAGGCGCTGGCAGGGCCGCCGAACCGCGTGAATAGGGCAAAGAGTGTCGTCACGAATACCCCGGCGCTGCCGAAGGCGGACGCTGTTTCGACCAGATCATGAATGCGGTGCGAGGTGATCGACAGGAAGTAGGCGATCACGCACAGTGCCATGACGGTCAAACGCACCGACCACAGCTTGCCGCGCTCGGTGATGCCGGGAAGCAGGCGCACGACCACATTGTGCGAGATCTGGGATGCCGGAGCGTGCAGCGCGGCGTGCACCGCCGACAGGATCGCCGAGATCACCGCGCCCAGAAAGGAGATGTAGAGCACGCCCGGCAGGAAGACCTCGGCCAGACGCGGCACGATCTGCTCGGCTTCCGGAATGGCACCCGTGACGTGCGGGGCCATGAGGCCGAGGAACACGGGAATCAGGCCGACAGCCAGGTAGATGCTGCCGCCGGCGATTGTGCCGAGGCTGGCAACCTCGGCCGTGCGGGCACCCAGAAAGCGGGAGATGAGCTCTACTGCAACGATGGTGCCGCAGATGGGAATGGCGAGTTTCTCGATCGTTTCCAGCAGGCTGCCATCGTCGGGAAGCAGTTCCAACTGCGTGGGCTCCAGACGGGCGAGGCCGCTTGTGACGCCGCCGACGTGCGTTGCCACGACGACCCCCAGGATGATCAGCCCGAGGACGACGGCGACGCCTTGAATGGTGTCAGTGACGGCGTCGGCAAGCAATCCGCCGACGACGGAGTAGGCGCCGACGAGCACCGCTGCCAGCGTGATGGCGTTGGCGAGGCCGAGGCTGGAGTTGGCGCTCATCACCTGGCCGAAGGCGCGTACCTGCGCCGCCGCCCAGATCACCGATCCGGGCAGCAGCATGATCACCACCAGCTTCTCGACGCCCGGCGAATAGCGCTTGCGAAACAGGTCCGCGAAGGTTGTCAGGCCGCGGCTCCACAATGCCCGGGCAAAGAACAGCCCCACGATGATGATGGCGCTGGCATAGCCTACGGGATCGACCAGCGCCCCTCTCAGGCCCTTCTCGTAGACGGCGCCGCCCGAGGCCACGATGGCCTCGGCGCCGAAATACGTGGCGAAAACAGAAAACGTGACGAGGGCAACGCCAAGCTTCCTGCCGGCAAGGATGTAGTCGGCCTCGCTCGTCATGCGCCGCGAGACCCAGGTGCCGACAGCAAACTGCGCCAGCACATAGGCCAAAATCGCCAAGAGTATCCAGTTCATCGCTCCCCCCGCATCAGCCGGCCCCCAGAGTCGACGCGCATGCGGCAACTTGCGTTTGCGAACTGCCGGCGGACTGCGCGCCAGGCCCCGACCTGCCGCAGTTCGCCCGCTTTTGCATGATTAAGCTGGTCTTGAGTATTTCGGGCGGCCTTCCCTATACCCACTTGTGGTGGACGCCGCCATCCCGAGGCCACTGGCGGCCAACCGAGACCGAGCACAACTGTGGGCGCAGTGCTGAGCTTTTTTCGACCCACCATCTCCTGCCTTGCGGCAGCCGCGCTCGCCCTGGCGCAGCTCACCCCTGCGCGCGCGGCCGCCGGCATGTCCCGGGCCGAGTACGAGGCCTGCCAGGCTCGCGACGAGTCAGGCTTCCGCGCGGCCATCGAGGCCATCACCCTCAAGGGGTTGGAGGCAGGGCTTGCCAACGTCGACTACAAGGCGCTCGTCGCCGATGAGTGGCGTCGGGGCAATATCGACGAGATCGTCGACCGCGAGGTCGACCGCGCCATCGGCGAGGTGCGCGAGGAGTCGAGCTGGTTCCAGCTGTGGTCCTCGCTCGCTTCGCGCGAGAAGGCGCAGGAACTCGCCACCACGGCAGCCGAGCGCGTCTACCGCTCCGAGCCGATGAAGAAGGCGATCGAGGCGCTGGCGGTCGGCCTCGGCAAGGAGGTCGGCAAGCGCATCGAGCTTGCCACCATCGATACCGCCGGCCCGGCGACCCAATGCATGCAGGCCTTCCTTGGCCGCCGCTACGGCACGACGGTGGCTCGCATCGTCGCGGACGGCGCCGGCAAGGAGTACACCGTCGATCCCAGCAAGGGCGGCGCCCATGTCTCGACCGGCCAGGTGCTGGCGGAGGGCGGCCAAGGCATTGCCGGCGCCGTCGTGCTGGTCGTGCGCCGCCAGCTCTCCAGCATGGCCGCGCGCATCGGCCAGCGTATCGTCGGCTCGATCCTGGGCAAGCTCGTCTCGGTGGTGGCGAGCGGCATCGGACTGGTGCTCATCGCCAAGGACATCTGGGATTTCCGCCACGGCGTGCTGCCGATTATCGCCAGCGAGATGAAGTCCAAGGAGACCAAGGCGAAGGTGCGTGAGGAGCTGGCCAAGTCCATCTCCGAGCAGATCAACGACGGGCTGAAGGAGATCGCCGAGAAGACCGCCGAGCGCGTGGTCGAGATATGGCTCGAGTTCCGGCGCGCCCATGCCAAGGTGATCGAGCTTGCGGAGCGGCGGTCCGACTTCAAGGCGTTCCTCGAGACGGTAAGGGCCGATGACCTGCCCCGCCTCGACGAGGTGGTCGCCCTGGTGCTGGCCGGCGAAGGCGAGGACGGCGTCCTGAAGCGCCTCGGCGATGGGACGCTGCATCGCGCGGTCACGAGCCTGCCAGGGGGTGCGCTGGTGATCGCCCGGGAGGCGAGGTCGCTGGAGACGGCCCTGCAATGGGCTGCAGTCGCCGGCGCCAGCCTGCCCAAGGTCGTGGACTACGAGCTGCACCGACGGGCGGCCCCGCAGGCCTTCACCCGTGCCAGTCTCCAGCGTCTTCTGGGGCTCGACGATCGGCTGGCCATCGTGCGGCTGGCGTCTCTGACCCCGGCGGCCCGTACGCCGTTGTTCGAGCTGGAGACGAGCGAGCTCAAGGCACTGGCGCGCGCGCTCGACGAGGCACAACTCGACAGCCTCTCCCTCTATCTGACGAAGCTCGACAAGGCGCCGGCCCAGCGCGTGCTGCGGGCAGTGGCGCAATCCCCTGCGCGCATGGCCGAGCTCGGCAAGCCCAGCGTGCGCGATGCCATCATCGCCTCGAGCGACCAGGCCGCGGCGGTGGCCATGATGCTGCAGGTCAATGCCGTACCCGATCCCGGCGTGATGCTCGAGCACGTCAACCTCGTGCTCAACGGCCGCATCAGTCCGTGGCTGCTGTGGGAGAAGCATCCGGTCGCCCTGCTGGCAACGGCCATCCTGGCGCTGGCCTTCCTCCTGATGCTGAAGCGCCTCCTGTTCGGCACCAGGCAGCGGATCGTGGTGCAGCAGGGGCCGGGCTATGCGGGACGCGGAGGCCGCCGCTGATGCGGCTCGTCACCAGCGACACGATTCCCGATCGCGTGATCGAGCTCGGCGACATCGTCTACGCCTGCGCCGTGAGCGGGGCCAACATCCTGCGCGACATGCGCGAGGCCGTCGTCAACACCCTGGGCGGGCACATGACGAAATACGAGGCGCTCTTGGACAAGACGACCGCCCGGGCCCTCGACGTGCTGTCGGAGCGCGCACGGGAGAAGGGCTATGACGGCGTGCTCGGTATTCGCATCTCCCACCCCATGATCACCAGCGGCGCCATCGAGGTGGTTGTGGCCGGAACAGGTTTTCGCTACCGGGCCGAGGCACCTGCTCGGGACTAAGCGGGTCTGACATGGCCCAGCCATAGTGAGCGGCTTCCCCTCTTGCAACTTGCCCCTCTTGCAACATAGTGGATTCGACCTACGCGGCCGATGTCGGAGGCTATACAGAGGCTAATGCGACTAACGGACAGTCCGCTCGCTTAATCCGCCCGCCAAAGGGCAGCGAATCTATTTCGACGACGGCTTGCTGAACTTCGGCTGTCTCGTGTCGCAGGGGGCACGAAAAGCTTCGTCGTGCAGCATGGACCCAACCGCCAGCTCATTACGCTCGGACGCTATCCCGTCCTGTCGCTCAAGGGCGCACGCGAACTCGCGCACGAGCGCTTGGCCGAGATCACGCTTGGCCGACATCGCCCCAAGGTGGTCGCCTGGCAGGATGCCGTTGCCCAGTTTCCCGACGACTGCGCGCAGCAGAACCGGCCGCGCACGGTCGCCGGCTATCGTCGTCTGCTCGACCGCCACTTTCCGTTCGGGCGCATGCGGCTCGTCGACGTCACCTACGACGACATCAACCGCAAGATCGCTCGGCTCGCCGGCATCCCCGGCGAGCAAAATCACGCGCTGGTGGCCGTGAAGATTTTCTTTGCCTGGGCGCTACGGCCGCCGCGGGAGCGGGTGCTCTCCGAGCTGGAGTTGGCGGCACCGCACCGAAATCGGCGCCTTGAAGCGCAGCCACATTGATGCGCAAGAGCGAACCATCACGCTGCCCGGCAGTGCCACCAAGAACGGACGCGCGCATACATTTCCGTATGGTCACTTGGGCGCCGAGATCTTGCAACGCGTTCCGCACTTCGACGGCAACGATTATCTGTTTCCGGCCAGTCGTGAGCATGTGCGCGGGGAGCCGACCACGCACTTCAATGGCTGGGCGAAAGCCAAGCTGGTTTTCGATGCGCGTGTGCGCGAGCGATTTCCGCTCGGACCCTATCAACTGCACGACCTGCGCCGTACAGCCGCCACCAGCCGGGCACGTCTGGGCGTAAAGCCGCACATCGTCGAGAAGCTGCTCAATCACACGCTCGGCACGCTCATCAATCGCACGGATGGCGTGGTGAGTGCGGTGGCCGAGCGCCAGTGAGGGCGTGCGCGGCACGACGTTGCGAAGTCGGGACGCGGTAGGGGTGCAGGCGGCATCTGCCCGAGCTCTTCCACAGTAAGAGTGTCGCGACGCGGAATCTGCAAGTCGCGACGTGTCGTGGCCTGACGCGACGAGAGCCGAGAGAGTGGAAATTTCCCGTGGCCGCGTGACGTGCCTTCATTGCGAAAGTGGTTGCGCTTGTTATAATCCGCACCATGACAACGATGATGCAAGAGGCGATCGAAGCGTTGCGCAAGTTGTCTGAGGAGCGGCAGGATACAATTGCGCGAGCAATCCTTGACTACGCATCCCATGACGAGGACCTCTACCATCTCACCGACGACGAACGCGCTGAGGTGCGTGCCGGCCTTGCCGAGATCGAGCGCGGCGAACTCTCGAGCCCTGAAGAAGTCCAACAGGTCTACAGACGCTTGGGTGTATGAATGTTCGGTACTCGCGGTGCGCGCTGACGCAGCTTGAGGCCGTGCATGAGTATCTGCTGGACCGCAATCGATCGGCGACCGGCACTGTGGCCGCGAGCATCCGCAGCACGATTGCGCGCTTAGGAGACATGCCGTCGCTCGGCAAAGCCACGGACGAAGAGAGCGTCTGCGTGATCGTTGAGCCGGGGTACCACTACCGCGTCTTCTATAACATCTTGGACCGCGAGGTGTTCGTCCTCCGTATCCTTCACGGGCGACAACAATGACGTTGAACGTTAGGTGCGTCAGGCGGAAGTGTTCGGGTATCGCTCGCGGGGCGATGGTTGTACGCCCTGATGCAACAACAGTATGCTCCAGGATGTGAACGATTTTGGGAGGAGTGATTGTCGTGGCGAAGCGTGGTGGGGATGTCGGTATTGAAGGCCTGCGAGATCGCGTGCAGGTCCTCGAAAAGAGGATTGGCGGTTTGCAGATTGCGATCGGCGGACTCGAGAGCCAACTGAAAGGGGCGCTCAAGGTGATTGCGCATCTGCAGGATCAATTGAAGGCTGTCGAAGCTGGTTCTTTGAAGTCTGGCGAGTTCGTGTCTCTGATGTGCAGGAATGAGTTTCTTACGTGGATGACGTCAGGGGGCGAAGTGAAGTCGCGTGCGACATCGTTCATCCCGAATATGCAGACGTGGCTCTTGCAACGCAGGCCGTCGACCAATTGGGGCAGAAGGGGAAGGGGGCGGTAAGCGCGCTTTTTGGCAGTTGGCCCAAATCGTAGAGAGTGTCGTCGGCATGAGGGCAAGGAACCCAGCTTCGGAAAGCATATCGGCCGACTGCGGCGGAGCAGATGTGCCATAGGGTGTGGCAGCCACCTTGTCCCGCGGCAGTCATCTGATACGGTAGCTGGGGTCTGTGCGGTTGGGAGGCGAAGGCGCCCGTTTGCGGGTATGGCTTGCGCAGACTTCGGTAGAGCTGGATGAATTTCGCCCCTCGGGGCAACGTTTGTGCAGGCTGCGTTATGCTCTAAAGAAACTGACGTTCTGTCGGAGTATTTGGTTTGTCAAACTGTAATTGGAGAGGCGAGTTCAATGAAGATTGCGGGTATCATTTTGTTTATTGGGAAGCTCGCGCTATTCGCAGTCTCGTCCCTGGCACCCACGTCACACGCGGAGGCTGCCAAGCCGTTTCGCCCAGTGGTATTCATTCCAGGGATACTTGGCACCCAACTTTTGGACGATAGCGGCTCTGTAGTATGGGGCGGCGCGTCTTCGCTCTCAAATTTTGCCAAACTGGAGATGAACGCCGGGCACAGCAAGGTCAAGCTGCGGCCCGGAAGGCTGATCCAGGAAATAAGCATACTTGGGCCATTCTGGACCATCCATCAATACGATCAGCTCAGCAAAACTTTTAGCGACGCTGGCCTTGTAGAAGGGCAATCGCTCTATGTCTTTGGATACGACTGGCGACTGAGCAATTTCGAAAATGTGAAAGAGTTGAAGAGGCTCATTCAAGCACATTTAAAAGATCGAGACTTCGACATCGTTGCGCATAGCATGGGAGATATTATTGCCAGATTATTTATTCTCAGCGACTCGAATGCTTTTCGGGTGAAGCGGCTCATCACGTTGGCTACGCCAGCGCAAGGCTCCATGAATTCAATCGCCGAACTGAGCGAAGGGTGGGGCGGATTAGAGAACTACATCGCCGGTGGGTTGGATCTCATCCGGACTGTCGCATTCTCGTTTCCGTCCCTCTTTGAATTGTTTCCAAGCTACGATAGTTGCTGTCGCCTGGGTAATGAAAGGAGTTATACCGCCTTCGATCCGACTGACTATGCGAACTGGGAAAAGTATGGGTGGGTCCCGGTCTCGCACCGCGTCCCGGACCGCATTGCGGCGGTGAAGGCAGCTCTTCAATCGGCGAGGCGCGTCCGCGCGCAGATGGCGAAACGACTGCCTAACAGCGTGGAACTGGTTATGATTGCCGGGGATCGAATCGGCACGAAATACTACTGGTATGTCGATCCTGCACGGCCGGCTGTCGGGAACTGGAGGTTTTCGCAGAGCTTGGGCGACGGCACAGTTCCCCTCTGGAGCGCCGCGGCTTCGAATTGGCCGGGCAAGGCATTGCCAGCATTCGTTGACCATGCGACGATTTTTGCCGACCCATGGGTGACAAACCTGCTGAAACGGCAGCTGAATAGCCTCGGCGGACCCCCTCCAATCGCAAACGTCACCCAAACAATCGCGAAGGCCAATTCCGGGCGGCTTATCGAAGTATCGCTGATCCGAGCGGACGTCGACAAGATGGCGGCATCGGTAGGCAATGCGGTTAATATAGAGATCGTGCTGACTGTTGTGGATTCGGTTTCGCAAGGTGAACTAGCGCCGATTGTCCAAGTGACAGGCCCCGCCGGATCGTCCTCTAGGCTGGGTGTGGCCGAAACAACGACGACTGATGACCTGACGAAGCGAACGCATAAGTATCGCGGGAGTGTTCAAATCGGCGAGCCTGGCGTCTACGTTGTTCAAGTCAGCCTGCCGGGTGCAACTGGATACTATAGCAGGCACATCGTGGCATTCGGGAACTAGGACTGAGAGGCGTCATGTTCGGGCTGACTCTTCGACTAGCGTTCGCCAGCGTGACCATGGGCATCCTTGCCCAGGGGGCTTCATCGCAGGCCATCGACAAGAATAGGATCTGGGAAGATCATAAAACGGCTGTGGTCCGGCTGCGCGCATCCGGCACTGGTGCAGACGGCACCGAAAAAGCACTGCAGCAAGGGACTGGTGTGATCATTTCGAGCGACGGGTTCATCCTCACGGCATTGCATGTGGTAGGCTTCGACGAAGACTGGCAAAGGGACGGTCCGCAAAAAATTCCGCAACGGAGGGTCGAGGTTCAAGCGCTCGACGACCGAGGGGTTCCTTACGTACTGAGCACGAATGCGAGCGTGCGAGCCGTTCCTGGAAGCGATTTGGCCATTCTACGGGTAGACGGGACTTGCCATCGGCATGCCAACCTCACACCAACTCGTCCGCAAGGTTTTCCGGCCTTGGTTGCGATAGTATGGGGGAGCGAGCGTGTGCCGAGGCCACTGTCGACTGATCTCACAACCACAAACATAAACAAAGACGGTGACGTCCTCACTGTAGAAAGGATCGGCGCGGTTGAGGGAAATAGTGGCTCGCCCCTCTTCGACAGCGAAGGACGGGTTATCGGTCTTCTCACCAACAAGCTCGGCGACAACGGCGCTCTGGCGGCCCCGTCAACTGATGTTTTTGGTTACCTGCCTTTCGATCCGAAAAAGGCTGGAGGGTATCCGTTGTCATGTTATGCCAATTGCGCTCACGATAGTCACAGCATCGAGCGATGGTCGTCAGAACGGAGCTGGCGTGCTTCGTCGGGTTGGCGACGGGGCGGCTACGATCCTGAGTCTTACTGTGCCAGAGTTGTGCGAGACAGTGCGAAGCCAGGATATCAAGTAACCTGCACAGCGCTACCAGAGGCAAGCCGTGAAGTTCCGATCAGGCACTTCGAATATCAGTACTATTGCGACTGCACAGAAAGATCAGGGCCGATCTACAAGACACAAAGATCATTCGCCTGTGGATTGTTACCGTCTCGGTGAAATTGGCAACCCAGGAATCTACTCATGATTGGAAGGCGAAGGGATGCGCGCACGCGTCACGTCGATAACGGTCGGGTGAAGCTTTCCAACGCCGCGGAGAATGCCACCAAGTTATGTCCTAGCCTGGTTCAGCTAGCTGAGTACTCTGGTTTGCGATCAGAGCAAGGCTTCTCAGCCATATCGCCTTTAGTGGCTTTGAGACACTAGCAGGAAGCTTCCCCTGTGACCTGCCCCAGTGTTTTCGGACCAGCGATCATTTGAGAGACTGGGCTCCGGATCGGAGGCGCACATGCGGAAGAGCAGGTTCACGGACGAGCAGATGGTTGCGATCCTGCGCGAGGCGGATCGCGATCCGATCGCCGGGGTGGTGAAGAAGCGAACTGCTTCAGCCGGCGCATGTCGTCCCACTGCAGGGCGCCGAAGCGCTTGCGCCACGTATAGATCGTCTGCTCGCTGATGCTGTCGCGGCTCGTCTCGGAGCGCGGTGCGCCGCTGTTCCTCAGATCCGACAACGGCCCCGAGTTCGTCAGCCGCGCGCTGCTCAAGTGGATCGTGGGGCATGGCATTGGGACGACGTTGATCGATCCCGGCAAGCCCTGGCAGAATGGCGCGATGGAAAGCTTCAACGGCAGGTTCCGCGACGAGTGCCTGTCGCTGGAGTGGTTCCGGTCGCGGGCCGAGGCGAAGGTGGTGATCGAGACGTGGCGGCGGCACTTCAACGACGTGCGGCCGCATTCGAGCCTCGGCTACCAGACGCCGGCCGCATTCGCGGCGAAGCTGAAGAAGCAAGACGCAGCGTCCGCGCCAGCGACGGGCCGGATCGCCGCGGTATGTGGAGCCTCCGCGCTCCGTCCCGTCGCATCACCGTCCCGCAAGGGGCAATCGAAGGCACCAACCAGGGTGGTCGTCGCAAGCTAAGCGTGGTCCGAAGAAATTCGGCAGGTCATGACCTGGCGTCAGGCTCGTGTCGATCACGCAGGAACTCGGCGATGATCCGGCGCAGGTGATGATGCGTCAGGTGATCGCCCTCTTCGACGAGTACCAGTCAAAGGAGAATGCCAAGCACGTCATCCGCGCGATGAAGGAGAACGCGCGGCAAGGGTTCTGGAACGGGTCGCGTCCACCCCTAGGCTACCGAACCGTCGAGGCTGAGATGCGGGGTGAGCGTGTAAAGAAGAGGCTTGTCATCGACCCCATCGAGGCAGAGCAAGTGCGACTCATGTTCCGCCTGTTCGTCGAGGGAGATGCTGGCTCCGGGCCGATGGGAATCAAGGTGATGGCAAACTGGCTCAACGCCCATGGCCATCGCACGCGGTATGGGGCGTGTTGGGGAGTTGGGCAGATTCACCACGTGCTCACAAACCCCGTCTATGCCGGCCGCCTAAGGTTCAACTACATGGATTACAAGGCAAGGCGAAAAAAGCCCGCGAGCGAGCATGTGTATAGCGACGCTCCGGCCATCCTTGATCCTGCTCTTTTCGACCGGGCACAAACCATGCTGAGGGCGCGCAATCCCCGTGTCGTAGCTCCTCGCGTGGTAACAGGGCCGATCCTTCTGACGGGGCTTGCGCACTGTGCAGCGTGTGGCGGCGCCATGACCCTGCGGGCCGGCACATCGCGGACAGGCGACATTCACCGCTACTACGCGTGCGCGACACAGGCCCGAAAAGGCAAGTCGGCGTGCGGAGGCCGAGCAATCCGAATGGACAAGCTCGACGGGTTGGTGACAGACCATCTCGCCAATCGGCTCTTGGCACCAGAGCGACTGACAGACATGCTGAGTAAGCTGACGACGCGAAGGGCAGAGAAGGAAGCAGCTATCGACGAGCGCATGGCCGCATTGGAGCACGAGGCCGCAGATGCTGAGGCGCGGCTACGAAGGCTCTATGGCCTAGTCGAGGATGGCATTACTGAACTCGATGGAGCACTGAAGGAACGGATAGCTGGACTGAAGGCCGTCCGAGACGCTGCTCAAGCGGCGCTTCACCGGCTGAGGTCTGACGGTCGTGCAACTATTCGGCTTGGCAGGTATCGTCGCGGAGTTCGCCCAGAAGATGTACGAGCAGATCGCCTCGGGGGACATAGCCTTCCGCAAAGCCTACCTCGGAGCCATTGTCGACCGGATCGAGGTAGACGATCGTGAGTTGCGAATTTCAGGCCGGAAAGACGTGCTGGAACAGGCTATTATTGCCAGTGCGACAGGTCGGACGGTGGTTCGCACTTTTGTTCCGAAGTGGCTGGGGGACGAGGATTCGAACCTCGACTAACGGAGTCAGAGTCCGCTGTTCTACCGTTAAACTATCCCCCAATTTCTTTTCTTTTCAATGGGTTAGACATTTCGACCGCTTCGTTAGCCTTTGTATAGCCTCGTCCGTTTGATGGACCTGAGGCTAACTGAGGCTAGCCCGCGCGGGACATGTAAAGCATCTCCCCCCGCTTTCCAAGTGGAGAGGTCCCCCTAGCCTCAGCAATGGAGGCTAGCCCCTCCCGCCCCCTGCTAGGCTGCTTCTGGGTGTGTGTCATTCCTCGGCGGTGGGGATAACGGACCGCGGTGAGCAGTGCCCTTGCTGCACTTGATGCATGGATGAGATCGCCCATGCGACAGGCCTCGACGCGTCGCGTCCAGTCGCGACACCCTCCGACACCGACTACGTCCTGACCATCGAGCAGGTCGCCGATCGCTACGCCAAGGCCGGGCATCCCCGCACGATCCGAAGTTTGCAGCGCTACTGCGCCAAAGGTCATCTCGACAGCCAGAGGAAAGAGACGGCGCTCGGCGGCGAAATCTACATGGTCACAGCTGCTGAGATCAGATGGGCCTTCGGGTCGATACCTCTCTTAAGAGGGTGCCGGTGAAAGTAGATGGCCAAGAAAGCATCGGTCGCCAGCGCTGTGGCGCACTTGGACAGCTGATCCTCGGCCAAACTCTTTGACACCTGCCCTTCGCCGCAAAGCTGGTCTCGCGCGACCAGCTCTGGCACGTGCGCGGCACGCCTGTGTTTCACTATCCAGCTGCGGGCGTACTTCGCCCCAAAGGCAACCAGGTCCTGCATTTGCGGATGCAGAATCCGCCAAGCCCAGAGTTGGTAGTCCAGGGGCACGTTCGCCCCTTCTGCTCCAGGCACGGCCTTTTTGCCGGCCGCGTTCGTCATCTCGTACTCCGTCGCTTATCAACAGAGGCAAATCTTCTATCGGGGCGGGGGCTGGCCCCAGGTTCAACGCGGAGCTCAAGGCAACCTCTTCAACAGTAGAGTTGGCCAGGGTCTCCCCCAACCCAGCTCCTACCATCACAGATTCGTGAGGATGTTTCAGGTCCGTCCCCCAAGTGATCTGCTCGTGCATCCAGACCTTGCGGTCGGCGGCGCTCATGTTCTTTGACCAGCCGGCGGAACGGATTGCGGCGCTCATCGTCAATCGCTCCACAGCTCGAAGCGATCGACGAGGCCTTGAGCGATAGCCATATCTATGTCGCCGGCCTGGAGTGGTGAATGCGCGCTTCAGTTTCGGCCGCAACCATTGCAGCTCGCACGGGCATTTGCGGAGCACCCTCAGTTCGGAGCGCAGCCGCGACTTGCTCGACAGCGAGCCTGAGGTGCTGACAACGCCCGCTATGATCACTAGGCTCGCTGCTACGAACGAAGGGTCATTGCGTGGCAGTTTCTGCCGTACATGCTTCCGAAGCTGCGGCTGTGCAAGGCAGCGTCGAGACCCCTGCGTCGTGGGTTGTTGCCGGCTTTGTCCTTTTCATCCTGACGTTCTCATACGGCGCGCCACTGCTCGCCGTCGTTGCCCTCAAGCCGATCGCGGCTGATCTCGGCAATGTCCGCTCTATTCCTGCACTCGCCAACTCGCTCGCGTGGCTCGGATCCGGCGCCGGGGCCATCGGTTTTGGCTGGATCGCGGAGCGGTTCGGCATCGCAAGGACGGTGATCTTTGGCGCGGTGATGATGGGCGCCGGCCTTGCCTTGGCCTCGCTGGGTGGCTCTTGGGAACTCCTTGTTGGTCACGGGTTGCTTGTCGGCGTCCTTGGCGGAGGGGCGATCAACGTCCCGCTTATCGTCTACATCAGCCGATGGTTCGACCGTCGCCGCGGCTCTGCAGTGGCATTGGTTTCCAGCGGTCAGTACATCGCCGGCGCTCTGTGGCCTCCCGCAGTAGCGCTGGGGGTCACTTCTGTCGGATGGCGCGTGACCATGTTTGCGTTCGGCGTCGCAACGATGCTGTCGATCGTGCTTGCGGCCCTGATGCTGTTCCGGCCAGCGCCGGAGGCTGTTGGCTTGGCGGCAGAGCATCAAAGGCAGGCGAATGCGCCAGACCTCCGACTCTCCGACCGCACGACCTTTGGCCTCTTGTGTTTCGCCGGGTTCCTCTGCTGCACGCCGATGGCGATGCCGCCAACCCATCTCGTTGCTCTCTGCAGCGACCTTGGTATTGCCCCTGCTCGAGGCGCGCTCATGCTATCCGTGCTGCTCGGCAGCGCCTTCATCAGTCGGCAATTCTGGGGCTGGTTGACCGATCGCATTGGTGGGCTCTACACGATCGCCCTGGCGTCGAGCTGCCAGGCCGCCGCGATGCTCGCCTTCGTCTTCACGAAGGATGAGGCCGGTCTGTTTGCGGTATCCGCTGCTTTCGGCCTTGGGTTCAGCGGCATTATCCCGGCCTACGTCGTGGTCCTACGGCAGTTCTTCCCGGCCGCTGAGGCGACTTGGCGCGTGCCCGTGTGGTTCTTCGCCAACATTTGCGGCATGGCACTCGGCGGATGGCTGGCGGGCGCCATATACGACCAACTGGCGTCTTACGGTCCCGCTTTCGTGGCCGGCCTCGCATTCAATGTCGCCAACATCCTCCTCATCGGGTGGATGGCCCTCCGCCAACGGAACTGAGCTCCCGACAGCAGGTTAGGCGCAAACAGCTGCCCACGCCGGTGCGTTGTTGCTTCACGAAGAACAATTCGTCCACAGCCTGCCCCGGTATAGCGAATGACGCGTGCGCTCAAATCAACCTCCGTGCTGCAATCGTCGGTCTGCATAGGAGATCCGCGGTTTGCTTGCGCAAGCTCCCGAAAATACAGGGATTTTGCGTTGTGCGTAGCGGCGCAACAAGCATCTCAATGATAGACACGCAAGCAATGCAGGTGGATGCCGCTCCTGTTCATTCCGCGGCTTTCAAATGCAAGAAGCGCGATCTACAAGGTGGAGTCTCTCTCGCATCGCGCGACCACACTCAAGCGCGGTCTGAGCGTTCCGATGGTTGCGGAACACCTACATGTTTGGTTCCAATCAGGAGAAGAGCACATACCCGCTCCGCACCTAGCCCATCTAGCGTCGGATCGACCTTGGCGCCATGACTGAGCGGTGGTGCCGGTTTCAGAAGGCGGTGGCAGAAATGGCGAATTGGTCTGAGACTTGGACATGGCTGGATGGCGACTGGCACGAAGGCAATGTCCTGGTGGCAGGACCCCGGACGCATGCTTTTTGGCTCGGCTCCTCGGTTTTTGATGGAGCCCGCGCGTTCGAAGGGGTGACGCCGGACTTAGACCGTCACTGTGAGCGCCTTAATGCGTCTGCTAGCGCACTAGGCCTGAAAGCGACGCAATCGGTCGAGACGATCATTGGCCTGGTGAATGCTGGTTTGAAGAAGTTCAGCTCGAAGGAGGCCATCTACATCCGCCCCATGTATTGGGCGGATGATGGCGGCGTCGGGGGGTCTTCCGTGCCGCCGAACCCTGAGACAACACGATTTCTCCTGTGCCTCTACGTGTCTCCTATGAACCCTCCAAAAGGGTTCTCGATCACGCTTTCACCGTTCCGCCGACCCTCCATTGAGACCATGCCGACGAATGCCAAGGCAGGGTGTTTGTATCCGAACAATGCCCGCTGCGTCATGGAAGCCAAGTCCAGGGGTTTCGACAACGCCCTTGTGCTTGACCAACTTGGCAACGTCGCGGAGGCAGGCACCTCGAATCTCTTCATGATCAAGGATGGTGTGGTCAAGACTCCAGCGCTGAACGGGACATTTTTGGCCGGCATCACGCGCCGGCGTACAATCGAGCTATTGCGTGGCGCCGGTGTTCCGGTCGAGGAAACAACGCTGAAGGTCACGGACTTCATGGACGCCGACGAGATCTTCTCCACGGGCAACAACTCGAAGGTGGTGCCGATCAACCGAATTGAGGCCCGCGAGCTGCAACCTGGCCCGATAATGCTGAGGGCGCGCAAGCTCTACTGGGATTGGGCTCATGGACGAAGCGAATAGCACCGCGATGAAATCGGCGAAGCGCGTCAAGCTGCTATGTCTACTATTCGCAGCTCGATCTCAGTGATGTTGAGGCTGGGGATGGCGCTGTCGTTGGTTTCGAATTGAAGCGCAAGCTCCCTGCTTCTCCCGCCAAGCAGATCGAAGGTCGGCTTTTATGGGGCGCCGCCCGCGGCGCCCCGCCTGGGGCGTTAAGGCTGTGGCTGCAGCGCCTAGTGATTCCGGTCGGAGCAGTCAAAAATCGGCGCGCCGCCGTAACCGCTCGTCCACCCGGTCACCCTGCAGTCTGCGGCACTGGCCGGAACGGCGCCAAGAGTTGCGAGCATGATCGCCAGCGCGACAACGAACCTCATGACTGCCTCCATTGATCGTTCTGCCGCATGATTTAGGCGGCGTCTTCGCAACGAGAAAGCGTGCTCACGGATCGATGATCGGTCGTGACCACGAACCGCGGGGCTGCGGCCGCTTTGTCGGTTCACTTTCGCCCGCCGCCCCTGCGCGTCCCGGTAAAGACAAGCTTGGTGACGACCGGGTCTTTCTCAGGCGGCGTTGCAGGGCCATGTTCCGACTTGAGTCGGAGGCGGACCTCTGCCGCCCGCACGGGCTCCTCAGCAGGTGTCGCGATTGTCGACTCGCTCGTCGGCGCCTGAGCGCTTTCTGCGACGGTTGGTGGCACGGGGGCCGGAAGATCCAATGAGTACGGAAGAAGTGCCGGCCGGCTAAATGACCTCTGCACTTGGTCCTTGCCGAGGTAGATCAGATAGAGGAGCACGGCAAGGAGGATGCCTCCCAGCGTATTGCCGACCGTGACGAAAGCGATATTGGATGCGAAGTCGAGGGCCGTAATCTTGGCCCCGCTGAGCATGCCTATGGCCAGGAGATAGAAGTTGGCAACGCAGTGTTCGAAGCCCAACGCGACGAACGCGCTGATTGGGAAGGCGATGGCGATCACCTTGCCCTCGACACTGCGCGCCGCGACGCTCAGCCATACCGCCAAACATACCAGCATGTTGCACAACACGCCGGGAGGAGGGCGGTCGGGCCGTCGAGCTGAGCTTGCTTCTGCAATCGATGAACGTTGGCGGCCTCAAGACGCCGGGCGATCTCCCCGGGAACGAACGGGTCCGCAGATGCGGACTGCTGCGTGATCTCCGGCTTGGTCATGCCAATCCCCTCCCCCCGCCCGTCGCGGCGAATGTTCGCCGAGCAAGCGCGAACGCCTGTTGCAATGTAGCTGAGCGTGAGAGGCGGGGCGTGACTGCAGCGTTATTTGAGCGGGAGAAACGGAAGGTAGGTTGGTTTTCGATGCAGCGACACGGCAACCGCAGCGCTCGCATCAGATGGTCACTTTCGACCCCTGCCAGAGCTCTCGTGCCCGTCACCCTGAGCACATTTGCCCAGGTGGAAAGTGGTGAGGCACCGCCAGGACCGAGTGATCCTGCTGAACTGGCTTGGCAGTCGTTTCCCGACAGGTGAGACTGCCTAGCCTTATCGCGCCTTACCCCAGAGGTGCAGATGCCTCCGTCCTGAACTATTCCCAGCGATGCCCGGTGGGCGGACGTCAATGGCTATCCGTTGACCTACCAGGAAGCCGGAGCAGGTCCCCCGCTTGTCCTCGTCCTCTGCCTGAAGCCATCAGGATCTGAGAGCAGCTCGGTGAGCTGATTGTGAAACTCCCGCAATCTCACTTCTTGCCGGCCTTTGAGGTGCCAGGGCTCCGCCAGCATACCCTCGATCATGCTGGTCGCCTCGTGCCAATCCGCAGAGAGGCAAGCACGCATGAACTCGCTACGCGCCGCGGTGTGTGGGCAATGCGCGGTGATAATGTCAGCCATCACAAGAACAGTTGCGTAAAGCTTTGCGTCAATCATGTCTTCAAGGGCAAAACGGATTCTGGAGGCAACTTCCCGCCGAGGTATCCTTTCAACTAGACGTTGGACAGCCACCGCTGTCACTTTCAAGTCCACGTTAAGGTTGTCATCAGTCCGATGCGAGCGCGCTCGATGAGGCCGCGCCAATCAAGGACCGGGTCCCCCGCCATGATGCCAGGCCCAAACCTGAATGGCGAGCACAAGCCGTGATCAATGTCTTCCTGATGCTCGCTGCAGCTCCTAATCCGGCGTCCTGCACCGTGCACGGAGAGAAATGGTGAATCATCCATCGCCGCTCTGAGCGCCTCGCACTTGCGGTCGGACCGATCGGTCCCTGAGGCCACCAATCGCCGCGGCGGCTCGCACTGCACCTGAGAATCACCCGTAGGGATATCTCCTCAGCTCGGGGTTCCTCCCGATAGGTTCGCCGTTCGGGCGGCCGTAGCCTGATCTCCTGCCCACAAGTTCCACCGGGAAGGTACGACCATGGCCGAACGCATGTCACAAGCAGCCGTCAACGCAGATATCGCCGATACTCGGCAACGGGTGCGGGACGCGGTTGCCGAAGTCGAGGGCCAGATTGCGGAGCATTGGGTCTGGTATCTCATCCTCGGCATAGTGCTCTTGCTCGGCGGTATCGCGGCCATCGCCTTCCCCTTCGTGTCGACCATGGCCGCCAAGCGCGTGCTTGGATGGATCTTCTTGTTCGCTGGCGTTTTCACGGTCGTGCACGCGTTCTCGGCGGGCAATTGGCGAGGCTTCCTCTGGAACCTGCTGATCGGCATCCTGTATACCGTGGGCGGCGCGTATCTCGTGTTCCTACCGCTTGCGGGCGTTCTGACGCTGACGATGCTTGTCGCAGCCATCTTCCTCGCCGACGGCGTCCTCGAGATCATCATGGCCTTTCGTCTGCGGCCGCATTCGGGCTGGGGCTGGGTTCTCGCGAGCGGCGTGGCCGCACTAATCGCAGGCTTCCTGATTTGGTCTCAGCTACCGTCGTCGGCAACCTGGGTGATTGGTGTCCTGGTGGGCATCAAGATGATCATGGCGGGCTCGAGCTTTGTCGCCCTGGCGCTCGGTAGCCATCGCGACTACCCCTCGACAAGCCTGCGCATGAGGTAGGTTGTCGGCGTGCAGGTCCGAGTACGTTTGGCCCCCGCGCAGGCATGGCTTCCCCTGCACGCGTTGCAAGCGACGCTCCAGCGTCGCTTTCCACGTCCCTGAGGAAATGGAGCGCCTGGTGCTGTTTGGGACGCCGGAAATCGCGCGTGTGCATCGCCTGCTTCGATGAACTCGCCAAGCAGACCGGTGTCGCGTTGGCCTTCGAGGACGTCTTGTCGATAAGCTGGAGCGGCGACCGGCGCCACGGCGGGCACGGGAACGCAGACGATCGCCCGCTAGGCAGCCTCACGGCTGCGATTGCCGGCCGGCAGCCACCGCTCGGCTGCATCCACCATTGCGATCGCGGTGCGCAGTATGCCGCCAAGGACTTTCGCGCGACGCTCGCCCGGTAGATGGGTCAACTCCGTTGCCTGATCTCAAGTCGCGTGCTGTTTGACACCCTCGTGGATCGACCCGACAATCTCGATACGTCGCTCAGGCGGCGATGCGCCGAACTTTGTGTTCGTGCACACCCATCAGCCGGGCTCGATCCTGTCGCGACAGGAGCGGTCGCGAGTCTTGCCCGCCCCGGTGGCAACGTTACCGGATTCACCGCCATCCAGGCTGACCTTACGGGCAAGCGCTTGGAGCTGCTCAAGGAGCTACTTCCACAACTCGCCACGGTCGCCTTCCTGGTGCGCGCGACAAGCCCGGCCACCGCGCAGTACGAGAAGGAGGCTGAAGCTGTGGCGCGCGCCCTCGGCATTCAGCTTCTAATACTGGCAGTGATCGATCCCCAAGAGCTCGAAAGCGCATTCAAAGCGGCGCAGGGCGCGAGTGCGCTCCGGCAAGTAGGTGATGCCATGCTCACGGCCCACCGCACGAGGATTGGCGAGCTCGCGTTGAAGAGCCGGCTGCCATCGATATCTGAGCTAAGAGAAACGGCGTATGCCGGTGGCTTGATGTCCTATGGCCCGCACTATGGAGACCTTTACGGGCGGGCCGCCAAGCAAGTGCACGCGATATTGAAGGGCGCGAAGCCTGCAGATTTACCTGTCGAGCAGCCGACTAGGTTGGAACTGGTGATCAATCTTAAGACCGAGAATGCGCTCGGGCTCACAGTTCCTCTGTCGCTGCTGGCGCGGTCTGATGAGGTGATCGAGAAAGCATCTGGTAGGTTCACGGGGATCCGCCGGAAAGAATACGACGTGGGACTCTGGCCGATTTCAATCTGGTCCTCGCCAGGGATGGGAATCCGCTCGTGATGGTCGGCAGGCCCCGGGAACCGAGCAGCGCCTTCGCCGATCGGAGCACAGCGATGCGTTCTTCGCCTTTCAGTGAACGCAGCGCAGCGATGGCGTTTTCCGTGACACGGTAGATGCCGCAGCGGGGGCACTCGAGGACCAGGCCCCGATATGTCGGTGGCGTGGCATCCCTCGCGTCCTTGAAGCAGACAGGGCAGTCCATTCGGCGACCGCTGATGCTGTTGAGTAACCGCTCCGGAATCCGAGATAGTTGTCTGCCGAACGGCTGTCGATGCCTGAATCAGAGTTCTCAACGGTTGCGATGGGACGCGACGGGCGATGTCACGTCGTGCGGTCCTCGTTACTCACGACTGAAGATCGGAAATAGAGGCGCGGTGGCACGGCGCGCATCGAGGGCGAGTTCGTGCCGATGAAGGAGCGTTGAGTTCGACGTGCCGTACAATCCCAACAGGACGGCATTCTAGGAATAGCTCGGCGCACCCGCTACGGCTCGGGTGGAGAAGATTTCGCAATCGAGCGACGGCAGCGGTAGGCCCGACTCGGCTCTACCAACTGTCATTCCGGACTGTCGCGTTGACGGGAAACCGGATGAGGACTTGAGACCGCGGGCCGCCATCACTGATGCACTCACTTGGAATTTCCATGTGGCAGCGGACACCGCCCGGTGCAAAGTCGAGGACGACCTTGCCGTCGAGTTCGAACGGAACGAGCTCCCTGATGACGCTTGTGCCGTAGCCCCCTTGGGGGAGTGCATGCACCGAAGGGCCGCCAATTTCTTGCCATTCGATGGCGAGCCAGCCAGACGAGCCATTGCGCAGCCACCACCAGCGGAGCTGAACGCGACCGCCACGGTGGGACAATGCCCCGTGTTTTGCCGCGTTGGTGGTCAGCTCATGCAGAACCATGGCCATGGCCTGGGCCGCTTCCGCTGTAAGCAGTGCATCGGGGCCATCCATCTCCACATTGCCGACGTCGTAAGGCACAAGCTCGCGTCGAACGATGTCGCGCAGCGACACGCCCGCCCAGCGGTTTTGGCTCAGAAGTTCATGGGTCCGGGCCAGCGCCTTTAGCCGGCTCTCGAGTGCAGCCGTGAAGTCTGGCGACGCCCCATGGCCTTCCTGGGTCTGAGCGATGATGGCGACAACAGTGGACAGCACGTTCTTGACCCGGTGGTCTAGCTCGGCGATTAGCGCGCGCTGTTGGTCCTCGGAACGTTTGCGCTCAGTGATGTCAATGCTGACACCAAGCACGCGCTGCGGGCGGTCACCTTCGTACGAGATGAAGCAGCGCGTCTCGACCCATCGCATCGCGCCATCGGGGCGCGTGATGCGATACTCCGCGCTATACTCTTGCCGGCGCGCAGCGAAGCATTGTCTGCGTGACTGTTCTACCCGCTCTATGTCGTCGCCGTGCACGTCAGCCAAGCATTGGCTGCGCGCTAACTCGGTTGTGCCCGCGGGAAATCCGTGGATTGCCGCATAGCCCTCAGAAATCTGCATGATCTCAGTATCTACGTCATACGCAAAACTGCCTACGAGCGTGGATTTCCCTGCAAGGGCGAGCTGCATGTTTCGCTCGGCCAAGGTCAGGTCAGCGTTCTTGCGCTCGGTGACATCGATGTTGGCGCCGACAAGCTGTAGAGGGTTGCCGTCCCGATCGTACGAAATGAGACTGCGCGCCTCGATCCATCTCACCTCGCCGCCTGATCGGACGATCCGGTAGTCACAATGGTGTTCGGTACGCTGTGATTCGACATCGCCGCGCAGGCTCGACTCCAGGCGAGGCAAATCCTCCGGGTGAACCCGGGCTCGCCACTCGCCCCGAGCGGTTTCTTCGGTTCCCTCGGGCAGACCGTGAATGGCGACATAACCTGGCGAGACTTCCATCCGGCCCGAGCGAACATCGAACGTAAAGCTCCCGACGAGGGCGGCTTTTCCAGCCAGGGCAAGCTGCGCATTGCGCTCGACCAATGCTCGCTCTGCCAGCTTCCGGGTCGTAATGTCGTGGGTGATGCCAAGCGAGCGCACGGCAACGCCCTGAGCATTGCGCAAGAAAGACCCCTCGACCGCAACCCAACGCGTTTCGCCGGCGTATGGATGGTCGAGCGGATGTATCACCCGGTATTCCGCATTCCAGACACCCCCGCCGCGCCTTGCTTCTGCAAATGCAGCATCCACATTCCCGAGATCCTCCGAATGAACGAAGCGTCGTGCTTCGAGGAGCGTTCTGGGTGGTGTGTGGTAGCCATGAATGAACGCTGCACGCGCATCACATTCGAGGCGACCGGTCGCGACGTCCACGCTGAACGCACCGAGGCTGGCCCCGCTCAAGGCAAGCTGAAGCCGCTCATTGTTCACTTTCAGCGCGGTCTCGTTGCGGTTTCTCTCGGAGAACAAGGCCGCGAGTATCAGGACGATCAATGCGCCGGTCATCACGAGCGTTTGCGCAGCGAGGATGCGGTCCGAAATTGGTTGGCTCACATCTCCAAAGTGCCCGACATTAAAGGTTGCCGACCAGATTACGGTCAGGGCCACGACAAAAGCCGCAGCGGCTGCGAACACCGGGCGACAGCGCACCGCAATCCAAAGAAGCACCGGGAAGACGACGCCGACGGGCAATGCGGTGGCCCAGGTCTCTTGCGGCAAATAAAGCAAAAGCACGTCAAGGATAGCCAGTGTTGTCAGGCCTATCGCTCCCTCGATCAGCTCGCTGCGTGTCGGCGGATCGCGCAGGGCTGCGCCCAAGCCAACCACGAGGGGGGCAACTGTGATCGTGCCCAACAGGCATGACACGAACCAGATGCGCCACACATCGATAGGGGAGACCGCTGAAGGGGTAAGGCTGACAGCCACGGCTGCCCCCAGGCCTGCGAACGCTGCTCCAGCCGTGCTCGCCACTATAAACCCCAGCACTTGCGGCACGTCATCCAGCTTGAATGCGCGGCCAAACCAGTACTCAAGGAGCCACGGCGTGAGCACCGTCTGGCCTACGCAGACGATGGCGAACGTGACTGCGAGCCAGGGGTTACCGGTGATGATGAGCTTGGAGACTATCGTTGCGATCGCCACGGCCAATGCCACAGGCACGCGCGCCTTCGGCCCGAGCGCGATCAGTGCACCGATCGCAACGCCTGCGGCAGGCCAAAAGACGGCCACATTTCCCGGCTTGGCTCGAAGGACCAGGCCCAGGCGAGCAGCGAGGAAATAGGCGAAGCCGACCGCGACGATGAGTGCGAACCATCCACGCCACGACTTGTTGTCGAACGAAAGGTCTATCCCCCCAGCCCTCATGAAATTGCACCTGTGAAGTGCTCAAAGCGGTATCGATATGTTGGCTTTGAGCCAATAAAGCTGACCGGCTCCATCAGGTGTTTTGCTGAGATTGCTATGCGGGTAACCCTGATTGCAGCTCGTTGACAGCTGTGACTGCGGTCATTGCTGCGCCAGGTGCGAGCCGCTGTCGCCTGCATGAAGCTCGGCTCACACTTGGCCTGCCCTCTTGGGCAGCGCCACCATAGTGTCGGTGTTCTGGGTCGACGAGGACGGCATGCCATGCAAGCTCAATGCCCATCAGTGGGCGGACGTCCAGCGGCGCTCCTTGCGGTAAGAGCACCCAAACCTTGAGTCGGTCCTACAGGGTGTACCACACAACGACTTCACGGTTGCGCGCAAGGAAAGGCCGCTCACAGGCGGCGACCGACATGACACCACAGCAGTCGCGTTCGCCACCGAAAACGCTCGCCTCGTGGGTTCATGACGTGCTCAGGCGGCATTCGATCTGAAGCATCGGGCGGTGACCGTGGCCGGTGAAAGCGCCACGTGCTGTAGGCGAGCCCAGACTTGTTGCAATATCCACCACGCCACCGGGTCGCTTGCGAGGGTCTTCCGGACCCACCACGGTGCGCAGCCGCCCACCGGCTGCGCGACGATGATGTGGGTTATTTCGAGTTGATGGTGGCGCGATGGTGCTCCGCCACCATCGAGAGTGCCGCGCCAAGGGTGGTGCAGGTGAGGATCACGATAAGAAAAGCGACGATATAGCCGCGACGCCCGAGGTACTGCCGAAGATTTTGAGCGCGGGCCATCCCACGGCGCACTCGCACCGATCGGCCGTCGATTGCTCTGTGCTGGCGCATGAAAGACCCGAACGCGTGGACGCGGACAAGGCAGCGTATCTCCGTATTCAAGCGCCGTACGTCTCCCAAGAAGACGTGCTTAATCGACGATTTGTCATTGGCGACGTCGCGTTATGCGTCCCTCCGCGGTGCCAATGCACTAGACCCTAATGTTGGGGTGGAGGCGGGAAAATAGGACGCTTCCACCCGACGCGAATGGGAGAAGGCGCGGGTGCGCCCAGGCGCGCCGGTTTTTCTCGTCCCCCGAGCGCGCTGGACACCATCGCGGCGGCCGCCACACGACTCCCGGTCGCGAGGTAGGATCTTCCTGCTTGCAAAATCAACCTTACCACTGAGCAAAGCTTTACTGCTGGTGACGCATGGTGGGTGCTAGCGCAGGAGCTCGCCCATGCGCATCAAAGCAGCTGGCCTTGCATGCTTCGTTACCGTCGTCCCAGCATTGGCGATTTGGGCGATAGTGTCTTGGGATCTACCCACTCAGTCTCCAGATGGGATCGAGTTTCCACCGCGAGCCGCCCCCGACAAACCAATCTGGTCACGGCCGGGTAAAGACGATCCGGGGCCTGAAGTCGCGACCATCGTCATCTCTTCGCAGCCTCCGGCTTCGAGACAGCCTGTCGTTGCGCCGGTTGTCGGCCCACAACTGGTGCGCCAGATGCAGCAGGAGCTGAAACGCTTGGGTTGCTACGCCCACGAGATCAACGGCGATTGGACCCCACCGACTCGTAGAGCCATGAAGGACTTTTTGGACCGGGTGAACGCCGTCCTGCCTTTGGGAGGACCTGAGACGGTCCACCTTGCGCTTCTCAAAGGCCAGCCCGAACCAGTGTGCGGGGCCACCTGTCCTGCGGGTCAAGTCCTGACGAAGGGCGACCAATGTCTTCCGAGCGCGCTGATCCCGTCGGCGGCGAAGCACGCGAGCGCCCCGGAGATAACACGAGGCTCTGAGACGGCCGGGGCTGACGGCTCTGCTGTGCCACCGGCGCGGCCTGCTCGGGTTGCGCGGGCGCGCGCGCCGTCTCCGCCAAAATATAGCTCGGGCTTCTTCGGCTTGTTCGGATTCTAGGTGGGGCGCTCGGCCCATTGATGCGGCTCAACCGGGGCGCGCAAGCCGGAAGGAAGCTACGAAAGCTAGCTTGCCAGCAACCGAGATACCCAGTCTGGCACCTTGTCTCCGCTGCTCATGTCGGCTTGCACCAAGCCGTCGATCATGAAGGTCGGCGACACGTGGATCCCATTCTGCCGGGCATATTTCGTGTGCCATTTGATTTCGCGATCCAGATTCGGGATCGCAAAGGCGTCGGCCAGCTTCAGTCCGGAGTACTCCTCGAGGCGGGCTATGATTTGCCTCGGCGAGGCGTCCATGTTCGGGCCGCTGCAATGCTTGGTGAATTCGAATTCCTCACGATGGGCGGCAACGGCCGCGAGCACGGCTCTTGCGGCTTCCTTGCCAGTTGGCAATGTGGAAGCAGCCAAAACGCAACGGACGATCACACCAGAATACATGTGCCATGGCTGCGAGTGCAGGCGAATCTTGATGGTTACCTTGTCCGGGCCTGCAGTAGTCAACGTCTCGTCCAGCTTTGAGAAGGCCCTCACTGAATATGGGCAGGTCGGCTCGAGAAACATCTCGAATTGACGCGGCCCACGACCCCAAGCGAGCGGTTCCGCGCGCCAGGTCTTGATCGCCTCAGTCATGCGCTCATCCTCTCTGTGGGTGTCGAGAGCCTGTTCATTTGTCGAGCATGACGCAGCATATGCACCAAGCAGCAGGTGGCAAGCGGCAACGCGTCTCGCCGAGGACCTGCAGCTAGTCGACGTTGTTGCTGCAGTTGGCACCGCCGAGGTCGATGCGGCATGTTATCGACCGTGCGCCTGGAGGCCGACAGCCAGGGGTATTTCTGTGCCGGGAACGTGGGAGCCGGCAAGGCAGCGGCTTCATTGCCTGCGATGTTCTCCTTCTTGCTTTTGGCGATGCGACGGAGAAAGACTGCGTAGGCTTGTACAACAGGTGATGAATGGTCGCGAGCCGGCCGCGCGGCTCTGCCCCCCTGTGCATGAGTCGCCGCGAGATCGGAAAGCGGGCGGCCGAGCCTTGAGCGTCGTCAAGGAAGGGCTGTGTCGGCGCGGCAGATTGTGTTCGCCCTTGCGGCGTCTAAGGTGATGGTGCGCTTGCGCTACCATCGGCCCGAACTCGAAAGGCATCTACATGGAGGCTGAAGCACGGCCGGCGCTTAAACGTTCGCTCTCGCTTGCGCAGGCCACGCTGTACGGCCTCGGAGTAACCATCGGCGCGGGTGTCTACGTGCTGATCGGTGCCGCGGCCGCCCGTTCCGGCATGCATGCGCCGCTTGCCTTCGTGCTGGCGGCGATCCTGATGGCGCTGTCAGCGGCCTCTTTTGCCGAGCTTGCGAGCCGCCTGCCGGTCGCCGCTGGAGAGGCGGCCTACGTGCGCAACGCCTTCCGGTCGGATATGCTCGCCACGATCGTCGGCCTGCTGGTGATCGGCATCGCCATCGTGTCCGCCGCCGCCATCAGCGTGGGCAGCGCCGGCTACATCGGCGTGTTCATCACCCTGCCGGGGCCAGTACTGGTGGCGGGCGTGGTCCTGGCAATGGGCGCCGTCGCGGGCTGGGGCATCAATGCGGCCGTCAATTTCGCGGGCGTCATGACCGTGATCGAAATCGGTGGCCTGGTGCTTCTGATCGCGGCCGGCGGCGCAGCGGGCTCCGATCTCGTGACGCGGCTACCTGAAGCGCTGCCGCGGCATGGGGACGGGCCGGTGCTTGCCGGCATCCTCGGCACGGCGCTGCTGGCCGTCTTTGCTTTCATCGGCTTCGAGGGCATTGCCAACATTGCCGAGGAGGTGCGCGATCCCAAGCAGACGCTGCCGCGCGCCATATTCCTGACGCTCGCCGTGGCGAGCGTGCTCTACGTCCTCGTGCTGTGGGTCTCGCTCGTCAGCGTGCCGCGCGAGGAGCTTGCCGCCTCGCCGGCGCCGCTGGCGCTCGTGTTCGAACGGCTGACCGGTGCGCCGCCCGCCACCATGAGCGCAATCGCCATCGTCGCCACGCTCAACGGCATCATCGTGCAGATCATCATGTCGGCGCGTGTGCTGTATGGCCTGGGCCAGCAGGGAAGCCTGCCGCCGATGTTCGCCAAAGTCGATCGCCGCACCCGCACGCCCCTGTTCTCGACCGCCTTCACCACGCTGGCGGTGCTGTTGTTGGCACTGATGCTGCCGCTGCATCAGCTGGCCGACCTCACCTCGCACCTGACTCTTATCGTTTTCGCGTTCGTGAACCTCTCCTTGATCCGCATCAAGGCGCGCGGTGGCGAGGCGCCGGAGGGAGTCTACGTGGCACCGGCGTGGGTGCCGTGGGCCGGCTTCTCGAGCTGCCTCGCCCTGACGCTGAGCGATCTCGGTCTGCTGCTCCTTGGGTGATCGGTCAAATCAACGCGCATGAGGCCCGGGTGTCATGACCATCCGCAATTTCGATTTCCTCCTTCGCCCGCGCTCGGTGGCATTGATCGGTGCAAGCACGCGGCCTGGCAGTGTCGGCCTGATCGTGGCCCGCAATCTCGCGAACGGCGGCTTTGCGGGCCCCATCTGGTTCGTCAATCCCAAGTATGGGGCAATCGAGGGTCATGCTTGCTACCCGTCCGTCGCCGCTCTCCCCGCGGCACCCGATCTTGCCATCCTGGTCACACCTGCCGCGACGGTGCCTAGGCTCATCGGCGAGTTGGCGAGCAAGGGAACGCGGGCGGCTGTGATCATTTCGGCAGGCGTGCGCGGAGACGCGAGGCAGGCAATGCTGGATGCGGCCAAGCCGCAGCTGCTTCGCATCCAGGGGCCGAACTGTCTGGGCCTGATGCTGCCCCGCATCGGTCTCAATGCCAGCTTCTCGCATCTGCCGCCGTTGCCGGGCGATCTGGCCTTCGTGTCGCAGTCGGGGGCGCTGATCACGGGCATCGTCGATTGGGCGCGGGCGCGCGACATCGGCTTCTCGCATGTCGTCTCGCTCGGCGACATGGCGGACGCCGACTTCGGTGATCTGCTCGACTACCTCGCGGGCGATGCGCAGAGCCGTGCGATCCTGCTCTACATGGAATCGCTGATGCATGCGCCGAAGTTCATGTCGGCGGCGCGGCGGGCCGCCCGGTCCAAGCCGGTCATCGTCGTGAAGGCGGGGCGTCGCGCTGCCGGCGCCAAGGCCGCACTCTCGCACACGGGGGCGCTGGCGGGCACGGATGCCGCCTATGAGGCGGCCTTCCGCCGTGCCGGATTGTTGCGTGTGACGGAGCTCGACGATCTGTTCAGCGCGGCCGAGATGTTGGCCCGCCATCCCCGCCTCCTTGGCGACAGGCTGGCCATCCTCACCAATGGCGGCGGCGCCGGCGTTCTGGCCGCGGACCATCTGGCCGACTTCGGCGGTCGGCTCGCCGAGCTGTCGCCGGCGACGCGGTCGGCTCTCGACGCCGTGCTGCCGCCGACCTGGTCGAAGGGCAATCCCGTCGACATCATCGGCGATGCCGACGCCGAACGGTACGTGCGGGCGCTCGACGTCCTGCTCGGCGATGCGGAGGTCGATGCGCTCCTGGTCATGAACTGTCCGACCGCGCTGGTGTCGAGCACGGAGGTCGCCAGGGCCGTCGCGGGCGGGCTGAAGGCGCGCGCGGACGCCGGCGCTGTCGGGAAGACGACCATCGCCGTCTGGCTTGGCGATGAGGTCAGCCGGAACGCGCGCAAGCTGTTTGCCGCTGAGGGCATTGCCAGCTTCTCCACGCCATCCAGGGCCATCGACGGCTTCATGCAGCTGGTGCGCCACGCGCGGGCGCAGGAGGAGTTGATCCGGACGCCGCCGTCACTGCCCGAGGACCTCGCCCTCGACAGCGCCAAGGCAGAGGCGACGGTCGGGGCGGCTCTTGCTACAGGGCGGAGCACCCTCTCCGAGGTGGAGGCCAAGGCCCTGCTTGCTGCCTACGGCATTCCTGTCGTGCCGACCGATGTGGCTGGTAGCCCCGAGGAGGCGGGCGTGCTGGCGCAGCGCTGGATCGACCGCGAGGGCGCCTGCGTGATCAAGATTCTGTCGGACGACATATCGCACAAGTCCGATGTCGGCGGCGTGCGGCTGGGACTCGAGAGCGCCGAGGACGTCGAGCGCGCCGCCACCGAGATGCTGAAGCGCGTGGCGGCCCTCAAACCCGGTGCTCGGCTCGGCGGCGTCACCGTGCAGCCCATGATCCGGCGGCCGCATGCGCACGAGCTGATCCTCGGCATGTCGGTCGACGAGGTCTTCGGGCCGCTGATGATGTTCGGGGCGGGCGGGACAGCCGTAGAGGTGCTGCGCGATACGGCGCATGCGCTGCCACCTCTCGATCTGAACCTGGCGCGTGACCTGATGCGGCATACACGCATCTGGCGGCTGCTCCAAGGATACCGCGACCGGCCGCCCGTCGATCTCGACCGCATTGCCCTGATCCTGGTCCGCCTCGCCTATCTCGCTGCGCGCCATCCCGAGGTCCGTGAGATCGACATCAATCCGCTGATTGCGGACGAAGCCGGCGTCATGGCGCTCGATGCGAGGGTTACGGTGGCCGACCAGGCCGCCACACCGCGCGTGCCGATGGCAATCCGGCCGTATCCGTCGGAATGGGAGGCTCGGACGGAGCTTGTCGGCATCGGAGCGGTGCACATTCGCCCGATCCGGCCCCAGGACGAAGCATCCTATGAGGAGTTCTTCGCCAACGTCACGGCCGAGGATCAGAGGTTGCGCTTCTTCTCGGCAGCACCGAAACTTTCGCGGGCGTTCCTGGCCCGGTTCACGCAGATCGACTACGCGCGCGAGATGGCATTCGTGGCGATTGCGGCGTCCGACGGCGTGCTGCTCGGCGTCGTTCGCCTCGTCGCCGATCCCGACTACACGCGGGGTGAATACGCCATCCTGGTTCGCTCCGACCTCAAGGGACGGGGCCTCGGGTGGAAGCTGATGCAGCATTTGATTGCCTACGCGCGCGCCGAGAAGCTGGTCGAGCTGCATGGGAGCGTGCTTTCCGGCAATACGACGATGCTGCAGATGTGCGGGGAGCTCGGTTTCGTGGCGGAGAGCGATCCTGATGACGCGAGCGTGCTGAAGGTCGTGCTCAAACTGAACTGATATCGAGATGGAGGCCACCGGCCCCTCTTCACGGGTGGCAGGGCGGACGCAGCCTGGATATTGGGTTGTCCGATTTGCGGTCTGGTTATGCACCAGGCAGGGTGTTGTCTCGCCGGAGCATCGTACTAGGGTAGACGCGGGTCAGCAGGAAACGGCTAGCGATGGCAGCATCCACCTTCGACTACATCATCGTCGGCGCGGGAACGGCGGGATGCCTGCTGGCGAACCGGCTGTCGGCCGATCCGGCAACTCGCGTGCTGCTGCTGGAAGCTGGCGGCAAAGACAATTACCACTGGATCCATATACCCGTCGGCTATCTCTACCTGATGGGCAACCCGCGTGCCGACTGGTGCTTCAAGACGGCGGAGGAGCCGGGACTCAATGGCCGCAGCCTCGCCTACCCGCGCGGCAAGGTGCTGGGCGGCTGCTCGTCCATCAACGGCATGATCTATATGCGCGGGCAGGCGCGCGACTACGACACGTGGCGGCAGATGGGCAATCCCGGCTGGGGTTGGGATGACGTGCTGCCTCACTTCAAGCGGCACCAGGATCAGCTCGCTCTGAGCGAGGACGCTTTCGAAGGCCTGCACGCGCGCGGCGGGGAATGGCGCATCGAGCAGCCGCGCATCCGCTGGGAGATCCTCGATGCCTTCCGCGACGCCGCTGCGCAAGCCGGCATCCCCAAGGTCGATGACTTCAATCGCGGCGATAACGAGGGATGCGGCTATTTCCACGTCAACCAGAAGACCGGCATCCGCTGGAATACGTCCAAGGGCTTCCTGCGTCCGGTGCGCCACCGCGGCAATCTGCAGATCGAGACGCATGCCATGGTCGAGCGGCTGCTGCTCGACGGCAAGCGCGTTACCGGTCTCATCCTGCGCCAGCAGGGGCAGCGGCGCGCCCTCGGGGCCGCGCGCGAGGTGATCCTGGCTGCCGGCGCGATCGGTAGTCCGCAGATCCTTCAGCTCTCCGGCATCGGGCCCGGCGGGGTTCTGCACCGGTTCGGAATCGAGGTCCTGCACGAGTTGCCGGGCGTCGGCGGGAACCTGCAGGACCATCTGCAGGTACGCTGCGCCTACAAGGTCTCGGACGTCAAGACCATGAACGAGCGGTTCCAGAGCCTCGTGCAGCGGGCGAGCTTTGCGGCGCAGTATGTGTTGACGCGGCGCGGACCGATGACGATGGCGCCTTCCCAGCTCGGCGCCTTCGTCAAATCGGACCCGAGCCGCGAAACGCCGAACCTGCAGTACCATATCCAGCCGTTGACGCTGCCCAAGTTTGGCGAGCCGCTCGATCCCTTCCCGGCGTTCACGGCGAGCGTCGCCAACATCCGCCCGACCAGCCGCGGCTGGGTCCGCATAACATCGCCCAACGCCGATGCGCCGCCCGAGATCCGACCCAACTACCTCTCGACCGCCGACGATCGTCACGTGGCGGCGGAGGCCATCCGCGTGACGCGCAACATCGTGTCGATGCCGGCGTTGGCGAAATACCGGCCCGAGGAATTCCGGCCGGGTCTTGAAGTGCAAGGCGATGACGAACTGGCGAAGGCGGCAGGTGACATCGCCACCACCATCTTCCACCCAGTAGGGACTGCGAAGATGGGAAGCGATCCAGAGGCCGTGGTGGACCCCCGGCTCCGGGTGCGGGGCTTGCAGGGCTTGCGGGTGGCGGACGCCTCTGTCATGCCCACCATCACGTCTGGCAACACCAACGCGCCGACGCTGATGATCGCCGAGAAGGCCGCCGCCATGATCCTTGAGGATGCGCGGGACTGATATTCATTGTAGGTTGTTTCAAGCGAGGCGTTGACACAACACAGGCCGAGACTCGGATCATCCCCAACCTTCGCTGGGTCGAGCCAACGTATGCTGGCTACGTCGGCTGCGGACGATCACGGAGGCGGATATGCAGGTTGCCCGTCACTTGTTGATTGTGGCCGTCGCCGTGATCGTAGGCCACGCCGCCCTACCGGCGCGCGCCCAGCCGATGACGATGGACGACCTGGCGTCCGCGGTCGTGGGGCTCAAGGCGCACATCGATCCGGAGGGCCGCACGGTTGGAACGCTCGGGAGCGAGCGGTCGGGATCCGGTATCGTCATCAGCTCGGACGGCCTTGTGCTCACCATCGGCTACCTGATGGTCGAGGCGCACGCCGTGGAGGTGACGACCAACGACGGCCACGTCGTGGCGGCCGGCGTCGTCGGATACGATCACGAGACGGGCTTCGGGTTGCTGCGGGCGAGTGCGCCCCTCAAGGTGAGGCCGATGGGGCTCGGCCGGTCCGCCGACATCAAGGAGGGTGATCCGGTGCTGGTGGCGAGTGCCGGGGGCACCGACATGGTCGGCGCCGCACATGTCGCGGCCAAGCGTGAGTTCGCGGGCAGCTGGGAGTATCTGCTCGATGAGGCGATCTTCACGGCGCCGCCCCATCCCGTCTGGAGTGGGGCGGCGCTGATCAGTCGCGAGGGCAAGCTCGTCGGCGTCGGTTCGCTGATCGTGGGTGACGCGACCGGCAAGGGCCAGGCAGGTCCCGGCAACATGTTCGTGCCGATCGACAGGCTGGCCCCGATCCTGGCCGATCTGATCTCGGACGGCAGGGCACAGGGACCGCCGCGGCCCTGGCTCGGGCTGACGACCGAGGAGGTGAGCGGGCGCCTCCTTGTCTCCCGCGTGGCGGCGGGCGGACCGGCGGAGAAGGCCGGCATCAAGCGCGGCGATGTGGTGGTCGGCGTCGGCGGGCAGACGGCAAAGACCCTGGCCGAGCTCTACCGCATGGTGTGGGCCAAGGGCGGGGCCGGCGCCACAGTGCCGCTCGATGTCCTGCAGAACAACGCCAAGCGCCGGATCGATGTGCCGTCAGCGGACCGCATGGATCACCTCAAGTTGAAGTCGACGTTCTGACGCCCGCCTCACGGCAGAGCAGCGAAAATTTTGCTGGACGGCCTTGTCAATTGTTCCGAAGCTTCGCGCCGTCCGTGCTCGTGTGCCGGCGCGCCAACAAGCATCGATAAGGGGAGACGCCATGCCGATCGTGCAAGCCGACCGCCTGACCAAGATCGGCATCGCCCTGCTGCGTGCCTCGGGCGCGTCGGAGGAGGAGGCCAGCGCGGTCGCTGTCGGCTGTGTCAACGCCAACCTCGCTGGCCACGACTCGCACGGCGTCATTGCCATCCCGACCTACATCGACCGAATCAAGGCCGGCCACATCGTGCCCGGCGCCAAGTTCGAGATCGTGCAGGAATCGCCCGCGACGGCCGTCATCGACGGCCACTGGGGCTTCGGCTTCCACGTCAACGCCAAGGCGATGCGGTTCATCATCGACAAGGCGAAGACGACAAACGTCGCTGCCTGCACCGTGTACCGCCAGAGTCACGTCGGTCGCCTCGCCGCCTACCCGCTCATGGCGATGCGGGAAGGCATGATCGGCCTTGCCACGGCTGACTCCGGCCGCTCGCCCAAGGCTGTCGCCCCCTTCGGCGGTCGCGAGGCCCGTCTCGGCACTAATCCCATCTCCATCGCCGTGCCCTCCGATCTCGATGCGCCCTTCTATCTGGACATGGCGACGTCGGCGGTGGCCGCAGGCAAGGTGATGTTGGCCGCCGCGCGCGGCGAGCAGATTCCCGAAGGCTGGCTCGTCGACACCGACGGGAAGCCGTGCACCGATCCAACGCGTCTGCGCAAGGGTGCCGCGTTGCTGCCGCTTGGCGGCACGGAAGGCTACAAGGGCAGCGGGCTTGCGGCGATGGTGGAGGTCCTGTGCGGCTTGCTGACCGGCCTCGGCTTCGGCGTCGAGCCGACGGGGCGCCACAACGACGGCTGCTTCATGGCCGTGTTCAACGTCGCAGCCTTCCGGCCGCTCGCCGACTTCAAGAGGGAGGTCGCGGAGTTCGCGGGCTACCTCAAGGCGACGCAGCCCTCCGAGGGTAGCCCTGGCGTCTTCTATCCCGGCGAGGTCGAGCACATGCGCGAAGTGGAGCGGCGCAAGTCCGGCATCGATGTGGAGGAAGCCACCTGGGAGAAGCTGCGCGCCATCGCCGGCGAACACGGCTTGGCCGCCGAGCTTGGCCTGAAGTAGGGCGTGATAAGGGGTCAGATTTTCGGAGCGCGAGCTTCCCGCGGCCACCGCCGGAACCTTCGGGACTGATCCCATGGCACGCAGGAGAACGAGCATGACGCGTCAGATGGTGATGGTGGGCTTCCTGCAGGCGCAGAACTGCACCAACCTGCCCTGCTCCTGGCGCCACCCGCAATCGCGCGACGACGCCCATTCCGCCGACTACTACCAGGAGATCGCCCGCATCCTGGAGGCCGGCAAATTCCACATGGCATTCTTCGACGACCGCCTCGCCATGCCGGACCGCTACGGCAGCGATCATGCCCATACCGTCGAGTACGGCATCCGCGCCACCAAGATGGACCCGGTCATCGTGCTCATGACCATGGGTGCCGTTACGACCAGGCTGGGCCTCGCCTCCACCTGCTCCACCACCTACTACGAGCCCTTCGACGTCGCGCGCCGCTTCGCCACCCTCGATCTGATGACCAACGGCCGCGCGGCCTGGAACGTCGTCACCTCCGTCAATGACGGCGAGGCCCAGAACATGGGTCGCGCGGAGCATCTCCAGCACGAGCTCCGCTACGACAAGGCCGACGAGTTCATGGAAGTGGTCCTCGGCCACTGGGATACCTGGGACGACGGCTCCATCATCGTCGACAAGAAGAGTGGCCGCTACGCCGACCCCGCGAAGGTCAAGCGGCTCGACCACAAGGGCAAGTACTACACCTCGCGCGGGCCGTTCACGGTGCCGCGCTCGCCGCAGGGCCATCCCGTCATCATCCAGGCCGGCGCCAGCGGCCGCGGCCAGCGCTTCGCGGGACGCTGGGGCGAGGTCATCTTTGCGGCGGCGCGCAATACCGAGATCGGCAAGGAAGGCTACAAGACGGTCAAGGACGAGGCCGCGCGCCTCGGTCGCGACCCCGATCACATCTCGATCTGCAACATCCTCACGCCCGTCTCCGGCGCCACCAAGGCGGAAGCCGAGGACAAGATGGCGACCATCTCCAGGCTGCCGCTCGAGATCGATGCCCTTTCCCTGCTGGCCGAGGCCCTCAACTTCGACTTCGCTTCCAAGAGCATCGACGAGCCATTCACGACGGCGGAGCTGCAGGGCATGCAAGGCATGCTCGGCATCCGCGACGGCGTGCTGAGACGCAGCGGTAAGATCAATCCGAGCGCGCGCGACTTCATCAACTTCAGCGGCCGCGGACAGGTCGAGAGCGCCATCGTCGGCGGACCGAAGGAGATCGCCGACTACATGGAGGACATGTTTGCTGCCCGCGGGGCTGATGGCTTCGTGGTTGCAGCGACGCACGTTCCCGGCGCCTACGGCGATTTCGTGCAGCACGTAATCCCCGAGCTGCAGCGGCGCGGCCTCTATCACAAGGACTACGCCGGCATGACGCTGCGCGAGAACCTGGGGCTGCCGCGCCCAACGGTCGGAGCGTGGAAGCTTCCCAGGCAGGCAGCGGCGGAATAGCGCGCATGGCATGGCGTGATGCCTCCCCGGGGCGGGCAGGCCGCATCGGCCCACTGCGCGGGCTCTGATGCATCGGGCGTGATCGGCGCCTCTTGCCGAGCCGTTGCAACCCAGTAAGCTGCCGGCGGCCCTCTGGGCTACTGCCGCACGCAGCCGACACACAGGTATCCAGCATCGCTGGCAAGCAGGAGCACACGCGCATGTCCCAGGAAGTCGTCTCTCAACTTGCGCCGACGGGCGTGCTGCGCGCCGGCATCAACCTGTCGAACTTCCTGCTGGTGACCGGCAGGAGTGCCACCGGCGACCCCGAAGGGGTTGCACCGGACATGGCGCGCGAGATCGCCAACCGCCTCGGCGTTCCGATCAAGTACGTGCCGTTCAAGACGCCCGGCGAACTGGCGGACGCGGCGGCCACCAACACCTGGGATATCGGCCTCATTGGCGCCGAGCCGCAGCGCGCCGAGAAGATCGCCTTCACCGCCGCCTATTGCGAGATCGAGGCGACCTACCTCGTGCCCGCCGACTCACCGCTCAAGGCCATCGCCGACGTCGACAAGCCCGGCATCAGAATTGCGGTCACGGGCCGCAGCGCCTACGGCCTCTGGCTCGACCGCAACATCAGGCAGGCCCAGCTGGTCAAGACCGATACGCTTGACAGTTCCTACGAGAAGTTCGTCGCCGACAAGCTCGATGCGCTCGCGGGTCTGCGGCCACGGCTCATCTCCGACGTCAAGAAGCTCCCCGGCGCGCGTATTCTCGACGGGCAGTTTTCCGCCGTGCAGCAGGCCGTCGGAACGGAGCGCAAGAACGAGGCCGCGGCAGCCTTCCTGCGTACCTTCGTCGAGGAGGCGAAATCCTCAGGGCTCGTCGCGCGCCTCATTGAGCGTCACAAGGTCGTCGGCCTCTCGGTCGCGCCGCCGGACTGATCGCCGGGTGCAAGCCCGAGGGCTGGCGCGAAATTCCGGCTGACAGTGAGCGGAGCTGATCGGAAGCCGCGCTAGTCTAGACCACGTCGCCGCTGGAACATCCGCGCTTGAGAGTGGCACCCGACGGGGCCAGTTGCTCGATGCGCCGCGCTGGCGCTGTTTTCGGCACGGCGCCCATGAGCTCCTTGCGAGCCTCTATGATGATAACGCCGGCAAAGCCCGGCCATAGGCGTGCGCCGACGCGCTCGAATGCCGTCGCCCAGCGCAGCAGCCAGGGACGGTCCAGTGGAGGCATGAAGAGCGCCGAGGCCCATTCGAGCGGAGTGAACAGCGCGTCGCCCAGAAGCCGCTCGAGTTGCCCGCGGCTGTACGGGCGGCCGTGGCCGAAGGGCGTTGTGTCGATACGTGCCCACACGCCGCGACGGTTGGGCACAATTAGCAGCAAGCGCCCTTCCGGTTTGAGGACACGCCACATCTCGCGCAACAGCGGGCCGATCCGCTCGGCACCCTCCAGGCAGTGGACGCCGAGGAGCCGATCGACCGAGGCATCCGCGAGCGGCAGCATCGCCTCCTCGACCATCACCGTCTGCACCTGGTCAGAGGCCGGCCATGCCAGCGCCCCCTGCGCCGCAGGCATGAGGGCGCCAAGCCGCTCTGCCTCGCCGCGGAACATTCCGATATAGGGAGCGGCAAAGCCTAGTCCCATCACCTGGGCACCCTGCACATTGCGCCAGCGGGTGCGGATGCGGCTTGTCAGCAGCCTGCGCGCGACGCCGCCCAGCGGGCGGTTGTAGAAGTCGCGGAGATCGACGACGTCGGGCTGCATGGGGCCGAGCGACATATCCAAGGGCGCAGTTCGCACCAGACACAGCCGAGCCGAGCGCGCGAACCCAGTTGAATTCGAAGCATCCGCTGTTAGGGTGCGTCAAGGACGCGAAAAAGCAAGCAAAAGCTCCGGAGTTATCCTCATGCCAAAGCTCGAGATTCACCAGTTTCCGTGCCTCTCGGACAACTTCGGCGTGCTGATCCGCGATGCCGACCAAGGTGTCGCTGCCTCGATCGATGCGCCCGATGCCAAGGCGGTCGCCGCCGCGCTCGCAAGCAAGGGCTGGCATCTCACGCATATCCTGACCACGCACCACCACGCCGATCACACCGGCGGCAACCTGGCCCTCAAGGCTGAGACCAATTGCACGATCATCGGCCCGCGCGGCGAGGCGGCGAAGATTCCGGGCATCGACCGCCAAGTCGCCGAGGGCGACACGTTCAAGTTCGGCAGCTTTGAGGTGCGTGTCCTCGACACGCCGGGGCACACGGCGGGCCATATCACGTACTGGCTCCCCTCCGCCGACGTCGCGTTCGTAGGCGACACGCTGTTCGCTATCGGCTGCGGGCGCGTCATCGAGGGCAACGCACAGATGATGTGGCAGTCGCTGCAGAAGCTGATGGCCCTGCCGCCGCAGACGTCGGTCTATTGCGGACACGAGTACACCCAATCCAATGCCAAGTTCGCTCTCACCATCGAGCCCGAGAACGCCGCCCTTCAGAAACGCGCCAAGGAGGTCGACAGCCTGCGGGCCGCCGGCAAGGCGACCCTGCCGACCACCATCGGACTAGAGCTCGAGACGAATCCGTTTCTGCGCCCCGCAATCCCGGCGATCCAGCAGCGACTCGGCATGGCCGGCAAGCCCGAGTGGCAGATCTTCGGCGAGATACGCGAGCGCAAGAACCGCGGTTAGGTCCGATCTCATCCGTTTCGCGTGGGGGCTCCCCTCCCCCTTGCGGGAGGTGACGGGGGTGGGGGTATCAAAGGACGCAACGCGAGATTCCACCCCACCCCTAACCCCTCCCCATCAAGGGGAGTGGGACCGGTCGGGCGGGTTGCGGAGCGCGTGCAGGCACGGCGCAACAACGAGGGTGACATGAGCTTTATCGAGGTCAATGGTGTCGGCCTGCGCTACGCGCTCTCGGGCAACGGCGAGCGCACGATCGTGCTGATCCACGAGATGGGCGGCGCGCTCGAGAGTTGGGACGAGGTCGCACCCCGGCTCGCAGCGCGCGGTCGCGTGCTGCGCTACGACACGCGTGGCGCCGGTCTGTCGCAGAAGGTGCGTGGGCCTCTTTCGATCGACACCATGGTCGACGATCTTGACGCGCTGCTCGATGCCCTGGAGATCAAGGGCAAGGTGGCGGTTGCAGGCATCGCCGTCGGCGGCGCCATCGCCTTGCATGCTGCCGTGCGCCTGCAAGCGCGCATTTCGGCGGTCATCGTCACCAGCCCCGCCATCGGCATTGCCCCCGAGCGGCGTCCGGGCGTGCTGGCGCGCGTCGACGCCATCGAGCGCGGGGGCATGCAGAGCGCGGTCGCGGACTCGATGACCGCCGGCTACCCGACCGAGCTGCGCCGCGATCCCGCCCGGTTCGCTGCCTTCCGTGCGCGCTGGCTTGGCAACGACCCCGCAAGCTACGCCGCCATCTACCGCATGCTGGCGGCCATGGATCTGAGCACGGAGCTTGCCGCCATCACCTGTCCAGTTCTGGTCGTCGGCGGCAGCCTCGATCGCGTCCGCCCGCCGGCGCTCGCTGAGCCGGTAGCAAAGCTGATCCCCGGCGCGCGCTACCAAGTCGTCGAGTCCGGCCACTATATGGCCGTCCAGACCCCCGAGCTGCTCGCCGCCACCATCGCTGCTTTCCTCGACGATGTGGGCACCTGACCATCCGATCCGAGATGGCAATCTGCAGCCGCTCGCGCTCTCTGGTTGTTTTGCATGCTGCTCTGCACTATTACGCAGGCGAGCCCCTCCGACGAAGAATCCACAATGAAGCATGGAGCCTTCCACAGCCCCAAAGTGCGCCGGCGGCGGATCAACGACCCCGAGGGGACCAGGCGCAACATCATTGAGGTGGCAACAGCCGAGTTTGCCGGCAAGGGCTTCAGCGGCGCGCGCGTGGACGATATTGCCGCCCGCACCAAGACCAGCAAGCGGATGATCTACTACTACTTCGGAGGCAAGGAAGGGCTCTACATCGCGGTCCTGGAAGCAGCCTACAGGAGCATCCGAAGTATCGAGACGACATTGGATCTGGAGCATCAGCAGCCGGAGCAAGCCCTGCGCGCGCTGGTCGCGTTCACCTTCGACTATCAGAATGCGCATCCCGATTTTGTGCGCCTTGTCATGAACGAGAACATCATGAACGGCGCATACCTTGCCCGCTCGAAAGAGATCCAGCGTCTCAACGCGACCGTCATCGACGCTTTGCGCGATCTGATCGCTCGCGGACAGCAGAAAGGCGTGTTCCGGGATGGCGTCGACCCGGTCGATCTCCATATGTCGATCAGCGCATTGTGCATCTTCAATGTCGCAAACCGCGCCACGTTCTCCACGATCTTCAAGCGGGACATGGCGTCGCCCCGCGCATTGACCGCGCGCCGTACCCAGGTCGTCGACACGATTCTGCGCTACGTGAAGCCATAAGGCGAGCTCCGAAGGAACGTGAGCTGACCTCTCCCTTCGCGATTGACATTATGTACCGTCTGGTACATTTTTCTGAGAACGTGTGGGCGCCGGATCGGCACGTTCGCGAAGACCCACATCGGACGGGAGGAAGACCCACATCAACAGGAGGACGCGAGCCATGCGCTCGATAAATCGCCGTCAATTTGCTGTCGGTGGCGCCTCGATGCTCGCGCTCGGCTATATGCCTGCAGCGCGCGCTCAGGCAAAACCAAAGCTGAGGTTCTCTGCAGCCTTCTCCGAAACCGATCTCCGCGCCGAGGGCTACAAGGCCCTGGCGGCGGCGATGAAGGATGACTTCGATTTCGAGCCCTACTGGAGCAATACGTTATTCAAGCAAGGCACGGAGCTGGTTGCCCTTCAGCGCGAAAATCTCGAGCTCTGCAATCTGGCCCCTGCCGACATTTCAAAACAGATACCAGCCTGGTCGCTGATGACCTCGGCCTATCTCTTCCGCGACTACGCGCATCTCAAGAAAACCTTTGCCAGCGACATCGGCAAGGAGTTCATCAAGATGGCGCGCGACCAATTGGGCATCGAGGTGATCCGCCCGGTCTACTTCGGCGCCCGCCAGGTCAACCTGAAGCCCGACAAGAAGATCAACACGCCTGCTGACATGGCGGGAATCAAGCTGCGGATGCCGCCGGGCGAGTTCTGGCAGTTCCTTGGCGAGTCCATCGGCGCCAATCCGACGCCAGTCGCGTACGCCGAGCTTTACACGGCGCTCCAGACCGGCGCAGTCGACGGGCAGGACAATCCGTTAGTTTCCGGCCGCACGATGAAGTTCTACGAGGTGACCTCGCAGTTCGTCCTGACCAGCCACGTCATCGGCTACGACATGCTCTCCGTGTCGAAAAAGGCCTGGGAAGCCCTGGGCCCGGCGAAGCAGGCCAAGCTGCGCACGGAAGCCGACAGAGTCTTCGATGAGAGCGCTGCGAAGTATGACGCGCAGGAAAAAGACGCCATCGAGTTTTTCAAGAAGGAGGGCAAGCAGGTCTATACGCCTGACCAGGACGCCTTCCGCACATTCGCGCAAAAACGCTACAGCGAGAAATACGCCAAGGAGTGGCCGAGCGGCGCAATCGAGCGCATCAACGCCATCAAGTAGGCGGGCGCTGGTCGGAGGCGGATGACATTTGCGGGTGATCCGCCGCGGGCCCAGGACCTCGGGCGCCTAATGCATGGACAACGTCGATGCGGTCGCAAGCCATTGAAGCGGCGCGTTGGCTGCGCCGCCGAGCAGAGAACATTTCGGTTCTGCTGCTTGTCGCGATGTTCCTCTGCTTCATCCTTCAAATCGCCGCGCGCTACGTTTTCAACTACCCGCTCGGCTGGACCGACGAGGCAAGCGCTCTGTTTTGGGTGTGGTGCACATTGTGGGGCGCTGCCTTCGTATTGCGTGAGAAGGACGAGGTCCGCTTCGACATATTCTACAGCACGGCCAGTCCAAGAATGCGGTGCATTTTCACCGTCATCACCGGCCTTGCGGTCATCGTGCTCTTCGCCATCGCACTGCCGGCGGTCATCGCGTACGTGATGTTTCTCAAGGTCGAACGGACCGCATACCTCGGGATCCGGCTTGACTACGTGTACAGCATATATGTGCTGTTTTCGCTGGGCGTGATCGTTCGATACGCAGCGCTCACGTGGCGCGCGCTTCGCGGGCGTCCGCCCGACATCGAGATCGGAAGCGGATCGGCGCTGTGATCGGTCTCAGCCCCTTCGCGATCTGCATCGGTGCCATACTGGGGCTTGGATTGCTCGGATTGCCGATCGGCTATTCGATGATCGCCGGCTCCATTCTCTATCTCCTGCTCGCCAACCTCGATCTGGGAACGTCGGCGGAGCAGATCCTGAACGGCCTGTACAACAGCTACGTCCTGCTCGCCGTCCCGCTCTTTCTGTTCTCGGCCGAGCTGATGAACGTCAGCAAGATGACGGACCAGCTTCTGCGCTTCTGCGACATGCTGGTCGGTCGTTTCCGCGGCGGCCTGGGCCACATCAACATCGCGCAAAGCATCATCTTCGCCGGCATGTCGGGCTCGGCGATTGCGGATCTTGCCGCAACGGGACGCATCAGCATCGACATGATGACCCGTAACAACCGCTATCCCGTGAGCTATGCCGCTGCCATTACCGCGGCATCGGCCGTGATAGGACCCATCATCCCGCCATCGATTCCGATGGTGCTCTACGCGCTGGTCTCGGATGCGTCGGTCGGCTATCTGTTTCTAGGCGGGATAATCCCGGGCTTGCTGATGGCCATTGCACAAATGGTGATCAACACCATTCAGGCTCATCGCCTCGGCTTCCCGGTGGAGAAGCCGATACCCTTGCGCGAATGGCCGCGCATCACCGCCGCTGCGGTGCCCGCGCTTCTCATGCCGGTGATCCTGCTCGGAGGGATCTATGGCGGCGTGATGACCCCGACCGAAGCTGCGGCCGTTGCCGCGGCCTATGCTTTCCTGGTGGCTGTGCTCTGGTACCGCAACATATCGGCCAGGGATACGTATCTGGCGGTGCTCAACAGCGCCCGCTCCACCGCCTCCATCGGTCTGCTCATCGCCGGCGCGCTTGCCTTCAACTACGTGGTGACGATCGAGCAGATTCCGGCAACCGTGCGGGGGCTGCTGGCCGGATACGATCTCTCTCCGACGATCTTCCTGCTCTGGGTGAACGTCATCTTGCTCGTGCTCGGTTGCCTGCTCGAAGGCAGCACCATCATCCTCGTCATACTTCCGATCTTCATTCCGACTGCCAAGGCGCTCGGCATCGACCTAGTGCATTTCGGCGTTATCGCCGTTTTCAACATCATGATCGGCCTCATTACGCCTCCCTATGGACTGCTTCTATTCATTATCTCGGCGATCTCGGGAGCACCTCTGCGCGCGATCGTTCGCGACACCATGCCGTTCGTCCTGGCGATGGTCGCAGCCCTTGTGATCATCACCTTCATTCCAGAAACCGTCCTCTGGTTGCCGCGGATGTTGGGATACAAGGGCTAGCCTGAGGAACACCCCATGCAACAGCGCATGCTCGTAGGTCTGATCGGCGCGAATATCCAGAAGTCTTTGTCGCCAGCGTTGTTCGAGGATGCCTGCGCTGCGAGCGGCGTCAAAGGTCACTATCATCTGATGGACTTGGATCAGCTCCCGGGCCGGAGCCTGGCCGACCTCCTCCAGGCGGTGCGCATTGCGGGCTTCAAAGGTGTCAACATCACCTATCCCTGCAAAGAGGCGGTGATCGCTCTGCTCGATGGACTGTGTCCCGAGGCGCGCCAGATCGGCGCCGTCAACACGGTGTCGTTTGGCACCAATGGGCTGGCCACAGGATACAATACGGATCGTGTTGGTTTCCGCCGCGCCTTCGAGGAGCAGTTGGGTGCGGAGCTTGTGGCCGACAAGACAGCCATGCTCGTGGGAGCGGGAGGAGCAGGCCGGGCGGTCGCGTTCGCCCTATTCGACCTCGGTTTGCGGACGCTGCTGGTCAGCGACAAGAGTCCTGAGCAGGCCCGCGCCCTCGTGCAGGCGCTTGCGGGCGCGTTCGGGCAGGATCGCGCTCGCATCGAGACCGACCCGGCGGGGGCGCTATCGAGCGTTGGTGGCGTCGCCAACGCAACTCCGGTCGGCATGCTCGGTTTTCCCGGCAATCCGATCCCCCTCGACGCCATTTCGGCCACCCATTGGGTAGCCGATGTGATCTATACCCCGCTCGAAACTGCGCTGATCAAGGGCGCCCGCGCCAGGCACGCCCGGGTCATGGGCGGCGCGGGCATGTGCGTGCATCAGGCTGCCGAGACATTCAAACTCCTTACAGGGTTGACCGCTGACATCGGCCGCATGCAACGCACGTTTGCGGAAGCGGCGGCCATTCGGGAAAAGAGCCTGGAAGCTGCCGGCTGAGTTTCGGAGGCCATGACCATGAAGACCTCGATCGCGACGGTGTCTTTGAGCGGCAGTCTCAGCGAGAAACTCGAAGCCATCGCGGCAGCGAAATTCGATGCGGTAGAGATTTTCGAGAACGACCTCGTCACGTTCAACGGTACCCCCGCCGACGTGCGGCAGGCAGCCCAGCAGCTCGGTCTCGGCATCGTTACGCTGCAGCCGTTCCGCGATTTTGAGGGGATGCCCGATAGCCTGCGCAGCCGCGCGTTCGCGCGCGCCGAGCGCAAGTTCGATGTCATGGAGGAGCTGGGGTGCGACCTCCTGATGATCTGCAGCAATGTGGCTCCCGACAGCCTCGGCGGCATTGACCGGGCCGCCGCGGACCTGCACGAACTCGGTGAGCGTGCTAGCAAGCGAGGCGTCAGGGTCGCTTTTGAGGCGCTTGCCTGGGGGCGCCACATCAACGACTACCGGGATGCGTGGGAGGCAGTACGCCGGGCCAACCACCCCGCGGTCGGATTGGTGCTCGATACCTTCCACATCCTCGCCCGCAAGACGGACCTGAGTGCCATTCGGGCCATTCCGCCCGATCGCATCTTCCTGGTGCAGATGGCCGACGCCCCCCTGTTGCAGATGGACTACCTCTCTTGGAGCCGGCACTTCCGCAACTTTCCGGGACAGGGCGACCTCCCGCTCCTCGACTTTATGGAGGCCCTCGCAGCAACGGGCTACGACGGTCCCCTGTCGCTGGAAATCTTCAATGATCAGTTCCGCTCCGGTTCGGCGCGCAGCGTCGCCGTCGACGGCCACCGGTCGCTGCTCTTCCTGCTTGATCAGCTGGCCGCCAGAACCGCCGCGCCTGCATCCGGGTTCACACCACTGCCCAAGCGCTCACTGGCGCTGGGGACGGAATTTGTCGAGTTCGCGGTTGACGATGTGAGCGCACCCGAGCTCGAGAGGATGTTTTCCGCACTGGGGTTCCGCCGGGTTGGCCGACACAAGTCGAAGTCGGTCACGCGTTGGCATCAGGGCAACATCAATCTCGTCATCAACATTGACAAGGAAGGGTTCGCGCATTCCTTCAACATCACCCACGGCTCTGCCGTCTGCGCCTTGGGGCTGAGAGTCGACAATGCCGCCGCCACCTTCGAGCGCGCGAAGCGATTGCTTGATGAACCATTTCGCCAGCCCGTTGGCCCCGGCGAGCTCGACATTCCGGCAGTGCGAGGGGTTGGCGGCAGTCTGGTCTACTTCCTCGATTCGACCAGCGAGCTCGGACGTGTCTGGGAAATCGAATTCGAGGATACCGGCGAGGCTAGCTCGAATGCCGCCGGCCTGATCACTGTCGATCATATCTCGCAGTCGATGCACTACGAGGAAATGCTGACCTGGCTGTTGTTCTACACCTCGCTCATCGACCTGAAAAAGGTCCCGCCCCAGGACGTTGCTGACCCCGCCGGCCTCGTGAGAAGTCAGGTCATCGAGTCACCCGACGGCAGCTTGCGAATTATCCTCAACGCTTCGCAGAGCCAACGCACGCAATCGTCGCGCTTTCTCACCGAGGTGTTCGGGTCGGGGGTGCAGCATCTGGCTTTCGCGACCGCTGATATCTTCGCGACGGTGGAGCGCCTGGGGCAGAACGGCGTCAAGCTTCTCGAGATTCCCGAGAACTACTACGACGATTTGGAAGCCAAGCTCGACCTCACGCCGGAACGTGTCGAAGCGCTGAGGCGCAACAATATTCTCTACGATCGCGATGGCGCCGGCGAATATTTCCAAGCCTACACCCAGACCTTCGAGCACCGCTTCTTCTTCGAGATTGTCCAACGGCGAGGGTACGCCGGCTACGGTGCGACAAACGCGCCCGTGCGGCTCGCCGCGCAGGCAAGACTGATCACGGAGCACGACTGACCAATTCACCTGGGGAGCTGACCCATGCCGGCCCGCATTCTGATCCTCAACGGCCCCAACCTGAATCTTCTGGGGGTTCGCGAGCCCCATATCTATGGCTCGACGACGCTCACCGCCATCAGGAAGAGTTGCGAGGACTTTGCAGTCTACATCGGGGCCACGCTCCTCTTCGAGCAATCCAACCACGAGGGAGCTCTCGTGGACCTGATCCACTCCGCCCGCACGAGCGCGGATGCGATCATCATCAACCCTGCGGGATACTCGTTCACGTCTATCGCGATATACGATGCGCTCAAGGCGTTCGAGGGGCCCATCATCGAGGTGCACATCTCCAACATTCATGCCCGCGACGAGCTGCACCGCCACTCCATACTCTCCAGCGCCGTGAAGGCAGTGATATGTGGCCTCGGTCCTTACGGCTACATCGTTGCGATGCAGGCGGCCGCGCAATTGCTTGGTGCCCTTCCAGCCTCCCTGCCGACGCCGATCAGGCAAGGACCGCGATGAGGACGGCTGCTCGTTGGCGTTTGCGCGTGGCCTCACGCCAGAACTACCGAGGCGGCAACGGTTCCAGGATACCGTCCTTCCGACAGCGATGGCTTTCCTATTCCAAGACGGCGAGCACAAGGCCCAAACGGGGATTGACGAGGAGGACCTTGTCTCCGGCATGCGCAAAGGCGGCATCACTCAGCTCCGGAAATCGGGACCCGATCTCCTTCGGGAGCGGCTTCAGCCCGCCTAGCACAACCTCTGTCGGAACTTCAGAGCCGATCACGGCGTCGCTTAGTGCCGATGCCTCGCTGGATAGTGCCAGCGGCCGCAGCGAGTGATAGAGGCTACCCCGCTGCTCTGGGGTCAGGTGCCTCAAAGTGAAGGCGGCAATGGGGAGTTGATCGGCGGCGTCCGTGCGCCGCGAGAACTTGGCGGGCGCCGTTTGCAAGTCCGCCTGGGCGCCAGGCACTGTAAGGATGCCGTCGGCCAGAACCGCCGCATTCGGGTTCGTACCTTCGATCTTGGAGCTCGGTTCTTGCTTGCCTCCACGCGTAGGCAGCGAGGGGTCTGTAGCAGGCGGAACGCTATCGCCTCGGCTCTGGTTTGGCGGAGGCGGAGGGGGATCGTTGCGACCAGGTTGCACGCTTTCCGATTGGGCGACAGCCACACTTGCCGCGCCAATCAGAGCAAACACGGCGACTGTAGTCCCAGACAGGCCTTTGCGCATGGGTGTTCTCTCGCGACGGGATGGGACCTTGGGACGACAACGTCGCGCGGAGACGTGAGTTCCACGCCCCGATGGGGTGCGAGGGTGCTGACAGTCCCGCCGATCTCAGGCAGCGATCCGGCGATCCGCGGCACGCCCATGCAACGCGGAACGCCCATGCAAATGGCTCGAGATTCGCGAGACCTGTAGGCATTGCACGCCTCCTCGGTTAGGCTTCCCTGCGAGCAAGCAAGCTGGAGCTACAATGTCTGTCGAGCCGATTGCCGGGCGCGCCGCCGCGGCGCCCATCCTTGGCGTCGCGGGGTGGAAAAAGTCCGGCAAGACGACGCTCGTCGTGCGATTGATCGCCGAGTTCGCGCGCCGCGGCCTGAGGGTCGCAACCGTCAAGCACGCCCACCATGCCTTCCAGATCGATGATGCCGAGACCGACAGCGCGCGTCATCGGCACGCGGGAGCTTCGCAGGTCGCGATTGTTTCGCGCGCACGCTGGGCGCTGGTAACGGAGCTGGAGGCGGAGCCCGAGCCGAGCCTGTCAGAGGTCATAGCCAGGCTGGACCCGTGTGATCTCATCATCGTGGAAGGCTATAAGCTGACGTCCATTCCCAAGATCGAGACCCGGCGTCGGGAGGCGCGCGGGCACGAACCGCTGGCCGACGCCGATGCCAACGTCATCGCTATTGCCGCCGACGTACCTGGCGAGCAGCCTGCCGACCACCGTAGCCGGCCCGTCTTCGCTCTTGATGATGCCGCCGGACTTGCGGACTTTGTCGCCGCCACCTTGGGCCTGCAATTCCGCACGGACCGAAACCCACCCGTACGCTGACAGTGCACTTGGCGTCGACGACACCCGCAATTCACGCATCGGCATCCCTCGCGTGTCGAGAAGTCACGCGCGGTTAACGCAGCAGTAGCGGCGGCAATAACGCCTGCGGTGTCCCCTCAGCATTGCGCAACGCGCCGGAGCCTTCCTGCGGGTCTCGCGCGAGATAGAAGGGGACATACGCCATGCAAAAGACCGCCATCGCAATGCTTGTCTCGGCAGGCTTGGCTTTCGCTTCCCCTGCTGTGGCCCACGAACCACCGGATCATATGCTCGACTCGCAGCCCTGCCTGGAGCCCTATGCCTGCATCGAGCAGGTCCCCATGAGCGCGGAAGAGGCTCGCATCAGCCTCCTCCACCTTGAGCGACAAGGGCGCGCCCCGGGGGTGAATGAGCCGGCGGGCGGTCTGGCAAACAGTGAGCCGTGGGCAGTCGCGCGCTCTCGCGCTCACCCCTGACCGGCATTGGGGAAGAACAGCTGTTGGCCCTCTATCTTGTAGGAGCGAATGGCGTCCTGTCCTTCGCCCGACACGAGCCAGTCGATCAACGCCTGGCCCAGCTCCTTCTTCACGTTCTGATGTTTTTCAGGGTTTACCAGAATGATGCCGTACTGGTTGAAGAGGCGCTGGTCGCCCTCGATCACGATCTTCAGATCCCCCTTGTTCTTGAAGGATATCCACGTTCCGCGATCCGACAGAACATAGGCGCTCATGGCGCCGGCCGTATTCAGGGCGGCACCCATGCCCTGACCAATCTCGCGATACCAGCCAGGCTTGGTGGCGGCCGGATCGACGCCTGCGGCCTTCCACAGTGCCAGCTCTGCGGCGTGCGTGCCGGACTTGTCGCCGCGCGATACGAACGAGCTCCCCTTTTCGGCAAGCCCCTTCAGCCCGCTGAGAATATCCTTGCCTTCTATCTTGGCTGGATCGGACTTTGGCCCGATCAGGATGAAGTCGTTGTACATGACGGGAAACCGCTTCACGCCGAAACCATCGGCGACAAATTTCTCCTCCTGCGACTTGGCGTGTACGAACACCACGTCGGCGTCACCGCGCCGGCCGGTGTCGAGCGCCTGCCCGGTGCCTTGCGCGATGACTCTCACATCGATCCCGGTCTTGGCCTTGAACTTCGGCAGGATGAATCCGAACAGCCCCGAATCTTGGGTGGAGGTGGTCGACGCGACCACGATCGACTTCTCCTGGGCAAGCGATGGAGAGACGGCGGCAAATAGGGCGAGAGCAACGCCAAGAAAGAAATGGCGGACACGCATGGGCTTTGGCTCCTTCTGGATCAAGTCACGAGTCCGCCGGCCAAGAAGCACTTGGCCTCGGACGTCGAAGGTTCAGTGAAGAAAGCTGCGGCGGGGCCGTGCTCCATGACACGCCCCTTGGCCAGGAACAGGATGTCTCCGGCAAGCCGACGGGCTTGACCGAGGTCGTGGGTAGACATCACGATCTTCACGCCGCTTTCCGCAGTGCACGTGACGATCTCTTCCACTGCCTTCGTAGCGGCAGGATCAAGGCTGGCCGTCGGCTCGTCGAGGAAGAGCACCTCGGGATCGCGAGCCAGAGCGCGAGCAAGCGCCAAACGCTGCTGCTCGCCCGCAGACAGACGCCGGGCAGGGCGCTCGGCCAGCGCCTCCAAACCGACAATTCCGAGAAGGCGGGCAATCGCCGGCGCGTCCTGTGCACGCCCTGCCGCCTTGAGCGCAAAGGCGACATTGCGAGCCGCGGTGCGGCGAAGCATCACGGGCTTCTGGAACACAATGGCCTGCCGCCGCCGGACAACATTGCGGTGCTCGGAGTAAAGGATGCTCCCGGCGACCGGCGTCAACAATCCCATGGCGAGCTTCAAGAACGTCGTCTTGCCGGAGCCGTTGGGACCCAGGAGGACGGTTGGAGGGCCGGACGTGATCGAGAGCGTCACGTCGCGCAGGATCGGCGTGGTCCCAGCCACATAAGCGACATCCTGGAAACTGATCGGGAGGGTTGTTGGCCGGTCGCGCATAGGCCTATCCGGCATGGCGCTCTGACCAGCCCCGCACCGCCCAGGCCAGGGCGTTGATGGTCAGGATCACGCCGATCAGGACAAGCCCGAGGCCAATGGCCAGCGGCAGGTCACCCTTGGATGTCTCCAGCGCGATTGTGGTCGTCATGACGCGTGTGAAGCCATCGATATTGCCGCCCACGATCATCACGGCGCCGACCTCCGCAGCGGCACGGCCGAAGCCGGCTAGCAGGATGGTGACGAGCGAAAAGCGCGCATCCCATAGCAGGGTCGCCACGCGCGATGTGCGCCCGACATCCATGGCGATCAATTCGTCCCTGTATTCCGCCCACAAGTCCTCGATGACCTGACGGGTCAGCGCCGCGATGATCGGTGCGATCAACACGGCCTGGGCAATGATCATTGCCTGCGGCGTGAACAGGATGCCGAAACTGCCCAGCGGGCCCGATCGCGACAGCAGCAGGAACACGACCAGTCCGATAACGACCGGCGGCAATCCCATGCAGCCGTTGAGCAGCACGATGATGACATTGCGTCCGGGGAAGCGCGTCAGTCCCACGAGCGCGCCGAACGGCATGCCGAGCGCGGATGCCACAATTGTCGCCGACAGCGTGACGAACAGCGACAACCCCACGACGGCAAAAAAGTTCGCGTCGCCGGACCATATGAGCTCCAATGCGGTCAGGCCGTCCAAACCGGCAGCTCCCCTGCCAATTGACTTCTGCACATTTCTTGTGCTGCATTCGAAGATGTCAAACATTAGATTAGGCGCAACTTCGTGCAGCTTCGCGCAGGTCCAGAGCTACTCACCACGGCGGAGGCGGCCGATTATCTGCGCTTGAAGGAGCGCAAGTTGTACGAGCTCGTTGCCGACCGGCAGATTCCCTGCACCAAGGTGACGGGCAAATGGCTTTTCCCGCGCGCCGATCTGGATCGCTGGTTGCTCGCCGGCTTGGCGCGACCTCATGGGGTGATACCCGCCGAGCCACCGCCAATTGTCGGGGGAAGCCATGATCCGCTCCTGCAATGGGCGTTGAGCGAAAGCCACGCGGGCCTGGCGATCCTGCCCGAGGGTAGCGAAGCCGGCTACCGCCGCCTCCTGAAGGGCGAGGTCCTCGCCGCGGCGATCCATTTCCACGATCACGGGGACCCCGAAAAGGATGCAAACCTTGATGTCGTCAGCAGCGAGCAGACCCTGTATGACGGGGTCCTGGTGGGCTTTGCCACGCGCGAGCAGGGACTGATCGTGGCTACCGGCAATCCCCATGGCCTCGCACACTTGAGGGATGCCCACGAGAAGGGCCTGCGCGTTGCGCTTCGCCCCGAGGGTGCCGGGGCGCAGCAGCTCCTGGCCGGGTTGCTGAACCGCGACGGACTTTCGATCCGCGATTTCGGTCGTGCCGTGGTGGCTCCCACCGGTCCGGATGTGGCCCAGGCAGTGCGCGCGGGCCATGCCGATTTCGGCATCGCAACCCGCGCCGTCGCCACCGCAGCCGGGCTGGGTTTTGTACCGGTCTGCAGCGAGCACTTCGATCTGTTGATGCGCCAGCGTGACTACTTCCGGCCCCCCATGCAGACTTTCCTGAAACTGCTCGGCGATCCACGGTTTGCGGAACGGGCGCGGGAGCTGGGAGGGCTCGACGTGACAGCCGCAGGATCGATACGCTGGTCGCCCTGACGCGCTTGCAAGGGCGGCGGCCGCTGCCTAGGGTCAGGTGAAATGCCGGGACGACGTCTCGCCCTTATGGTCGTGCTGCTGTCGTGGGCGCTCGTTCCGGCGCACGCACAGCTGCGTGGTCATGGCGGCCCGGTGCGGACACTCGCCGTGTCCGTCGACGGAACACACGCGGTCTCCGGCAGCTTCGACACCACGGCAATCGTCTGGTCATTGGTCTCGGGCACGGCGGAAAACGTCCTTCGGTTCCACGAAGGTGCTGTCAACGCTGGCGCATTCCTCAGGGATGGGCGCGTGGCCACAAGCGGCGAGGACGCGCGCATTGCCATCTGGCAGCCGGGCAACGACAAGCCGGTAGCCGTGTTGCAAGGGCATAACGGGCCAATCGTCAGCGTGGCAGTCTCGCCCGATGGCGCTACGCTCGCGTCGGCGAGTTGGGATGGCACAGCCCGCCTGTGGCCTCTCGCAGGCGGGGCCGCACGTCAATTGGAAGGGCACCAACAGAACGTCAATGGCGTCGCCTTCACGCCGGACGGGCTTGCGCTCGTCACGGCCGGCTATGATCAGACGATGCGCATCTGGCCGCTTGCCGGCGGCACCCCCAAGGTCGTGACGCTTCCGGCCCCGCTCAATGCCGTCGTCGTCGCGCCGAACGGTGACATTCTTGCGGCCGGCGCCAGCGGAAAGGTCTTCTTTCTGTCGCCCGCGGGCGAGCTGCAGGGCGAGGTCGAAGCTGCCCCCGTGCCGATCATCGCGCTGGCCCTTTCGGGCGACGGCAAACTGGTCGCCGCATCCAGCATCCGCGGGGCGATCGCAATCATCGAGCATGCGAGCCGCAAGCTGGAGCGCACCCTGGTAGGCCCTGGCCTGCCGGCATGGTCGGTGGCCTTTCTTCCCGACAACCGCACACTGCTCACCGGTGGCTCCGATCGTATGATCCGCCGCTGGAACGCACTCGATGGTGAGCACCAGGGTGAAGCGGGAATGAGCGGGCCGGGCGATCCGTTGGCAGCCTACCAGGGCGATCCCGGTGCTGAGGTTTTCCGCGCCTGCGTGGCCTGCCACACGCTGAAGGCCGAGGATGGTCTGCGCGCAGGGCCAACGCTCGCCGGTATCTTCGGGCGCAGGATCGCGACGCTGCCGGGCTATGACTTCTCGCCGGCACTGAAGCAACTCGACATCGTCTGGACACCAGAGACGCTGTCGAAGTTGTTCGAGGTCGGGCCTGCTGCCTATACGCCCGGTACCAAAATGCCGGAGCAGCGCGTCGGCGCAGAGGACCGCGCCGCGCTGGTCAAGTTCCTGGAGCGGATGACGGGCCCCGTCAGTTCACGTCCTTGATCCTTCGCTCGGCCGGTTCCCGCTCGCGTATGTAATCCTCGGAGGTGCGAACGGGCGCGCGCGGCGGAGAGCCGTAAGGATCGAAGTCCTGCTCCGACATGACGGCAATACGGCAGTCGTCGCACATCTTGATGACATCGAGGCGGCCGGGCCTGTCTTTGTACATCCAGTGCTTGCCTTCGAGCTTTGCGGCCACGCGTTCGATGGTGCTCTTGACGCCGAACGGCTTGCCGCAGCGCGTGCAACAGAACGGCTCCTCCTCCTTGAGAATGCGCGGGGAGGCCGTGGCCGCGCGGAAATCCAGTTGCGGCCTCAGTGAGATGACCTTTTCGGGGCACGTGGCTTTGCACAGTCCGCACTGCACGCAAGCATCCTCGGCAAAACGCAGCATTGGTCGCTCGGGGTCGTCGACCAGGGCGCCGGTCGGGCAGGCTGACACGCACGCCAGACACAGCGTGCAATTGGCGACATCGATTTCGACCGATCCAAAGGGGGCGCGTTCTGGAAGGGGAACGACGTCGACGGGTGTAGGCGCGGCGCGATGCAGCTCACGCAGTGCAAGGCGCAGTATGCTCCGCTTGTCGCCAGAAGGCAGGAAGCCCGTCGGACGCGGGGCGGGTTGCAGTGGGGGAAGGGCGCGCAGCGCAGCCCCTAACGCCTCAGGATCGTCGGTTTCGATCGTGGCGGCTCGGCCGTCTCCAAAGCCCAAGCCGCGGAGGATCGGTTCCGCCAGCGCGATCGTGCGCCTCAGTCCGTCGACATCGTGCCGCGGTCGCGCACGCAGGAGGAAGCGCAGGGCCGACGCACCGTAGGCAAAGGCTGCGGCTATGCCCTCGAGGCCTACCTGCGTCGCCTCGTTGACGGCGAGCGGCAGCACGTTGGCGGGGAGACCGTCGCCAAACCGCGCCAGCGCCTCGATCAAGGGCTTGCCGTGGGCTTCATCGTGGAGCAGCACGACAGCCCGTTGACCACCAGCCTCGCGGTAGGTCGACAACAGCGTGCGCAGCTTGCGCATCAATGCGTCAGCCGGCGGCAGCGCATAGGACGCCGCGCCTGTGGGACAGACTGCCGCGCATTGACCGCAGCCCGCACAAATCTGGGCGTCGATCGCAACGTGGTCGCCTGCAGGAGCAATGGCGCCGGTGGGACAGAGATCGAGGCATCGGGTGCAGCCGACGATGCGCGAGCGCGAATGCGCGCACAAACTCTCGCTGAAAGTGATGTAGCGCAGCTTCTCGAAGGTGCCGATGAGATCGCGGGCTTTCAGAACGGCCTTGAGTGTCGCAACCGGGTCGCCTGGGTCGGCGCGCAGGTAGCCGTCGCGCAAATCGGCCGCCGGGAACAGGGCAACACCGCCCGAGAGGTCGAGAATGACGTCGCAGCGCGACCGAGCCCCGTTGCGCGAGGCGCCATAGTCGAGACTGCCGCGGGAGGAGGGCGCCGGAGGCGCAAAGTCGTCGACGGTGAGCTCGAAGGCGCCGAGGTGGCCCTTGATCGCGCGAATCGTGCCCTTCACCACCGGGAATTCCGTGCTCTGCGGTGGTGCAATGCCTGCGGGAGGCTTGAGGAGAACAGTTATGTCCAGATGATCCCTCAGCAGGTTGCCGGCTTCGACAGCCCGCTCGTCGCAGCCGTAGATTAGGAGAGTGCCCTCGCTCTCGAGGCTTACGACGGGCACCGCCGGCATCGGCTCCGCGGCAGCGGCCAGCAAGGCGGCCATCTTGGGCCCGGCCTGCGCCGCATCGCTCGACCAGCCCGCGCTCTCGCGGATGTTGGCATAGGTGATAGGTGCCGTACGTCCCACCTCCCCGGCTATCTCGTTGAACAGGGCGGACTCCTGCGTGCAACCGATCGTCAGGGGAGCCGCATCGCCCGCCAAGGCGCGGAAGCGCTCGATCTGCGCTCGACAGAGGTGCCTTGCCGTCGTCAAGGTCGCGCTCCGGCAGGCGCGATGCACTGCCCCAGTGTCGAGGGGCATCGTGTCCTCGCAGGAGCAAATCACGATGTTCCCGGAAGCCTCGGGCATTCAACACTTCCTGGCGATTGCGACCTGGACCTCGAGCAGACGGCTACTCGCGACGGCCAATTCGAATTATAATCATTCCACGAAGATTTCGCGAATCCGCGAGGATTGTTCTGGCCGAGATGTACCGCCGTAGCCGGGCCGCACCCACGCTCGACCTTCCGCCGCCCTTCCGTCTCGTCACGCTACGGGAGGTGGGCGATGCTTTTGCGCATGCCACGGAGATAGCCGCCGAGGCCGGCGCAGGCACGCTGGTGCATGTCGGGCGATTCGATCTGGCCGAATTCGCCGTCGTCCTCGAGCCGGAAGAACCGCTGCAGTCGGCGCGGCGCGCGTTCTATGCCGGCATGGTGGCGCTGCGCGACGCGCTCGTGGCGCATGCGCCGCCGGAGCGGCCGATCACCTTTGCCTGGCCTGATGCCGTTCACGTCGACGGCGGCTTGGTCGGCGGGGGCCGCCTTGCGTGGCCGGCGGACGCGATGGAGACCGAACAGCCGCAATGGCTGGTGTTCGGCGCCGTGGTCCGAACGGTCTCCATGAGCGAAAGGGCGGCCCCTCTCTCTCCGCTCGCCGCGGCGCTCGATGAGGAAGGCTTCGGTGATCTCGGCTCCGGCCGGCTGGTCGAGAGCTTCGCGCGGCATCTGATGGTGGCCGTCGACGCCTGGCACGCCAACGAGTTCGCCACCGTGACGCGGACGTATCTGCACCACCTGACGACCGAGAAGGGCGCAGTTCCCTCGCTCGATGCCAACGGCGACCTGCTGATCCGATGGCGCGGCCAGAAGGATCCAGATCGACACGCGCTCTCCGCCGCGCTCGCCGTGCCATCCTGGCTCGATCCGGCGACGGGGGGACCGCGCACATGAAGCTGCTGCGCACGATCCGGCTCGATCCGTCCGATGCCTACGTCTTCGGCAGGGCGGCTGAGCCTGGCGAATGGGCAGTGCCCGGCGCCTTTGCATTCGCCCACGCGGACGTGGCCGCGCTCGAGGGTAAAGCGCGTGCGGAATTCCGGTCCGGCTTTCTTGGCATCGACTCGCTCGGCTGGTCGACGTTGGTGCAGGTCGTGGAGGCGAGCGAGGCGGACCGTCAGTCCGCTGTAGAGCTGCTGGCGCAGCGGTTGGTCGAGCGCTTCGGTGCTCCAGACCTCGCGACCGCACGGCCTGCGGCGGAGGAGGAGATCGCCTTCGCCGCCTCGCTCAGCGATCACCCGAAGGGCATGCTGGTTGCGCTGTCTCGCAAGTACGCGGACGGAGAGATCCGAGAGGTGTTTCGCACGCTGGTGCCTGGTGCGGGGGCCAAGCCGGCTCGGGCCTATGCGTTCCTGGAAGTCGTCGGCGAAGACGAACCCTCTGAAGAGGCCATCGATCTCATGTCGATCGCAAAAAGGGAACGCACTTGAGCACGGCCCACGACTTCTGGCTCTCCTGCGGTCACCACTTGCTTGATCGAGATTCGGGCCGCGGTTTGCTAGTCACCGACGAATTCTTGAAAGTATACCTGGCGCGGCCCGAGATAACGCCGCCGGCGGACGCTTGCGCGGCCGAGCGCGCCTTGCACGAGGCGTTGCTGGCTCATCCGCGCAAGCCGTTGGCTGCGACCGAGATCGCCGCCATTGCCGACGCCGGTGCACGCGAGAACTGGCAGGTGATGATTGCCTTCCGCGACCACTTGGCGCGCCACCGCACGTTGGAAGCGGCCTATGTCGATATTGCTCGGCGCAACCTCAGGTTTCCTCATATTTTCCTGAACCAGTTGGTGCACGTCATCCTGCGCAACGCCCTCGACGGTTGCGATGACGTATTCGTGCTGCGAGCGGCCGAGCTATTCTTCCGGCCGCAGAAACTGACGTTGCACGAGGGGTCACTGGTGGCCGCCGATGAGGAAACCGTATCGGGCCAGGGCAGCAGGCCTCTGTCACCGCTGGTGTCGATGCTGGGATTGCCGAGCGCGGCCGAGATCGACGTTCTCAGCGAGGGCAATGCCGGCTCCTACTGGGAGCGCAGCGACGTGTTCGACATGGCCCTCGATCTCACCGCCGGCCGGTATGGGCTCGTCGCGCTCGGCGAAGTCGTCCAACGCTGGATAGCCCACCTTCTCGCGGTCGAGACGAAGGTTGAGCCCCTGCTGGAGCTCCAAGGCGTACCGCTCACGTGGTATGTCGGTCTCGACGCGGACGCCACGCGCATCGGCGATGCCTTGTGGCACGGCGAGGAGATCAACGACGCGATGCGGTCGCGTGTGGTTGGGCTCTATCGCCTGACCTTTGCCGATCCGATGGAAATGCTCGAGAAGGTCAGAGGCGAGCCCGTCTACCTGTTTGCCGCCATGGCGGCTGACAAGACCCTGCGTCTGAAGCCGCAGAATCTGGTGACCGGGCTTCCCATGCGCCACTTGGAGACAGTGAGCTGAACGTGACGGCGTTGGTCAGCATTCCCGTCGGCGTGGTGGTCGAACGATACGAGGCGACCAGCCCATGGCTCGACTATGTCTGGCGGCCTGCGTTTGTGCTCGCGGGCATTCCGTCGACGGCACCGTGGACCCGGCTGGACGAGGCGGGCGGCAAGACGACCTTCTACGCAGGCCCGGCCACGATTGAGCTCTACCGCACGGAGACTGCGAACTACCGGAGCAACTTGGAGTCCGGTGCGCCCCTCTTGTGGGTGGTGCTGAGGCCAACGGCTTCAGAACCGCCGTACAAAGTACTCGCAGTCACGGCAGACCCGGCCGAAGGCGAGGCCTCTACGGAGGCGGGTGATGATCTGGTCGAAACCGTGCCGATGCCCGCTACCATTGCGGAAACAGTCGAGGCCTTCATCGCCCAGCATCACGTCGAGCGGCCATTCTTCAAACGCGAGCGCGAGCGCGACGGGTCCGCTGCTCGGGTTCTTCGCAAAGACGCGCGGGAGAGCGATCAATGAGCGATCCTGAAAGCTTCGTTGCGCGCTGGTCGCGGCTGAAGCGTGAGGCACTCGAGAAACCGAGTGAGGTTGAGCCGGCGCCACCGCAGTCGGAAGAGAAGGCCGCGCCCGAAGAAGAAGCTCGCGCACCCTCGCCGCAGGCCGACCCGTCGCCCAGATCTGCCGTCGACCTCGAGAGCCTCCCGCCGATCGAATCGATCACGTCCACGACCGACATCCAAGCCTTCCTGCAATCCGGGGTGCCGGCGGATTTGACCAGGGAGGCCTTGCGTCGCGTATGGACGTCAGATCCGGCCATCCGTGACTTCATCGGCCTGGCGGAGAACCAATGGGATTTTACCGACCCCGGCGCCATGCCAGGGTTCGGGCCGCTCGAAGACGCCGATAACGTCAGCGAACTCGTTGCCCAGGCGCTGGGAAAGCTGAGCGAGTCTGCGCCGGTCCAGGAAGAGCTCGGCGTGGACGTACCGGACGCATCACCTGGGACAAGTTCTGCCACCGATCCGGTGAATCTTTCCACTCCTCCGCAAGTGCTTGGTATGCCAGCAGGAAATGAGATGGGCGGCGACAGCGTCCTTGCAGTAGAGGAACACAAGAAGATAGATTCTGCTGCGCTGCAGCATGACGTCGGGTCAGAAAAAGATCGACACACCCCTAATCGTCGAGCGCACGGGCGCGCCCTTCCCAGGTAAACTCAAAAGCATAGTCTTAAGCTATTTTACTGTCGTCGTGGCATGCCATAGATGTGCCTGACATAGCCTAGACCTATTGACGGTCACGTTGCATTGGCACTAGAGTTTTTGAAACTGTTCTAAGTCCAGCGGTGGTGTGGCGCCTAGAAAGTAGGCACATGCGCGATCAGGGCCTCCAGGAAGCGATACGGGCCGCCGGCGGCGTCTCTCAGCTTGCCCGGCGCATTGGCATCTCTCAGCCCTCGGTTTCAAACTGGGATCGTGTACCTGCAGAGCGTGTGCTCCTGGTCGAATCAGTCACTGGCGTGCGGCGGGACGTGTTGCGCCCGGACCTTTTCGAAACCGCCGGTTGCACCAACGAGATTGATAGCGCGCGGGCACAGGAATACACACTGCTTGCCACCCTTCTGGCTCGCAGCCCTGATGCCAGTCTACTGAGGCGCCTAGGCCAGTTGCGCGGGGACCCAAGTCCGCTCGGGATTGCGCATGCGGCGCTCGGCGAGGCTGCTGCGTGCACGGATGCGGAGCGAGTTGGCCGGGAGTATTTCGATCTGTTCGTCGGTCTCGGGCGGGGCGAACTGCTCCCCTATGCGTCCTACTACCTGACAGGCTTTCTCTACGAGCGTCCGCTGGCGCGGCTGCGGAAGGACCTCAAGCGGCTCGGCATCGAGCAGGCGCCCGAGCAGTCCGAGCCTGAAGATCATGCCGCCGTCCTTTGCGAAATCATGTCGGGGCTTGCCGGCGGGAGTATCGGCTCCGCACCGCAAGCCGATAGAGAAATCTTCCTGAAGCACATGGAGTCCTGGATCGGGCGTTTCTTTGCGGATCTCGAGCGGTCTGCAAACGCGAGCTTTTACTCTCGCGTGGGCGCGCTCGGCCGGACATTCGTCGAGATCGAGACGGAGGCGTTCGGGCTCCCAGGATAAGGAGAGCCCGCTTCTCGAAGAGGAGGCACCAAGTCGTGAAAACAGAAGACAAACCCAAGGTGGGCCGCCGCGACTTCTTGCGTGCGCTGGGTGCAGGTGCGGGCGTTGCTGCAGCGGCAGGACCGTTAGCGACCAGCGCCCAGGCTGATAGCGAGACCGACGCCGAGAAGAGAAAGTCTCGCTACCGCGAGACCGATCACGTCAAGGCGTTCTATCGGGTCAACAGTTACCCGGCCAAGCGCTAGGGAGGCAAAGCCGTGCTGATCAAAAAAAGCGAACGTCACGCACGTCGCGGCGCACTTGCCGCCACCCTCGCGGCTCAGAGCAGCGGTGGCGTGGACCGCCGCACGTTTCTGCGCCGGTCCGGTCTCGCCGCCGGCAGTTTGGGCGTTCTCGGCGCGCTACCGTTAGGCGGCGTGCGCAAAGCCGAGGCCGCCGGCGCAGGACCGGCGCCGGCCAAGGGCATCATTCGCCAGAATATCTGCACGCACTGCTCGGTAGGCTGCACCGTCCTGGCCGAGGTCGAAAACGGGGTCTGGGTCGGTCAGGAGCCGGGCTGGGACAGCCCGATCAGCCGCGGTTCGCACTGTGCTAAAGGGGCTGCCACACGTGAGCTTGCGCACGGCGACCGCCGCCTGCGCTATCCGCTGAAGCTTGTCGGCGGGCAGTGGCAGCGCATCTCGTGGGATACGGCGATCAACGAGATCGGTGACAAGCTGCTTGATATCCGTGAGAAATCGGGCCCTGACTCGGTCTACTGGCTAGGCTCGGCGAAGTTCACCAACGAGGCGGCCTATCTCAACCGCAAGTTCGCGGCATTCTGGGGCACGAACAACTCCGATCACCAGGCGCGCATCTGTCACTCGACGACCGTCGCCGGCGTAGCCAATACCTGGGGCTACGGCGCGATGACCAACAGCTACAACGACATCCGCAACACCAAGACGATCTTCTTCCTCGGCGGCAATCCCGCAGAGGCGCACCCGGTGTCGCTGCAGCACATTCTCGAGGGCAAGGAACTCAACAGGGCCAACTTCATCGTTGCCGACCCGCGCCTCACACGCACCGCTGCACATGCGACCGAGTACGTGCGGCTGCGCAGCGGCACCGACATTCCAGTCCTTTGGGGCATGCTCTGGCACATCTTCCAGAACGGCTGGGAGGACAAGGAGTTCATCCGGCAACGCGTCTACGGCATGGACGAGATTCGCAAGGAGGTCGAGAAGTGGACGCCTGAGGAGGTCGAGCGCGTCTCCGGGGTGCCGGGCGAGCAGCTCAAGCGCGTCGCCAAGATGTTTGCGACCGAGCGGCCCTCCTGCCTGATCTGGGCCATGGGTCAGACGCAGCACACGATGGGTACCGCGACTGTGCGGGCAAGCTGCATCCTCTTGTTGGCGACCGGCAACGTCGGCCGCTCCGGCACCGGCGCCAACATCTTCCGCGGCCACACGAACGTGCAGGGCGCAACCGACCTCGGCCTCGATATCGTGACGCTGCCGCTTTACTACGGCCTGGCGGAAGGTGCCTGGCGGCACTGGTCCCGCGTCTGGGAGGTTGACTACGACTGGATGGCCTCGCGCTTCTCCACCTACACAGGCGCGGACGGCAAGCCCGTCAAGATGATGAACACGCCTGGCATCCCGTCGACCCGCTGGTTCGACGCCACGCTGCTCCCGAAGGATCAGGTTTCGCAGCCGGACAACCTTAAGGCCATGTTCATCATGGGCCACGGCGGCAACACCGTGACCCGCATGCCGGAGGCCGCCAAGGGCATCGAGAAGCTCGACCTGCTGGTGGTCGTCGATCCGGTGCCGACCACCTGGGCCGTGCTCTCGGAGCGCAAGGACGGCACCTATCTGCTACCGGCCTGCACCAGCTACGAGATGGCAGGCTCACGCACGGCCTCCAACCGCTCGTTGCAGTGGGGCGAGCAGATCGTACAGCCGATCTTCGAGTCGAAGAACGACAACGAGATCATGTACCGGCTCGCGGTAAAGCTCGGCTTCGCCGACAAGATGTTCAAGAACATCAAGGTCGAGAACAACGTGCCGTCGGCCGAGGACCTCCTGCGCGAGATCAACCGCGGCGGCTTCTCGACGGGCTACTGCGGCCAGTCGCCGGAGCGCCTCAAGCTGCATATGGCCAACCAGAAGGATTTCGACCTGGTTACCCTCAGAGCGAGCGAAGGACCGTGCAAGGGCGACTACTATGGTCTGCCGTGGCCATGCTGGGGCACGCCGGAGATCAAGCATCCCGGCACGCCCATCCTCTACAACACCCACCTCAACGTGAAGGACGGGGGCGGCACGTTCCGCGCTCGCTTCGGCGTGGAGCGCGTCGTCAAGACCAAGGCAATGGTGGACGGCAAGGAGGTGGAGCAGGAGGTGCGGCACAATCTGCTCGCCGAAGGCGCGTACTCGGTGGGCTCGGAGCTCCAGGACGGATATCCGGAGTTCACCTACGGCGTGCTGAAGAAGCTCGGCTGGGACAAGGACCTGACCGAGGTGGAGCGGGCAACGATTGAGCGCATAGGTGGCGCCAACCCTGATGCCGTGTCGTGGGCGATTGATCTCTCGGGCGGCATTCAGCGCGTGTGCTTGAGCCACAGCGTCATGCACTATGGCAACGGCAAGGCTCGGGCTGTCGCGTTTGGGCTGCCCGACGCGGTGCCGGTGCACCGCGAGCCCATCTACTCGCCGCGGCCGGACCTCGTCGCCAAGTATCCGACGCTGCCCAACGCGCGCCAGTTCCGCGTGCCGAACGTCGGCTTCGACGTGCAGAAGGCGGTGGTCGACAAGGGCATCGCCAAGGAGTTCCCGCTGATCCTCTCCTCGGGACGACTGGTCGAGTACGAGGGCGGTGGCGAGGAAACCCGGTCCAACAAATGGCTCGCCGAGTTGCAGCAGGACATGTTTATCGAGATCAATCCTGTCGATGCGGCCGAGCGGGGCATCAAGGATGGCGCATGGGTCTGGGTCTTCGGTCCGGCCGATACCAGGCCGAAGGCGAAGATGAAGGCGCTGGTGACAGAGCGGGTCGGCAAGGGAGTGGCGTGGTGTCCATTCCACTTCGCGGGCTGGTTCCAGGGCGTCGATCAGCGCGCCAAGTATCCAAAGGGCGCGGACCCGGTCGTATTGGGCGAAAGCGTCAACACTATCACCACCTACGGCTACGATCCGGTGACCGGCATGCAAGAGCCCAAAGCCACTCTCTGCCAGATCAGAGCGGCGTAAGGAGGAACCACCATGGCTCGGATGAAGTTTCTCTGCGACGCCGACCGCTGCATCGAGTGCAATGCCTGCGTCACCGCCTGCAAGAACGAGCACGACATCCCCTGGGGGATCAATCGGCGACGCGTCGTTACGATCAATGACGGCAAGCCGGGTGAACGGTCCGTATCGATGGCCTGCATGCACTGCACGGACGCGCCATGCGCCGCCGTCTGCCCGGTGAACTGCTTCTATACGACGGCAGACGGCGTAGTGCTCCACTCCAAGGACTTGTGCATCGGGTGCGGCTATTGCTTCTACGCCTGTCCGTTCGGCGCACCGCAATATCCTCGCGTCGGCAACTTCGGCAGTCGCGGCAAGATGGACAAGTGCACCTACTGCGCCGGCGGCCCCGAAGCCGACCTCACGGTCGCAGAGTACGGCAGCCGCGCGAATGGCCAGTTCACAGGCTACGGCTCCAACCGCCTCGCCGAGGGCAAGCTGCCGCTGTGCGCCGAGATGTGCTCGACGAAATCCCTGCTCGCCGGCGACGGCGAGATCATTGCCCAAATCTACAAGGAACGCGTTCTGCGGCGCGGCTACACGTCGGGTGCATGGGGCTGGCAGACCGCCTATCGCGAGACGATCGCGTCCTGACGATTTGATGCGCACAAGGCGACGGGAGCCAACCCGTCGCCGCTTGGGGGTGGCTTCAGGCCGGCCAGCCCTGCAATAGGGAGATGACACAATGGCGCCGATGCGCTCATCGCTTGGATCAATCTTCGCCACGCTGCTGCTGGGGCTCGCGATCGCCTTCGCCGCCCCCGCCAGTGCGCAGCAGCCGACCTCCGTCAACCCTACGGCCCAGTCGGTCAAGGAGCAGCAACTCCTCAAGGAATTGCAGAAGATCCAGGGTCGCGGCACCCTCCCGGATGCCAAGTCCCAGGTGCTGGAGCAGCCGGCCGGCCGCGACTGGCGCCAGTTTCATCAAGTGACGCTGCGCTGGATCGGCGCTGTTGCGATTCTCGGCATGCTGGCGGTCCTTGTCTTGTTCTACCTCATCCGCGGAATGGTTCGGATCGAGGCGGGGCGTTCGGGACGCACGTTGGTGCGCTTCAATGCATTCGAGCGCTTCGTACACTGGATGACCGCGACCTGCTTCATCGTGCTCGCGGTCTCGGGGCTCAACATCACGTTTGGCAAGGAGCTTCTGGCCCCGTGGATCTCTCCGGAAGCGTTCGCCTCTTGGTCTCAATTGGCCAAATACGCCCACAACTATCTGAGCTTCCCGTTCACGCTGGGCGTCGTTCTGATGTTCCTGATGTGGGTCGCCTGGAATTTTCCCTCAGGCGTCGACCTCGAGTGGATCAGGGAGGGGGGCGGCATCATCGGTAGCAAGCATCCGCCGGCGCGGCGCTTCAATGCCGGCCAGAAGATGATCTACTGGGTGGTCGTGCTGGGTGGCGGAGCAGCTGCGATCACCGGCTACCTGTTGATGTTCCCCTTCTATGCGACCGACGTCGCCGGCATGCAACTGGCGCAGATGGTGCACGGGATCGTCGGCGTGGTGTTCATAGCCATCATGCTGGCCCATATCTACATCGGCACGATCGGCATGCAGGGCGCCTTCGAGGCCATGGGTAACGGCGAGGTCGACGTCAACTGGGCTCAGCAACACCATAGCCTGTGGTTGGAAAAGGAGCAGCAAAGGGGACGCGCCACAGGTGGAACTGTTGCGCCCGCCGAATAGGTGCGACGGAGGCCGGCCCAGGCTGTCTGGCGCGAGACCTTTGCCCTAGAGCTTGGCGCGCCGCGACTTGGGATTTGGCTTCGGGGATGTGCAATCTCGGAGGACTTGCGATGTGGAGCTTTCTGACCGCTTGCCTTGCCGCGATCCTCATCGCGATCGGTGCGGCCGTTGTGCTCGGCAACTATGTGCCGAATTCGTCGTCCAGTGCCTTTTCTACTCAAAGCGTGCGCATCTAGGCCGGCAGGATAGCTGCCGTTGCGGCGTCAGACGCGACAGTGCCCCTCAGGGAGTCGCCGGCCCCGAAGGGGTCGCCTGATGGCGGCGCGTTTCACCTTCCACAAGACAACAGCTCCTGCGAGCCATTGTCACCACTTGTAGGCAGCGCCGGCCTCTCCACTCTCAAACCATTCCAGCGGTGGAGTGCGCTTTAGCCAATTTGAAAACCCCGGAACCGGCTCTTGCTCTCGGGCTCCATTCAACCGAGATCGATGTCGCTTTCGACGACGTGGTTCAAGGATGTCCCGGGGGCGGTGAGCACCATCTTGACCCTCAGGCTGCCTGTGCCCGGCTTGGTCTGGCGCACCACATCCTCTATCGCGCGCTGCGAAGTGACACCCACCTGCTTCAGGAATTTCCGCAGTGACATATTGAACTTGTCTTCATCCATCTGACTCTCCCGGACGGAATGATCATTGGCGCATGTCCACCCGCTTCAGGCGTTGTGTCAACTGCGCAAAATCCCCGCTGGCGGTGAAGGCCGCAGGGCCAGACCGGCCCAATTTGGCGCGGGCGCCTGGGTGCGTTATCCTATGCAGCAAGGCGACGACCAGTATCCTGATCGCGAAATTCGCCCCAGCGCACTGCGAGTGAGGAGCAAACTTCGCAATGTGCAGGACGCTGGCCGGGCGATTGATCCCGGTGCGATCCAGACACAAGTGACGTCCTGCAACATGCGAGCGAGCCGCGCTTGAAAGAGTTCCATATCCGTCCCGATCCCGACGACCCGCGACTGTCGGTGAGCATGCGGGGCATCGATCAGGACGGGCAGCCCGTCGACACCGCTGTCGTCACCGAGCGCCCGTTGACCCTGTTCCTGAACGCGCGCGAGATCGTCACCATGATGACGATCGGCGACCGTCCCGATCTGTTGGCCGTCGGCTATCTGCTGAACCAGAACATGCTGCGCGCCGGCGACGAGATCACCGCCGTCGACTACGACGATGACATTTCCACCGTCGTGGTGCGCACGCGGGTCCAGACGAATTTCGAGGAAAAGCTCAGGAAAAAGACGCAGACCTCGGGTTGCGCCCAGGGGACGGTATTCGGCGACCTCATGGAGGAGTTCGACAAGATCAAGCTGGATCCGGCCGCGCGAATTAGGACATCCTGGCTTTACCAGCTGACCAAGAAGATCAATACCGCACCCAGCCTCTATCTGAAGGCCGGTGCCATCCATGGCTGCGTGCTGTGCCGCGCGGACGAGCCGCTGATCTACATGGAGGATGTCGGTCGTCACAACGCCGTCGACAAGATCGCAGGCTACATGTTCCTGGAGCGCATCGCGCCGGGCGACAAGATTTTCTACACGACAGGGCGGCTGACCTCGGAGATGGTGATCAAGACCGTCAAGATGCGCATTCCCGTGCTCGTCTCCCGCTCGGGCTTCACGGCGTGGGGCGTGGAGCTGGCGCGGAAGGCCGGTCTCACGTTGATCGGGCGCGCGCGCGGGAAGCGCTTCGTCGTCCTCGCGGGTGAGCAGCGCCTTGTGTTCGACGCCGATGCAAAGAGCGCTGAGGAAGAGGACCTAAGGCACGCCCGCAAGGCAAGTCGAGCGCAATTTGCCGATTGAGCGCCCGCCGATGCGCGGCGCCTCTCGGGAGCTCAGTTCCCGAGGATCCCGAATTGACTGAACGGAATGAAGGCGACGCTGTCGCCTTGCCTGATCTCCGGCACGTCCTCGGGAACGTCGATGAGGCCGTCGGCGGCCCGCAGGCCCGAGATCAGCCCCGAGCCGTCGCGCGCGAACTTGTCCACGCCCAATCCATTCGCGGTCTCCCGGGAGATGCCGCGCCAGAATTCACGACGCCCCACCTTGCGTCCCGGAAACGCAAAAAGGGCGGGCAGCTGGTAACGTGTGGGCTCCGGCCACCGCGCCGCTCCGCCCATGCGCCGCAATAGCGGCCAGACGTAGAGAAGGAAGCATACGAACACGGCGACGGGGTTTCCGGGCAGCCCGAGCATCACGCAGTCGCCGATCTGCCCGAACGACATGGGCCGCCCCGGCTTGATGGCAAGCTGCCACAGATGTCGCTTGCCGAGCGCATCGAGCGCCGTGACGACGTGATCCTCCTCGCCCCTGCTGGCGCCGCCGGAGCTGACGATCACGTCGACCGTCTGCGCCGCCCGCGCCAGGCGCGTCTTCACCTCCTGCAGATCGTCGGGAAGGATGCCGAGATCAATGGGGGTCGCGCCGGCGCTCGCGACGAGCGCCGCGAGCATCGGCGCGTTGGCATCGTACACCTGACCGGGGGTCAGTTTGGCGCCCGCGCGCACCACCTCGTCGCCGGTGGAGACGATACCAACCTTGAGGCGAGCGAAGCATTCGACCTCGCCGGCGCCGATGGAGGCCAAAGCCGCCAGGTCCTGCGGGCGCAACAGCGAGCCGGCCTGCAGCAGCACCTCGCCTTCGGCGACATCCTCGCCCGCCCTTCTGACGTTTGCCCCGCGCCGCAGGCCCGCAGGGATCGCCACAACAGGGCCCCCCGCGATCGTCCCGAAGCGCACGTCCTCCTGCATGACGACGGTGTCGTGCCCTTCCGGCATGACCGCGCCGGTAAAAATTCGCGCCGCTGCCCCGGCCGCGGGCCTCTGCGCTATCCGGTGTCCCGCGGCGGCTCGGCCGTCCACTGGCATCTCGCTCCCGGCGTCCTGGTCGTAGTCGGCAGCGGCGAAGGAGAAGCCGTCGACAGCGGCGTTGGTGTGAGCCGGAATTGGATGCGGCGTAATTGCGGCAGCAAACAGCAAGCGACCTGCGGCGTCCGGCAGTTTCACCCGTTCCTGGCCGGCGACCGGGCCGATTCGCTGCTTCAGCACCCCGATCGCCTCATCATGAAGCATCCGCTTCTTGTCGTGCGCAAAGCAGTCGTCGAGCAGCTTGCTGGTCTTGCTCATGGCCGAGATTGAATCGAGCCGGAGTGTCGAGGTGTCTGAGGCGGGTCAACTTGTCCACGAAAACGCTTCCGACCGCAACCGCAGGGGTTGCGGCGGCCATGGCGGCCAGCTGCCCACGACTGCAGGTGGCGGCGTGAAGGCGGATCAGGCTCGCAGCAGGGGTGCAAGTGTGCCATCACGAACTTTGAGCGTCCCGGCACGGCGTGTATACCGGATTGTCTATGTCGACAGCACTGATAAAATTGGCATATGGTATGCCAATATAGTTGAGGCTAGCCCGCCCTTCCGCCGAAGGGTTTGGGCTCCCCACCCTGGCTCGCCATGACGAAGACCCGCAACGCATGAATGACGCCACCTCGATTGCCAACGGTGCGGGAAAAGCCCGCGCCATCCATCCGGGGGCCGGGCGTCGCAAGGCGACGCCATTTCCCCGCGGTCGTGTCCTGCGGGAAGCCGAGGTCGCCGCCATCAAGGCGTTGCTGGGGCCTAGGCCGCGTGAGCGGGCTCTGCTGATCGAGTACCTGCACCTCATCCAGGATGCGGAGGGCTGCTTGCCTGCAGGCCATCTGCACGCACTGGCGGAGGAACTCAAGATCCCAATGGCGGAGGTCTACGAGGTTGCGACCTTCTATGCGCACTTCGACGTCGTGGGCGACGGCGAGCAACGCCCTCCGGAGGTCACGATCCGGGTGTGCGACAGCCTGACCTGCATGCTGGCCGGTGCCGAGAAGCTGATTGCCGAACTGGAGGCGAAGAATGCAGCTGGAATACGCGTGCTTCGTGCGCCCTGCATCGGCTCCTGCGATACCGCCCCCGCAGCAGAGGTCGGTCACCATCACGTCGATCATGCAACTTCTCCCGAGCTGCTGGAGGCGGCGGGAATGCGCGAAGTGCATCCTGCCATCCCGGCTTTTCAGGCTTTCGACGCCTATGTGAAGGATGGAGGTTACACGGTGTTGCGCGCGTGCCTTTCGGGCGCGCGCAAGGCCGATGGGGTGATCGCCGCTCTTTCTGACAGCGGACTGCGCGGACTCGGCGGTGCCGGCTTCCCAACGGGGCGCAAATGGGCCTTGGTGCGCAGCGAGAAGGGGCCGCGGCTGATGGCCGTCAACGGCGACGAGGGCGAGCCCGGAACTTTCAAGGACCGCTACTATCTCGAGCGTGAGCCGCACCGGTTCGTGGAAGGCGCCCTTATTGCTGCGTGGGCCGTCGAGGCCGAAGAGGTGTTCATCTACATTCGCGACGAGTACCCCGCCGTCATCGAGATCCTGCGGCAGGAGATCGCCAAGGTCGAAGCGGCCGGTCTCGCCCGGCATACGAAGTTGAATATCCGGCGTGGCGCCGGCGCCTACATCTGCGGCGAGGAGAGCGCCATGATCGAATCGATCGAGGGCAAGCGCGGCTTGCCCAGGCACCGGCCTCCCTATGTGGCGCAGGTCGGCCTCTTCGGCCGGCCCACGCTCGTCAACAACATCGAGACGCTATTCTGGGTGCCGACCATCCTCGACAAGGGTGCGGCTTGGTTTGCGTCCCAAGGCAAGAACGGCGCCAAGGGACTGCGTTCCTATTCGGTTTCGGGGCGCGTGAAAAATCCCGGCGTCGTGCTGACGGCGGCCGGCTCCACGTGCAGGGACCTGATCGAGCTGTGCGGCGGCATGGCCGAGGGCCACCACTTCAAGGGGTATTTGCCGGGCGGCGCCTCGGGCGGCATCCTGCCGGCCTATATGGCGGATGTCCCGCTCGATTTCGGTCAGCTCGAGAAGCACGGCTGCTTCGTCGGCAGCCACGCGGTCGTAATCCTGTCCGACCGGGACGACACGAAGGCGGTCGCGCTCAACCTGATGCGCTTCTTCGAGGATGAAAGCTGCGGCCAGTGCACGCCCTGCCGCAACGGAACCGAGAAGGCCGTGAAGCTCATGAGCGGCGGAACGTGGAACCGCGAGTTGCTCGACGATCTGGCGCAAGTCATGGCCGATGCCTCCATCTGCGGCCTCGGGCAGGCGGCGCCCAATCCGCTGCGCAGCGTGTTCAAATATTTTCCGGAGGATTTGAGGTGACTGCCCTACCTCCAGCCGCTTCCGGCGAGCCGTCGTACGGGGAGCGTAGCAACAACCTCAAAACACAACCGTGCGCGTTGCCATCGAACCCGAGAACCGAGAGCCGCCCGCAATGACCGCCACGATCACCTTCGAACTGGATGGCCGGCAGGTTGAAGCCCGGCCGGGCGAGACCATCTGGGAGGTGGCACAGCGCCACGGCACCAGGATTCCGCACCTGTGCTGGCATCCCGCGCCCGGCTATCGCGCCGACGGCAACTGCCGCGCCTGCATGGTGGAGGTGGAGGGCGAGCGCGTGCTGGCCGCATCGTGCCAGCGCAAGGCGGCCAGCGGCATGAAGGTGAAGACGGCGAGCGAGCGGGCAAAGAAGTCGCGCCAGATGGTGTTCGAGCTTCTCATGGCCGACCAGCCCGTGCGCGAGACCAGCCACGATCCGAAATCAAGCTTCTGGAACTGGGTCGACGCCATGGGTGTCGCACCCATCAGCCGTTTCCCGCGCGATGATCGTCCCGCTGCCGACAGCACCCATTCTGCCATCGCCGTCAATCTCGATGCCTGCATCAACTGCAATCTGTGTGTCCGCGCCTGTCGCGAGGTGCAGGCCAACGACGTGATCGGCATGGCCTATCGCGGCCACGGCGCCAAGGTCGTTTTCGATTTCGACCAGGGAATGGGGAACTCTACCTGCGTTGCCTGCGGAGAATGCGTGCAGGTGTGCCCGACCGGCGCGCTCATGGAGAAGAGCCTGCTCGACACTGCGGGCAAGCGCGTGAAGTACGAGACGAAGTCGGTGGACACGCTGTGCCCTTACTGCGGCGTTGGCTGCCAGACCAAGGTTCACGTCACGGACAACAAGATACTCTACGTCGATGGGCGCGATGGACCGGCCAACAACAACCGCCTGTGCGTCAAGGGCCGATTTGGCTTCGACTATATTCATCACCCCGACCGGCTCACCAAGCCGCTCATCCGCCGCGATGGCGTCGCCAAGGACGCGAACCTCCAGATCCGCCGCGACGAGGTCAGCAGGTATTTCCGCGAGGCGACGTGGGAAGAGGCGCTGGAAAAGGCTGCCGGCGGCCTCAAGGCGGTGCATGCGCGCGACGGCGGCAGTGCTCTGGCCGGCTTCGGCTCGGCCAAGGGCTCCAACGAGGAAGCCTACCTCTTCCAGAAGCTGATCCGGCAGGGTTTCGGCACCAACAACGTCGACCACTGCACCCGCCTCTGCCATGCCTCTTCGGTGGCTGCCTTGATGGAGGGGCTGAACTCGGGCGCGGTGACCGCTCCTTTCACGGCTGCCAAGGACAGCGACTGCATCATCGTGATCGGCGCGAGGCCCGCTGAGAATCATCCGGTCGCCGCCACCTTCCTGAAGAACGCGGCCAAGCGCGGCGCCAGACTCATCGTCATGGATCCGCGCGGGCAGAACCAGGGCTTGGCCCGTTACGCCAGCCACACCCTTCAATTCAAGCCCGGCCGGGATGTGGCGCTGCTCAATGCCATGCTCAACGTCATTGTCGCCGAAGGCATGGTCGACATTCAGTATGTGCAGGCTCACACGGAAGGGTTCGAGAGCCTGAAGGCCAAGGTGGTGGATTTCACGCCCGAGGCGATGGAGCCCGTGTGCGGCATTCCTGCGGCCACGATTCGCGAGGTTGCGCGCCTCTACGCCCGCTCCGAGCGCTCGATCATTTTCTGGGGTATGGGCGTTTCGCAGCATACACACGGAACGGACAACGCCCGCTGCCTGATTGCGCTTGCGCTCGTCACGGGGCAAATCGGCCGCCCCGGCACCGGCCTGCACCCCCTGCGCGGCCAGAACAACGTGCAAGGTGCCTCCGACGCGGGCCTCATTCCCATGGTATTTCCCGATTACCAGTCGGTGGAGGATGCGGCCATTCGCGGCGCCTACGAGGATTTCTGGGGCACCAAGCTCGACCCGAAGAAGGGGCTGACGGTGGTCGAGATCATGCATGCCATCAAGGACGGCGTGATCAAGGGCATGTATGTGATGGGTGAAAATCCGGCCATGTCCGACCCCGACGTGCAGCACGCCCGCGAGGCACTGGCGAAGCTCGAGCACCTCGTTGTCCAGGACATCTTTCTCACCGAGACCGCGTGGCACGCCGACGTCGTCCTGCCGGCATCCGCGCATGCCGAGAAGTGGGGCTCCTTCACCAACACGAACAGGCAAGTGCAAATCTCTCGTCCTGTTGTGGATCCGCCCGGCGAGGCGCGCCAGGATTGGATGCTGATTGCCGAAATCGCCAAGCGAATTGGCCTGCAATGGAACTACAAGGGTGTATCCGAGGTATTCGCGGAAATGACCGAGGTCATGCCGTCCCTGAAGAACATCACCTGGGAGCGGCTGGTGCGCGAGGACTCGGTTACGTATCCCTGCGATGCACCGGACAAGCCCGGCAACGAGATCATCTTCGCGACGTCCTTCCCGACCAAATCGGGGCGGGCCAGGATCGTGCCGACCGACCTCGTCCCGCCGGACGAATTGCCGGATGAGACCTACCCGATGGTGTTGACCACAGGGCGCCTGCTCGAGCATTGGCACACGGGCTCGATGACGCGGCGCGCTTCCAATCTCGACCATCTTGAGCCCGAAGCGATTGCGGGGCTGAACCCGAGAGAGATGGACAGGCTCGGCATCCCCCCGGGGGGCTTCATCGAGGTGTCGACACGGCGCGGCAGGGTCGTGCTCAAGGCCCGTGCCGACCGCGACGTGGCCGAGGGCATGGTCTTCATACCCTTCTGTTTCGCGGAGGCTGCCGCAAATCTGCTGACCAACCCCCAGCTCGATCCGATGGGCAAGATCCCGGAATTCAAGTTCTGCGCTTGCAGGATCGAGTCGGCCGAAGCTCGGGTCGCGGCCGAGTAGAGCCCCACTTCGGCCGCTGCCAAGCGTCGCGGGATTGCAGGCAAGCCGTCGTCGGCGGCCCACCTCGAAAGCGCGAGCTGAACAGCGCCGGTCCCTGCTGCCGGATCGAAGCAGGGCCGCCCCTGCGATCACTGACAGCGCAACAGCCGCACCGGGGGGGCGCCGGCTGCTGCCGGCTGCCCATTTACGATAATTTGCGGGTTTACGATAACGGCATGATGGTTACCTGCGCATGCAGCGTGTTTGATTTGATACCGCCCACGCACGAGCGTTCACCGTAGGTTGGCCGGGGACAAGGGCGAAATGACACCGAACACCGAGACGCGGAAGACTGGCGGCTTCCTGTTCCTTTTCCTGCTTCTGACTTTCGTCTGGTTCGCTGCAAACTCATCCTTGGACATTGCATCCATCGTCACGGGCGCGTCGATTTCGGCCGTCCTCGCCTACGCCTTCACACGAAGTTCGGACGTGTGGAAGGACGTCCGCATCACGCCTGCGCGCCTCCATGGCTTTGTCCGCTATACCGGCGTGTTTCTGTTTGAGCTCGTGCGCGCCAACCTCAACATGCTGCGCTACGTCTACGCACCGCGGATCGACATCAACCCGGGCATCGTCAGGGTAAGGACACGACTGAAAACGCCGGTCGCGCGGCTGGCGCTCGCCAACTCGATTGCGCTCACCCCCGGCTCGCTCGTGGTCGAGACCGAAGGCGACACTCTGTTCATCCACTGGCTCGACGTGACGACGACCGATACGGAGGAAGCCTCGCGCATCTTCGTCGAACCGTTCGAGGAGCACCTGGAGAAAACTTTTGGCTGAAAGCATCCTCCTTCTCGCTGGGGGCTTGATCTTTCTCGGCGTCCTGTGCGGCGTGGTGCGGCTCGTTCTCGGTCGCACGGTGGTCGACCGCGTCGCCGCGATCGACATGCTCACCGTCATTTCCATCTCGCTGGTCGCACTCTATGCCCATGTGGCGGGGCGCTTCATCTATCTTGATGTGGCCCTAGTCTACGGCGTGCTGAGCTTCCTGGCAGTGGTCGCGATCGCCCGCTACCTCGAAGGGGGCATCTAGCCATGCTCGAGCTTTTCGTCGTCCTGCTGTGCCTCAGCATCATCGCGAGCGGAATCCTTGCGATCCGGCTCGGAGGCACGCTGGCTGCGGCAGTCAGCGGCGGGCTTGCCAGTCTGTTCGCGGCCGTCTGCTACGTCCTGCTGGGAGCCCCCGACGTCGCGATGACCGAAGCTTCGATCGGTTCGGGACTTTCGACGCTGATCTTCCTCTATGCGATTCGCCGGACTGGCAATGCAAAGGAGTGAGCCATGGCGGAATTGATCGGGAGCATTCTCGTCCTGCTCGGCGCTGTCTTTCACTTCTCCGCCGGCCTCGGGATGCTCCGGATGCCCGACGCCTATACGCGCATGCAGGCCGGCACCAAGGCGTCCACGCTGGGTAACGCGCTCGTGCTCATCGGGCTCGCCTGCTATCACCCGGGCTGGACCTTGAAACTGCTCGTTCTGGTCTATTTCGTCTTCATGACCAATCCGGTCTCGTCGCACGCGCTGGCGCGGGCCGCTCATGCCATTCGTCTACCCATGGCGCAAAAGGCCGATATCGATGCCCTGCGCGACGCAAGGGAGCAAGCCAGAGGCAGCGCCTGATGCATCGCATCGTCATCGCCGCACCGCTGGTCCTGCTGGGTCTTGTCTTCACGAGCCTCGCTCTCAACTATGCCGAGCCGCAGTCCCTGCGGCCGCTCGCCGAGAGCTATGTCAAACTGGTTCCGCAGGAGCTTGGCGCGCCGAATGTCATTATCGGAATCCTTCTGACCTTTCGGGCGTTCGATACGCTCGGCGAAGTCGCGGTGCTGTTCATGGTCGCAGCCGGCGTGGGGCTCGTGCTCGGCCCAGCCGGGTCCAGGAGCGGGGCGCCGCCGGCCGAAAGCAGGAAGAGACCGCGGCCGGCATCGGACATCGTGCGGAGCGCGACGCAGGTTCTTGTGCCGCTCATCTTGATATTCGCGGCCTATATCATAATGAACGGCCATATCTCCGCGGGTGGTGGCTTCCAGGGTGGCGCCGTCATCGCCTCGGGCGTCCTCCTGCTGCTCCTGGCCAACCCTGAACAGCAGCTCGATCGCCAATTTCTCAGCATCACGGAATCCTTGGCCGGGGTCTTGTTCGTGCTCGTCGGCGTAGCCGGATTGATTGTCGCCGGCGGTTTCCTGGACAACCGGGTTCTTCCGCTCGGGCAGTTCGGCGCCTTCTTCAGCGCTGGGGCAATTCCGCTCCTGTCGGTGCTTCTCGGGATCAAGGTCGGCTGCGAGCTGAGTGTCATCCTCGACCGATTTCGGCCGTGAGCGGAGGAGGATCGGGTGAGCATTTCAGGCGTCGTCTTTGCTACCGGTCTGGTCCTCATTCTGATCGGCATGTGGGGGGCGCTCACCCATCGCAATATCCTGCGGATCATCGTCGCTCTGTCGCTGATCGGCACGGGCAGCCACATCGTCATCGTGGCAATCGGCTATGTCCGGGCCGGAACGGCGCCCATCATTGATCGCGCCCTGACCATGTCTGACGCCCCGGAGCGCGCTGTCGATCCGATTCCGTCGGCACTCGTCGTCACTGCCATCGTGATCGGTCTCGCCGTGACGGCGGTCATGCTGGCGTATGCGATACGCCTCTATGACGCGAAGAAGACCCTGTCGATCGACGCCTTCACGGAGTCGAAATGGTAGTGAGTCTTCTTCATCCGCTGAACATCTTCATCATCGGACTGGGCGGCGGCTTCCTCATTCCGCTTCTGTACCGACTTCGAAAAGATTGGGCCCTGCCGGCGTTGGTTTTCGCACTTGCGGCGATGACGTTGATCACGGGCGTCGCCTTCCTTCGCCTTCTGCACGGGGCCGCTCCGATCGAGGTTCTGACGGGCGGCTCGACTCCCCCCACCTCGATCAATCTGCGCCTGGGCCTCCCCGAATCCATAGCCGCTTTGAGCGTCAATCTGTTCGCGTTGCTTGGCACCTCCTATCTGGTGCGTGAAAAATACGGAATCATCCTTCTGTACCTGCTGGCCGTGATCGGTATCCAGGGCATGATCATGACCCGGGACCTGTTCAACCTGTTCGTATGTCTCGAGATCGTTTCGATTGCGACATATGGCCTGCTCAGCCTGCGCCAGACGCCCGGAGCGTTGTCGGCGACCTTCAAATATCTCATGGCGACCGTGCTTGCTTCCGGGTTCTTCCTGATCGGTACCATGCTGGTCTATGCCGTCACCGGACTCCTCAACATCGACGACCTCATCGCCCAACGCGCGACCATCATCGGCCCGCTCGGATTTGCTGCCCTGATCTTCGTGCTGGCCTGTCTGCTGCTGGAGCTGAAGCCCTTTCCTGCAAACGGCTGGGGTCTCGACGTCTATGAGACGGCACGCAGCGACGTTGCGGCGATGATATCGGGGGGCGTCTCGGCCGGCGTATTCTTCGCCTTGCTGAAACTTCTGCCGCTTTTCGAAAACCAGCTGACGCTCATCGCTGCGATGGGGGCGATCACCTTTGTTTTCTCAAATCTCATCGGTCTGCAGCAAGACAAGGCGCAGCGACTTCTGGGCTATTCCTCGATCGGTCAGATGGGTCTGCTGACGATCGCCGCCGCCCTGCTGCAACGCCAAGGCGCGGAGAGCGCCATGCTGCTCGTGGTCGGCGGGCTTTTCGTCAACCACCTGTTCGCCAAGGTCGGTCTTTTCTGGCTCGCCGGCCACGTCGAAAAGGAGCATTGGCGCGACTGGTCGGTCCTCGCCGGGCGTCCCGACGCGATCCTCCTGTTCGGCATTTTCATTGTCGCGATCTGCGGGCTGCCGCCCTTCCCCGGTTTCTGGGCGAAATGGCAGCTGGTTCTGACGCTGGCGGCGGGGGGAGAATACATCTGGATCGCGATCGTGCTCGCCGGCTCGCTGCTGGAAGCGGCGTACATGTTTCGCTGGTTCGGCCAATCATTGCACGGCGCCGCGTCATCCCGCGCACCGGCGCCCAGCAGCGCCGTACCCTTTCCGATCTACGGCATGGCGGCTCTGCTCGCGGCCAGCGGATACTTCGCGGCCACTCTCGCCGGGATCGGATCGATTTGGGTGTTCGCGCCGCTCGCAGCCGGTGCTCTCGTGTGCGGGCTCCACCGCTTCCCCGCGCGACTGCAGTGTGCGGCCGTCCTCGCGATCGTGTCGACCGGGGGGATCTGGCTCATTCGCGACCAATCCGGCTTGAGTTACCTCTACGCCGTGGTTCTGCTTGCGGGCGCGCTCGTCGTCTCGATCGCGTGCCTCTATCGTTCTGACCGGAAAGTTGGCTTCTATCCGCTTCTGGGGATCATGCTGCTGTCGCTGCCGGTGCTTGCGCGCACTGCGACCGGTCTCGAATTTCTCTTCGTCTGGGAATTGATCACCCTATCATCCTATTTCCTGATCCTGTACCGCCGCGAAGCCAGTCCGCATGCATTTTCGTATTTGCTGTTCTCGCTGGTGGCGGCTTTCTTCCTCCTCGTCGGTTTCGCAGTGATGCATGCATCGAGCGGCAGCATGTCGCTCGAGGCGTTTCGCACAGCCGGACCGGATGCAGCGCCTGTCTTTGTACTGCTGGCGATTGGCCTGCTGATCAAGGCCGGCGCCGCAGGCGTTCATATTTGGCTGCCGGGCGCCTATGCCGAAGCCGATGACGATGTGTCCGCCCTGCTGTCGGCCGTGATCAGCAAGGTCGCGATATTCGGCCTGCTGATGGGCACATATGTCGCCATCCGGTCCAACGCGGGGCTGAACCTCGCCCTTCTCCTCGGCTGGATCGGCATGCTGACGACGCTCGTCGGCGCCATGCTCGCGGTGCGCGAGGACGACATGAAGCGCATGCTGGCCTACTCGAGCATGAGCCAGATCGGCTATATCGTCGCCGCCATTGCCCTGACGAGCCATCTCGGTTGGGTCACGGCGCTCTATCTCGTGGCCAATCACTTGATGGTCAAAGGCATACTGTTTCTTGTCGCCGCAGCGCTCATTCTTCGAACGGGTACGCGCCTCCTGTCCGACCTGGGAGGGCTCGCACGCGCCATGCCGCTGACATTCGCGGCCGCCGCGGTTGCCATCGTCGCCATGTCCGGCTTGCCGCCGCTCGCGGGGTTCGGCGGCAAGTGGCTTCTGCTGAGCGCGATGGCGCAGAAGGCCTGGTATGGGCCGGCCGTCATGACGCTGCTCGCGACGTTCGTCGGGTTCCTGTACATGGCGCGCTTCATCCAGGCGATCTTTCTGGGTTCACGCGGATCGGCCCATCAAGACGTCACGGAAGCGCCGGCTGCTCTCCTGATCCCCCAATATCTGCTGGTTGCTGGCATTCTCGTGATGTCATTCTTTCCGAAGCTCCTGATCGAGCCCATTTCTAAGGCCATCGATCCGCACTTCGCTTCCACGCTGGTGTGGTCGGGCATGTCTCTCGAAACCATCTACGGCTACTGGAATCCCATGCCGGTGATGGCGATCTCGGTTGTGGTTTCGACGCTATTGTTCGGACTTTTCTGGCTTGTGCGACGCAGGGCAGGCGCCGGGCCGCCGAGGGCCAGCGTGCATGCACGGCAGAGCGCAGCGCCGGCAAGCTTCCATGCTTTCGCACGTGAGATGTTCAGCAAGCTCACGCCCCCTGTGGCGAGCGCCTTCTTCGGATGGATGGCAGTTGCCACGACGGCAATGGCCGAGCGAAGCCGCAAGCTCTATACAGGCAACGGCCAGACGTACAATCTCTACATCCTGTATTATCTGCTTGCGCTCTACGTGGCCGGTGGCGGCCTACGGCAGCTATGGCATTGACCTCGGCACGGGCAAGGCTCGGGGCATACCGCAGTCGCGCACCCTTGCTCAGCCGACCAACTGTTGCGCGGCGGCCAGAAACTCATCGTTCGCGGGGAACTGTTCGAGACCTCGAAGGCCTTCCTTTTCCCCTTCGATGTTCGCCCATCGCACGATACCGTCGCGATCGACCAGGAACTGGCCGATCATTTGGCCACCATATTGATCCGACCAGTCGCGCCGGTCCTTCAGCTCCGCCTCTATCGGTTGGAACCGTCCTGCTGGCAGAGGGCATCCTTGATTCCCGCCAGATCCATCGAGGCAATCTGCAGCCTGCCGGCGAGGTCGACGTACTTTGATTCCACGGCCCGCAGGATGTCAGGCGTCAGCGGCGGCTGCGGCACCCCATAGGCGCGATGCGTGGCCATGTCGGGGTCGGCCGCGACTGGTACGCTCACCGGCCGAAAACGGTAGTAGAGTCGCAGTCGCTCGAGCTGCATAGGCACGATGGCCAGCGCCTCGACACCCACCGCCCGGAGCCTTTGGCGTGTCGTCCCCAGCTGGGCGATATGGCGGCGGCAGAAGGCGCAATACAGTCCGCGCATCATGGCCAGCAGCACAGGCGACTTGCCGTGATAGTCTGCCAGTGCCACGAACCCGTCCCTGTTCGCAGCCGGGAGCACGAAATCGGGGGCCGGATCACCGGGTCGCAGCGGGGCGCGCGGTTGGATCGAGCTCATCCAAGCCCTTCTCATCAGGAGTGCGGCATGGCTCGCACTGCCGTGAGGACCTCATCGGCAGAGGGGAATTTTCCCACGCCCGCCGCACCCTCGGTGGCGCATTCGATGTTGGCCCATCGGACGATGCCGTCGCGATCAATCAGGAATTGCCCTTTGAGCTGGGGCCATTGCCGTTCCATGTCGGCGCGGTCCGTGTCGTTCTCGGCATACCTGTCGAGCTTCGCCACTGCGGCCGCGGCCGCATTGACCGGCATCGGCTCGGGGAGATCCCCGAAGGGATTGACGAGGGTTGTTTCGAGGGCGTGCATGAATTCTGGAGTCGGGGCGGGCTTCGACAGGCCGTACGCGCGGTGCGTGGTGAGCTCCGGGTCGGTGGCCAACCGCACGCGCGTCGGCCGGAACTTGAAATAGAGCCGCGCATTTTCCGGCGACGTGGCCACGATCCCGAGCGATCTTACGCCATGTGCATTCAGCTTTGACTCGAGCGCGCCGATCTGTGCGATATGGCGCCGGCAGAACGGGCACCACAGCCCGATGAGGAGAGCAAGAAACACGGAGTTCTGGCCGCGATAGTCGGCCAGCGACACCGGCAACTGGCCGTCCACGGCCGGAAGAGTAAAGTCGGGCGCCGCCTCTCCCGGGGAAACCGGCGGCCGTAATGAGGTCGTCATTCGAGGCTCCTTCGTCTCCCCCGCAGGCTAGCGTGATAGTCGAGATGTCCGTAACATTGGTCCCTGCCGCTGCCGAAAGATTCTCGATCTGAACCACACTAAATATCATTAACTTGGGTGGTGTTTTCAAATCGCGAAAGTCATTCCTTGCTTGCTGGGCGCTGACGCGAGTTTTCACGATCGGGACACTAGCAGAGAAACGGCAACACCATGAGAGCATCGGGCTCAAGTCCCGCTCGCTCACACACCTCCTGCGACTTTGCCAGATAGGCTTCAGCTAGAGCTTGGTTCCCGGCATCGAGATGGAGGGTGGCGAGACCGTCGTAGCAGGGGAAGAGCAGCTGCGGTTCTCCGGCCTGCTCGGCAAGCCCCAGCGCCTCCTCGTAAGCTGCGAAGGCGAGGGTGCGGTCGCCGCTGCATTGGTGGATTTGGCCGAGCACGATCAGCGGTACCGCCAGGTGGTCGAGCAGTCCCAGGCGTCGGTCGAGCTCGATGGCCCTTTGCGCCGCCTCGACGCCTTCGGCCTCGCACCGGTCGGTCAGCGCGCAGTAGGCGACGGCTAGATTGGCGTAAAGGCGTGACTGGAAGCCCAGATCGCCGACTTTCTTGGCGGCGTCGAGCCCGCGATGGCAGGTCTCGATGCTGCGACGCGGATCAAGGGAGCTGTAGAGCACGCCGAGGTTGGTGTAGCCCCGGCAAGTCGCGTGCAGCAGGTCGTGCGCCTCGGCGAGCCGAATGCTTTCCTCGATCTGCTCGACTGCGTCGCCCAGGCGGCCGGTGCGTGCAAGGGCTACGCCCAGCGTATTGCAGGCCTGCGCTCGCATGGCGGCGGCCTCGCGTGCGCGTTCGGGGTCGGACGCAGTCGTCTCGTCCTCGACCTCGGCGAAGGCACGCTCGGCCCACGTGATGGCCGAGGTGTTGTCGCCGGCCCGGAATGCGAGCCGGCCGATTTCCTGAAACAGCTGCGCGCGCTCGATCGGGTTGCCGTCCTCGCCCAGTTGCGCGAGCCCGGTCGCGAAGCAGGCGCTAGCACCCTCACGATCCCCGGCCTCCCAGTGCAGTCCGCCAATCTTGCGATCGAGGCGCGCAGCCCCGGTGCGATCGGGGCCCGCCTCGAGCGCCTGCCGCACCGCCCCATAGTGCGCCAGAGCCTCCGCCCGCTGCCCCGTCAGCGCCAGCAGATCGGCCAACCGTTCCCGCACGGTCGAGGTCAGGTCGCCGCAATCCCGGCAATCGGCGAGCGTGAGCAAGGTGCGCTCGTAGTGACGGATTGCGTCGTCATTGGCGTAGACCGCTCGCGCCCAGTCTCCGGCAGCCATCAGGTAGCGTGCGCCCTTGCGCTTGTCCGAGCTGAGACTCCAGTGGTGGCCCAGCGCTTCGAGGTCGCTCAGCCGCTCCGGATGAGCGCCGGTGGCAGTCTCGAGGGCTCGACCGACCCGCTCATGCAGCTCGGTGCGCCGGGCAAAGAGGAGATTCTGGTACACCACCTCGTGCAGAAGCGCGTGCGTGAACCGGTAGCGACTGCCCTCCCGGCCATGCTCGATCTGCTGCAGCAACTCGGACCCCACGAGGCCATCGAGCGCGGCGCCCGTGCCGCGCACGTCAGTCGAAATGGAGCGCAGCAGCGCTTCATCGAACGCCACCCCGAGCACGGACGCCTCCTGCAGGAGGCGCCGGGCCTCGGGCTGAAGCCGGTCGACGCGGGAGAGAAGGAGCCCTTGCAGCGTCGGTGGAACGTCCGCCGCATCGCCCCGGGCTGTGCAAGTCCAACCCTCCGGCTGCCGCACCAGCACGCCGCCACTCACCAGGCTGCGCACGATCTCCTCGACGAACATCGGGTTGCCGCCCGCCCGGGTGGCGACGAGGTCCTGGAGCTTGGCGAAGGCGGCTCCGGCCACCGGCCCGAACAGACTGCCCACAAGCTCCCGGCTTTCGTCCAGCGACAGCGGCGCCAGGCGGACTATGGACTGCGCGGCATGGGCGACCAAGGGCGGGCGCAGCTCGGAGCGATGCGAGAGCAGCGCCATCAAGGGGCGGTCCGCCAAGCGGTCGACGACATCACGCAGCAGATCCACCGAGGCGGTGTCGGCCCAGTGCAGGTCGTCCACGATGATGAGGAGCGGCCCTTGATGCAGGCGACGCTCGATCAGCGTGCGTGCGGCCAAACCGATCTGGCGCTGGAGCTGCGCGGGCTCGACGTCGCGGGGCCGCGCCTTCTCCACGCCGAGAACGTAACTCAGCACCGGCGCGATGGCTTCTGCCTCCTCCGCACGCGCTCCGAGCGCCTGGAGGCCGGCAGTGAGCTTTTTCAGGGCGACTTCGAGCGAGTCGCCAGGCTCCACGCGATAACCCTCGCGGAAGATGGCCCCGAAGGTACCGTAGGTTGGCTCCCCAAGCGAGGAGCAACCGGTGCGGCGGACGGTCGTGCCGGACAGCCGGCCATCGGCTTCGAGCCTGCAGAGAAACTCGGTGATCAGCCGCGACTTGCCTGCGCCCGCCTCACCCACGAGGCTCACGACCTGGGCCCGGCCCCGCTGCATGCGGTAGAATGCGGCAAGGACCTGCTCCAGCTCGTCGGCGCGCCCGACCATCGCTGTCGCCAACCCGTGCGCTGCCAGCCCTCGTGCCGATCCAGGCTCGGCCAGCGCGCCGATCAGGGGGTGCACGACCACCGGTTCCACCTTGCCGCGCAGCGCCAATTGGCGGGCGGGCTCGAAGGTGAAGCGATGTTTGGCCAACGCGTACGTGGCTTGCGACACCAGGATGCACCCGGAGGCGGCGGCCAGCAGCCGGGCAGTGGTGTTTACAGTGTCACCGGTCACCGCGTAGGCGGAAGCCGCAGCCGTGCCGAGGCTGCCGGCGACCACCGGTCCGGTGTGGACGCCGATGTGTAGGCTCAGCGGCTGACCGAGCCTGGCCGACCACTGCTGGCTCAGCTGCTCGGTGCGGGCCACCATGTCGAGTGCAGTGTCGAGCGCGCGCGCGGGATCGTCCTCATGCGCGACAGGCGCGCCGAACACGGCCAGCACCGCATCGCCCACGAACTTCTCCACGAAACCATCGTAGCGCGCGACAGATTGAGCGAGGGCTTCGAACAGCGCGTTTTGGAATGCGCGCACTTCCTCAGGATCGAGGCGTTCGGCGAGCGTGGTGAAGCCCGAGACGTCGGCGAAGAGAACGGTCACCTGTCGGCGGTCCGCTTCTTGACGAACGGCTTCCGGCGTCTCTGCGGGCGCGCTTTTCGTCGAGCCATTGGCCGGAGGCGAGACGGGCGGCGGAGCCGAGGTTGCAGCAGCGGAGCCGACAGCAGGCGGGGCAACCTCCCTGGCCGCACCGCAGCGAGGGCAGAACGCGAAGTCGGCTTCGCACGCGGCGCCGCACGCGTGGCAAGCCACCGGCTGCCTGCGCCCGCAGCGCGGGCAGAAGGCGAAGGTTGGAGACAGCTCGAAACCGCAGCCGGCGCACGCCATTGAGTAGATAGCCAGTCTTGAATGGCACACCTCAGGCTAGCACAAAAGCGGCGGCGTCTTGTCGGCGCTCAGCAGGTGTCTGGCAGCGAACTGGCGGACCGGCCCCTGATCCTGCATGGTGCGTTGGGCCGGGTGCGCCGGGGCCGGCTTGGGTCAAGCAACGGGGTTAATGCATGGATTTCATTGTCCGCAACGCTCTCATTTCCGACCGTCTCGCCGACGGCCCCTTGGACATTGGAATTGCCGGCGGAAAGATTGCCGCAGTCGGCCGCGGGCTTGCCGCAGAGGCGCCCGCCTACGATGCCAGGGCCCGGCTCGCCTGTCCGGGCCTCATCGAGAGCCACATCCACATCGACAAGTCGCGCATCATCGACCGCTGCACGCCGCAGGAGCGCGCCACTCTGAGCCCGGTCAAAGGCGTCACGCCGCTCAAGCCGGCCATGACCGTGGAGGACGTCTATGCGCGGGCGGCCAAGACCGTCGAGCAGTGCATTCTCCATGGCACGACGCGCATGCGCACGCAGGTCGAGGTCGACCCCGGCATCGGCATGCGCGGGTTCGAGGCGGTGCAGGCGCTGGTCGCTGACTACAGGTGGGCGATCGACATCGAGATCTGCGTCTTTCCCCAAGAGGGTCTCGGCAACTATCCGGGTACCGATGAGCTCGTGGTGGAGGGCTTGAGGCGCGGGGCCAAGCTGGTCGGCGGCGCGCCGCGCTATGATACCGACGAGGCCGCCCACATCGAGCGCATCTTCGAGCTCGCCCGCGAGTTCGATGTCGACATCGATATTCACCTTGATGTGGGGCCGTCGGCCGAGTCGATGAACGTCCACCAGGTGCGCGAGCTGACCGAGCGCTACAAGCGGGGCGGACGCGTGGTGGTGGGGCACATGGCCAAACTCTCACTGCTGCCCCCGGACCGGCTCGCTGTCCTCGCCCGTCAACTGGCTGACGCCGGCATCGCCGTCACGGTCCTGCCGGCCACCGACCTGTTCCTCATGGGGCGCAACCGCGACCATAGCGTCCCGCGCGGCGTGGCGGATGCCAATTTCCTGCTCGCCCACGGCGTCAACTGCTCGCTGTCCTCCAACAATATCCTAAACCCAGCCACGCCCTACGGCGATTGCTCCCTGATCCGCATGGCCAACCTGTACGCCAACATCCTGCAGGTCGACCGGCCGGCCGAGATTAACGAATGCTTCCGCATGCTGACGGACAGGTCGGCCCGGTTGCTCAACCTGAAGGACTACGGCTTCTCCGTCGGCAATCCCGCCGACATCGTCATCTTCGACGCGCAGTCCCCGCAGCAGGCGCTGGCGGAAATCTCGAGGCCCGTCGCGGCCTTCAAGAACGGCAGGCAGACGGTGCTTTGGCATCCGCCCGAGTTGCTGCGGCCGCGCTAGCGGCATCGCCGCGCGCTCGGACCGGCTTCGATCCGCTCGGCTTCGGCGGTACGGCGATCGCTTCGGTTTGCGAGCTTCCGGTCAGCACTTTCTTCACGGTGTCGCACTAGTTTCCGGCGGGGGCGAAGGTACGCACGCTGGACCCGGAAAACCACCATGCCCACGGGATTCCTGCTCAGGACGGCAGGGCTGGCGAGTTTCGCCATCGCCCTCAGCACGCCCTGGCAATTCGAAAGCGATCTGATCGGCTTCGTGGCGGAACTCATCGAGCCCCGGTCCGGCTCCGTCACCGCGACGAGCGTCGACCGGCCGGTACGGGACGGGTCGGACGCGGCCCCGGTCGCGGAGGCGCAGGCCTCCAAGCCGGAGCCCGAGAGCGCCCGGACGCGCTGGACAGCGGAGGTCGTCATCATCGCCCCGCGCGCCGAGGAACGACCGGTGAGGATGCCGGCAGGCTGGTCGGAGAACGTTGCCGCGCCTCGCGATCGCGCCGCGCTCGGGCGCGCCCTGCAAACCGAGCTCAAGCGCGTCGGCTGCTACGACGGCGAGCTGCACGGGGTGTGGACACCGGCAACGCGCAGAGCGATGATCGCGTTCACGGAGCGCGTCAATGCCGTGCTTCCGACCGATGAGCCGGACCCTGTTCTGCTCGCGCTCTTGCGCGGCCATGCGAGCAAGGCCTGTGGAGTTCCTTGTCCAGCGGCGCAATCCCTGTCGGCCGACGGCCGCTGCATCCCGACCGCTCTACTGGCCGCAAAGACACCGTCTGGTCCCGGGGGCCTTTCGCACTCCGACCGATCGCCCGCAGCATCGGCATCGGCCTGGTCGAGTACGACGAAAGTCGAGACGGTGGCGCCGGCACCGCGGCCGCATGTCCCGCCCATGGGCCTGGCTGGACCGCAGACGCCCGGTGAGCCGGCCGTGGCGGGAGGCGAGCCGCTTGTTGGCCAGCCTACAGCTGCGCCGCGCGCTGCCAACCCGGCGCCGCGCCCGGCGGCCCAGCAGACCGGCTTCGGCCCGTGGATCTTCAGGCAGGTCGAGCGCAACGGCTGGTAGCTGTGCGGCCCTCGGTCGCCGTGACACGCCGGACCCGGTTAGGGTCAGGCGCGCCGCGAACAATTGCGCGTGACGGATAATGATGACATTGTGCCTGCAGGCGGCAACAAGACCGCAATAGCCCAAGGGAATTTGCCCGCACAGAGAGCTTGCCTCGAGGTGCGCATGTCGCGCATTGGGCCTGCTCATTGAGCGCAGGGAGGATTTGAGAGAATGACTGGCATTTGCAGACCGACCGCCATCGCCTTCACGCTGGCGGCTGCCACGCTGTACCCCGTGAGCACGGCGCTAGCGCAGGACGTGAAGCTGCCGTCGACGTTAACCTGGAGCGCCTACGATACCGGCTCCTCCGGCTTCAACATTGCCGTGGCCGTCGGCAAGACCCTGAAGGACAAGTACGGCACCGACGTGCGCGTTCTGCCGGCCGGAAACGACGTGGCCCGCCTGGCGCCGCTGAAGGGAGGCCGCGCGCAGATTTCCGCCATGGGCATCGGCACCTACTTCGCCCAGGAAAGCGTGTTCGAGTTCGCGGTGAAGGACTGGGGCCCGCAGCCGCTGCGGCTCATTCTTGCTGTGACCGACTGCAATGCCATCTCGCTCGGCGTCGCAAAGGACACCGGCGTCAAAGAGGTCAAGGACCTGAAGGGCAAGCGCATCGGCGTCGTCGTCGGCTCCCCTGCACTCAATCAGAATGCCTTCGCCGTGCTCGCCTACGGCAATTTGACCAAGTCGGACGTGAAGCTCGTCGAGTTCTCGAGCTACGGCGCCATGTGGAAGGGCATGGTCAACAACGAGGTGGACGCGGCCATCGCCTCCAACATCTCCGGTCAGGTCAAGGAGGTCGAGACGTCCCCGCGCGGCCTCATCTTCCCGCCGACACCTGCCAAGGACAAGGCGGCGTGGGCGCGCCTCAATAAGATCGGCCCCTACTACCGGCCGCACAAGTCGACCTGCGGCGTCGGCGTACCTGCCGGGGGCTCGGTCGAGCTCCCCGTCTACCCCTACCCCATCTTCATGGCCTACGCCTCCCAGCCGGCCGATCTCATCTACAGCATCACGAAGGCGATGATCGACGGCTACAAGGACTACAAGGACGCCGCTCCGGGAGCTGCCGGCATGGCGTTGGAGAGGCAGAACTTCGGCTGGGTCATCCCCTATCACGAGGGCGCCGTGAAGGCCCTGAAGGCCGCCGGGGCGTGGAAGCCGGAGTACGAGGCGCACAATCAGAAGCTTCTGCAGCGCCAGGCCGCGCTGGCCGGCGCCTGGGAAAAATTCCTCAAGGACAATCCGCCGGGCGACAAGGAAGTCTTCACGAAGGCCTGGATGGGCGTTCGCAAGGCGGCACTGACCGGCATCGGCCAGGATCCCATATTCGAGTAGCTCGGCAGACGCACGGGCCGTGAGTCGCCGCGGGCGTCTCACGGTCCCGCCTTGCTTTTTCAGCGTCAGGAAGCGCCGTGTCGTCCAGTCAACAGACTGCCGAGCCCTCGCGGCCCGCATCCGAAGCAGCTTCGGGGAATGCGAGGGTCGTGTTTGCCGACCCGCATGCGGCCGCCGCCGGCCCGGTCGAGGGCGAGGTGACGCGCGTCCGCAAGTTGAAGGGCTTCTGGGGATGGCTGCTGATCATCGCCACCGCGGTCACCATCTTCCTCTGCATCAACCAGCAGTTCACGCTGCGCTTCTTCGTCGGTTACACCCAGCTGAATACGGAGTATTATTATCTTCTCATTCTCTGCATGCTGCCGTTCACGTTCCTGGTCTTCCCGGGCACGTCGGCCGCGCCGCTCGACAGGGTCACCTGGTACGATGTGGTGCTGTTCCTGCTGACGGCCGGCAGCTCGCTCTATCTGATGCTCAACGTGCGCGCAGCCGCCGAGCTAGGCTGGGAGTTCGGTGGCGCACCGACGCCGGTGATCGCCGCCGGGCTCGTCATGTGGGTGGCGCTGATGGAGGCGCTGCGCCGCACCGGCGGCTGGAGCCTGCTGCTGAGTGTGCTGCCCTTCACCGTCTACCCCCTCTTTGCCGACGCGCGGTGGCTGGGCCCCCTCAAGGGTACACAGTCCACACTCGATCAGGCGACGGCCTACCACGTGCTCTCCGGCGAGAGTCTGCTCGGCATTCCGATCCAGGCCTTCGCCGAGACCGTGATCGGCTTCCTCGTGTTCGGCACGGCGCTGATGATGACCGGCGCCGGCAAGTTCTTCATCAACCTCGCGTTCGCCTTGTGCGGCACCTTCCGGGGCGGCGCCGCCAAGGTCGGCATCTTCGCCAGCGGCCTGCTCGGCATGATGTCGGGAAGCGTCGTTTCCAACGTGCTGACCGCCGGCACCATGACCATCCCGACCATGAAGCGCACGGGCTTCAGCCCTTCGTATGCGGGTGCCATCGAAGCCTGCGCGTCGACGGGTGCTGTTCTGGCGCCTCCCGTGATGGGCGCCACCGCGTTCGTCATCGCCCAGTTCCTCAACATCAGCTACGCCGAGGTGGCCGTCGCCGCCGTCATTCCCGCCACGCTCTACTATCTCGCCTTGTTCACGCAGGTTGACGCCTACGCCGCGCGCAACGGTCTCAAAGGGCTGCCGCGCAGCGAGTTGCCCAGCATGTGGGCGACGATCAAGGAGGGCTGGTACTACGTGCTGGTCGTGGCGCTGCTGATCGTCATGCTGCTGCACTTCAAGCGCGAGAGCCACGCGCCGTTCTATGCCACCGCCCTGCTGCTGGTGCTGAACCAGCTCTTCTCCAAGGACCAGCGCTGGAACTTCAGATCGCTGATCAGCTTTCTCGAGGTCAACGGGCGCACCTTCGTCGAGCTGGTCGGCATCCTGGCGGGTTGCGGCCTGTTGATCGGCGCGTTCTCGATGACCGGCGTGGTCTCGAGCCTCGCCAATGATCTGCTGCGCATCGCCGGCGACAGCATCTTCCTGCTGCTTGCCATGTGCGCGGTCACCAGCCTTGTGCTGGGCCTCGGGCTCACCACCACGGCCTGCTATATCTTCCTGGCCATCCTCGTCGCGCCTGCGCTCGAGAAGCTGGGTCTCAACAAGATGGCCGTGCACATGTTCATCTTCTACTGGGGCATGCTGTCGGCCATCACGCCACCCGTCGCCATCGCTTCGTTCGCCGCCGCGGGCATTGCCGGGGCGCCCGCGATGAAGACGGGCTGGGAGAGCATGTGGGTTGGAAGCATCATCTACTTTCTACCCTTCTTTTTCGTGCTCAACCCGGCGCTCGTGCTCCAGGGTCCCAATCCCTATCTGGCGGCCGCGGGCCTCACCGTTCTGATTGCCGTCGGCACGATTTTCATTTGCGGCGGCATACAGGGCTACCAGTCCGGCATCGGCGACCTGCGGAGCGCCGGGCCCCTCGAATGGCCGCTGCGCGTCCTGCTTGTCGTCGGAGGCTTCATTCTGGCGACGCCCGGCGGCGGTATCGTGCCGCTATCCGAGTTGCAGATAATCGCGCTCGGCTTGGTGATCCTCGTGCCAACGCTGCTCCTTTCACTGGTGCTTGTGCGCCGCGGTCGTGCTGCCGCGCCGCAACAGGTGTAGAGTTGAAGCCTCGCAGAAGAAGCGCTCCGCATACGCTGTAATTTTTCGCATCGCCACCCGTTTTCTTTGCGGTAGCGAAGGGAACGATGGCGATGCCTTGACGTTGTCCAGGCCAGTGAAAGTTTCGCCGGGCAACAACGGAAAGGAGCGAACCGGATGTATGGAAAATACCTCGCGTTCTCAGTCGTTGCGCTGACGCTTGGTGTCCTCGCGGCGCCTGCATCGGCCGCTCCTGCCGTCGGAGTTTTCGGGAACGAGGCAAGGACTGCCGGCACCACGCTTGTCGAGAAGGCTGCGCGACGCTGCTGGTGGCATCGTGGACACAAGCACTGCCGCTACTACCGCGAATACCGCCCGGGATTCAGTTTCTACATCGGTCCAGGATACCGGCACCGTCACGGACACTGGGGCCACCGTCATTGGCGCCACCGTCACGGTCATTGGGGCCACCGTCATCGCCACTGGTGACGTCTGGTGCGCGGTCTGACAGTGTGCAGCGTTGGAAATGGGCGGTTTCTCCGGAGGTCGTCCATTCGCGCGCCCGCCCCCGTGCCGAGCTCACCCTTCCACCACGCGCTGAGCCTGCTTTCCAACCCCCGTGCTGAGCCTGCCTGCCCTCGGACTTGTTCCGAGGGTCGAAGCACGGCTCAGGTGCATGGTCCGCCCTTCGACAGGCTCAGGGCGGCGCGCGTATGTGGCGGGGACGCAAGCACCAACAGCCCGACGTGCTTTCGCACTCGGGGTAGGGGCAGGCGAGGGGAGCGGGGCGCGGACGCCGATGCGCTCAGGGGCCCCGGCCGGGGGTAGGCGTCCTCAGGCGCGGCATCCGCGCTCCACTCTGCACTCAGGCGCTCCGGGCACGGCGGACGGCGAGGCTTGATCGTCCCTGACGTTCTTTCCCGGGGCACATGTACGGTGTGCCACCCAGTTGCAGACCTGCGGCTCGCACTGGTCGGGCGCGTCGCGAACAGCACCCCCTCGTGAGCCGAGGCGCACGCAGTATCGCACACGCGCAGAAAGCGGGGATAAGCGCTGCTAACCCTCCAAGTGTGCCCTCAGCCGCGCCAAAGCGGCGTCCCATTGGCGCGAGACCTCATCGAGATAGTCGCGCACCTTGGCGATCGGCTTCGGCTCGATTTCGAAAAGACTCTCGCGGCCGACACGCACGCTGCGCACGACGCCCGCGTCCGCCAGCACGCGCAGGTGCTTCGTCACGGCCTGCCGCGACAGATTGGTACCCAGCGTGAGGCGCGCGATGGACTGCGGCTCGCCGTTCAGCAGTTTGCCCAGCACGGCGAGCCGCGTCTCGTCGCCGAGCGCGGCAAACACTGCGGCGCGCATCTTCAGCGCGTTGGGTCGGCTAGGCTGCCTTCTCGACATGCTGCGCGATGTTTCTCATCTGTGCGCTCCAGCCGCCGTCGTTCATGCGGAACGCCTCAGCCCGACGGTGGCTTGGAATCTTATCGAAGCCCGACTCGACGACGCGCAGCAAGGTCCCCGTCGCGGTCTTCTCCAGCGTGAACTCCACGAGCGTCGGTGATTCGGTTGAGTAGTCCACCCTCGGATCGGCTGGATAGGGGTGCCAGGTGAACGAGAACAGCCGCTCCGGTTCAACCTTCTGTACGACGACCTCCCATGTCACGTGCTCGTAGCCGGGAAAGGTGATCTGGCCGCGCGATGCCTTTCCCGGTACGAACGGCCCGTCGATCTTGACGCGGAACCATGTGCCGAACTCGCGATGATCGGTCAGCGCCTTCCACACGCGCGAGACGGGCGCCTTGATGTCGATGGTCTTCTCGATGCGGTCATTCATGCGCAACCTCCTGGTTGCGTATGCTGTACCTCGCGAATTGAGTAAACGCAACCTTTTTGTTGCGCATTATGCCGGCTTTCTCGCGTCGCACCCTGAGCCTGTCGAGGGGTGACCGAAAGCATGTCCGGCCTCGGCCTGGCCAATCATCTCAGCCGAGTGACGCGGATGCCGGACCGCCGGTTAGGAAACGCTTAATGGCCTCAGTGCATCATTGCGGGCCAACCGGGAGGCCCGCATCGCAATGACGCCGAACGATACCATCGAAGGCGAACTCGCTCGGATTCGCGAGTGGGCCAAGGACCAGCTTGCCCACGGCGGCGATCAACCGTGGTCCGGCTTCCTGCTGGACCGGCTTTCCGAAACCATCGGTGCCCTGCTCGCCGGCATGGCGGCGACCCGTGCCGTCGATGCGCGGCAGGCGGGCGAGATGCATGGCCTGCGCCTGGTCGCGTCGAAGGCGAACCCGAAGACGATCCAGGAGTTCGCTGCGACAGCCGGAAGCCGGGCGCGCCTCGCTGAACCTGTGGGCTGAGGCCTCGCGCGGCACTCCGCGCTTTTGACCCGATGTTGCGCGGCACCCTATCCTCGAACATGCGCAAGGCTGCCCGCATGACCACGACTTCGAGGCATTGTCCAAGGATGTGCCGCGCTCATGTGGGGGCCGGGGCATGACCGCCACCGGCACCGCCCTCACCCTGGCGTCGATCAACATCGAGCGGTCCAGGCATCTTGCGCGCGTGCAGGATTTTCTGCACGCGCGCTCTCCCGACGTCGTGTGCCTGCAGGAGGTCATCGAGGCGGACTTGCCCTTGCTGTGCGGCGGTGCAGGCTACACGCGCCGCTTTTACGTTTCCATGTGTCGTTCTCCCGAGATGGAAGGCCTGCGATCAAGCGGCATCGCGGTTTTGTCCCGCCGTCCGTTCGCGCACGTCGAGGACATCCAATATGCGGGCGGCGGCAACGGCACTGAGGTGCTCGACCGCACATCCGAGGAGTCCAGGGTCGCGACCAACCGCTATGCGCTGGCCGTCGCCGGCATCGAGCATTGCGGCGGCCTGCTCACCATTGCCACCACGCACTTTCCCTGGACCGACCACGCCCGTACCAGCGATTTTCAGCGCTCCGCGTGCGACGCCTTGCTAAGGCTTGCCGGCGACCGTTCGCTGCTGCTTACCGGCGACTTCAACGCGCCCCGCGGCAAGGAGATCTTCGGTCGGCTTGCCACCCGCTGGACGGATCACATTCCCTCCGAATATACGAGCAGCCTCGATCCGCAGCTGCATCGCGCTCCCCATCTCGAGCTGATGGTGGACGGCCTGTTCTCGACGGACGATTGGGACGTGCGCGACGTCGCCCTGCACACGGGCGTGAGCGATCATTGCGCAGTCACGGCCACGATCGGCAAGCGGCAGGCGTAGGGCGGGCCTGCCGAGCCCCAGAAACACCGGCCGGCTCAGTCCTTCTTGAGCAGCCCGACCTTGGCCAGCGCCTCCCTCTCGTCGGCGTAGAGCTTGGCGGCAAGCGCGGTATAGTCGGCGCTGTTCAGGTATCGCCGGCAGAATTGCACCTTCTCATAGTGCGCCATCATCGACGGATCGTCGTAGGCCTTCTTGAACGCATCATGAAGTTTCTGGACGATGGCGGGGTCCATGCCTTTCGGACCGGCTAGACCGGTCGGGCTGTCGAAGTCGAAGGAGTAGCCGACTTCCTTCAGGGCCGGCACGTCCGGCCAAGCCTTCTCGCGCTGGCTGCCGAGGACCATCAGAAGGCGCAGCTGGCCCGCGGCAACGAGCGGCGCCCAGGCCAGGTTTTCCACAATCATGTTGACGTGGCCGCCGAGGAGGGCCGCGATCGATCCGCCACCGCCCTTCGATGGCACGTGCGCCATCTCCACGCCGGCCTCGCGTGCTGCGAGCGCGGTGGCGACGCCGGGCGTTGTGGCCGCACCGATCGTGGCATATGTGAACTTGCCGGGGTTGGTGCGCGCGTAGTCGATCACGTCGGACCACTTCTTGAGCTGGCTGTCCGCCTTGACGACGGCGCCCAGCTGGTAGCCCGCGAGATTGATGATGTAGGTGAAGTCCTTGAGAGGATCGTGGGTCACCTTCTGCATAAGCGGCAGGCGGAATATCGGCAGGGGAATTTGACCGATCGTATAGCCGTCGGGCTTCATCGTCGCCAACACGGCGGGGCCGAGCGTGCCGCTAGCCCCTGTCCGGTTGTCGATGATGATCGGCTGTCCAAGGTGCTTGGATGCTGCCTTGGCGAGGCCGCGGAACAGGATGTCGGCGGAGACGCCGGCCGTGAACGGGATGATCAAGGTGATCGGCGGTTGGGATAGTCGGCTGCCGACTGGGCGCGGGCCGGGGCTGTCGCGAGGCCGACGGCCAGCGCTGCGGCAAGAAAGCCTTGTACGATGCGCACGATGGACTCCAATCGAGTATTCAGGGAGGGGAACGTCAGTGAAAGGCTACTGAGCCGGCCCTGGCGCAGCTATCCGCTTTGCGGTGCAACAGCTCTGCCTACATCGCATGTTGGGCGTGCTTGCAGCGCTGCAAGGATCGTGCTGCACCCGCTCAAGTCGGACCGGGCCTCGTACTGTAGGCCTCGAAGCGTGAGGGGATGCGCTGGATGGCCGCGACGCACGCTGCCAGGCGATCGATGTCCTCCTCCGCGCCGATCTGCAGCAGCACGGTATCGGCGCAGCCGCCATAGCGCTTCTCGATGGCCGCGGGCAGCGCCTCGTACTCGGCAAGCGTGGCGAAGAGGTCGATCTTGTCCTCGGGAATCTGCTCGGCCATCTCGCTCCAGCGGTTCTCACGCGGCAGCGGATTGACCTTCTCGCCGAGCCATTCGAGGTCGTGCAGACGCAAGACGTCCCAATAGGCCTTGGTCGAGCAGTAGAACGCGATGCGGAAGCGCACGTAGGCCCGGGCCTTGGCGATCGCCTCCGCATTCGGCCCCGTCCCGATGAAGCCGTAGCCGCCGGCAATCACCTCGACGTTGCCCCGCTGCCGCCCGGATTTCGCCAGCCCCTCTTCGATGCGGGCGATCGATATCTCCTCGAGGTAGCGCCGCGTCGAGAAAGGGTGCAGGCGGACGCCGTCGCACATCTCGCCTCCGAGCCGAAGCATCGCTGGACCGACCGCCGCGAGCGATACGGGAATGCGCGGCAGCCCGGTGGGGCGCGGCGAGAAGTTGGGGGTCATCAGCGTCAAGGTGTACGTGTCGCTGTGATACTCGAGTGCGGTCTCGTCCTCCCACGCCTGCCAGATCGCGCGCACGGCGCCGATGTAGTCGCGCATGCGCGGCGCCGGCGGCGACCAGGCCACGCCGTAGCGCCGCTCGTTGTGCGCCTTCACCTGCGAGCCAAGTCCCAGGTAGAAGCGGCCCTTGGACGCTTTGTGCAGGTCCCAGGCGACATGCGCGGTGACCGTGGGCGAGCGCGGGAACGCCATCGCGACCGCCGTTCCGAGCTGGACGCGCTCCGTGACGAGCGCCGCCGCCGCGAGCGGCAGGAACGGGTTGTGCGCGTTCTCCGCCGTGATGACCGAATCGAATCCGGCACGCTCGGCAATGCGCGCGACCTTCTGCGCCTCGACAAGATCGTTGTTGGGAATCTGGGTGATGACGCGCACTTCCCGATACCTCCCCAAGCCAGCGGCTCGTTCTCGCTGCAACATTAACAGCATGCCGCCGGCGCTGAGTCATCCTCCGAGCACGGCGGTAATCAGTCGGGCCGCGAGCGCTTGCACGCTCCCGCGTCACAGCACATCGCTGAGGATCGTCAGGCCGTTGAGGGCTCGCGGGAACCCGCCATAAGGGCCCGTCTGAATGACGGCCTCGATGATCTCCTCGCGCGTGAGCCCCACGTTCAGCGCCGAGGCTGCGAACTTGGCGAGCTGCCGCTCCAGACCCAGCACCGTGAAGGAGGCGAGCGCACACAGCATGCGCTGGCGATGGTCGAGGCCTGCGCGGAACCACAGCTCGCCATAGCCGTAGCGGATCGCCGCGGGATAGAGTGCGCCAGTGACGGCGTTGCCGGGGGCCGCATAGCCTTGCTTGCCCCGCTCGCCGTGCAGGGTTGCCATCAGCTCGGCACCCCGAGCATCCAGCGTCTCGCTTGCGTCCGTGCGCGACGGTTCGCCGGGCACGGTCAATCCGCGCTGCTTGAATACCGCCTGCGCGCATGTTGACGCCGACTCCGTCGTATCGAACCCGCCGTAGAGGCCTGCCTGCAGGAACACCTCCAGGATGCTGCGCGGCGGCAGGCCCTCATCGAGCGCGGCGCCGACCATGCGCTCGAGCCGTGCGGGGCGCTGCAGCAGCCCCAGAACCGCCAGCGTGCACACCAGCCTGTCTTTGACGGCCAGGTGCGGCCGGTCCCAGATGCCGGCATAGACCACCTCGGCCATGAAGTCGGCAAAGCCCGGCAGCACCTCGCTCGCAGCGTCCGCCGGCAGGTTCAGGCGCTTTGCCAGCTCCTTGCCCCGCCGGCGCAGCTCTTCACGCGTCATGGTCGCTTCCTCCCGCATCGGATCGAGGCGTGAGCTTATGCCGCCCGGCGCCGAGAGGGCATGCAAAAACGGTTGGCCGCCTGCGCGTGACGAGCGTACGCGCGTGAGCTAGCCTCGATGCTTCAAGACAATGGGATGGAGACGGACCGATGGCCGAGAGCGAGCTGTACAAGAAGGGCGAGGCGATCCGCCGGAAGCTGAGAGGGGAGGCCGACTTTGCGCGCAACCAGGCCGAATACGCGCGCGACCCCGTCATGAAGAAGTTCATCGACGTCGCCACCGAGACCGTGTTCGGCGCGCTGTGGGCGCGGCCCGGCCTCGACATCAAGACGCGTACGCTGATCTGCGTCGTCTCCGACGCCGCCACCGGCCGCCATCCCGAGCTCGACATCCATCTGCGCTTTGCCCTCAAGGAGGGGTGGACCGAGGACGAGCTGACCGAGGTTCTGTTGCATCTCTCCGGCTACGTGGGCGTGCCCATCATCCGGGAGTCGATGCTGGTCGCCTCCAAGGTGTTCAAGGAGGTCAGGGCCGAGAGGGCCGCCAAAGGTTGATCGTGCGGTGCAATGCGCGGTCGTCGCAGTCGCCTGGTAGTCGGATGACCGCGCCAATCTTGCGCGAGCGAGGGAGGCATCCATGGACTTCGGAGTGAGCACGCTGTCGCGCGGGGTGTTCGTCACCCGCGAGGCCTATCTCGAGACCGCCAAGGCGGCGGAGCGGGCAGGCTTCGGCTTCATGGCCGTCAACGACCATGTCATCGTGCCGGCAAGCCTCGGCTCGGCCTATCCCTACACCCAGGGCGGGCAATGGGCCGCGGCCGAGCACGGCCACTGCTTCGACCAGCTCGCCACGCTGGGCTTTCTCGCCGGCTGCACGTCGCGACTGCGCCTGCTCAGCAGCATCATGGTGGTGCCGCACCGGCCGGCGATCCTGGCGGCCAAGATGCTCGCCACCATCGATGTGCTGTCGGGCGGCCGCCTGATCCTGGGCGTCGGCTCGGGTTGGATGAAGGAGGAGTTCGGCCTGCTCGGCGCGCCGTTCGAGGATCGCGGCCGCGCCACAGACGAGTACATCGAGGCCTTCAAGGAGCTGTGGACCAAGGACAGGCCGGCCTACAGCGGCCGGCACGTGAATTTCGCCGACGTCATCTTCGCACCGAAGCCGGTGCAGAAGCCGCACCCCCCGATCTGGGTCGGCGGCGAGAGCCCGGCCGCGCTCCGGCGCACCATCAAGCTCGGCGACTGCTGGTATCCCGGCAACAACAGCCAGACCAAGCCGCTCGACACCCCGGCGCGCCTCGGTGCGGCCATCGCTCACTTGCGCGGCATGGCTGAAGCCGCCGGCCGCGATCCCGCCACCCTTGAAGTGTGCCTGCTGATCCAGAACCCGTTCGACTGGACGGCCCAGAAGGTTGCGGACGGCTCCGCCCGCCGGCTTTTCACGGGCTCGTCCGCCGACATGGCAGCCGACGCCGCGGCGCTCGAGGCCGTCGGCGTGCGCCACATCGCCATGCGGCTGGGCGGCAACTCGCTTCAGGAAGCGCTCGAGCGTATCGACCGCTTCGGCCGCGAGGTGCTCGGGCGCTCGTAGTACCCGCGCCGCCATGGCGCGCAAGACCCACAACGCCCCCCACGCGAAGGCGGGGGTCCACGCAACTCTCCGCTCGCAAGCACCTCCGTGGCGTGGATGCCCGCCTCCGCGGGCATGACGTCTGGCCCTTCGGACTCAGCCCGCGAACGTGACGAACATTTCCTCGATGGCCTTCATCTGATTGCCGGCGGCGGAGGACGGCACGATGATGGGCGTGCGGATGCCGGCGGCATACCAGGCCTCGAGCCCCTCGCGCACGCGCGCCGCCGGGCCGAACAGGGTGCAATCCGCGAGCCAAGCGTCGGTCAGGTATTTCGGCACGTCGTCCATGCGCTTCTCGGCCACCGCCTTCTCGATCGCTTCCATCTCCTCGACGTAGCCCGCTTCCTTCCAGTAGTTGCGATAGTTCGCCAGCAGGGCGTAATGCGTCAGCGTGCGCCGGTTCACGCCCTTGGCGGCCTCGATGTCGTCGCTGATGCAGGTCGGGATCATGTTGCCGATGAAGAATTTGGGATCGCTGTGCTTGCCAGCCGGCAGAGCCGCCAGGGACTCCTGCATATGCGAGCGCGCGCCATTGGCGAACACCAGCCCATCGCCGATCTCTCCGGCGAGCCGGATCATCCCCTGGCGCAAGGTGGCGAGGATGACCGGCGGCAGCGGCCCGATGCCCTGCGTTGCGCGCAGCTTGTCGACAAAGGCGCGGATGTCGGAGAGCGGCTTGCCCGGCGTCACGCCCATGCGCACGTGCGCGGGCGCATGGCTGACGCCGATGCCCAGCCTGAAGCGGCCGCCCGACACCTCGTGCATGAAGGCGGCGCTCTGCGCGAAGTCACCCACCGTGCGCGCGTAGATGGGTGCGATCGACGTGGCGAACGTGATCGTCTCGGTGACGTGGCACAGCGCCTCGCACAGCGACATGTTGGAGAAGACGCTCGGCGCGTAGATGCCGGCAAACCCGCGCCGCTCGATCTCGCGTGCCGCCTCGAGCGTAGCGCGCCGCCGTCCGGGCACCGCCGCGAGACTCACGGCCGGCATTTGCTGGGGCATAAGGTTCCTCCTGTCTTCTCCCTCTCCCCGCCTTTCGCGGGAACAGGGAACCCGTCAGTTCACCCGCTCCAGCTTCTGCAGCGACCGGATCACGGGCGGCATCGGCGTATCGGGGAAGCTCGTCTTCCAGTTCGTGTAGGACACCTCGCCGACGTAGATGTCGCCCTTGGAGTCGAGCGCCAGGCCGTGCGGGGCGATGAACTTGCCGGGCTCGAGACCGGGCCCGTCCTTGCCGCCGAGCCGCGCGATCAGCTTGCCCTTGGCGTCGACGATCGACAGGCGCGGCCCCAGGTTCGGCGCCTTGAGGTTGACGGCCAGGCCCGGCCCCAATTCGCCGATGACGAAGGTCGGCGTCTTGCCTCGGCAGCAGTAGAGCCCACAGGGACGGTGCAGGTTGTTCCACTGCGTCTCGTACTTGCCGTTGCCGTCGAAGACCTGCACGCGGTGGTTCTCTCGGTCGGCGACGTACACCCAGCCGTCGTCGTCGGTGGCGATGTTGTGGGCGATATTGAACTGGCCGGGCTCGGTGCCGGAGGAGCCCCACGACGTCAGCAGCCGGCCGCCGGAATCGAACTTGTGCACGCGCGCATTGCCGTAGCCGTCGGAGACGTAAATCTCCCCCTTGGGCGACAGGGCGGTGTGCGTGCAGCGGTGGAACGGCTCGCCGCTCATGAACGGCGCCGGCTTGCCGGGCACGCCGATGGTGAGGTCGATCCTGCCCTCGGTCGTGCAGCGGCGCACCGTGTGGTCGCCGTCGTCGGTGCAGTAGAGGTTGTCGTGCGCGTCGATATTGATGCCGTGCGCGCGCCGGAATACGCCCTCACCCCAGGAACGCAGGAAGTTGCCCTCGCGGTCGAACACCATCATCGGATGCTCGCCGCGATTGAAGACGTAGACGCGGTCCTTGCTGTCGACGCCGACGGCGGCCACGTCCTTGAAAGTCCATCCGTCGGGCAGCTTGGCCCAGTTCTCCACCACGCGGTAGCGATGCTCGCCGCTGCCCAGAACTACCGACATTGCATCCTCCCTCAATCGATCGGTACGAAGATCGAGTGCCGCATCTTGCCGCCAACCGACTTCGACAGGTGGCCCTTGCCGTGGGTGTCCTCCACCAGCAGCACCTCGCCTGCTTTGATGATGCGGCTCTCGCCGTCGCTGGCCGTGATCTGCACGCCGCCGTCGAGGTTGATGATGTATTGCCGGCGCGGCGCCGGGTGCCAGTCGAGGTCGTAGTCGGGCGAGGTTTCACGAAAGATGATGCCGGTGGCCGGCAGCCGCTTCGACTGCCTGCTGAAATTTATCTGCTCGGCCCACTCGACCTCGATGTCGCGGAAGTGCGACTCGCCCTTGTCGTCGACGTAGAGATTGTGAATGCGCATGGCGTTCCTCCAGGCCCGTTGTTTTGGAGGAAGTGTAGTGTGTGCCGGTGGCCGCGCATAGCGCGCGATCATGCGGGGCGCGCCGGGACGGTCGGCATGCTGGTTCCTGCGCACGCCGAGTGGTTCGACGCCGCAGCCCGCGGTCATCCCGGGCTTTGTGCCCGGCATCCACCCATCCGCGAGCGTCGGAGTGAGATGAATCCCGGCAACATCGGCTTTCGCCGGTGCTGGCAAGCGCCGGGCGACGAGCGCAGTCATTCCTTGCGTCACACCATCAGGGTGCCTGCCGGCGACCTAGGCGGCAGGCCGCGGGTGCCACCAGCGGCCGGCAACGACGACGCCGTCGGAATTGATCTTGCGGTCGCCTTCCAGGTGCTCGCCCACCACGTCGACGTAGTCGAAGCGACCCTGCTTGATCGACAGGATGGTGGCGTCGCCGACACTGCCGGGCTTCAGGCTGCCGAGCTCGGGACGCTTCAGCGCCATGGCGGCGTTGACCGTCGAGGCGGCAATCACATCGCCGAGCGGCACGCCGAGGCACAGGAACTTGGACATGGTCGTGACCTGGTCGTAGGCCGGGCCGTTGATGCAGAGCTGGTGCACGTCCGAGGAGATCGTGTCCGGCAGGAAGCCGTTGGCGAGCATGGCGCGCGCCGTCTTGAACGCGAACGAGCCCTTGCCGTGGCCGATGTCGAACTTGACGCCGCGCTTTCTCGCCTCCAGCACCTCGCGCTTCACCGTGCCCTGCTGCGTCGCGGGCGAATTGGGGAACGGGCGGAAGGCGTGCGTAAGCACATCCCCCGGGCGCAGCATCCCCAACACTTCCTCATAGCTCGGCGGCGGATGATCGATGTGGCACATCAGCGGCATGCCTGTCGCCTCCGCGACCTCCAGCGCAATCTGAAGCGGTACGGCGCCGGAGGTACCGGAGGCATGCAGCCCCACCCGCACCTTGATGCCCACGATCACGTCGCGATTGGCGTCGGCAACCGCAACGGCATCGATAGGGTTCATCAGGCGCAGATCGGCGCTCTCGCCCACCATGACGCGATCCGAGAAGCCGAAGATGCCCGCGTGCGAGACGTGCAGGTAGGCGAGGATGCGCACCTGGCTCGGCTCGATCACGTGCTTGCGGAATCCGGCGAAGTTGCCGGGGCCGGCGCTGCCTGTATCCACCGACGTGGTCACGCCCGATGTGCGGCAGAACTCCTCCGCATCGATGCCGAGCGAGGTGCCGCCCCAGTAGACATGCGTGTGCAGGTCGATGAGCCCCGGCGATACGATGGAGCCCGCCACGTCGCGTACGTCGGTGCCGGGCCCGGCCTCCAGGTTCGTCCCGAGCTTCGCCACCTTGCCGCGCTCGAAGGCGACATCGGTCACGGCATCGAGCCGCTGCGAGGGATCGATCACGCGTCCGCCGCGCAGAATTAGGTCGTAGGTCATGGGCCTCCCCGGATATCCCTGCGGCTCCTGCCGAGCCGACCGCCATTCCTAGCAGATCGGCTGATCCGGGCGCGAGCCGCAGGCTGGGTCAAACCCGCCACTGCCATTCCTGCTCTGCGCGCGGCTTGGCGGCAGTGACGGGGCAAGGCCCCTGCTGCCTCACTCCCGGCCCACGGGGCGTGCTATCAATGGCAGTCCGATCGCTGGCCAGGGACGCGGCCGGACCGAACTCATCTCGCCATCGTTCCGCCCCGAGGGAGGCTGAGCACCCATGACCCAACCCCAGCCCCCTGCCGGGCAAAGCCACCCCCGCGCCGGGCTACTCCACCCCTGTACTGCGCAACTCCACCCCCGCGCTGAGCCACTCCGCCACCCCCGTGCTGAGCCTGTCGAAGCACGGCTCTCAGGTGCGGTCCGCCCTTCGACAAGCTTAGGACGACGCGCATGCGCTATTGCCCTGGCAGGGGCGCTGCTTGCGTTCGCCGCGCCGCCGGTCGTCGCGCTGGAGGAGGGAGCAGGCGAGAAGAAGGCCATCGACGCCTGCGACAAGCGGCTGTGCACCATCGTGCAGCGCAAGGACCCGACCGGCGAGGATCTCAAGTGCGCCCTCACCAAGACGTGGGCCAGGTCCACCCTGAAGGAGGGTGATCAGCGCGACGTGAAGTGGACCTTCGGCGACGCGCGCTGCTCCGTTCAGCTCAACCTCAGCCGGGCCAAGATCGTCGAGGCCCTCACGGGAGACAGGGTCAAGCTCTGGGTACCCGCGCACACCGCCAACTGCATCGTCGAGGAGGACGGCAAGGTGCAGAACGTCACGGCGACCGTGGCGCCCAAGATCACCTTCGAGCACGGCAAGGCCAAGAAGATCTGGATCAACCTGCTCAAGGTCCAAGGGCCGGCGGCGATCAAGGCGACATTGCACGCAGGCGCGCATCTCAACGACACCTGGGGCATCATTCATCGCCCCTTGCTCAAGTCCGTCAATGGCTACATCAACAAGCATTGCCCCAAGTACCATCCGCTGACGCATGCCGTCGCTTCACCACCCGCGAAACCCAAGCCGCCCGCGGCCAAGGCCGGCGAGCCCGCCCAGCCGGCTGCGCCCAAGAAGGAGGGTGGCTGATGGCTGCACGCGCCGTTGACCGCACACTTGGACCCGTGCCGATGAAGAGGTTGCTCGCACTTGTCGCTGCCGGCATCATGCTCGCCATGACACACGCTCCAACTGCAGCCGAGACCGCCGGCGCCTTCGATCACGACTTCCAGGCCATCGAGGGCGGGCGCATGCCGCTCGCGCAGTGGCGCGGCAAGGTCCTGCTCGTGGTCAATACGGCCTCGTTCTGCGGCTACACCCGCCAGTACGAAGGCCTGCAAGCGCTGTGGGGGCGCTATCGCGAGAAGGGCCTCGTCGTCATCGGCGTGCCCTCCAACGATTTCGGCGCACAGGAGCCGAAGGCGGAGTCCGAGATCCAGGCCTTCTGCCAGGGCGCCTTCGGCGTCACCTTCCCGCTGACGACCAAGGAGGTCGTCAAGGGTGCCGCAGCGCACCCGTTCTATCGCTGGGCCGGAGCGGCACTGGGCGCAGCCAACGCGCCGCGCTGGAACTTCCACAAGTATCTGGTCGGTCGCGACGGCCGGCTCATTGCCGGATACGGCTCGGCCGTGGAGCCCTTGTCGGCGGAACTGACCAAGGCCATCGAGGCGGCGCTGGCCGCCCCGGCGCTGCGGCCCGCAACCAAGAATTGACGCCACTTCGCGCGGTCAATACCGTCCGCCGCCGCCCCGGCCTTACGCCAAGGCCGGGCTTTGAGGTCCGGGCCACCGGCCGGACATGCAAGGACGCAACCGACATGGCATTGCCGCTCGACGCATCCCTCACCGCCGCCGCCCAGGACGCGCGCGCCTGGCCGTTCGAGGAGGCGCGCCGGCTGATCAAGCGGCTCGAGGCCCTGCCCGGGGGCAAGGACAAGACGGTGCTCTTCGAGACCGGCTACGGCCCCTCCGGGCTGCCGCACATCGGTACATTCGGCGAGGTCGCCCGCACCACCATGGTGCGCCACGCCTTCGAGGTGTTGACCGAGGGCAGGCGCAGCACCCGGCTCGTCTGCTTCTCCGATGACATGGATGGCCTGAGGAAGGTGCCGGACAACGTGCCCAACAAGGAGATGCTGGCCGCGCACATCGGCAAGCCCCTGACGGCCGTGCCCGACCCGTTCTCCAACGAGTATCCGAGCTTTGCCGCGCACAACAACGCGCGCCTGCGCCGCTTCCTCGACCGCTTCGGGTTCGAGTACGAGTTCCTGTCGGCCACCGAGTGCTACAAGGCCGGCATGTTCGACGAGACGCTGCTCAGAATGCTGAAGGTCTACGACAAGGTAATGGACATCATTCTGCCGACCCTGGGACCGGAGCGCCGCGCCACTTACTCGCCATTCCTGCCCATCTCGCCGACCAGCGGCAAGGTCCTGCAGGTGCCGATGGTGGAGCGCCATCCCCGCAAGGGCACCGTCGTCTACGTCGATCCCGACACGGGCAAGAAGGTCGAGACGAGCGTGACTGGCGGCAACGTCAAGTGCCAGTGGAAGGCCGACTGGGCGCTGCGCTGGACCGCGCTGGGCGTCGACTACGAGATGGCCGGCAAGGACCTGATCGACTCGGTGACGCTGTCGTCCAAGATCTGCCGCGCGCTGGGTGGCACACCGCCCGAGGGCTTCAACTACGAGCTGTTTCTGGACGACAAGGGCGAGAAGATCTCCAAGTCGAAGGGCAACGGCCTTACCCTCGACGAGTGGCTGGCCTATGCCTCCCCCGAGAGCCTTTCGCTCTTCATGTTCCAGAAGCCGAAGGCCGCCAAGAAGCTCTACTTCGACGTCATCCCGCGCACGGTGGACGAGTATCTGCAATTCCTCGCCGCCTATCCCCGGCAGGATGCGAGGGGTCGCCTCGACAATGCGGTGTGGCACATCCATTCCGGCGCGCCGCCGGCTGCCGAGCTGCCGATCACCTTCGGCCTGCTGCTTAATCTCGTGGCAGCCTCCAATGCGCATGACAAGGACGTGCTGTGGGGCTTCATCCGCCGCCACGCGCCGGACGCAAGCCCCGAGACGCATCCGCTGCTCGACCAGCTTGCGGGCTATGCGGTCCGCTACTACGAGGACTTCGTCGCGCCGCGCAAGACCTTCCGCCTGCCCGACGAGGTCGAGGCGGAGGCCCTGCGCGCGCTGCGCGAGGTGCTCGGCAAGGCCGGTGAAGCGCCCACCGCGGAGGAGCTGCAGGGCCTCATCTACGACGTCGGGCGCAGCATTCCGCGCTACCAGGATTTCAACGCGAAGGGCGCCACGCCCGACAAGCCGGGCGTGTCGAACGCGTGGTTCAACGCCATCTACTCGGTGCTGCTGGGCGAAGAGCGAGGACCTCGTTTCGGCAGCTTCGTTGCGCTCTACGGCGTCGAGAACACGCGTCGGCTGATCGAGCGGGCGCTGGCAGGCGAGCTCGCCGCCAAAAGGTGAGCCCGCAACAAGACGCTGTGGAGTGCGCCACCCGAACCGATTGACCCATGGCGCAGCTCACGCCTAGTGTCGGAGCCATGACCGTCGCGCTCACGCGCAAGCACCTCGTGGCCTGGCTCGGCATCATTGCGCTCCTGGGCAATGTGCTTGCCGGCGTGTTCGGCAACGGTGCCGCCAGCAAGGCAATGCAGATCACGGACGAAGTGCTCGGCGTGCTCGTCATCTGCACCCCGCACGGTCCCGTGTGGGGCGAGCTTGACAGCGACGGCAAGCCCGTCAAGACACCCTCCGGTGAGCATTGCCCGGCCTGCGTGACGCTCGCCAAGGCGGCGCTCGCCGTTGCCATCCTCTTTGTCGCCATCGTCTTTGCACTGCCGGCCGTCCTGCGGCCGCTGTCGGAACGCGCAAGCTCGTTTGCCGCACGTCTCAGCCTCGGCGGCATCGGCAGCCGGGCACCGCCCCTCTCCGCGTGAAGCCATGGCCGGCGCGCCGGCCAGTCGTGCGCCCCAGCGGGCGCAGTTTGCTTCTTCGTGGAGAGTCCACATGCTTTCGAGACTGCTACCCGGCGTGGCCATGGCCATGCTCGCCTTCATTCCCGATGCCCATCCCCACCACCCCTCCGGCGTCTCATCCGCCGGCGGCGGCGGACCCATCGCCACCATCCCCGCCACGACCCTGGAGCAGGGCTCGAGCGCCGCGGCCGTCTACTTCGAGACGGTCAAGGTCGATCCGTTCAGCGATGCCCAACTGCAGGCGTTCGCCGGCCAGCATCTGCACGTGCACAGCCTGGATGCGATCCTGGCGCCCACGCTTGTCTATGCCTACGGCCTCACCAACGACCTCACCGTGATCGCCCGGCTGCCTGTGGTGATCCGGCAGGACATCCGCGAGGGTCACCACTCGCACGGGCCTGCCGGCAACACGGTCGATGTGCGCGGCGATTCCGCCGGCATCGGCGACCTCTCCGTGCTCGGCCAATACCGGTTCCTCAACAACCGGGCGACCCGCACCGAGATGGCCCTGCTGCTCGGCATCAAGGCGCCGACGGGACGGACCGATGTCGACGACAACTACGGTGTGCGCTTCGAGACCGAGTTCCAGCCGGGCAGCGGTTCCTGGGACGGCCTCTTCGGCCTCGCCGTGACCCGGCGTGAGGGGGCCTGGTCGTTCGATGCCAACGTGCTCTATCACTTGGCTACCAAAGGCGCGCAGGCCACCGACCTCGGCGACCGCTTCCACTACAACGCCGCCGTCTCCTATCGCCTGGCTGGCACGGGCGACCTCGCGGCTCCTGGAGGCCCCATGCGCCTTGGTGCGACGTCGGCCTCGCCGGCCGAGCCGCTGCCCGAGCCCATGTACCACGGCGGTCCGAAGAGCGGCGGCAAGCGGCACCCGCACAAGGAGGTGGCGGCCGCTCCCTCGCACACCCTCGACCTCGTGCTGGAGCTCAATGGCGAGTGGCAGGACTACACGGTGGAGGCCGGCGTGAAGGACCCATTCTCCGGCGGCAACGTCGTCTACCTGTCGCCGGGCCTGCGCCTCGGACACGACAAATGGACCGGCTTCGTGTCGGTCGGCGTGCCCGTCGTCAACCACCTCAACGGTATCCAAGCAGAGCCGACCTGGCGGCTCCTGACTGGCGTGGCGGTGGCGTTTTGAGCCCGATCCTGCGCCGGGCTCATGGCCCCTGGCCGTCGTGCTGCTGGCGGTGGCGTTCGCGCCGCTGGCGGCTATGGCGCGTAGCCACAAGGTGAAGGGCCTCGAGATCGTGCATCCCTGGACGTTCGCCGCCTCCGGAACCGGCGGCGCTGCCCGGGTCTCCATGACGATCAAGAACACGTCGGGCGCACCTGAGCGGTTGCTGCGCGCGTCCAGTCCCGTGGCCGCCAAGGTGGAGCTGCGCGAGGCGGCAGATGCGGGAGCAACCCTCTCCTCCAAGCCGCTGCCGGCCGTTCCCATTCCGGCCGGACAGGAGGTGGATTTGACGATCAAGGGAGCGCATGTGCTGCTGACCGGGATCAAGAAGCGCCTCGATGCTCACGGCACCTTCAAGCTGACCCTCGTCTTCGAGAAGGCCGGGAGCGTCGTGGTCGACGTTATGGTGGAGGAGAACGAGCAGAAGGCGCCAGCCAGGCCATAGGGTTGCTGCGACGGATTGCGCGGCAGGCGCGGGCGTGCTCCAACGCCGGCCATGTCACTCTTCAAGCTGCGCGTGAGCGCTGCCGACATCGAGGCTGGGCGTGCCGCCGCCGACGCCCTGGGCGCGCCGGACGCGCCGGGAGCCTTGGCCGTTACGCTGTTCGAGGCGCCGCCGGCCGGCTTCGTGGTGGAGGCCTACTACGACGGCGAGCATTCGCGCGCCGCCCTGGACGAGGTCCTGGCGCCGCTTGCCGGCACGCTCGGCGCGCTGAGCGTCGAGATGGTTCCCGAGCAGAATTGGGTTGCCCTGTCGCAGGCCTCGCTGCCGCCTATCGCCGCGGGGCGCTTCCGCGTGCACGGCAGCCATGACCGCCAGCGCGTCGGCGGCATGCGCCGCACGGCCATCGAGATCGAGGCCGGCGAGGCCTTCGGCACCGGCCACAACGCGACGACGGCGCTATGCCTCGAGGCTCTCGACCGCCTCGCCCGAGCTCGCCGTTTCGCGCGCGTTCTGGATCTCGGCTGCGGCAGCGGCGTGCTGGCCATTGCGGCTGCCCGCGTTCTGCCGAATGCTCGCGTGCTGGCGGTCGACAACGATCCGGTGGCGACGGCGGTGGCCAGAGAGAACGTCCGGCTCAACCGCGTCGGCCCGCGCGTGGCAATCCTCGACGGGTCAGGCCTCGCACACTCCGCGCTGCGTGCAGCGAGCTCCTTCGATCTCATCCTTGCGAATATCCTGCCCCGGCCGCTCCTGGCGCTCGCGCCGGCGATACGCCGCGCGCTCAGGCCCGGCGGCGTCGTCGTGCTCTCCGGCTTGCTCGATGGGCAGGCGCGCGAGGTGCGCGCCCGCTATCTCAACGCGGATTTCCAGCATCTCGATCAGACGAGTCGGGCCGGCTGGACCGCGCTCACCCTCCGGCGCAGGTAGGCGCCTTGCTCACGAGGCGACGAAGTAGGCCAGCAGTGCGCTGCCGGCCACGGCTGCGATGAACAGCGAGAACGTCAGCACGGTGACTGTGGCCCTCGGACCTGTTCCCTGCCGCGCCTCGACCGGCGTCTCCCTGATCTTTCCTTCCACGGTCTCGGTCACGATTGGCCTCCTCCCCGACATGCAGCATCGCTGGATCAACGTAGTGCCGGCGGCGAAGTTCCCGTGAGCAAGATGAAGCGGCGTCGCACTCGGCGCACTGGGAACAGCGGGGAAGATACCGAGTTGACGTATGTGATCAAACTGCAATGGAGATTCACCCGTGGCTTATGCGACAACGCACCCCAACCGTCAGCTCATTTCGAGCGAGGATGTGGAGGGCACGAACGTTTACGATCCGAAAGGCAAGAAGATCGGAGAGGTCGACCACCTGATGATCGACAAGGTCTCGGGCCGCGTCGCCTACGCCGTGATGAGCTTCGGCGGCTTTCTCGGCCTCGGCCATAGTCACTATCCTCTCCCCTGGTCGGCCCTCAAGTACAACATCAAGCTCGACGGCTACGAGACCGGCGTGACCGAAGCGCAGTTGCGCGATGCTCCCGCGTTCAGCGATGATTCCTGGTCTGACCGCAATTGGGAGACCAAGACGCACAGCTACTACAATGCCCCTCCCTACTGGTGAGCGCGCCTGTCGCAATCCAGCGCCAAAGGGCCCGTCGCCGGGCCCCTTTTTTTGGCGGGTTGCCTGCCTCAGCACTTCGCAGAAACGCCAGTGCCCAGGCGATCCGAAGACCACCCAGGCACCGGGGAGGAACTTGGCCGGACCGCAGGATGCGAGGCAGTTACGCCCTTCGCACCAATCCGGCGATCAGCGAGATGACGAAGAGGACAATGAACACCCAGAACAGCAGACGGGCGGCTTCCATGGCGAAGCCGGCGACGCCGCCGAAGCCGACCGCCGCAGCGATCAGGGCGACGATGAGGAACACCAGCGCATAGTGAAGCAGGTTACCCACGACGAAGCTCCTTGGCTCTTGGCCCCGCGGCGCGGTGGCCCGTTGTCACAGTTCAGCTGGGGAACGCCGCGTATGGGTTTGCGGTTCCAGTCAAGCCCGCGCTCTTGATGCGCGCGAACGCTTCCCCACGTAGACTTGGGCTTGGGTGAAACCGCAGCCGTTGCTGGCGCGTTCTGGGACAGCATTCGACGATGATGGACAGGCGATGAGCACCTCTGAGGCAGCACAGGCGCCCATCGCCGAACGTGCCCGGCAATCGGCCCCGGTGGTCTGGCTGCTGGGTAAGGTGCAGAGCGGCAAGACGTCGATCATCCGCGAGCTGACGCAGGCCCGCGACGCGGAGATCGGCAGCGGCTTTGAGGCTTGCACGAAGACGGCACGCGTCTTCGATTTTCCAGGTGAGGCCCCCATCCTGCGTTTTCTCGATACGCGCGGTCTCGGCGAGGTCGCCTACGACCCGGCCGAGGACATTGCCTTCTGCGAAGGGCGCGCACATCTCCTGCTGGCCGTCATGAAGGTCCGTGACTCCGAGCAGCAGCAAGTGCTGGACGTCATCCGCGCCGCCCGCGTGCGCCACCCGGACTGGCCCGTCGTCGTCGCGCAGACCACGCTGCACGAGGCCTACCCGCCCGGCGGCAGGCACATTGTCCCCTACCCCTTCGCCGCCGAGCCCTGGCCAGCCGATGTGCCCAGCGATCTCGTCCGCGCGCTCGCCTACCAGCGCCGCGCCTTCGTAGGCCTGCCGGGCCGGCAGGCACCGACCTTCGTGCCCATCGACTTCACGCAGCCCGGTGACGGCTTCGATCCTGCAGGTTACGGCCGCGAAGCCTTCATCGATGCGCTGATCTCTGCGGCGCCGGCCGCGGTGGCCGTCGCGCTCGCCGAGCTGCCTGGCGCCAATGACGATACCCTGTCGGGCAAGCTCGGCGCGCATATCCTGGGCTTTGCTCTCGCGGCGGGCGCCAGCGATGCCGTGCCCGTGGCCGGCGCGGTCGCGGTGCCCGTGGTACAGGCGGCCATGCTGCAGCAGCTTGCCAAGCTCTGCGGTGCGACCTGGGACAAGCGCGCCTACACCGAGTTCGCGGCTGCCCTCGGCGTCGGTGTGCTCGTCCGTACGGCTTCGAGCTTCGGTGTGCGGCAACTGGTCAAGCTGATCCCGGTATACGGTCAGACGGCGGGTGCCGCGGCCGCTGCAGCGGCAAGCTTCGCCGCCACCTACGCGATGGGCAAGGCTGCGACCTATTTTCTGATACGGCGCCAGCAGGGCCGGCGCACGGCGGAGGTCGCGTCGGTCTACCGCGAGGCCCTGCAGCAGGCTTTCGGCTTGGCGAAGGCGCGCGGGGCGGGCGACAGGGGAGCAGGCCAGCGATGACGAAGCCAGGCAAGGAACGCCGCGTTCCTGCATCGCCCAGCATACCCCGCGTCGCACTCCTGGTGGTTGCGCTGGTGCTGCCAACTGCCAGCCTGATCCCGCTCGGAGGCGTGTGGCTCTGGCAGCAGGGCTATCTCCTGCATTGGGCGATCGTCGCCTGCGCGGTGGTTGCCGCCGTCTATGCCTTGCAGCGTCGGCTTCTCCTGCCCCCGCCTTCTGCGCTGGCTCCGGAAACGGACGCCGCCGCCGAGCCCACGGACGGCCGCTGGTCGCCGCGTCAGGCCGAGGCCTGGGATGATGTGAGGAAGCTCGCGGCAACGGTGGGTTCAGATCGCCTTTCGAGCCGGGATGCAGTGCTCGGCCTCGCCCTGGAGACGATCGAGACTGTGGCGCGGCGCCTGCATCCCGAGCGCGGCGACCCGCTGTTGCAATTCACGGTGCCGGAGGCGCTCGCGGTCATCGAGCGCGCCAGTTCCAACCTGCGCGGCTTCGTAGTCGAGAGCTTTCCGCTGGGCGATCGCATAACCGTGGCGCAGCTGATGTGGCTCTATCGCTGGCGCGGCGCGATCCAGTTGGCCGAGAAGGGTTACGACCTGTGGCGCGTCGTGCGCCTGCTCAACCCGGTAACGGCCGCCACGCACGAGCTGCGCGAGCAGTTCACGCGCCGACTCTACGAGGCCGGCCGGGAGCATGTGGCGGCCCGGCTCGGGCGCGCCTTCGTCAGGGAGATCGGGCGGGCGGCCATCGACCTTTACGGCGGCAACCTGCTCGTCACCGACACGCAACTGCGCGCGCACGTATCTGCTGCCTCGCGGCAGGACATGGCGCAAGCCCAGGTGCGCGAGGCCGAGCCCATCCGCATCCTGGTGGCCGGCCAGGTAAGCGCCGGCAAGTCGACCCTCGTCAATGCCCTCGCCAACGCCGTGGAGGCTGCCGTCGATGCGCTTCCGGCAACGGCGCGCTTTGCCGGCTATCGGCTGACGCACGAAGGCCTGCCGACCGCGCTCGTCATCGACAGCCCGGGCTTGTCTGGCGACGCGCAGATCCCGGCCCTGCTCGAGGCCGCCGACGACTGCGATATGGTGCTGTGGGTGGTCTCTGCCGCGCGCGCGGCCCGCGACGTCGATGCGCGCGCCCTTGCCGCCGTCCGCGCCCACTTCGCCGCGGCACCCAACCGGCATCGCCCGCCGATGCTGCTTGTCCTCACTCACATCGATCAGCTGCGCCCGTTCGGCGAATGGGAACCGCCCTACGACCTGTCCGCTGGCGCCAACGGCAAGGCGGGCTCGATCCGCGGCGCCATGCAGGCCGCCGGCCGCGACCTCGGTTTTGCCGCCGACGAAATCGTGCCGGTGCGCGCCGACATCGCGGCTGCCCCCTACAACATCGACGCGCTGTGGGCGAAGCTCATCGAGCTGACGCCGGCAGCGCAGCGTGCCCGCCTGCTGCGCACGCTCAGCGATATTAAGAGCGCCTCGAACTGGGCCACCGTCTGGTCGCAGGCGGCGAGCGCGGGGCGCGTGATCAAGGAGACCTTCCTGTCGCGGAGCACGGCACCATGACGAGTACGGCAAGGCCGAAAAACGGGCACGAGACCGCAGCGGGCTCCAAGGGTGCGCGTGCGGCAGAGCCGCAACCGCGCGATCCCCTGACGCGCGCCAGTCAGGTGGCATTGATCGGCCTGTTCGTGCTGGCGCTGCTGTGGTGCGCCTATGTGGGGCGCCCTGTCATCGTGCCGGTCGTGCTCGCCTGGGTGATCGCCACCATCGTGCTTCCCATCGTCAAGTGGATGCAGGCGCACCGCGTGCCGCACGTGGCCGCCGCGGTCGGGGTCACGCTCGCCCTGGCCCTGTTGATCGTGCTCCTGCTCTCACTGCTTTCAACGCCGATCGGCGTTTGGCTCGGACGCGCCAGCGAGATCGGCGTGTTGCTGCAGGACAAGCTGCGCACGATGAACCAGCCGCTTGTGGCCCTGGAGGAGATCCGCAAGACGCTGAACACCATCGGCGCCGGTGCGGGCACGGGCGCCACGCTCAAGGTCGAGGCCCAGTCCGATACGATGGTTGCAACCATCTTCTCAGTCGTCACCCCGGCCGTCAGCCAATTCGTCCTGTGCATAGGGGCGCTCGTCTTCTACCTCGTCTATCAGCAGCGGTTGCGCAACGCCCTCGTCTATTTTCTGCGCGACCGCGATTCGCGCCTGGCCACCTTGCGGGCGCTGCGCGATATCGACGAGCAGATGACGACGTATTTCGGCACGTTCACGCTCGTGAACTTCTGCCTGGGTATCGTGACGGCAGGCCTGGCCTGGGCTGTCGGCTTGCCCAATCCGCTGCTTTGGGGGGTGCTGGCGGGGGTGCTCAACTACGTGCCTTACATAGGCCCGGCGGTCGTTGTCGGCACTCTCATGGTCGCGGGGCTCCTGACCTTCCCGACGCTGACCGAGGCCGTCGTGGCCCCCCTGATCTTTCTCGCCATTGTCTGCGTCGAGGGTCAGTTTCTGACGCCGGCGCTGATGGGGCGCCGGTTGGAGCTCAATCCGTTCGCGGTATTTCTGGCCGTGGCCTTCTGCACGTGGCTTTGGGGGCCTGTCGGCGCGTTTGTGGCCGTGCCGCTGCTGATCGCGCTCAGTGTGACGCTAAGCCACGCACTCGTCGAGCAAAAGCCCGAGCTCCCCGAGTGAACGAATTGCGGACAGCAGCGTTGTCTCTTCGGAACAGCTTCAGCTAAGCAAACTCGGAGCAAGGACAATGGCACAGACCCAGACCCGCAGCCAGGGCTACTCGGGCGCGGCGCACGACATCAAGGAAAAGGCGACGGACCAGTTCGAGCGGATGGCGGACAAGGCCACCGATCAATTCAAGAGCGCGGCGGAGCAAGCCGAGCACATCGCCAATCGCGTGGCCGAGCAGGGTCGCGAGGCTGGCGAGCGCATGCAGGAGGTTGCCGGCAACTTCAAGGGCGCGGTCGACAAGTCGGTCAAGGACCAGCCGATGGCGACGCTCGCGGTCGCGGCAGTGCTGGGCTTCGTTCTCGGCGCATTGTGGAAATCGTGAGCCTACTCGGTCTATCGGGCAAATTCCTGATTGAAGGGCACCGGCCATGTTTCGAGGCCTGATCAACGACGCGAAGTCGGCCGCCGGCGCGATGATCGCCAAGTATCTCGCGCGCGCCTCGGTGGCCGTGCCCTTCCTCGTCGCCCTGGGTTTCGGCACGGCTGCCCTCACTGTGGTGTTGGTCGAGAGGTTCGGCTCTGCCTACGCCTACCTGATGCTGGCCGGAGGCTTCACCCTGATCGGCTTCGTGGCGACCCTCGTCGTCAACGTCAAGGAGCAGGAGGAGGAGATCGCGGAACGGGAGGCGGAGCAGGCCGACACGCTCGATGTCGCTACGGACGCGGCCTCGCAAGCGGCCGTGCAGCTGCCGATTGCCGCGCTCGGCGCGCTCCTCACCACGCCTGACGGCGCCACGGCGGCCATAGGAGGCGCGAAGCTGCTGGCGCGCAACATCCCGCTTGTGGTGCTGCTTGTGCTCATTGGCATGCTGTTCTGGCCGGTCGAGACCAAGGCCGAGAGCGACGATCCCGAGAATATGCCGCGCAAGCCTAACGGCGCGCATCCTCCTGCAGCCGCCGACGAAGTCCCCCATTTCGTCCAGTGAGCCGCGCATGCTCCACGCACCGAAGAGCACACACGGCGCACCGGCCGGCAAGCTGAGTTTCGCCGGCGCTGCACGTTGGGCCTCCGATGCCTTTGGCTCGGCGCCCGCGTTCATCGTTGCAGGCGCCGTCGTCGGGACCTGCACGCCTTCTGCTTGCGTGGATCCACCTCCCCGCCTGCGCGGGAATGACGAATTCCGCCTCAGGCGACGCGGCCGCCAAGCTCGTCCTCGATGTGGATGCGGATGATCTCCTCGAAGCTCTGGTCGGCCTTGAAGCCGAGCTCCAGCGCCCGCTTGGGTGCGAACTTGCGCGGCCAGCCGGCGACGATCGTCTCCGTGAACGGATCGGCCTCGCGGCGGATGCGCGCCGCCACTTTGTCGCCGGCGACCTTCTTGAGCGCCGCGATCTGCTCGCCGACCGTGACGGCGAGCCCCGGCATGGTGAGCGCCCGGCGCCAGCCTAGCCTCTCGCCCTCGAGTGCCGCCGCATGCAGCATGAAGCCGACGGCCGCGCGCGGGGAGGCATGCCAGTGCATGACGCCCTCCGACACCGGCAGCACGGCGTCCTGTCCCGCCAGCGGCTCGCGGATGATGTTGGAGAAAAAGCCCGACGCCGCCTTGTTCGGCTTGCCCGGCCGAACGCAGATAGTGGGCAGGCGGATGCTGATGCCGTCGACGAATCCTTTGCGGCTGTAGTCGGTCACCAGCAGCTCGCAGATGTTCTTCTGAGTGCCGTAGGAGGTGAGCGGGGTGTTGAAGAAGTCGTCGCCGATGGCGTCCGGGAACGGCGCGCCGAACACGGCAATGGAGCTTGCAAACACCAGCCGCGGCTTGTGCCCCGCCCTGCGCACCGCCTCCAGCAGGCCGCGCGTGCCATCCATGTTGATGCGATAGCCTTTGTCGAAATCCTGCTCGGCCTCGCCGGAGACGATGGCTGCCAGGTGGAAGATCACGTCAGGTCGGTCGGCCAGCAGCTTGTCGGCCTCGCCGGCTGCCGGCAGGTCGCCCGTGACGATGTCGACCGGCATCTTGGCGCCCGCGGGGGCAGCTCCGGGCACGACGTCGTGCAGCGTGAGCTTGGAAATGCCCTTGCCGGCGAGGGCACCTTCCTTTGCCAGCCGCTCGGCGAGCTTGCGCCCGATCATCCCCGCGCCGCCGATAATGAGAACCTTCATGTCGCCTTCCTCTGTGCGTGACTCATACGGTGACCGTCGCCGTCGAATCCGGGCCTGTCTCCGGCATCAGCCATCGGCGAGCGCCAGACCCGGTTGAAAGATGTGTGCCGGCAATACCGACCTTCGGCGGCGCAGGCAAGCACCGGGGTGGTCGCCAGTTTTCATGGTGACAGCGTCAAGCCAGCGACCTTAGCAGAAGTCTGGCGTCGGGTCGGCTTCTTCGGTACCGCAGATCGGGTCAGGGGCTCGGATCCGAGGCCAGTGAGGGGCCAAGGGCAGTTGGTTGACGTGCCTTGCCGCAGGCCCCAAGGTTCCCGGCGCCGCAGCCGTAACGACGGTGGCGCAGGGTCACCGGGAGGAGCCCATGGAGCACGCGACGCAGGTCGCCCTGACGCGCAGGGTGCTCGACTTCGTCGACCGCAACACCACCGAACTCGCCGATGCGGTCTATTTCAATCCCGTCTCCACCTATACGAGCCTCGAGCAGGCCGAGCACGAGCGCGAGCTGCTGTTCAAGCGCCATCCGCTGTTCTTCGGCCTTTCCTGCGAGCTGCCGAAACCCGGCGACTACCGCGCCGACGACCTGAGCGGCGTCCCGGTCCTGGTAGTCCGCGCCGGCGACGGCAGGCTCAGGGCGTTCCTGAACGTCTGCCGGCATCGCGGCGCCAAGGTCGCAACCGGCTCCGGCTCCGGCAAGCGCATGTTCGTGTGCCCCTATCATGCCTTCACCTACGATCTCGACGGCTGTCTGATCCGCCTCTCCGCCGAGGGCTTCCCCGGCCTTGCCTGCGAGGACCTGAGCCTGGTTCCGATCCCCGTCGCCGAGCGCCACGGCCTCATCTGGGTGCAATCGACCCCCGGCGGCGACATCGACGTGGACGGCCTCCTCGGCGGGCTTGCCCCCGAGATCGCCTCCTACAAGCTCGACAGCTACAGCCACTACAAGACGGCGACGCTCGCCAAGGACATGAACTGGAAGCTGGTGATCGACACCTTCCTGGAGACCTGGCACGTGGCGACGCTTCATCGCGAAACGGTCGGGCCCATCTTCCAGCCCAACGTCAACGTCTTTGATGCCTTCGGCAGCAACGGCCGCCTCATCATTCCCCGCCGCTCCATGCTTCAGTTGAAAGGGGAGCCCGAGAACGGCTGGGATTTCCTGAAGCACAGCGCCATCGTCTACACCCTGTTTCCGAATGCCCTGCTGGTGTGGCAGGGCGACCATTTCGAGACGTGGCGGTCGTTCCCTGTGGGCAACGACACGGCCAAGTGCATCGCCGAGGCGGCGCTCTTCACGCCGACCCCGCCCGACAGCGACAAGGCAAGGCGGCACTGGGAGCGCAACTTCGATCTACTGATGCGAACGGTCGATGCGGAGGACTTCCCCGTCTGTCTCGACATCCAGAGAGGCTTCGGCGCCGGAGCGCAGCCGCACATCACTTTCGGCCGCAACGAGCCGGCGCTCGGCCACTATCATGGCAGCCTGCGCAAAGCGCTCGGTCTCACTCCGTCTTCGGGCTGACCACCACGACGGTGGTGTTGTCCTGATAGAGGTCGCCGGCGTCATCGACGGCGGCGAGCAGGGCGTCGGCGATGGCTGGCGGGCCGCCGCTCACATGCGCCTCCACGACACGCAGAATTTCGGGGCGGCTCAGGGTCTGGATGCCGTCGCTGGCGATGATCACGATATCGCCGGGCTCGAGCCGCAGGCGCGAGCGGTCTATCAGCTCCATCTCGGTGCCCGTGAGCGCCGAGCGCAAGAAATGACGGCGCGGATCGGCGTGCGCATCCTCCCATGTCATCTTGCCGGCGGCCGCCAGCTTGTCGATCTCCGGCGCCAGCGAATGATCGTCGTTGAGCAGAAAGATCTCGCCCTGGCGCACGAGGAACATCGGGCTGTCGCCGACGCTCACCCAGTCGATGGAGGAAGGCTCGAACACCACGCCGACGAGGGTGCAGCCCATGCCGTTGAGAGCGGGGTTGCTCTCGACGCAGGCGGCGATCGCCTCGTTGGCGAGCTGCAGCGCCTCGTTGAGACGGCCGGTCACGTCGGCCTCTACGGAGGTCGCGTAGGCGCGCAGGAAAATCTCGCACGCGGTAGAGCTTGCAAGTGCCCCCCCCGCGTGCCCGCCCATGCCGTCGGCCAGAACGGCCGTCAGCCGTTCGCAGCTGCCCGTCTGCTCCGGGGCGGGTGAATCGAGGCCTGCGGGCTCGGTCTGGACACGCGCGGCGTCCTCCTGGTAGCCCCTCGCACCCTTGCTTGTGCGGCTCGCATAGTCCAAGCCGGTCCTACTCCTTGGCGTCGGACAGTTCCGACCAGTCGAATTCTTCTCCGCAAAACGGCACGAAAGCAAGCTGGGTGCGGCCCATGGTTATGACATCCATCGGTTCCAGCTTCACCGCGCCGGTCGGCTTCTTGTCGTTTATCGCAACAACATTGGTCTTGGAAAGGTTCGGCACGAACAGAAACGACCGGTCCATCGAGTCGTAGCGGATATAGGCTTGGGCCTCGGCCGAGATCGTCGTATCGCCGAAATCGACGGGGATGCGCTGGTCCTTGCCCCGGCCGATGGCGTTGTTGCCCTCGAAGATGGCCCGGAAGGCGCCAAGACCCGGCCCCCCGACGATCACCAGCCAGCCGACCACGGGATCGGCGTGGAAGGCGCTGCGCAGCACTTTGGGCTTGCCGCGCACGATCTGGGTCTTGCCGACGTCGCTCCGGACGGGTGGGGCTCCGCCGCGCAGCGCGTTCGTTGTCGGCTCGTTCACCTCGACCTGCTTCTGCTCACGGGTGATCGGCTTGACCTCCCGGGGCGCGTCCGGCGCCGCCGCGCGCGGTTGCGGCGCCGGTGGTTCCGGGCTGCGCACAGCGGGTGCGGCTGCGCTTGGAGGCGCCACCTTCTGCACCTCGGGTGCCGCTGCCTTCCCGGACTTCGGATCGATCGGCGCGGCGATGCTGATCTCGCCCGAGCGGTCGTCGCGGCTGGCCGCGTTCAGGGCGTCGCGCAGGGAGCCCAGGATGCGGTTGGGGAAGGATCCGCTGCCGGGGGACGGTGTCTGCTCAGCCGGTGGTCGCTTCTCATCCTTCATCGTCCTCTCCTTCTTGCCATGGTCCGCCAGGAGTTTGGTGCGGCGTCTCAAATAGAAGCGCTTTCGAACTTCAGGCGCGTGCGCCCCAGCTCGATCACGTCGCCGTTGCTCAGTTGCACGCGGTCGAGGCGCTCTCCGTTGATGCGCATGCCGTTGCCCATCCTCCCACTCAAATCGGTTATGAAGAAAGCCTCATCCTGGGTCCGCTCTATGACGGCGTGGTAGATATGCACGGTCGTGTCGGGCAAGCGGATGTCGTTGTCGTGGTGCCGCCCGATGCGAATGGTGTGGCCGGCGAGCGGCAGCGTCTCCGCCCCGCCGCCTTCGAGCCTGAGCCATGCATCGTGCGACGCCAGGGCCAGGGCATCACCGTCCGGCCACTCGGCGGTCGGCTCCATCGGGTCGGGCTCCCTGTCGCCCGTGCGAATCGCGGCGCGCCGCGCCTTGCGGCGGCCGGCGGCGTGCACGAGATAGGACAGGAGGGCAACCAGAGGCAGCGCCAGGATCGCTGACAGTGCGATGAGGAGCGCCGGCACCTTGGTGGCGCTGGTTTCCACCATCTCGCGCGCCCGCGCCCCCGCGCTGGCGAGCGAATCGTGCCAATCCTCGTTTGCAGGCAATATGTTGCCATCGCGATTCGCACCTGCGTTCTCCTGCCCGGAGGCGGACTGTGGAGCCTCTGACGCGACGACCGGGGAGGCGGGGGGCTCGGCTGCGACCGCGGGAATGCCAAAACCGGCCGCCGCCCACAGGGCGATGGCGAACACGGCAGCCGAAACAAGTACTGGCGGCATTTGCTACTCTTTGAGTAGAACGGTGCAGGAGCATGAGGGCAGGAACATGGCCGCCCGCCTGAAACCCGCGCCAAATACGGGATTGAGCGCGGTGAGCCCATCGTTCCGCCACATTATTGCCTGCACGCTCGGGCGGTTCCGTTTGGTGCTTTGCCCGGGCCGGTATGCCTCGGGACAGCAGTCGTGGTGAGGAGACGAAGGAGGCTGCGACTGCTAGGGGGGCGCTCCCTGCGTGCGCGTGTTCATGGGCCGTTTCGGGCCCGTAGGCCGTGATGGGAATGGCGATGCAACCCAACTCGGCGTCCCAATCCAACCTGCTGGCACTGCCGGACGGGACGGAGCTGGTCGGCGATTTCCGCATCAAGCGGGTGCTGGGCGCAGGGGGGTTCGGCATCACCTACCTGGCCGAGGAGATGGCGCTCGCCCGTCTCGTGACGATCAAAGAATATTTTCCCGCTGACTATGCTGCCCGCCGCGCCACGAGGGAAGCCGTGCCGCGGTCGCAGGACTGTGCCGGCGACTACAAGTGGGGCCTGGAGCGCTTCATCGAGGAGGCGCAGACGCTGGCGCGCTTCGTCCACCCCAACATCGTGCGGGTCTATCGCTACTTCCGCGCCAACAACACGGCTTACATGGTGCTGCAGTTCGAGGAGGGCGGCAGCTTCAAGGCCTGGCTGCGCAACCTCAAGCGCGCGCCCCGCCAGCCCGAGCTCGACCAGCTGCTGAAACCTCTGCTCGAGGCGCTCGAGGTCGTGCACGGCGGCAACTACCTGCACCGCGACATTGCCCCCGACAACATCATGGTCCGCAAGGACGGCTCGCCGGTGCTCATCGACTTCGGCTCGGCGCGCGGCGAGATCGCGTCGCACACCAAGACGGTCAGCGCCCTGGTGAAGCCCGGCTACAGCCCGTACGAGCAGTACGCCACGACAACGCGCCAGCAGGGTCCGTGGACCGACATTTACGCGCTGGGCGCCACGCTCTATCACGCCGTGTCGGGCAAGCGCCCCCCCGACGCGCCCTCGCGCATGGTGAGCGACGAGTACGTGCCGGCCGGCGATGTTGCGCTCAGCTCCTACCGGCCCCAGTTCCTTGCCGCCATCGACAAGGCGCTGCGTCTCGATGTCAACGAGCGGCCGCAGTCGGTGGCCGTGTGGCGCGACATGCTGTTCGCGGAGGAGCCCAGGCGCCGCCGCGGCTTGGGGCTCGGCCGTGCGCTGGAGCGGCTGCGCACCGGCGATGCTGCCGCGCCGGCGCCGCAGCCCGCGGCGGAATCCGCGTCAGCCGCCGCCGTCCCCGCGCCCGCACCACCCCCGGCAGCACCCGCAGCGGCGCAGCCGTCGCCGGCCAACGAGCCCGTTCCGCCGCCGAAGCCCGAGATCTCCCAGCGCGGCAAGGTGCTCGACTTCTTCGATGCCTGGAAGAAGAAGCGGCTGGCCGCACCCGCGAAGAAGACCGCATCGAATGTCAAGGTTGCCTCCGCGCCCAAGGAGAAGGCGCGCAAGCCCAAGCGTGATGTCGCGTCCGCCGAAAGCGCCGCGAAGGTGGCGAAAGCCCCGGTCACGGATGTCCTCAGCGCCCCTCGACCCGTTCCGGCGGTGCTGGCGCGCCGAGCCCCGAAGCCGCAGCGCGTGCGCGGATGGCGCCTCCCCTCGCGTCGCTGGCGATCACTCGCCTACAAGCTCCTCATTGGCATCGGCATCGCCAGTCTCGCCGTCGCCTATCAGGACAAGATTCCGCGCGTGGAAGGGCGGGGCGCCGGCGTCGTGACGAGCCAGGCGACGGACCTGGCGCCGCTTGCGCGCATCGCCGGCCACCGCGGTGCCGTGACGGGGCTGGCCACGGCCGACCAGGGCCGCTGGATCGTCTCGGCCGGGGTTGACGGCACGCTCAAGGTTTGGAACTCGGGCTCCGGTGCGCTCGTGCGCGCAATCGAGCTCGACGAGGGTCCGGCCACGGCCATCGCGGTCGACGAGCGCCGCGCGCTCACCGGCCACAAGGGTGGCACCATCGTCCTGTGGGACCTGGAACGCGCCGAAAGGCTGGCCTCCTTCCAGCATCAGCAGGCGTCCATCTCGGCGCTGGCGTTCATCGGCGATGACGACCATTTCGCGGTCGCCAGCCACACCAATGCGGTGGCGGTGTTTGCCATCCGCGACCCTGCGGCGCCGGTTGCCATCTTCGAGGGCCAGGACGCAGGCCCCACGATCGCGGGCGCGCGCTGGGTAAGCCTGCTGGCTTCCGCGGGCGGTCAGGACCGCGGCATCCGCCTCTGGCGCACCGATACGAAGAGCCTCACGCGCACCTGGCGCAGGCATGGAGAGGCGGTGAGCGCGCTCGACATCACCGCAGGCGGTCGCAGGATCGCGAGCGGCAGCGCCTCGGGCACAGTGCGGCTATGGTCGACATCCTCGTCGCGTCCTCAGCGCTCCTTCCAGGCGCACCAGGGCCGCGTCACTTCCGTGGTTTTCGGCCCCGAGGACCGGCTGTTGGCCTCGGCGGGCGAGGATGGGCAGGTAAAGCTTTGGGACCTGCGCAGCGGCAGGCCGCCGAAGGTGTTCCGCGGCCATGCCGGGGCCGTGCATGCTGTCGCCTTCTCGAGCGACGGCCGCCGCATCCTCTCGGCCGGGCAGGACGGCATGATCCGCATCTGGAACGGCATCGCCACGGCCGCGCGCGACTAAGCGCGCATACCTCGCGGTCTCCGTCATCCTGCCGCCAGGCGCACTGGGCCCTGGCCTTGGCCGGATCACGCCAGTTTCCGGGATGACGGCAGTTTCACGCGACCGGCGCCACCATGGACGTCATTCCGGCGAGGGCCGGAACCCATGCATTTGTCCGCGCGCCCATGACCTCGAGACGGGTCGGCTCCCCCAGCGCGCATCCGGGGCTCCCGGGCAGACGCCCACGGCCGCCAACGCATCAGCTCTGCTCTCGCGGCAGGCCGCACGTCTTGCGCCAGGCACACAGGACCGTCAGAGTTGCCGCAATTTGCGTATGGAGGAAGAGCGTATGGGCGGAGAAACCCTCTTCGACAAGATCTGGGACCGGCACGCGGTCGCCGATCTGGGCGATGGCTACGCCCTGCTGCACGTCAGCCGGCATTTGATGCACGACGGCGGGTCGGCAAGCTTCAAGGCGCTCAAGGAGAGGGCCCTTCCCGTCCGCAACCCCGAGCTGACGTTCGCCACCTTCGACCACATCATCTCCACCATGCCGGGCCGCACGGCCGAGACCAACCCGGCGCTCACGCCCCGGCTCTACAGCATGCGCACCGATGCCAAGGCGGCCGGCGTGCGCCTCTTCGACCTCGGACAGCCGGGCCAGGGCATTGTGCACGTGATCGGGCCCGAGCTTGGTATCACGCTTCCGGGCACGCTGCTCGTGTGCGGCGACAGCCACACCTGCACGCACGGCGGTATGGGGGCTTTGTCATTCGGCATCGGCTCGAGCGAGGTCGTGCACGTGCTGGCCACGCAGACCATCGTGCAGCGCCGGCCGAAGAAGATGCGCGTGAATTTCGACGGCGCACTTCCCACGGGCATCACGCCCAAGGACATGATCCTGCACCTGATCGGCGTGATCGGCGCCGCGGGCGGCACGGGCTACGCGGTAGAGTATGCCGGCAGCGCCATTCGCGCGCTGGACATCGAGGGCCGCCTGACGATCTGCAACCTGTCGATCGAGCTCGGTGCCAAGTGCGGCATGATAGCCCCCGACGACACGACGTTCGCGTTTCTCTCGGGCCGCCCCTACGCACCGAAGGGTGAGGCCTGGGACGCGGCCGTAGGCGATTGGCGCACGCTGCCGAGCGACGCCGACGCGGCGTTCGACCGCGAGGTGGCGATCGACGTGGCACGGATTGTCCCGCAGATCACCTGGGGCACCAGCCCGGAGCATGTCGTGGGCGTCGACGCCCGCATCCCTGATCCTGCAACAGTGGCCGACAGCGACCGCCGCAACGCCCTGCAGGCCGCCCTCGACTACATGGACCTCAAACCCGGCGCCACCATAGCGGGGACGCCCGTCGACTGGGTGTTCATCGGCTCCTGCACCAACAGCCGCATCTCCGATTTGCGTGCCGCCGCCGCGGTGGCGAGCGGCCGCAAGGTGGCGGGGAGCGTGCGCGCCTGGGTCGTGCCGGGCTCGGAGAACGTCAAGCGCCAGGCGGAGGCGGAAGGCCTCGACCAGGTGTTCAAGAGCGCCGGCTTCGAGTGGCGTGAGCCCGGTTGCTCCATGTGCCTCGCCATGAACAACGAGACGGTGCCGCCGGGAAAGCGCAGCATATCGACCTCCAACCGCAACTTCGTGGGACGCCAGGGGCCCGGCGCCCGCACCCACCTGGCAAGCCCGGCGATGGCCGCCGCTGCCGCGCTCGCCGGACACATCGTCGACGTGCGCGCCATCTGAGCCCCAAGCCCCGAGCCGGAGTTTCACGTCATGCAAGCGTTCACTGTGCTGGAAGGCCCCGCCGCGCCGCTGATGCGCCCCAACATCAACACCGACATCATCATCCGCATCGAGCGCCTGCGCGACTACGAGGGCGCCAGGCTCGGCCCCTACGCCTTCGAGTCCTGGCGCTACAAGCCGGACGGCTCGGAGGACCCCGCCTTCGTGCTCAACAAGCCGCAGTATCGCGAGGCCCGCATCCTCATCGCCGGCGACAACTTCGCCTGCGGCAGCTCGCGCGAGGCGGCGGTGTGGGCGCTGCAGGCGTTCGGCATCCGCTGCGTGATCGCGCCGAGCTTCGGCAGCATCTTCTTCTCCAACTGCTTCCAGAATGGCGTGCTGCCGGTCATCCTGCCGCCCAAGGTCGTGGACGAGCTCGCCGCCGAGGTGGAGGCAACCCAGGGCAAGGGCAAGGTCAAGATCGACCTGCACCGCTGCGTCGTGATCTCGCCGAGCGGCAAGGAGACCTCCTTCACCATCGACGCCATGCTGCGGGAGGGGATGCTCAAGGGGCTCGACCAGATCGAGCTGACCCGTGCGCGGGAGGCACAGATTGCCGCCTTCCAGTCGCGTGACCGGGCCAGCCACCCCTGGATCTACGCCGTGCCGCAGTAAGGCGCGTGCCACTCCTGACAGAACCTGTCACCAGCGTCCTGCTATGCTGGCGTCATTCGGCGGGACACGGCACGCACGCGCAATTGGAGAAGATTTGAATGGCCAGCAATGCCCAGTTTGCTGAAGTCGCAGCGCTTGCGGGCGATCCGGCGCGCGCGGGCATGCTGCATGCGCTGATGGACGGGCGCGCGCTCACCGCGACGGAACTCGCCCGTGTGGCCGGCGTCGCGCCCCAGACCGCAAGCAGCCATCTCGCGCGCATGATCACGGCAGGATTGCTGGCCGTCGAGAAGCAGGGGCGGCACCGCTATCACCGCCTCGCCACGCCGGCCGTGGCGCGCATGATGGAAAGCATCATGCAGGTCGCCTCCGATCTCGCGCCGGCCCGGCGCACGCTCACGGTGGGGCCGCGCGATGCGGCGCTGCGGGCCGCCCGCACCTGCTACGACCATCTCGCCGGCCGGCTCGGCGTGGCCCTGGCCGATGCGATGGTCAGCGGCGGCCAGGTCGAACTCGCCGGTGACGCAGGCGTGGTTACGGATTCGGGCATCGCGCTTCTCGGCCGCATCGGCATCGACATCGACGGCCTGGCCCCTGCGCGCGGCAGGACCGGCCGGCGCGTCCTGTGCCGGCCCTGCCTCGACTGGAGCGAGCGGCGCCCGCATCTGGCCGGTGCCGTCGGCGCAGCCCTGTGCGCGCGCGCCCTCGACAAGGGCTGGGTGCGCCGCTTCGAGGGCACGCGCGCCGTCGCCGTCACGCGGACGGGCGAGCGCGTGTTCCGCGACGCCTTCGGCCTGCAGCTCCCGTAGGGCGCAAAGGGCGGAGCCGCGCTGTGCCGATCCAGAGCCGACTCTCGGCGCAATGCAGCCGCCACCTGCTGCGCCCTACGATTGAGCCGCCGGCACGGCGAGGTACTACCCGATTGTTTCCACGGGCGCATATTTGCCCTAACGTGCGCGCCGCATTTCAGGCCGCAAGAAAATTCGGGCTGCCGTCGCGGCGCGGCTCGCATCGTCGTCAGGTGCAAGAATGAGAGTGTCGTACGGCTGGGTCGTTGTCGCTGCGGGCATGCTGCTGACCTGCATCGGCATGGGTTCCATCTTCTCTCTGGCCGTCTTCCTGCAGCCGATAGCAGCCGACACCGGCTGGACGCGCACGGGCATATCGACGGCGGCGACCCTCGACTTCCTCTTCATGGGCGCGACCGCCCTACTCTGGGGCATGATGTCCGACCGGTTCGGCACGCGCGTCGTCGTGCTGTCAGGGAGCGTGCTGCTCGGCGCCGGCCTCGTGGCCGCCAGCCGCGCGGCCACGCTCTATGAATTCCAGCTGCTTTTCGGCATTGTCCTGGGTTCGGCCGCCGGCAGCTTCTACGCACCGATGATGGCGGTCGCAACCGGATGGCTCGAGCATCGCCGCAACTTGGCTGCCGCGCTCGTTTCGGCCGGCATGGGCATCGGATCGATGACGATCTCGCCGATTGCCGGATGGCTTCTCGTCGCATTCGACTGGCGCACGGCCATGCTGATGATCGGCATCGGTGCCTGGGTCTTGCTGATCCCCGCGGCGCTGCTGGTGCGGCAGCCGCCTATGGCCGCAGCCGCCGCGGGCGATTCGCCAGCTCCGGCATCGGGCGGCGAGCGCGACTATCCCTTGTCGGGCATGCAAGCGCTTCTCACGCCGCAGCTCGCGGCCATTGCGCTCACGCATTTTGCCTGCTGCGCCGCGCATTCGGGGCCGCTCTTCCACATGGTCACATACGCCACGCTCTGCGGCCTGTCGCCGATGCTTGCGGTGAGCGTTTTCAGCCTTGCGGGCTTCTCCGGATTGGGTGGCCGGATCGGACTTGGGCTGATTGGCGACCGGATCGGCGCCAAGCCGACCCTCGTCGCGGGGCTGCTCGTCCAGGCGCTGGCGATCGGTGCCTATCTGTTCGTCGGCGCGCTCGGGGAGTTCTACACGCTGTCGGTCGTCTTCGGCCTGGCCTACGGCGGGGTCATGCCGCTCTACGCCGTGCTCGTGCGCGACTACTTCGGGCCACGGATCATGGGCACAACGTTCGGCGCGGTGTCCATGTTCGCGAGCCTCGGCATGGCGCTCGGCCCGTGGGCTGGCGGATTTGTATTCGATGCCTACGGTCATTACGCCTGGCTTTACATCGGATCGTTCGCGATCGGGCTTGGTGCCGTCGCCATTGCCCTGATGTTTCGCCCGGTCCGCCTCCCGCCCGTGGCGCAGCCCATGGAGTTGCGGCACGCGTGAGCGGCGGCCCGCTCAATCGCCGACCGTCGACAGGATGCCGCGGACGCCGGCCATGAGGATCCCCTGGTCGGTGCCGGCGGCGATCATGTTGAAGCCAAGCTTGCGATATTGCCGCGCCAGGCCCGCATCGGCGGCCATGTAGCCCAGCGCCTTCTTGTGCTTGCGCCCGGCCGCGATGATGCGCTTGATGGCCGCGAGGAAGAGCGGGTGCTCGAACTGGCCGGGGATGCCGAGAAAGTTCGTCAGGTCGAAGTGGCCGAGCCACAGGCAATCGATCCCCGGCATGGCCGCGATGTCTTCCACTGCCTCGAGCCCGCGCTCGGTCTCGATCTGGGCGATGACGAGGTTGCGGGCATCCGCTGCCTTCATCTTGGCGGCGGGGTCACCCGGCTCGTAGTCGTCGTGGGGAAAGCCGAAGGCGGCGCCGCGGCGGCCGGCCGGAGGATAGTGCGTCGCCTCGGCAATGGCGCGCGCCTGCGCGACCGTCTCCACCATAGGCACCATCACGCCCTGCGCGCCGACATCGAGCGCGCGCGCCAGGAAATGGTATTCGCCGCGCGGCACCCGCACCATCGGCGCGATGCCGAGCCCGCGGCAGTAGCCGCACTGCTCTTTGAGCTGCGCGATGGAGAAGCCCGCGTGCTCCATGTCGTAGATGACGTACTCGCAGCCCGCGAGCTTCAGGATTTGCGAGATGCCTGGCGTGAAGCACTCGAACACCATGGCCCCGGGGATCGTCTCACCACTCATGGCGCGCTGACGTAGCGATTTTCTGGCCATGTGACGTCCTCCCGTCCTATTGCTCGTGTCTCCCCTCCCCATCATGCCGAAGGCATGTCTTCGACATGCCGCGGGGAGGGGGTCCGAGGAACACAGCGCACGGTTCCACTCGACCCCAAAGCCCTCTCCGTCAAGGGGAGGAGAACCGCCGGGGAAAGTGCCGCCGCAGATAGGCGTCGCTGAATTTGCCCGTGCGGTGGTCGCGCTCGATATCCATTGCCGAGCGCTCGCTCGCGGGACCGTATCCGCCAGCGCCCGGTGTCTCGACGATCACGGCCTCGTCCGGTGTCAACTCCATGCGGCCCGTCTTGGGCGGCAGCTCCGAGCGCGTTCCGTCCACAGCCTGCCGCAGGAAGCGTCCGCGCACGCCGGCCTCGGCGCCGAAGATGCCCCAGGGCGCATGGCGGAAGCGCTCGCCAACGCCGTTGAACTCGCACACGTGCCCCACGGGCCGCACGCTGCGGCGCAGGCCCATGCCGCCGCGGAAGCGCCCGGCGCCGCCGGAGTCCGCTACCAGCGCGTACTCCTCGACTCGCAGGGGATACTCCATCTCGATCGCCTCGACGGGCAGGTTCGACGTATTGGTGATGTGCACCTGCACGCCGTCCTTGCCGTCGCGGTCGTTGCGCCCGCCCATGCCGCCGCCGAGCGTCTCGAGGTAGACGTAGGGCTCGCCGTTCCTGGGATCGACACCGGCAAATACCATGCTGGTGTTGGCACCGTTGGCCGCGCCGATGGCCTGCTCCGGCAGCACGCCGGCAAGTGCGCCGATGACGACGTCGATGACACGCTGGCAGGTGTTGGCCCTGAGCGCCACGGCAGCGGGCGCCACGCAGTTCGCAACGGTGCCCGGTGACGCGACGATCTCGACCGCATCGATGGCAGCCTGGTTGTTCGGCAGCTCCGGATCGAGCAGCGCCTTCAGCGCGTAGCACACCGAGGACTGCACGGCGTTGAGCGTCAGGTTGACGTTGCCAGGCACCTGCGGCGAGGAGCCCGTGAAGTCGAATACCATGCGCTCGCCCGTCTTCTCGACGCTGAGCGCGAATTTCACGTCGCGCGCCTTGAGGCCGTCGTCGTCGAGCACGTCCTCGAAGCGGTAGCGGCCGTCCGGGATGGTGGCGATACCGGCGCGCATGCGCTGGGCGGTGCGTTCCAGTATCTGGCCGAAGGCTCCTTCCACGACGCCCGTGCCATAGCGGGCGAACAGCTGCTGCATGCGCTCGACGCCCAGCCGGCACGCCGCGATCTGCGCGTTGAGGTCGCCGCGCCGTTCGGCCGGCAGGCGCATGTTGAGCAGCAGCAGATCGAACAGCTCCGCATCAAGCTCGCCCTTGCGGTAGAGCCGCATGACCGGGATGCGAAGCCCTTCCTGATAGATCTCCGACATGCCCCCCGACATGGAGCCCCGGGCCGCGCCGCCGACATCGGCGTGATGAGCAAGGTTGGAGACGAAGGCGACGAGCCGGCCTTCCGCGAACACCGGCATCGCCATGTTGATGTCGGGCAGGTGCGTGCCGCCGGCGACATGGGGATCGTTGGCGATGAAAAGGTCGCCCTCGGCGATGTCATCGCCGTAGCGCGCGACCAGGATGCGCATCAGGTCGAGCAGCGAGGCCAGGTGGATCGGCAGCGACATCTCGGCCTGGGCGATCAGGCGCCCCCGCGCATCGGCGATAGCGGTGGAGTGATCGTGCCGCTCCTTGATGTTGGTGGAGAAGGCGCTCTTCTGGATGGTGATCCAGGATTCGTCGTTGATCGACTTGAGGCCGTTCCAGATGATCTCCAGCGTGATGGGGTCGAGCGGCACGCTCTCGGGCTTCATGGGTCTACCTCGATCAGGAGACTGCCGCTCGCCTCCACGGTCAGGAGGCTGCCCGGCGGTACCAGCGTCGTGGCGTCGAACTGGGTGACGACCATCGGCCCCTTCAGCTGCGTCTCCGGTGCGAGCGCGCTGCGGTCCACGAAGCGCGTGTCGGTGGCGCGACCGGCCTCGAACCAGACCGGCCGCATGGTGCCAGTTGCCGTTCCGCGCGCGCCCGCTGCCCGGGGGGCCGCGCGGACGCGGGATTTGCGCACGCTCAGCCGCACGTTGACGATCTCGATCGCGGCGGCAGGATCGTGGTGACCGTATTTCTTCTGATGCGCTTCGAGAAAGGCCCGCCTGAGTGTGTCGGCGGGCGGCAGTCCGATGCCCTCATCTATGGGGATCGGTAGCTCGAAATTCTGCCCGATATAGCGCATGTCGACGGCGATCTCTTGCCCGCCGCCCGCCCCGGCACCGCCCTCTCGCGCCAGCCACTCCCTGGCCCCGTGCTGCAGGCGCGCCAGGGCCGCCGCTACGATCCCAAGGTCGCCTTCGAGGGGGACGCGGCAGGTTGCAACGAAGCTCTCCTCCAGCTCGGAGGCGGCGACGCCCTCGGCGCACAGAATGCCCGGCGCCGGCGGCACCAGGATGCTGCGGATGCCGATCTCGCGCGCGATCTCGACGGCATGCAGTGCGCCTGCGCCGCCGAACGGCATCAGGGTGAAGCCGCGCGGATCATGCCCGCGCTCGATCGACACCACGCGGATCGCCCGCATCATGTTGGCATTGACGATGCGCACGATGCCGAGTGCCGTCTCGCGCAACCCGAGGCCCAGGGCCTGGGCCAGCGGGGCGATGGCTGCCTCGGCGAGCCCCTTGTCGAGCCGCATGCCGCCGCCGATCAGCTCCTCCGGAAGGCGCCCGAGCACGATGTTGGCGTCCGAGACGGTGGCCTGCTGCCCGCCCCGGCCATAGCAGGCTGGACCCGGCACGGCGCCGGTACTCATGGGCCCGACGCGCATCAGCCCGTCACGGCCGATATGGGCCACCGACCCTCCGCCGGCGCCGACGGTGTGGATGTCGATCGACGGCAGCCGCACCGGGAAGCCGGCAACGCTGCGGCCGAAGGCCATCTCCGCTTTGCCGTCGCGGATCAGGCAGACGTCCGTGGATGTGCCGCCCATGTCGAAGGTGATGATGTCGCCGCGGCCCGAGCGCGCGCCGGCCGCCACCGCGCCGACCACGCCGGCTGCCGGCCCCGACAGTGCGGTGCGGATCGGCATCTCCGCGGCGCGGGCGACCGACATGAGGCCGCCGGAGGACTGGCAGATGCCGATCCCGGCGCCCGCCGCCCGCGTGCCGACGGCCGCCTCGAGGCGTGCCATGTAGCGGCTCGCCACCGGCTGCAGGAAGGCATTGAGCACGGTGGTCGACAGCCGCTCGTACTCGCGAAACTCCGGCTGCACGTCGCAGGAGAGAGAGACCTCGACGCCCGGCAGCGCCTCCTTGAGGGCCCGGCCGACCTTGCACTCGTGCTCGGGGTTGAGGAAAGAGAAGAGGAAGCAGACCGCCACGCTCTCCGCGCCGCTCGCCTTCACGTCCGCTACCGCGCGGGCGATCTCGGCATCGCCGAGCGGGCGCAGGACCTCGCCCGCTGGGCCCACGCGCTCAGCTACCTCGAAGCGGTGCTCGCGCGGCACCAGCGGCTCGGGATAATCGGCCTTGAGGTCGTAGATCTTCGGCCGCGTCTGGCGTCCGATCTCCAGCAGGTCGCGGAAGCCCGCCGTGGTGATGAGCGCGACTTTCCCGCCGCGCCGTTGGATCAGCGCATTGGTGGCAACCGTCGTCCCGTGGGCGAGGAAGGCGAGGCCGCCCGGGGCGATGGCGCCCAGTCCCTCGATGATGGCACGAGAGGGATCGTCGGGGGTGGTGGCGACCTTGTGCGTACGCGTCGCGCCGGTTGCGTGATCCACCAGGAAGAAGTCGGTGAACGTACCGCCGACATCCACGCCAAGCGTCGTGCTCATCCTCGGCCCATGACCCAGTTCGGCAGCCACAGCGCCACGTCCGGGACCGCCATCAGAAGTCCGATCAGCGCCACCATGCCGATGACGAAGGGCAGAGCGCCGCGGATGACGTCGACGATCGCGCCGCGCTCGCGCAGGCTCTGGACGACGTAGAGGTTGAGGCCCACCGGTGGCGTCACGAGCGCGGCCTCGATCAGAATCGTCAAGACCACGCCCCACCAGATGGGATCCCACCCGAGCTTGGTGACGATGGGGAAGATGAAGGGCGTGGTCAGGATCATCATGGAGATGGTCTCCATGAAGCAACCTAGGATCAGGTAGAAGATGACGATCAGCGCCATGGTGCCGTATTTGCCGAGGCCCATGCTTTCGATCAGGTCGGCGATGCCGTCGGTGAGGCCGATGGTGGCGAGCACGAAATTGAGGAACTGTGCCGCGATGATGATCAGCATGATCATCGCAGTCGTGCGCATCGTGCCCTCGAACACGGCGCGCAGCATCTTCCATGACAGCGACCGCTCATAGGCGGCAAGAATCAAGGCTGCCAGCACCCCCATGGAGGCAGCCTCTGTTGGGGTTGCCCAGCCAAGATAAATCGACCCGACGACCACAAAGAAAATGAACAGCGGAGGCGCCAGCTCCTTGAGGCTGGCAAGGCGCTCACTCCAGTTCGTCTCGATCTTGGCCCCGCCTTTCTCGGGGCTCACCAGGCAATAGAGCAGGACGATCAGCATGAAGGACCCCGCCAGCAGCAATCCTGGGATCATGCCGGCGAGATACAGGCGCGGCACCGAGGTCGAGGTGATGAGGCCGTAGAGGATGAAGTTGATCGACGGCGGAACGAGAATGCCGAGCGTGCCGCCGGCGGCCAGCGTGCCGAGGAACAGGGGCTCGTTGTAGCCGCGAATCTTGATCTGCGGCAGCGCCACGACGCCGACCGTGGCGGCCGTGGCCACGCTCGATCCGGAGGTTGCCGCGAAGATGGCGCAGGTGCCGATGTTGGCGTGCATGAGGCCGCCCGGCAGCCAGGAGAGCCACTTGGCAATGGCATTGTAGACGCGCACGGCGATGCCGGAACGCAGAAGGATCTCGCCCAGCATCACGAACATGGGGATGGCGATGTGGATGTATTCGGCACTCGAGTTCCAGATGATATCGCCCATCGCCCGATAGAGGGGCATGGAGGAGTAGAACTCGTTGAGCGCAAGGCCCAGCAC